>JBBIVW010000001.1:0-121192 GCA_037439525.1 Anaerolineae bacterium
TTGTTGTAATTCGTCATTACGCAGATAGTGTCCTGTCTGTTATACTTCTCTTCTAAATGTGTGCCGTTTATTTGGGTTTCCGTCAAATGGGGCTCGGTCAATTGGGGGAGCGCGTTTTGGGAGGATTGATCGCGCGAGATGATTCACAACTGAACCCTAGTGATGAAAAAAAGTCTGCCGATTAGAGCATGGTTTTACGTGTTGAGTATCATCCTCCTGGGGCTATCCAGGGGGATATACACTTTAATCACCTTCGATATCTCCACGTTGGAGGCGCCCAATCTAAACCTCATATTTTCGTTGCTGTGCGCGCTGATGACGGTGGCACAGTTATTTAAATCCGAAGCACCGAAACACCAACTCTTTCATCCAAACCTGATGTTCTCTATGGCTGGCGTCGTACTCTTACCGCCAGCTTTATTTTTCGCGCTCATCGCCATTTCTCACCTGGTGGAGTGGGCTAAAGAACGCTTCTTGAGAAGCCCTCATCTCAAAGATTGGTATATCCAGCCCTTTAACATCGCCACCCACACCCTCATTGGGTTTATTTCAAAATATGCATTCGAATCCATCCTGGGTAAAAACGTTGACCTCTCTGCGCTTTCGGCTCTGCCGGCTTTTTTCGTTGCCGTTTTGATCTATACGGTTCTGAATCATATGCTTGTTGGGGTTGCATTGGTTGTGGCGCGTGGCGTGTCTTTGAGCGAATCCGAAATCATGAGTTTTGAAAGCCTTTCCACGGATTTTATTATGCTAACGATGGGATTCCCCACGGCGCTGGCCATGAAAATCAACCCGTGGTTCTTCCTCGCGGCGATTGCGCCCCTGATCTTGATATACCGATCCTTGTCCATTCCTTCATTGAAAAAGCAAGCCAGTACGGATCCAAAAACCGGTTTATGGAACGCGGATTACTTCCGCCGCCAGCTTCAAGTGGAGTTCAGCCGGGCGCAAAGGAATCGCCGTCCGCTCACATTGATCATCGCCGACTTGGACCTGCTGCGCAATATCAACAATGTCTATGGACACTTGGGCGGGGATGCGGTCCTGGTCGGTGTGGCTCAGATTCTCAAAGCCTCGGTACGGGAATACGATGTCGTCGCCCGGTTTGGGGGCGAAGAGTTCGCCATCTTGATGCCGGAAACCACACCCAACATTGCCTTAGGACGTGTTGAAGAAATCCGTAAAAAGATCGAAGCTACAGATTTTATCAACCCCATCAATAAAGTGATCATCAAAGCCACGATGAGCTTTGGGATTGCGGGCCTCAAACCGGGAGATTTGGACCCCTTCGAAATTCTCCATCGAGCTGATATGGCGGTTTACGAAGCTAAAATAAAGGGACGAAACCGCTCTCAATTATATTCGCGCGATTTCATGGAGAACAGGCAAAGTTTCAGCTAATCGCGCGTGGGGTTGAGGCATCCATCTCCAAATATCCCTCGACTTTACGACTACAATTTATAATTGCGGCCAGGGGATGTGCCGGCGATATGGACCAGGGTGGGGGAAAACGCCCTCGGCGACCAGTTTTTCCCCCCTCAGGAGTATAGCGCGCAGCTCTGCCTCTGTGAGGTAAGCCCTCAAGGTCTGCTGCCACTCTTTCTTATCAATCACATTTCGATTGAATGCCTGTAAATCTGCAAGTAAATCTCGCGGAATTGGAGCACCGGCGAAATCCCAGATGACGGTGCGCAGTTTGTCTTCGACATGGAAGCACAAACCATGATCGATCAACCAAAACTTACCCGAAGCATCCTGGATGATATGGCTGCCTTTACGATCGGCATTGTTGATCAAAATATCGAAGAGCGCCGCAGGCTTCAATTGTTCTATTTCAGAGGGCGAAAGGTTGAAATAGTGTTTCTTGGCATCATGCTCGATATAAAGCTGAACCGAACCTGCACCGAATGGAGCCTTTTTTCGATAAACCGTTGGTGGCACAAAATGCCATCCTACATACTTGCTCACCCAATAAGCAGCTACTTCCCGCTTTGCCAGGCTGGCAACCGGAAAATCCCATAGAGGGCGCTCCCCCCGGATGGGTTTGTACACTGCAAGCACCGAGTGCCCACCAAGTTTTACTTCAACCTGGAAGGTGATATTCGAGCCCCAAATAAACTCACCCTGGACGATGATTTCACCGTTGAGCAAATGGGGCAAAATATCTGCCGATTCGGGAATACTCATTTGCGGCATCCGTTGGTGAAAAAACCACGATTACTGCTTATGGCCATTCTTCTTGGGGCAGAAATGGCCCTCCGCATCTATGGGTTCCCCACATTGAGGGCAGAGGGGTCGACCACGCGACGCTACAATCATCCCCCAGCGGCACATTGCTCTGAGCTGATCGCGTGTACACCATAGTTTTACCACCCGGCTGTGTTCCATGTCGCTTTCCTCTAACGCCAGCTCACGAATGAGCAGGATCACGCGGTCTCGTGACTCATCATATCCCAAACCGAACTCACCAGCGCGAAACAACGCATCCACGGGTGGATGGATGTGCATGATCTTTTCATCAAACTCTGCCGAGGCTTCGGTTAATGAGGGGTACCGTCGGTGTAATTCGGCCAAAAATTGCTCATATCCAATCGCCAGACTTTGGATTTGAACTTTTTCCACGATGAGGCTCAGCGTGCGTTCGTTTTGCCATGCTTGAATATAGAAAACCCGCTTACCGGGTGGACCGATCGCATCTGTGGTGATATGCGTTACTTCATCCAGTTCAATTTCGTTGGTCTCCATAAGAGCACTCTTCACAGGTCAAAAAATTCGCTCATTCCAATTGAGGTTGAGCAGATAAACCACCTGAGGGTCAATCAGCAAGGTAGTGACTGATGCCGGAGCGATGGCGATTCTTTGAAAGGCATCCAAAGGCATCCCCAAGTAATACGCCACCACCAGTTTGATCACATCGGCATGGGTGACACACACGATCGCCTCCCGCTTTCGATGCCTACCGGCCAACATCTCAATCTCTTCGACGGCGCGTTTTTGGGCTTCGAGAAACGACTCGCCTTGTGGGAAGCGTGCTCGCGATGGCGCGCGCTGGACGGTTTGCCATAGCTTCCTTCTGCGTAATACTTTCAGTTTTTGACCCTGCCAGGTGCCGTAATCAATTTCCATCAAACCGGGGCACAGCTGCACATCCAAGCCTAATGCTTCAGCGATGGGTCTGGCAGTCTCCATGGTGCGTTCAAGCGGGCTGGCATAGATGGCTTTGATGCGCTTTTTGGAAAACACGGTTGCCAGATGCTCCGCCTGTTGATGTCCTTTTTCGTTCAGATGCACACCGACTAACCGTCCAGCCAGGCGTTTATCGGAGATAAATTCATTTTCAGCATGTCGAACAAGGTACACAAGCGGCATGGTGGTTTCCCTGGTATGCGATTATCGATCCACTCCAATGCGAGTCGAGCGATGAACACCTTTGATTTGTTTGATGCGTTCCTCAGGAAGGTCAGGAAGAATACGCTCTGTTTCTATTTCCAGCGCCTTGCGTTGAGCTTCCCGCCATCGCGCCAACCTTTCCGCAACCAGCTGCTCATAACCTTGTTGGGTTGGAGTGTAGAAATATGTGCCGAGCAAAGCGCTGGGCAGGTATTGTTGGGGTAGAAAGTGGTCGTCCGCCATGTGGGGATACTGATAACCCTTTCCATGTCCTAGAGCTTGAGCGTCTCGACTGGAATCCTTGAGGTGGTCTGGCACTTCGCCCACCCCCTCCTTCTCGATGAGCTCATAGGCTTTGAAATATGCGCCTGCGGAATTCGATTTCGGTGCCGTAGCGAGATACAACACCGCTTCAACGATCGGGTAAACTCCTTCGGGCAGACCTACATAATCAAACGCATAGGCAGCCGAAGTAGCCACTACCAAACCCATGGGATCCGCCAACCCGATATCTTCGCCAGCCAGGATGATGAGACGGCGCAAAATAAAGCGCGCGTCTTCTCCGGCATAGAGCATTTTTGCCAGCCAGTACAGGGCTGCATCCGGATCCGAACCCCGAATGGACTTGATAAACGCCGAGATGGTATCGTAATGAGCATCTCCGTCTTTGTCGTACAACACAGCCCGCCGCTGAATCGACTCCTGAGCGACTTCGAAGGTAATGTGAATCACACCCGCTTTATCGGGGATAGAGCTTTCAACAGCAAGCTCTAAGGCATTGAGCGCATTGCGCGCATCCCCACCAGCAATGCGAATGATATGCTCCAGAGCTTTTTCATCCAATTTGATTTGTTTGTTTCCATAGCCCCTTTCTTCGTCTGCCAGGGCGCGAAACAAAATTTGACGGATATGCGCATCACTCAGCGGTTTGAGCTGAAACACCCGCGACCTGGAAACCAACGCGCCAATCACTTCGAAATATGGGTTTTCGGTTGTCGCACCAACTAGGGTGATGGTGCCGTTTTCGACATGGGGTAATAGAGCATCCTGTTGGGCTTTGTTCCAGCGATGCACTTCGTCAATGAATAATATCGTGCGTTTTCCGTATAAGCGCCTTCTTTCCAATGCCCGCTCGATGACGGCACGCAATTCATCTTTTCCTGCCAAGACGGCAGAAAGCGTATCGAAGTGGGATTGCGTGTGGTTGGCAATGACCATCGCCAAAGTAGTTTTCCCACTGCCCGGCGGTCCCCAAAGGATAATTGAAGAGAATAAGCGGTCTGTTTCTATGGCGCGTCGGAGCAATTTGCCTGGGCTTAGAATCTCCTCCTGGCCGACGAATTCGTCCAAGGTGCGCGGCCGCATTCTGGCAGCCAGAGGCGACTCGTAGCGCATCCGTTGTTCCATACCATAGTCGAATAAATCTTGAGGCATATATCTAAAATTATAACTCTGAGGGGAAAGATTTACCGCTTCGATCGCTTATTCCTTAATCAGCATTTATCTGAACCTTCGAATCCAGCTTAGGATATAATAAATTCATTGGTAAGCAGTTGATGGATAGGATCAATCGATGAGCAGGAGAGCGAACATGAAGCGCAACCCTTTTTCAAAACAAGTTCAATTACCGCTGATCTGGGGATTTGTTCTGTTGCTCGCAATGAGTTTGGCGTGTAACTTGACTGCATTGCTCCCCGCGACACCAGAAACCGGTGTGTCCTCGGAGATCCTCACCCAGGCAGCCGCGACCATCGAATATGCATTACAACTGACTGCCTCAGAAGCCCAGCCTCTCATCGTAACGAGTACCTCGACACCCACAGCCACCTCAACCAGTACATTAGCAGCCATCACCGCGAGTCCGACCACAACCTCCAGCCCAACCGCAACCATGTCACTGCCAACATTGACTTCGACTCCAACGGCATCTTCCACGCCGTTTCCTACGCTGCCGTTTATTATCTCCGCGGAATCAAATATCAAGATACGCAATCTAAACATATACAATTGTTATGGCATTCCTTGGGGCATTTTCAAGATCACCAACCTGAACAGCTTTGCCCTGGAATCCAGCTCCATTCAGTTTGAAGACCTGGACACCGGTCACTTGGTCTCTGGACCTTATCAAAGCAATGCACCGTTCATGTTCTCGGATCGCACCTGCTCCACAGGAATCGACCGCCTGCTCGCAGGCAGGACGGGCTATTTGGGCTACTCTATGGGCACTTCCCCTATTCGGGAGCATTTAATTCGAACGACAATCGTGCTGTGCTCCAAAGAAAACTTGAGCGGCACCTGCCAATCCCTGATTATCGATTTCACCATGCCTTGAGGATTAACTCGATGATCCCTGTAGAAGCCAAACTCCCCGACTTTGACCCCATCCACGATGTCCTTCGCTATGGCAAGAATCCGCTGGATGCCATCTTTTCTCCAAAGAACGTTGCCGTGATCGGCGCCACAGAAACCCCCGGTAGCGTGGGCAGAACGTTGATGTGGAATCTAATCAGCAATCCATTTGGAGGCGCGGTGTTCCCGGTGCATCCGAAACGCGCCAGTGTGATGGGGGTGAAAGCCTACCCTAAAATCAGCGATGTACCAGAGGCGATCGATCTGGCTATTGTTGTCACCCCGGCGATCACCGTACCTGGGATCATCCAAGAATGCGTTGAGTTTGGAGTCAAAGGCGCCATCATCATCTCGGCGGGATTCAAAGAAACCGGTGTGCAAGGCGCAGAACTCGAACGGCGGATTCTTGAAGTTGCCCGACCGGCAAATATGCGCATCATCGGCCCAAACTGCTTGGGTGTAATGAGCCCCGTGCATGGCTTGAATGCCACCTTTGCCGCTTCCATGGCACGACGTGGCTCTGTAGGGTTTATCAGTCAAAGCGGCGCGCTGCTCACCGCCATCCTGGATTGGAGTTTAAGAGAAAACGTCGGATTCAGTCACATTGTCTCCATCGGTTCGATGCTGGATGTGGGCTGGGGAGATTTAATCTACTACCTGGGCGATGACCCAGAGACAGAAAGCATCGTCATTTATATGGAGACCATAGGTGACGCACGCGCGTTCCTTTCCTCAGCGCGGGAAGTGGCAAACACCAAGCCGATTATTGTGATCAAACCCGGCCGCACAGAAGGCGCAGCTAAAGCCGCGGCGTCGCATACCGGATCCCTGACCGGCAGTGATGAGGTATTGGATGTTGCCTTCCGCCGAAGTGGGGTTTTACGCGTTAACACCATCGAAGAATTGTTCTTCATGGCTGAAATCCTCGCCAAACAACCCAGGCCTCAAGGGAACCGCCTGACCATTGTCACCAACGCTGGCGGACCAGGGGTGCTTGCCACCGATGCCTTGATCACCCATGGAGGCAGGCTTGCCGAACTGAGCGCAGAGACCATGCAAGCCTTCGATCAGCTCCTCCCTCCAGCCTGGAGCCACAACAACCCTGTGGATATCCTGGGAGATGCCAGCCCAGAGCGCTATGCCCAGGCTTTGGAAATTGCCGCGCAGGATGCTCATAGCGATGGCCTATTGGTCATCCTCACGCCTCAGGACATGACCGATCCCACCAGAACTGCTGAAGCGGTCGTCGAGAAAGTAAAGCAGATTCATAAACCCATCCTGGCGAGTTGGATGGGCGGCGAAGGTGTTTCCGAAGGGGAGAAAATCCTCAATCGCGCAAATATACCTGCCTTCCCCTACCCGGACACGGCTGCCTTGATGTTCGATTATATGGCAAATTATTCAGCCATTCTCCAACGACTATACGAAACCCCCATGCTGCTCAGCGCCAGCGATGAGGAAAGCCTCTTTGTCAATGAAGCCCAAGAGATCATCGCCCAGGCGCGCCTTGAAAAACGTACAACGCTTACGGAATACGAATCGAAAAAACTCCTCGAAGCCTATCGTATCCCTACGGTGCCTACATATATTGCAGAGAGCGAAGAAGAAGCGATACAAATCGCCGAAACCATCGGCTATCCGGTGGTTGTAAAGGTGCATTCCACCCGCATTACACATAAATCCGATGTCGGTGGCGTCAAACTCAACCTGGAAAATGCCGAGATGGTGCGCCAGGCGTTTCGTGATATTCGCCGCAATATACATGACACATACCCTACAGCCTCAAAGGACCTCTTCCTTGGCGTAACTATTCAGCCGATGCTCCAATTCGATGGATATGAACTCATATTGGGGAGCAGCATCGATGCCCAATTCGGTCCGGTGATCCTTTTCGGCATGGGAGGTACGTTAGTAGAAGTTTTCAAAGACAGCGCAATTGCGTTACCTCCATTGAATTCCATGCTTGCGCGCCGTTTGATGGAACGGACGAAAATTTTCTCAGCTTTGCAGGGTGTACGTGGCAAACCTGCGGTGGATCTGGCGACTTTGGAGCGGGTCATTGTGCGCTTCAGCCAATTGGTTTCCGAACAACGCTGGATCAAAGAGATGGATATCAATCCACTGGTTGCCTCGCCGCAGCAAATCCTGGCTCTGGATGCGCGCGTGCTGATCTATGAGGCAGATACCTCCGAAGATGAGTTGCCCCGCTTGGCGATTCGACCTTACCCGGTGCAATACATCAGCCATTGGCAAACTAAGGATGGCACCCCGATCACATTCCGCCCGATTCGCGCCGAAGATGAACCGGAAATGGTCAAATTTCATGCAACGCTATCGGATCGTAGTGTGTATCTGCGCTATCTGCATCCACTAATGCTCAGCCAGCGCGTCGCTCACGAACGACTATCCAGAATCTGCCATGGAGATTATGAACGCGTGATCACACTGATTGCCGAAAGGGACGATGCCAAAGGGGAAGATCTACGCATCCTGGGCGCAGCGCGCATGAGTAAAATCCACGGAACCGAATCGGCGCGCTTCAGTATCCTGATCAGCGACCAGGCGCAGGGCAAAGGCATCGGGCGCGAATTGATCAAACGTCTCATTCAGGTCGCCAGAGAAGAAAAAATCAAATCCCTGCGCGCGCTGATGACCCGGGATAACCACGCCATGCAGCATCTTTGCCAAAAACTAGGCTTCAACCTTTCGTTGACAGAAAACGATATGATCCTTGCTGAGTTAGACCTATAATCATTCCCAGACGATTAAAAATGTGAACGAACTTCTTAGCCTGCTTTTCTTATCTACTCATAAGGTCAGGGCTATAATTTATGGGCTGAATCCATGCCCATCGAGTCAGGGCGTTGGTTGTTCCGCTCGATGGCAAGCCCAATCAGGATTCGAATGATGAAATGTCAGGCAGGTGAATAAAAAAATGATACAAAAGAAAAACATACAAAAAGCAGCTTTGCTATCCCTGGTGGTCGTAATTCTCTTGGGATGTGGCATCTCGACGAATGTACCCACATGGGTCAGCCCAACCGAAACCGAAGAAGTTGCCGCCGTACCCGCAACCCAGCCTCTTCCACCACCAGTTTCCTTGGTTACAAACGAAGATGCAGTTCTGGTTGAATTGTATCAGCGCGTCAATCCAGCCGTGGTCAACATCCGCACCTATCAACGTCTAGGGGCTCAGGTTTCGCCTAGTGGCGAAGGCTCCGGGTTTGTGTACGACGCACAGGGACATATCGTCACCAATTCTCATGTTGTGCATGGCGCTGATGAGATCGAGGTGTGGTATTGGGATGGAAGCGCCTCGATTGCGACGCTGATTGGCGAGGATTTGCATAGCGACCTGGCGGTGATTAAAGTGGATCAACTTCCCGATGGCATCCAGCCGCTGCCGCTCGGGGATCTGGAAAGCGTCGCAGTCGGCCAGACTGTGGTTGCCATTGGAAATCCCTTTGGCTTGGGTGGAACGATGACGCGTGGCATTGTCAGCGCATTAGGACGGACGATTCCCGCACTCACTCAGTTCTCCATTCCACAAGCAATCCAAACTGATGCGCCCATCAACCCTGGAAACTCAGGTGGACCTTTGCTCAACCTGAAAGGCGAAGTCATTGGTGTGAACGCGCAAATCGAAACCGGTGGTACCAGCCGTACGAATAGCGGCATTGGCTTTGCCATTCCGGTAAGTGTGATCAAAGTCGCCGTGCCGCAGTTGATCGAAAACGGCGAAGCCGTTTGGCCCTGGCTAGGTGTGGTAGGAGGCAACCTCGAACCTGTACTCGTGGAGGGGATGAAGTTGCCGGTCACGCGTGGGGCATATATCGCCGAAGTGGTCGTCGGTGGTCCGGCTGATAAAGCCGGCTTGCGAGGCGCGCGAACTGAGAAGAATGTAAACGGGCGCATTGTCGCCATCGGCGGGGATGTAGTCATCGCTATCGATGGCAATCCGGTCACCTCATTTGAGGACCTGCTCATCTATATCGCCCTTAAGGCAAAGCCGGGGCAGGAAGTGACCTTGACCATCATCCGCAATGGCCAAGAGCAACAAATCACGGTAGTTTTAGAAGCCAGACCGGATACGCTCGAATAAAAACACCCCTCTCAATGGGAAACTGCGCGGCATCGCCAAAGTTGCGCAGTTTTTTATCAGCAAGGCTCAATAACCGCGGGTTAAATCCACCACATTGAGCAAGGGTTCCTTGTGCAGATAGCGCTTCAGATTGGTCGCAAACAATTGCATCGCCCGCTCATTGTAATGTGGCGTGATGCCGGAAATATGGGGGGTGATGATGACCTTGTCCATACGCCATAATGGATGCTCTGCTGGCAATGGCTCCTGAGGGAATACATCCAGCGCTGCGCCTGCCAGTCGATTTTCATTCAACGCCTCGACCAGCGCCTCCAAATCCACCACTCCACCGCGGGAGACATCCACCAGATACGCCGTCGGTTTGAACTCCCTGAGAAGCGTGGCATTGACTAGGTGACGCGTGTCTGCGGTCAACGGCAATGTTACAACGACAAAATCACAGATTCGTACCATAGACTTTATCGCTTCTGGAGGGTACAGTCGCTGCAGATAATGTCCTTCGGCATCCCCAAATCCTTCGGGGATGTACCCTGTATCCGCTGGTTGTTTGGCATTTCTTTTGACGGCTACGACTTTGGCACCAAAGGGATGTAGACATCGGGCGACCTGTCGCCCAATGCTTCCATAACCTAAAATACCCACTGTGCTGTCGCGCAATTCGAGCGGTAAGAAACGTGTCCAGCGTTCCTCAGACCATTCAGCATGTGTCTGTGCTTTCATCAACGCGGGTAAACGATGCCCTAATGCCAACAACATCATGATGACAAATTCAGCCACTTGGGTCGCCGCCGCGCCGCTTAAAGTCGTGCATATCAAATCTTCTCTCTGCAAAGCAGGATGGTCAATGGCGTGATCCACACCCGCCCAGTGGAATTGGATCCAACGCAAACCGGGTGCTAAGGTGTGGTTTGGGATCAAGCGATCAGTATAGAGCACTTCTACCCGATGCCAGATTTCAGCGGGGATATCTTCCAACTTGTGTGCCTTAAAGACGTGCACATGGATGTCCGGGGAAACTTCTTGGAGAGGTCGAAGCGTCTCTTCGGAAAATGGCAATGTGATCAATAGTTCCATAGCGTTTGGTTGTCCAAGATTACTCATTGAACGAGAAGGTCGATTCTGCGTAAAAGCGAATGGCATTTGTCGCCATGCGCTCCATCAACCAATCATGCAACCACTGGCGCTTGCGTTCGATATCCCACCCTGACATAAGGATACCAATGGGGATGTTGATGTTCAGCGCACGCGCCGGGATAATATGCCGTGTGATGCCCGCAGGGATTTTATAGCGGTTTACTGCAGCGTGCAAAATATCCTCAGGTTTTAATGGCGGGAAAATCACTAAAGCGGCAATCCCCGGATAATAAGGCTCTTGAATCTCCCATATATCATTCGAGGCACGATACACCTCCGCTTTCCCACGATATACCGCTACCAGACGTCGCAAGATCTCCATCCGACTCAGTGGCTCTCCCTGGGCGTGTAACACCTGGTGCACACCGTGCTTGCACACGATGTAGGCTACAGCCTGCTCCATTTTCAACGCACGGCGCGCGTCTTCCAGAGTACTCTCCATGAGGGTCATACCTGTCAATTCCTGGATGCTGCGTTCAAACTCCTCCGCCCTCAACCCGGCGACCACATGATACCAAGTATCCACAATGACATTCGGGTCATGATAATCCACACATTGAGCCACAATATGCGGGATGCCCGCCAATTGAAAAGCCATGGTGCGATTCGCACCATCCAACACGACATACTCCTCTGCATTGGGGATTTGCGCTACCACGGGAGGGTTTTTCAATTTCCCTTCTTCAAGTAGCCTCCTCGCTAAACGCGCCACTCTATCGGGTTCATGTTCTTCGTGCGCGATCAGGGTGTTTGTTTCGAGGATGCGTAAATCTGGTAATGCGGTACTATCTCTCATCATGTCTCCTGAGCGACCTCTTTTATTTTAATTGGATAATTTTACCTTTAATTTTCAACTTTTTTCTGGTCCTGAAGTCATGCCCCTACTCATCACATACCTCACCGAGTAACCCCAGAGCGTACAGCTCCGAGAGCACCTTCAACCGTGAACCTGGCTTGATCAAGGCTGTGGTAGGGTTAAGGCTTCGGATAATATAGCGGCTGGCTCGAGTTTTCATGATTTCTTGTAAGACGCGTTCATGCTTTACTTCGAGGATTTCCACGCTTCGCAGGTACACTTCTGTGCCGAATCTTTCCCAACGATGGAGAGCCTTCAGCCAGTGAGGAGGCATTTTCTGCGTGTTTTTTTGCAGCAGGCTGATCAGGTGAGACACTTTCAACCCTTGCCTCCCAGCGCGCTGTAGGGATGATGGCGTTACACTATACAAATATTCTCTTCCATTGAACTCCTGTAGCTCTGAAAAGCGCGCCAATTGGTAGCGAATGTGGCGAGGGCTTCTTAAAGGGATGCAGACCATACCCTCATGGTTGATGGTCATCGCCGTAGTTGCGTCTTGAAAGCGATGCAGCTTTTCCCCTTGGAGCAGCTTCGCACCGACCGGATTTAGCCTCACAGCGGTCAGGCTGAGTAAAGCATCTGGCGCAGCCGGGTCGCTGAAAGCGATATCCACTAAACCGAGCCAAAAGAAGACACCGCCGAGCAAAAAGCGGATCAACCTCCCCTCCACGTCTATCCAGTGTTGAAATCCGCGTAGATATTCACCTGTCGAAACTCGACGAATGTGCCAAGAGTCGTAGTCCCCTTCTGGGCGTTGAAAATCCGCATCATGCTGGTGGATGTGATCGATCAGCGCGGTGACATTCCACCAAGGCAATTTTTCTGATTCGCTTGACCCGATTTCCTGGCTTATTTCTCGTAAAACTCTTAGCATAAAATTTCTCGCCTGAACGGGATCGTTGCTCCAGGCGCCTTCCAATTCTAAATCGGGGACATAGCTCAGCTCATTGAACCGTTTACAATTACGCCACCCGCGAAACAGGGTTTGCATGGCTTCATCGCGTGTGGATTCTAAAAAATTCCTTGCATTATCAACCGAGATTCCATCAACACCCAAAATGCCCAAGCACGCGCATAAATCGCTGAGTATGTTGGGTTGAATGGGTATCGGATGGTGAGAGAGTACTAGGAAAGGAGAAACAGATTCCAAAGGAAGACCACTTCGCATCGCCGCTAAACACGTGGTGAGATCCTCCAAAATGTCATCGCCACTAAAGGATTTCGCTTTCAAGCGCTCTGATATCGTCGGAGAGAGTTCCAACCCTGCGAAGCGCCTCTGCTCTGCTCGATAAGGGATTAATTGCCGGAATTCATCCGGGATATACACAAACTCCAAAATCCCTTCGGGGGTGTTAAAAAAGCTGCGCGCGATCCAGCCCCGATACCACAACCGCTCCGCAACGCTGGCTGAGGGGTCTCGATAGGGTTTCTCACGATCTCTCCTAGCCGCACCCATCTCACGCACCGTCCCATACGATCGGGAAAATGCCGGCCAAGGCATCCTGCCGCCATTACGGAGAATCTCTAGCAGCGCCTCTCGTTCTGCATCCACAAGATCGTTGAATGCCTGAACAACCACGGTTTGAGTACTCAGGGGCAACAACAACTCTTCTAAACCGCTTTGAAAATCCTTCCCTTCGAGAGGAATCCCCCACAACTCGGCAATGATGCGCAGTCGTCCCAGGTCTTCGCCTTGCAGGCTAAATACTAATCCTGGCATGTACCTCTAAACTACAATCGTGAGCTCTCCAGGTAAGATCTCCGCTTCAATGGAGCGCACATCCATGCCGAAGCCAGCAAAAATCTCGCCATCCGTATGAATAGTCAAAGGCCGATCGGCATGCAAAGAGAGCCGGGTGAATTCGCCCATAGTCACTTGGGGGAACCGGCCATGGGTACCCTTCATCACTTCAGGTAATATCCGAAACATCATCGGGCGAGAGACTTTGCGAATGGCGACATAATTCAACACTTGGTCATCAAGTTTTGCTTGCGGGGAAACAAAAAAACCACCTCCCTCACGCCCTCCATTGCACAGGATGACCAATAGCATATTTTCCTCCCAGGTTTCGCCTTGATTTTCAAAGCGCATGCGCGGCGCTTCATGGTTGAGCAGGATGGTTTGGATCACTGCTACAAAGTAAATGAGAAAACCGCGCAATGGAGCAAGTTTGCGCGAGCGAATGGTTACGGTGGCATCAAAACCAATGCCGGTTGTGTTATCGAAATACTCCAGTCGTCCCAATCCATCGCGAATCATACCAATGTCAACCTGCCTCTCCTGACCGGTGAACGCACGGCTAACCGCTTCGATGCGGTCGTTGGGGACACCAATGTTGTGGGCAAAATCATTTCCTGAGCCTAATGGGATGACACCTAATGTTGGTCGGGATTCCTTGGGCAGGCGCATCAATCCGTTCACTATTTCATGCACGGTGCCATCTCCGCCGGCGGCGATCACGCGTTCATACCCCTCCAAACCTGCCTGATAAGCCAGCTCCGTGGCATGAGTGGGAAAGACGGTTCCAATCCAATCCGCGCCGCCATACGATTCGACCACGGCGCGCAAATCTGCAGCGGCTTGCCAGGCGCGCCCTAAATCCGCGTTGGGGTTGACGATCAACTTGACCTTCTTTTTGCTCATACGCCTCCTGATGCATAGCGATAATTCTTTTTCAACTCACTTACCGGTAAAGCTACCGCTCCTTCATCCTTATCCCCCACCAAAATGGTCTCGTTAGGGTGTGTGCTGACCTTCCATGCGGTGTATGCGGCAACAATGGCGTCTAACTCTGCCGGCGTGCATAGCTCTCTTAAATTGAGTTCGCCTTTGAGCAAACGATGGCGCGTGATTTCTTCGAAAATGCGCATCGGGTCTATCAGGTTGACGCCTAAATCGATCAAGAGTAATTGTCGCTGCACTCGGCCCATTAGCGAGTGTTTCTGAAAAGGCAAGATGCCCAACAACGCGGTGAAACAGGCATGAGGATATACTTCGATCACCTGCCGCTCACCCACCTGACCCTGGTACTGTTCATAGTCTAGAGAATAGAGCTGCCGGTAGCATTTGAAGCCCATCTGCATCCAACGCGGGCACTTTTTCTCTTGGGCATATGTCTGCGGGATCGTAATACCGCTTTGACGCAGCATATATTCTGCAACCCTGAAATCGAGATAGCGCCCGGGTTTAGGCCTGGGCGAGAGGAGTTGCCGCACGGTTTCATCGCGCATCTTTGCCTGGTTAGGTTGGCGGGGAGAGCAGATAGCGACCATGGCAGATTTCTGACCGCCACAAAAAGCCACCACTTCTTGAATCGACCCGTCGCCTAATGCTAATAACTTCAATTCGCCATCCAGAGCAGCATAGACAAAGGGTGCAATCCCCGCGGTGGGGTCAATGCCGATGAATGTATGGTTTGCAAATAACATGGCGCACCTGGTTATTAAACGCGCCGAAAAACTTTAGCCCCTCGTTGAGGGTCCTAAAGCGTTCCGACGACACATGGCTCCATCATATACATGCGGTTATTCAGGAAGCATAGAGTAAATTACTGTTCACCTATTTTAGCACCTAATTTATAAAATGGAAATTCATCATGCGCGAAATTGGACACCTGACTTTGACGTTTCCTCAAGGGTGAGCTATACTATAACCAACATGCAGGGATGTTCGTGTTCTTTTCTAAATCCAAATTATCTCTCTAAGTAAGGAGAATCTGTCCATGAGCGACCAATTCAAACTCACCTATGCAACCATGTTCAACCCCCCTGAAGAGCTGCATACAAAATTCGAACAGGCATTGCAAAAAGTGCGCCTCAACTTGGGCAAAGAATATGCCATGATCATCGATGGCAAGGACCATTATGCTAAAGATAAATTCGAAGACCGCACACCCATTAACACCGACATCGTTCTAGGGGTATTTCAAAAAGGCACAGAAAAGGATGCCCATGCAGCTTTGGCCGCGGCGCGCAAAGCATTCCCCATCTGGAGCAGGATGCCCTGGCAAGAGCGTGTGAAATTGATGCGCAAAGCCGCTCAGGTAATCGATGAACGCACCTTTGAAATCGGCGCAGCGATGGCATTGGAAGTGGGTAAGAATCGCATGGAAGCACTCGGAGATGTCGCCGAGACCGCCGATCTCATCCGCTATGCCTGCGATCAAATGGAGAAGAACAAAGGCTTTATCGTCCCCATGGGTAAAGACCCCCTCCCTGGCTTCCGCGTTTCGAACCTTTCCGTGCTTCGCCCATATGGCGTATGGCTGGTGATCAGCCCGTTCAACTTCCCATGTGCACTGACCGGAGGTCCCGCAGGAGCAGCGCTGGTTACAGGGAACACGGTGGTGATGAAACCCGCCACAGATACGCCATGGGTCGTGCGTCTGCTGGCGGAATGCTTGCGCGAGGCAGGGCTTCCCGATGGGGTGTTCAACTACGTCACCGGTCCAGGCAGCACCTTAGGGCAAGCGCTCATCGAAAGCGAGGAGGTGGATGGCATCACCTTTACAGGCTCCTATGACGTAGGCATGCGCATCTATAAAGAATTCGCTCAGGGTAAATACGTTCGCCCTGTGATTTTGGAGTTGGGCGGAAAAAATCCAGCCATCGTTTCAAAAAATGCCGATTTAGAACATGCCGCTGCGGGTATCGTCCGCTCAGCCTTTGGCCTTCAAGGTCAGAAATGCTCCGCATGCTCGCGCGTGTACATCGAAGCGCCAGTTTATGACGCATTGGTGGAAAGGCTGGTAAACCTGACAAACAAGATCGCCATCGGGGACCCCACGGAAAAGGCGGTGTGGATGGGACCGGTGATCAATAAAAACTCATACCAGGACTTCAAGAATTTCTCCGAAGACCTCGCCAAATCTGGGCGTGTTCTCACTGGAGGCAAAGTCCTTGTTGAAGGTGATTTGAGGAAAGGATACTTCTGCGCGCCCACACTGGTCGCCGATTTGCCCCTCAACCATCGTTTATGGAAACACGAGATGTTTGTCCCCATTACCACAATCGCCAAGGTGAACAACCTCGATGAAGCCATGCAATACGCCAACGATGTCAACTATGGTCTTACCGCAGGCTTCTACGGCACCAAAGAAGAAGCGCAATGGTTCTTCGAAAACATCCAGGCTGGGGTGACCTATGCCAACCGCCCACAAGGGGCGACAACAGGTGCATGGCCAGGCTTTCAACCGTTTGGTGGGTGGAAAGGTTCGGGGTCGAGCGGTAAAAACTCAGGTGGTCATTACTATCTGCAACTGTACATGCACGAACAGATCCGCACACTTGTAGAATAAACACATTATGATCCAACCAGGAAAGGGAATAGTGGGGCTGCTCCCTATTCCCTTTCGTTATCTCAGGTGGTGGTTTAAATGAGTAAACTTCAATCTCTTGAAAACGCAATCAGGACATTAGTACACGATGGGGATTTGATCTACGCAGCCGGCTTTACCCATCTCATACCGTTTGCTGCAGCCCACGAAATCATCCGCCAGGGGAAAAAAGATCTGATTCTGGCGCGCGCCACACCGGATTTAATTTACGATCAGATGGTCGCCGCAGGATGTGCAAAAAAAGTGATCTTTTCCTATATGGGAAACCCAGGTGTCGGTTCGTTGAGGATCGTCAGGCAGAAAATCGAAGCTGGGTTATTGGAATGGGAGGAATATTCCCATTTCGCCATGATCTCGCGCCTGCATGCCGGGGCAACTGGACTGCCCTTCATGCCCATGAACCCTACCGCCGCGGTGGATCTCGAGCAAAGAAACCCAAATTACAAATATGTCGAAGACCCTTATAGTGGTAAACCTGTGGTCGTCGTGCCAGCTCTAAACCCAGACGTGGCTATCGTGCACGTGCAGCGATGCGACCCGCAAGGGAATGCCCAGATTTGGGGGATCATCGGTGAACAGAAAGAAGCTGCCTTTGCGGCGAAGAAAGTGATCATCACCGCAGAGGAAATCGTCAGCGAAGAAGTGATTCGTTCGGACCCTAATCGCACCATCATCCCAGGCTTTATTGTGCATGCTGTGTGTCATGTGCCGTACTGCTGCCACCCCTCCTACACGCAAGGATATTATGATCGGGATAACGATTTCTACCTCGCCTGGGATCGCATCAGCAGCGATGCCGGCGAAGTGGAAAAATATCTGCAAGAATGGGTGTTTGGAGTAAAAGACCGAAACGAGTATTGGGAAAAGCTCGGCGCGGAGAAACAAAAGCAATTGTCTATCCCTCAAAGACTGAGTGTGCCCGTCAATTATGGTAGTTACTAAAAGCACCGATCCCGACCAGCTCGATTTTGAGCGTTTGATTCCTTTCGAAACCTATGGAAACGGGGAAAAAACGCTCATCTTCCTACATGCAAATGGTTATCCGCCTGGAGCCTATGCGCCGCTGTTCCATGCATTGGGGGCTGGGTATCGGGTTTTAGCGATGCAATTGAGACCGCTCTGGCAAGAATCACGACCAGAACACCTGCGCAACTGGAAAATTTTTTCAACGGACCTGATTACCTTTGCGAGGCAACAAAACCTGCAAAACATCCCGGCTGTGGGTCATTCTATGGGGGGCACGCTGCTGCTGCGCGCCGCGCTCTGGCAACCACAAATCTTTTCGAAAATCATTTTGATCGATCCGGTGATACTCCCTCCGCAGTACATTGTCCTATGGAAAATGCTATCTTTCATCCCCTTTTCCACCAATTTGCACCCATTGGTGAAAGCCGCCCAAAAGAGACGCACCAGCTTTTCAAGCGAAGAAGACATGTTCGCAAACTACCGCAAAAAGAAGATTTTCGAGAATATCTCAGACGAAGGGCTGCGCGCCTACGTGCATGCGATGGCGCTTCCTTCTAGAGATGGTCAAGTGCATTTGCGCTATTCGCCCGAATGGGAAGCGCGCATCTATACCACTGGCATAAAAGACGACCTGGATTTATGGCGAAATATGCGCCGCATCACCCAACCACTCATGGTGTTGCGCGGCGAGCGGAGCAATACCTTTTGGGCACAAACGGCGATGCGGATGAAAAAATTACGCTCGGAAACTCGTATTTGTGTCGTCGAAGAAACGACTCACTTACTGCCCCTCGAAAAGCCCCACCAAGTTTCCAGGTTGATGCTCGATTTCTTAGAAGATCGAACCTGATCATGCACAAAAAACATAAGGAACAATAAGATGACCGAATATACCTCCTCAGAATTGCTCACCATCAACGCTTCTCGATTGCTGCTCGATGGAGATATCGTCTTCGTAGGGGTTGGCTTGCCCAACCTAGCTTGCAATCTGGCGCGACGGACGCATGCGCCAAATCTACTCATGATATATGAGGCGGGAGTGATCGGGGCACAACCCTCGCGCTTACCCCTCTCAATTGGCGATCCTACACTGGTGAGTGGCGCGCTATCGGTCTGCACAATGTATGAAATCTTTGCCTTTTACCTGCAGCGAGGCTTCGTCGATGTTGGGTTTATGGGCGGCGCGCAAATCGACCGCTTTGGCAACATCAATGCCACGGTCATCGGCGACTATGCGAAACCCAAGGTGCGCCTCCCAGGTTCGGGCGGCTCCAAAGAGATCGCCGCCTGGGCTAATCGCTGCTATATCATGACCCCTCACCAGAAAAGACGTTTTCCCGAAAAAGTGGATTTTTGCACCTCGGCAGGGTTCCTGAGCCATATGCAAGAACGCCTAAAGTTCGGCTTGCGCGGCAAAGGACCTCTCGCGGTGATTACCGACATCGGCCTTCTTGAGCCAGATGACAACGGCGAGCTCATCCTCACAGCGTTGCACCCCGGTAAATCCGTGGAAGAAGCGAAGGATAACACGGGATGGGATTTGAAGGTTTCTCCGCAGCTAAAAACTACGCAACCCCCTACTGAGATGGAATTGAAAATTCTACACGAAGAGCTCGACCCGCATAATATCTATCTCAGTTGATAGAAATCCAGGCAAATTACTGCACGGGGATTCTGTCGACGCGCAGGTTTTCCTCACCCACCAACTGCCTGAGGCGCTCTAAGAGTTCGGCTGTGATTTCGGTGGTCGCGTTTGGAAATTCCAGTAAAGCACTGCGACCATGCTCAAAGATATGAAAAGCAAAGCGATCCCTGCCAGGGTACGAGGTGATGATGCGGTGAATATGGCGAATGCGCAGTTTATCGCGGGTTTTATCTCCACACGAGCGTAGCACCAGGGTCAGCATGCGCACGCTTCCTTCGCTTTTTTCATCTATGTCCAACGGCGTCTTAGGGGCTATTTTCCCCACACGCTCCGGCGGGGTAGCTAAATCTCCACTCGGCTGAGGCTGATCTGCAATAAATGAGGGGCTGCGTTCATCCACCTTTTTGTGCGCCTCTTCTACCGATGGCTCCATCCCCCCGGACAAAGCCAGCGGTTGGCGCTCTTCCATGATGGCAGTTTCATCCTCAGGGGCAGAAAAATCTATTTGAGAGGCCACTTCTGCCCCGTTTGGCTCATGGATAAACAAACTTGAAGGGTCTTCGATGTACTCATCTGGTTCAGGGGAATATGGGGGGTGAATTGCATGTTCGACCGGCGCTTCGTGGGCAGGCTTTGGCGCCGCCTGGATTTCAGTAAGCGGGCGCAGGCGCGAAAACTCCGTGGTCAGCGAATCCACCAGGACCTTTGCCTCGGATTCGCTCAAATCCACACGCCCTTCGACCAACACTATTTGATCGCTTTTCACAATTTGCGAAACGGATTTCCACACTTTGGGAAAGATCACCAAATCGACATTCCCCTGCAGATCCTCCATATTGGCAAACGCCATCACTTCGCCTTTCTTTGTAGTGTGCGTGCGCACGCGCACAATGATCCCTGCCATGCGGATTTTCTCATCTGGCTGGACTTCATTTAGTTGGCCAGAAAAGTGTGTGACCACATCCTGAAGATCGGACATAATCGGGTTCAATGGATGATCCGACACATACAATCCTAGCAGGTCGCGCTCCCAGTTCAAGATTTCACGCCGGCTGACTTCGTAAGTCACCGGCGGCAATTGGATCTCATCCAACACGCCAGTATGTGCCCCAAAGAAGGTCATCTGCCCCAAATCTTGCGCACGCATAATGGCAGTGCTTACGGACATAATGCGATCTACCGCTTCAAGCAACGCGGGACGTGCTCCGAAGCGATCCAATGCACCTACTTTGATCATACATTCCAGCGGGCGCTTTCCTACCTGGCGCAGGTCAACCCGCCTGGCAAAATCGTTGATATCTGCAAATGGACGTCCCTGGCGGCCTTTTAAGATCGCCTCAACTGGGGCATACCCGACGTTCTTTATCGCCCCTAGTCCGAAGCGAATCACCGACATTCCATGGGCGCGGTCTTCGATGGAGAAATCCCAATCGCTGAAGTTGACATCCGGTGGTTCGACGCCGATGCCCATGCGCCGACAATCCGCAACGTACAACGCCACCTTGGCTGTGTCGTTTTTATTTACCGACAACAAAGCGGTCATATATTCTACAGGGTAATGGGTCTTGAGATAAGCCGTTTGCACGGCAATGACGCCATAATCCACCGCGTGGCTTTTATTGAACCCATAACGGGCAAATTCTTCCCAATCGTCGAAGACCTCCGCGGCCACTGTTTCATCCACACCATTCTTCACCGCCCCTTCGATGAATTTCTGTCGATGGCGGTGCAATTTTTTCTTGATCTTCTTGGCAATCGCCTTGCGCAGGTCGTCTGCTTCGGAAGGGGTATAGCCGGCCAGTTTCATCGCCGCGAACATCAATTGTTCTTGATACACCGGGTAGCCAAATGTCTCTTTGAAGATCGATTCCAGAAGGGGGTGACGGTACTGGACGCGCTCTTCGCCATGCATGCGGCGGATATAGCCTGGGATGAAATCCATGGGGCCAGGGCGGAATAAAGCCACCATGGCAATCACATTGGCAAGTTCTTTAGGCTTCATCTGCATCAGCCACCGGCGCATACCTGAGCCCTCTACCTGAAATACACCGGCAGTATTGCCGCTGCCTAACAACTCATAGGTCGCGGGGTCATCTGTGGGAATATTTCCCAAATGCAATCTCACGCCATGGCGTTTCTCGATCAGTTCACATGCGCGCGCCATGATTGTCAGCGTTGCCAGACCCAAGAAATCCACTTTGAGCAACCCCAGAGAATCGAGGACGTTCATTTCGAATTGAGTAACGGTTTTGATGGGGCTTTCTGCTGCTGCGCTGCCTGTGGGGCGATGCAGCGGGATGTACTCGATCATCGGTCTATCCGCAATGATCACTCCAGCCGCGTGTGTCCCTGCATTGCGCACCACACCTTCCATCTTTTTGGCCGTGTCGATCAAATCACGCAAATAGGGGGTGGACTCATAATATTTCTGCAACTCGGGGTTTTCTTGCAACGCTTGTTCGATGGACACTGGTTTTCCCGGAATATTCGGGATCAGTTTGGCGATGCGATCCACCTCATTGAGCGGGATGTCCATAACCCGCCCTACATCACGAATCGCGGCACGCGCCCCAAGCGTGCCAAAGGTGATAATTTGCGCCACACGATCATCACCGTATTTTCTGGCTGTGTATTCCAACATTTCCGCACGCCGGTCATCCCGGAAATCCAGATCGATGTCTGGCATGGAAATACGCCCAGGGTTTAGGAAGCGCTCAAAGATCAGCCCGTGTCCCAGCGGATCCACTAATGTAATGTCCAATACATAAGCGACAATCGAACCAGCAGCCGAGCCGCGCGCGTTGTACCAGATGCCCTGCTGGCGAGCATAGCGGCACAAATCCCACACGATCAAAAAGTAGGTGTCAAACGCCATGTCATGAATGATCTGCAGCTCATATTCCAAGCGTTCTCGCACCTGGGCATCCTGACTCCTCGCTCCATAGCGTTTCTGCAATCCTGCCTCACACAACTCGCGCAGATAGCTCTGCGGCGTGTATCCTTCGGGCACTTCAAATGCAGGCAAATGCACGCCGGTGGGGGAAAGATCTACCAGGCACCTTTCGGCAATAGCTAAGGTATTGTGAATCGCCTCAGGAACCTCAGAGAACAAAGCCTGCATCTCCTGGGGAGAGCGGAGGTAATAGGAATCATCTGACATGCGCATGCGGTTGGGATCAGAGAGCACACTGCCCGTTTGTATCGCCAGGAGGATATCCTGCAATCTGGCATCCTCCTTTTCAATATAGTGGACATCGTTGGTGGCGACAAAGCGCGCCTGGTAACGTTTTCCCAAGCGTAGCAGTTCTCGATTGATCTCTTCCAATTCGGGTATGTCATGCGCTTGGAGTTCCAGGAAAAACCGATCCACTCCAAACACGTCGAAATACCAATCCAACCGCTTTTGTGCCTGTTCGATTTCCCCTCTTTTGATCATGCGGGGGATCTCCGCAGAAGCACACCCCGAGGTACAAATCAAGCCCTCAGCATGTTGCGCCAGGATGTTATGATCGATGCGCGGATAGTAATAGAACCCTTCTAGCTGTGCCGCAGTAGCGAGCCTCAAAAGGTTTTGATAGCCTAATTGATTTTCCGCCAAGAGAAGCAGGTGCGCCGATTTTTTATCCAACTGCGCCTCGCGCTCCTGCATGGAACGCGCCGCGAGATAAGCTTCCATGCCAATAATGGGTTTTATCCCCACTTTTTGCGCTTCGTTGAAGAACTCGACAACTCCATACATCGAGCCATGATCTGTGAGCGCAAGCGCAGGCATGCCCATCTCATGAGCGCGCTGAATCAACCGATCAATTTTGCTGAATCCATCCAGGAGGGAATATTCAGAATGAACATGTAAGTGCACAAATGACATGGAAGCCCCGTGGTGAATGGTAATGAAAACCTGGTAGCCGCTGCACTTGATTATACTCGCTGAATTTCTACTCAAGATTAGAGTTATTCCTGAAATGACGAAATTCGCATTCGACACGGGTTACTGAGTTTTATACTGGAAGTATCCAGCCCGCTCACACGGTCACGGCTTATGTTCCTCTCAGGTGCTTATGCTATAATGCCTCAAAGAGGTGTTTGATAGATGCTCAATAAATTGATTCGCACGTTTGGGGGTGACCCAAACAAACGAAAAATTGAAGAATTTTCCGAAATCGTCAACCAGATCAACGCCCTCGAGGGTGAATACGAGGCATTGAGCGACGCTGACTTATTGGCTAAAACCCATGAATTCAAGCAACGCCTTGCCGATGGTGAAACTCTGGATGATATTCTCGTCGAAGCGTTCGCCGCGGTACGAGAAGCCAGTAAACGCACCATTGGATTACGACATTACGACGTCCAACTCATTGGAGGCATCGCTTTACACCGAGGCCTGATTGCCGAGATGCGCACCGGCGAAGGTAAGACTTTGGTCGCTACATTGCCGATCTATCTCAACGCCCTGACCGGCAGAGGCGTCCATCTGGTTACGGTAAACGATTATCTGGCACGTCGTGATGCGCGCTGGATGGCGCCGATTTACTCTATGTTGGGCTTGAGCGTCGGGGTATTACAAATGGCCTCGCGCACGGAGAATGGTAAAAAAGCCTTTCTCGTGGACCTATCGAAGAGCTCTCCGCATGAAGATCAGCATCAACTACGCATGGTTCCGCGCGCAGAAGCCTACGCTGCCGACATTACCTATGGCACAAACAGTGAATTTGGCTTCGACTACCTGCGCGACAACATGGCGATGCGGATGGAAGAGCGGGTGCAACGCGGGCATTATTACGCTATCATCGACGAAGTAGATAACATCCTCATCGATGAAGCACGCACTCCCCTGATCATCTCTGGTCCTGCTCAGGACGAAACCGAATGGTACCTACGTGTTACACAAGTCGTGCGCGCCTTACGCCCCGAGGACTACGAGATCAACGAAAAAGACCGCACCGTCACGCTGACAGAGATCGGCTTCAGCCATGTGGAAGAGCTTTTAGGTATGCCATTGCGCGATCCCGATCGCCCCGAGGACCTTACCTTGGAGCAATCGCGCATCTTGGGCTATCTCGAACAGGCTTTACGGGCACACTTTCTCTTCAAGAAGAACAAAGATTACCTGGTGCAATCCGGCAAAGTGATCATCATCGATGAGTTCACCGGACGTTTGATGCCTGGGCGCAGATGGTCGGATGGTCTGCATCAAGCCGTTGAAGCAAAAGAGGGTGTGCGCGTACAAAGCGAGTCGGTGACATATGCAAGCATCACCATCCAAAACTATTTCAGGTTGTACGAAAAACTGGCTGGCATGACGGGCACTGCAGCTACGGAAGCTGAAGAATTCGACAAGATTTATCACCTCGGTGTGCTGGTCATCCCCACAAACCTCGAATACATCGCTATGGCACCCGATTCGCCTCTGATCGAACTCCAGGATATCGATGAGGAAGGCTATCGTTATACATATTACGCCCGCAAAGACGACCCTGAGAGAAAGCCCATCTATTGGAAGCGAAAAGATTACCCTGATGTCATTTACCGCACCGAAGAAGCCAAGTTTCGTGCCATCGTCAAAGAAATCTTGTTCAATCATGTCATTGGCCGCCCCGTACTGGTCGGCACAACTTCTGTTGAGACCTCGGAAAGGCTCGCCTCCCGTCTGCGCGCTGAGCCGCTCAAACGCCTGGCGCAGGCGCTCGTCCTGCGCAAAGTCTGGATCGAAGCGCATCAGTTCTCCGATGACGGTCGCGCATTCCCAGAACTTCGTTTCCTCTACGAACCCCTCGAAAAGATAGATATCAATCAGATCAGGAAGCTGGCGCGCGAGCTCGAAATCTCTGCCAACCCGGTGGATGAAACCAACCTGGGGCACCTTCTGAGCATCCTCAACCTGCCCGAATACTTCCGAGAGCGGCTGATGAATTGTTTGCAAGGGGGTATTCCCAACCAGGTGCTCAACGCGCGAAAACACACCGAAGAGAGCCAAATCATCGCCGGAGCGGGCAGCTTTGGCGCGGTAACCATCGCCACCAATATGGCCGGGCGCGGCGTGGACATCAAATTAGGTGGCGAGTTGGCTGAGGAAATTATTGCCATTGTCAATCGAGTGCTGCGCCGCTCAGGGTACGCCGACCCTTACGACATGAACCTCGAGGAGCGACGCCAAGCGCTCTTATCCCTCGATCCAAGCGCCTATGGCATCTACGAAGCTGAAATAGCCTACTTTTTGCAATACATGGAAGAAATGGAGTTGGTGCGACAATTAGGCGGGCTGCATGTGATCGGTTCTGAGCGCCATGAAGCCAGGCGCATCGATAACCAGTTGCGTGGACGCAGCGCACGGCAAGGAGACCCAGGTTCTTCACGCTTCTTCCTCTCCATGGAAGACGAACTGATGAGGCTGTTTGGCGGTCAACAAGTCGATAACCTGATGCAACGGATGAAAATCGATGACGCATTCCCATTGGAAATGGGGTTGGTCGGCAGAATCATCGAACAGGCTCAAACGCGCGTCGAAGGTGCAAACTTCGATGTGCGCAAACACCTGCTCGAATATGATGATGTGCTCAATACGCAAAGGATGAGCATATACAAACAAAGAGACCGCATCTTCTTCAAAAGTGACCTGACCGAAGATATCACAGAGCTTTTACGCGAAGAGGTGTTGAAGCGTGTCCCGGAAGCGTTGCAGGAAGAAAAATCTGCCTGGAGGTTGTTTGCCTGGTTAGAAAAGATACAGCCTTCTTTACCTGTTGATTCTAGGATCTTCCCCTCTTATTCCTTGAAAATCATCCTCGAAGAGCTCAGAGGAAAAATCAACCCATCTACCCCAATCGAGGACTGGCAAGCAGCGATCGTAAACCTGGTGCGCGAATCCCTGGAAGCCGAAAAGGAACACCTGGAGGATGTCGTTCGTGCCGGGTTGAGCGAAGCCGAGAAAAATTATCACGCACGTTTACAAGACATCCAAGAAACAATCGACACCTACCTGGAAGGGCTCAAATATAACGAAGAAAACACCGCGCCAAATCCTTCTCAGGTGATCAACGAAATCTCCACGAGCTTGCGTATCCCCCTGAAGCTCGAACCTCGACAAACCCGCATGCTTCTCGAAGACCCTGAAGAAGTGAGCGAAGCCATTCAAGAACAGGTGGAACAGGCATTGTTCCAAAGAGCCATCCTACAATTAGAAGGTTCGATCAGTCGGCGTTTGGCGGAGACAGTGGCGCTTGATCGAAGCCGCTTGACGGAACCAGATTGGGAGCTGCTCGAAGAGTTGGTCGAAGAGATGCTCGAGGGCTATTTCGAAAAGCGAATAAAAGACCTTCTGGGTGACAATGGACAAATCTTCGCAGATTTGCAGAACCTGTTCGAACGCTTGAATGAAAAGTCAGGTGATGAGAAGAAAGAGAAATCGCTTGAGGAGAAACTTATTTACCTCCTGCTTATGCTCCCATTTGGAAAGAAGACGGTATTCGACCGCCGGACACACACGCGCAAAATCCAACAGACGAACCGTTTCACATATCTCTACAAAGCGGCGCATGAGATCGAAGACAAGCCTGTTCATGCAGTGGCGGAAGACGTGCTCAAGCACCTGGAGGAAGCGCGCCAGGCTGTGCAAACCTCTTGGGGTATGGCTGAGTTCAACCGCTTGAAAGAGGCGCGCCTTGCCGAGCTCGATCGCGAATTACAGTCCGATATACAGAACATCTTGGCTGATGACGCCCCACCACCCGATGACTATACGCTGCGCGAATTACCCGAACACCAACAAGAACGCATCACCCAGGAATTAGGGCGGCGCGCCATGACCCAGATTTACCGCCAATTGCTCTTAGGCGTGATCACCGAGCTCTGGGTGGATTACCTCACCCAGATGGAAGCGCTGCGTGTCTCGATCGGTTTGGAAGCCTATGCCCAACGTGACCCACTGGTGCAATACAAAGTCCGCGCGGGAGAGTTATTCGAAAACCTGCTCAGCATGATGCGTCAGGAAGTGGTCAACCGCATGTTCACCTATCGACCGAGAGACCTATCTGCGGTGCAGGCTGAGATCATCCGCCTGCCGGATGAAGCCGCGTCCCCCCCTGTAAGCACTGCGACAGAAGCGAAGCCCGTGGCACTCCAGGCTTCCACAAGCAGCCATGAGCCGACAGATGGCGGAGTGAAATCCAAGAAAAAACGTCACCGCCATCGAAAAAGGTAGATCACAATCCAGAACCGCGCGCGACTTGATCCTCCCACTCTCGGACGCTCTCTCGAATCAGGGCACGGATTTCATCATCCGGCACATCATCGACGTGGTCATATTGCTGTAAGCCGACCATAACCACCATACCTTTGCTCGGCATTTCAACCAGTTGCACAGCTTTTTGTGGCATTTGAGCTTCGCGAAGCTTCCTTTGCAGGATATCGTTGACCTGACGGACGATGCTGATCGGTCCTTCCTCCAGGGTGCTTTCATCCACACCGACAAACATGGCTTGAGAAAGGGCATCAACCACGTCCAGGCCGACCGGCTCCTGGACGCCCGACTTTCCCAAATCGCTGATGCTTATGCTCGGTCTGACTGAGGGCGCCGCCGTAGGGCTGGAGGGTGTCCCTCCTAAACCTTCAACCAAGTTGTTGAGAATGCGTAAAATGCTGCTCTTTTGCGCTGCGCTCAAGTCTCGATCGATACGGAACTTACGCCCCTCGATTTCAACCACCCAAGCGCCACTTTTTCGGTGCTGTAACACGGTAAACAACTCTCGAAAAAGGGAAGAGTGGGCTTCTTTTGCGCTGCTCTTTGGTTTTTTGCCCGCGGATGAGATCAAACTGCCAAAAAGCATGCCTACCAATAAACTTAACACCCCAACGATGAAATAAGGTAACATAATGTTGAATACATCAGGTGGAATCATCTTTTCCTCCCGAACGGCTCATAGAGGCGCTGAGCGGCTGGCATTCAGGGCAATAATAAGTTCCCCTTTGGGTCAGCTTCATTCTAATGATGGGGCTGCCGCAACGAAAGCACGGCTCGCCAGCTCGTTGATACACCGTAAAATGATTCTGGAAATTACCTCCCCGATAGACCCAATCAAGGCTAGTGCCATTGTGATCTATCGCTTTTTGCAAAACCGCCCGTATGCTATAGAAAAGGCGCTGAGCTTGGTCGAAAGTCAAAGTAGAGGAAATGGATTGAGGGTGAATGCCCGCCATGTGCAGGCTTTCATCGGTGTAAATATTGCCCAAGCCTGCCAGAAAATGTTGATCCAATAATAAGGGTTTGATCTGTCGGCGATGGTTTTTCAGGTGCTGAAAAAAATCATGTTCAGAAAAACTTTCGTCGAGTGGCTCTGGACCTAACGAGCCGAGCACTTGCATGGGGTTGTCTAACAGCCAGGTGCGACCGAACTTGCGGGCATCTTGAAAAACCAACTGAAAACCTTGATCAAAAATCAGCGCCCAACGCGCATGTGAGGGGAGGCCTTCCGAGTTAGGCTGCAAAAGTAAATCGCCGCTCATGCGCAGGTGGACGAGCAGGTGTGTCTGGGTCAATTTGAAAATTAAAAATTTGCCACGGCGCTCGATTGCCGAAATACACTGACCAGCCACCGTACGCTCGAACGCAGAAGCGGATGGTTGGGCAATCGTCTTTTCCCAATACACCTGCGCATGGGAAATACACGCTCCCAACAGGGATGGAAACCCTGCCTCTCCTTGAATGAGCCGTCTGCGAATCGTTTCAACTTCGGGGAGCTCTGGCATGCAAGCACCAAGCGTTAGACCAGTTTTCCATCGATCAGCGCCGAGGCCGCCTGCCATGGGGAAAGCTCTCGTCGGACCAGCTTCTCGACCATGCGCTCCAGTTCTTCCGCTGAAATGTTCTTCTTCCAACGGGAAAGCAGCGTTTCCTGCACCAGTGTATGCAATTCGTTGCGCAGGCGGCTTTTTTCACGCCAAAGCAATTCTCCAGAGCGGGCGAGATAATCATAATGCTCCACTACTGCCTGGGCAAGCCCCTCAATTCCCTGTCCCTCAGTCGCCACAGTTCGAATAATGGGAGGCAGCCACTCCGCTCCTTCCGCGACCGAAAGCTTCAATTCACGGTTCAACTTATGGGTTTCACCGAGAGAAAAGTTTTCATCGCGCAACTCTTTGGATTTACCCCCCAATTGCAACATCGTGCGCAGCGCTCTTTCGGTTGATTCTGCACTGGGGAGGTCTGCTTTGTTCACCACCAATATATCTGCAATCTCCAAAATGCCGGCTTTGATCGCTTGAATATCGTCGCCGAAGCCGGGAGCTTCGATGACCATGGTGGTATGTGCCAGGCGGGCAACTTCCACCTCCGCCTGTCCGGCGCCAACGGTTTCGATAAAAATCAGATCGTAGCCGGCAGCATCCAATGCCTGTACCACTCCAGAGGTGTTCACTGCCAAGCCACCCAACGAACCACGTGTGGCCATGGATCGGATGAAAACGCCTGTATCTCCCGCCAGGTCGCGCATGCGCACGCGATCGCCCAATATCGCTCCGCCACTGAACGGACTGGAAGGGTCAACCGCCACGACAGCAACCGATTTTGCCGGATTTTCGCCTGCCTGCCTGAAATAGCGTGCCAGCGCGTTCACCAGGGTAGATTTTCCCGTTCCGGGGGCACCGGTCACCCCAATTAAGTGCGCGCGCCCGGTATGAGGAAACAGTTCCTGCAAGGCGGCGTAGCCTTCTTCGGTTTCATTTTCGATCAAGGTCAACACGCGCGCCAATGCCAGCCGATCGCCTTGAAGGATTTTTTCTGCCAGAGCACCCATGCAAACGCCTTTATCCCGCTTCGATAGTGTTAAGGGGTGGGCTGTAGCGCGGCGCGAATATCGGCAATGATCTGATCGGTAAGCGTCCCTGGACCATAAATGCCCACTACACCCATTTCAAGTAAACGAGGGACATCTTCATCAGGGATGATGCCGCCAACGAAGACCTTGACATGATCTTGTCCATTTGCCTTGAGCAATTCCAGCACACGGGGCACCAAAGCCATGTGCGCGCCGGAAAGGATGGATAGCCCAACTACATCTACATCTTCTTGTAAGGCGCTTTCGGCAATCATCTCTGGTGTTTGCCGCAATCCCGTGTAGATCACTTCCATGCCGGCATCGCGCAATGCGCGCGCGACCACTTTTGCCCCACGATCGTGCCCGTCCAAGCCGGGTTTCGCTATCAACACGCGAATCCTTTTATCTTTCATGCTTCCCTTCACTGCATTGGATGAGTTGTTTTTTAATCATTATACCGCGTCCCCCCTAAAATTAGCTTCGACGAGTAAGCAAGCTTGAAGTGAACAGTCTATGGCAGATGACCCATGGCAGCCTCGATGAGGGGGAGAGCCAGATTAATGGGGCGAAAAGCATTGACAAACCCTCCTACAGGGATACAGGTGTCTTTGCGGTCGATCTCCCCATCCATATTCGTATCTGCAAGAGGCCGGCAATCCACTGTCAGCCCGGCTTTGCCGGTGCCGAATTCGGTAGGGATGCCCACCAGAAACCCGTTCCGATCCAAGATCATGCCTCCACTCATCCCGCCGGAAAACATCATTGTCGTTTTGATGTAGCCGCGCGGACCGTAAGTGTTCGATGGAGTAAAGCCGGATACTTCACCGCGCGAGAGAGTCATGGTCAAACCGCCGATCACCGGATAGCCCATGGCGAAGATTTCATCGCCCAATTGCAATGTATCCGAATCGCCCAAGGGGACGTAGGGTAGGTTAAGCTCTTGAGGCTCGACCTTAGTACCAAAGGTTGTGCTGACGACGCGTAATACGGCAATATCCAACACCTTATCGATTTCCACGATCTCGGCCAGGTAACGATCCACCGGCGCTTCTTCGGGGGAGGTGGTAATGCCGATCCGAATCAATTTCACCTCTATGCCCGGAGGAGGAGTGACCACGTGTGCATTCGTCAGGATATACCCATCTGGGGAAATGATCGAACCGGAGCCATATTGCGGATCGATCAGAAAAACGGTAACGCGCGGCTTGGTTGTGATCCGGACCAGCGCCTGATAAGGGAATAAAACGTTGGTCGGTGTAGGCGTTGGCAACACTTCTGTAGCCGTGGGTGTCATCGTCCATGTTGGAAGCGGCGTGAGCGTCGGTGTAAGGGTAGGTGTATTTGTAGCGGCAGGTAGAATGTCGATGCGCCAGGCAGAGCTTCGCGTGCCCGAATCGGTTTCAACTTCCAACTCGGCTTGCACCGTCCCCGGTGATACGCCTCGCAAAACGACCCATAATACCAGCTTGTCTTTCGGTTCGATAAGGAAGCCAATGGGGTACCCCACTACTTCACCCAAATCTTCCTGAAGGTTGTTGCTCGGGACAATCGCCTCAATGGCTACATGCTGCAAAATCGATTCGGGGAGGGTGACGCGGTTCACTTTTACAAAACGCTCACTCAGATTCGTGATCTCCACCTGAATTTGGGCGCTCTGCCCTACTTCGCTTTGGGGCGGCGCCTGAACAGTTACTTCGAAGGAAGGCGCAAGGGATAGCGCCATAGGGATTTCACCCATGACCAGGCGTACGGCGACATACACCAGACCGACGGCGATCAATCCCACCAGGAGAACCAGAAGCAGTGATAGAATTCGCTTATTATTATGCGCAGGCATGGATCACACCCTTACATCAGATTTTTATATCAAGCTACATACCATCAGGCGACCATCCTGATTGTTTTGTGAAGTTGCAAGGATTATACCCATTTATGGCATGATTATTGCAAAGGAATGGGTCATCATGTGCACCATCTGTGGTGTCCTATGGAACTATTCTATTGTACCTAAGGAGCGATGATGAGCAAAGGAGCTTCTATTTCGCTGATTTCTGGACTCTGCTTGTTGCTACTCACCGGGTGCAACCTGCCCAGTAAGAGTTTCCCGGCAACTTCTACTCCCATCCCGCCGCTCATCACCGAAAGCCTCTTGCCATCTCCCACCATAACCGCAACGAACCTGCCGACCCAAGAACCAGAAGCGGTTACCACTCAGCAGGTATTCTTGCCCATTGTTGAAATGCCAGCACAATCCCCCTCTGCCCCGACGATCGCGGGGCTGACTCCAATAGCTTTCTTAAGGCAGGGAGATTTGTTTTTTACTGATTTCACCCAACCTGAAGCGCAGAAACTCACTCAAAGCGGTGATGTCATCAGCTTTGCCTGGTCGCATGATGGCACTGAGCTGGCTACATTTCATGGAAACAAAATTTGCTTTTCGGCTATAAGCAGCAGCACTACACGAGAGTGCCTGCCGGTGCAACTCGAAGGCGTACAGGCGCAACTCGAACGCCGCATGATTTGGTCGCCGGATGGAACGGTCATCGTCCTCTGGAACGCAGTCAACCCCTGGGATGAAAATGCAATCGGCTGGATTGTGCTTCCATTAGCAGACCCTGCCTCCGCAGCTTACATCGAAGATCCGATCGATTGGGGAGCGGAACTGGCTCCCAACAACGAGCCAGGCGGCATCACAGGTATGCCAACCTTCATTGAAGAACACAGGCTCATTGGTACGCTCACCCATCGCTGGTTGTGTGGTTCTGGAGGATGTCATTATCATCTATTTGAATTCGATTTGGAACAACGCATCTTTATCCCCTATCCCAATAAACCCGACGAAGGGTGGAGTGAGGGCATCTCGATCACGCCTGGCTATGCAGGGAAATCCCTGATCAACTTTGGCACGTTCTACCAGGGATGTGAGGCGTACATCACCTTCATGGACATCTTTGACTTAGAAACCGAAAGCCGGGAGATATACACTTTCGAACAAGAAGCGCTATCGGCAATCGTTCCTTTATTGGAAGGTCAAAAGTTCATCCTGGCGCGCAGCGCCGGCTGCAGCACTGAAAACACCCAGACATGGGATGAAACTTGCGGTTTAACTCAAGGCTTTGATGTTTATACCCTTCAAGTTTGGGATACCGCCCAAGGGAGCAGGATTGACCTGCAACCCGGTTTGCATCCGACACTTTCCCCAGGTGGCAAGTTTGTTGCCTTTCAATCCTGCCTGCTACAAGACGCTTCAGGGGTATGGCAACCCAGTGAAGAGGCGCGATTATCCATTTACATTATGAGCCTCACAGATTATCGTATTGTGCACACTTTTGAAGGGTATATGCCTGCCTGGCAGCCGGTGTCCGCACCATAGACCCGACTAGACATTGAAGCGAAAGAGGATGACATCTCCATCTCGAACAAGGTAATCTTTACCCTCAATACGCAGCAAGCCGGCAGCACGCACTGCCGCGCTCGATCCCATACTTTTGAACACGTCGAATGAAACCACCTCGGCGCGAATAAAGCCTCGCTCAAAATCCGAGTGGATCACCCCAGCTGCCTGGGGCGCTTTGGTGCCCTCAGGGATGTGCCAGGCGCGCGCTTCCTTCTCATTGTAGGTAAAAAAGCTGATCAACCCTAACATCTTCTGGCTTTTGAGAATCACTTGCTGTAAGCCGCTGGCTTCTACTCCTGCAAGTTGAAGGAAATCTTGGCGCTCCTCCGCGCTCATATCCATAATATCTTGTTCCAGCTGAGCGCATAACTTGATCCACTCGATGCCGCGCTGGTGCGCATACTGTTCCAACGCTGCAAGGTAAGGGTTGCCATTCGTCAGACCTTTTTCATCCACATTGGCCACGTATATTACCGGTTTCGCCGTAAGCAGGCGCAGTTCATGATTCAGCTCGGCAAATAGGTTGGGATCTTGCGTGTCAAAACCCCCCGCAGGATATCCTTTTTGCAAGTGCTCCTGCAAAGCGCGCGCAAAGTCGAGCATGGGCTTTGCTTTTTTATCCCCTTTGACCTGGCTCTCTAAACGCTCGATTTTCCTCTCGACGACGGCTAAATCGGCTAGGGAGAGTTCCAACTCCACAATTTGAATATCCGCCACCGGGTCCGGTTCCTCACGGATGTACACAACATTTGGGTCATGAAAACAACGCACAATGTGCAAAATGGCCGCTGTATCGCGAATGTTGCCTAAAAACTGATTGCCTAAACCCTCGCCTTTGCTGGCGCCTTTTACCAGACCGGCAATATCCACGAACTCAATGGTCGCATGAATTACGGTTTCCACATGTACCAGCCGAGCCAGTTCATCCAGGCGTGTGTCTGGAACTGGAACGATGGCGCGGTTTGGTTGAATCGTGCAAAAGGGGTAATTGGCTACTTCTGCATTTTGAGCACCGGTCAATGCATTGAAGGTTGTACTCTTACCGACATTCGGCAACCCCACAATCCCGATTTTTAAACCCATGGTTATCCTGCCTGGTTGTTTTGAATAGTATCGAATGCATTATAATTCCATTCATTGTGATCACACCGATGATTGCTTCATTCCACCCAATGATTTCAAGCCATCCAGGATCATAGCGATCAAACTTCCGTAAGTGAACAGCATAGTTAAAGGAGAACATGAGCGAGGATATACCAGGATGTGCCAGGAGCCCGCATGGAAATAAACTCTACAAACAGGGGAGCATCTATAATGACCATAGATCGAGCCATAATAACGCCTGATATGGGCTGAAGTTGCCAGAGGATCGTTTGCGATGACCACGCAGATGGCTCCATCGGTTGAGAGAGGAGAATGCAATGAACGCATCCAGGATGCAGATATTTTTTTCAGGTGAATCGCATAGGGGAAGAGACAAGGCGCTTCCTGCAAGAGAACTACAATTCTGCGGTGAAATGCGCACCCCGCAAGGGGAGACATTCACCCTGGGAATGGTAGTCGATGGTTATGGGCTTCAAGGTTTGGGAGAGCGCGCTGCGCAATTGGCAATAGAATCCATTCGTGCCTCTCTATCCCAGGCAAACCTCGAAGATCCGCTCCAGGCGTTAAAGAATTCCATCGAAGCAGCAAACACACGCCTCTATCAGCTTGGCGTGCAACACAAACAAAAAGTCCTGGCTACAATCGCAGTCGCCCTCATCCATCGAGGCAAGCTCTACGTAGCCAACGTGGGCAACAATCGCATTTATCTCATACATAGAGGGGAAATTTCCCAAATCACCCTGGAGCACACCTGGGCATTGGAAAGAATCCGCCGCGCCGGCGTGGAGCCTCATCAGGCGCTGGCTGACCCAAAAGCACAAGAATTATCCAGAGCCCTAGGCGTGGAACAAAACGTTGAGGTCGATTTGGGGCTATATCTACAAAGAGGGCAAGAAAACGATGCTCAAGCTGTGGCTCAGCAAGGCTTTTCGTTGACGGAGGCAGATACGATTTTGATTTGCTCAGATGGCATCCGTGCGCGCCATCCCCAATTAGCGAATTATTACATCTCATTGGATGAGATAAAAAGCCTGGGTAATATGGCGAATCCGATATTCGCGACGAATGCCCTGCGCCAAATGGGGAAAAAGCGCCGTATCCCTGAGGATATCAGTATGGTGATATTGAAAGCCTCAACGCAACCTGTCCCCGCTTTCCAATCTAAAAAGAAGAAGGTAGCACTCTCATTAGGGCTTGCCCTGCTATTTATTTTTGGTTGCCTAGCGCTTTTCTTTGGAGGCATTGTCGTCTATCAAAACCGATCAGAACTCACCTCATTCATCGGCATCAACGAAAGCACTATGGCTACCATCCGACAAGGCAACCCTCAACTGATTCAAAACGGACAGGTTCAAAGGACCCTACAGGTAGGTGAACAAATCGCCTTGGCTGCAGGTAATACCCTCTCGACCGAAGAAGAGACGGTCATCGTCAACCTCCCAGGAGGGGAAGATGTGTACCTCAAGGGCGCAGCCCAATCCCCTTCTCAAGTGGAATTTAATCGATACCAGAAACGCATCAACAAGAAGGAGACACAACTGGGCTTCTTGAGCGGGAGCATGTTTATCACTTTCAACGCCACGGAGGCACAAGAGAATTCAAGTCTCATCCAAACGATATACGGCGAGGTCGAATTCACTCACGGCATCATGGGCATCCGCCTGGATGCAGAACACAACCGTGTTGTGGTCGATTGTGTTGTGGGTACATGCACCCTGAACGGGAAGAATCAGTCCAATCTTACTCTGGAGAGTGGTCAACAATCTTGGTTCGAGGCAGATGGAGCAATCCATACCCCTGTAGAGTTCATGGATTTGAGCGCGTACCCCCAGTATCCTTTCCTGGGCTCATTGGTGACCAGCACGTCAACTCAAGAAGCACTATCCCCCACCCCAACCCACACGCCAGAGGTCGAATTGAGCCCTACATTCACATCCACCGCGACAGCCACACGAACACCAACCATCACGGCGACGCCCCCACCCACCAAGAAGCCCGAAGACCTGTTCCCACCGGGTTTTCCCCCTCCTCCCACAGAAGACATCTTTCCGTTTCCATAAGGTTCTCGAAGGGTTAATTATGAGGTATTGACCATGTTTTTCAAAGACAAACACATCATCATTACTGGCGGCTCCAGCGGTATTGGTTTCGAACTGGCAAAACAAATCGCGCAGCAAGGGGGGAATGTAGCCATCCTTGCCAGACGGAAAGATGCGCTGCAACATGCAGACGAATCCATCCGTGAGATAAGCTCGGCTTCCTGCCTGGCAATTCCAACAGATGTGCGCCATTTAGAGCAAGTGCACCAGGCGGTGGAACAAATTCGGCAAACATGGGGCTCGTTGGATATCTTGATCAACGCCGCAGGCGTGGCGCACCCGGGTTACGTTCAAGACCTGGATGTGGAAATCTTTCGCTGGATGATGGAGGTGAACTATTTTGGCACCGTTCACATGACCAAAGCAGTGCTTCCCGAAATGATTGCGCGACGCCAGGGGATCATTGTCAACATCGCCTCTCTGGCAGCCGTGATCGGTTTGTTTGGCTATACCGCTTATGGCGCATCGAAGTTCGCCGTGCGCGGTTTTAGCGATGCGCTGCGCGCCGAACTCAAGCCTCTAGGGATAAAGGTTGCTCTAGTGCTTCCGCCGGACACGGATACCCCTCAACTGGCTTATGAAAACCAGTACAAACCGCCCGAACTCAAACTGCTCTTTCCCGAGTTGGGGGTGGTCTCTCCACAAGTCGTAGCCCAGGCGATCCTGCGAGGTATTCAGAAAGGGCGCTATGTGATCATCCCAGATTTTGGCAGCCTGCTGATCTACCGCCTGATTTTCCTCTTTGGGGATGGCGTGTATCCCATCATCGATCTTTTAGTGCGCCGCGCACGAAGTAAAATGAAAGATGCAAAGCAAAAAGGTGAACCCTCACCATAACCAATAAAGGTGCTTTAAGAATCCACACATCTTAAATCTTTACGGAGGCAGTGCCATGGATATTTTCGAAAAATGCTTTAACTATACAACCGCAAAAGATGCAATTAAATATGGCTTTTATCCCTACTTCATCCCTCTTACCGGCAACGAAGGAAACGTAGCAGATTATCGTGGGCACAAACTGATCATGTGCGGCTCCAACAACTACCTGGGTTTGACCACGCATCCTAAAGTGCGCCAGGCAGCCATCGAAGCGATTCACCGATTTGGCACGAGTTGCACCGGCTCGCGTTTTCTCAACGGCACACTCGAACTACATGAACGCCTGGAGAAAGAGCTCGCTGAGTGGGTGGGCAAACCGGCTGCGTTGGTGTTCTCGACAGGTATGCAGACCAACCTGGGCACCATTTCCGCACTGGTTGGTCGCGGTGATGTAGTTATCCTGGATAAAGACGACCATGCCAGTATTGTGGATGGCGCCAAGCTCAGTTGGGGAGAGACATTGCGCTTCCGGCACAACGACATGCAGGATTTAGAGCGCATTCTTCAGAAGGTGCCCGAAAACAAGGGCAAACTCGTCGTTGTAGATGGCTTATACAGCATGGGAGGGGACATCGCTCCACTGCCCGACATCGTCGCCTTGTGTAAAAAATACGGCGCGCGACTGATGGTCGATGACGCGCATGCCATAGGCGTGCTCGGCGGGGGTAAGGGAACAGCCGCGCACTTCGGCATCACCGAGGAAGTCGATTTGATCATGTCCACGTTTAGCAAGTCCTTTGCCTCGCTGGGAGGCTTTATTGCGGGTGATGAGGATGTCATCCATTACATTAAACACTTTGCCCGCGCCCTGATCTTCAGCGCCAGCATCCCAGCAGCCAATGCCGCGGCTGCCCTGGCTGCGCTTGAGGTGATGCGCGACGAACCGGAGCGCATCCAAAGAGTCAACCAGATTGGCGCGCACATGCGCGAGGCTTATAAACAGTTGGGCTTCAATATCGGCAACTCACAATCTCCCATCATCCCGATTATCATTGGGGATACGATGAAAACCTTTATGGTTTGGAAAGCCCTTTTCGAAGCTGGTGTGTTCGTCAACCCTGTGCTCTCTCCCGCAGTGCCATCCGGTATGGAGCTTTTACGCACGAGCTACATGGCCAGCCACACCGATGAGCAGCTCGAGCAGGTCATTCAGGTTTTCGAGAAAGTCGGAAAGGAACACGGCATCATCTCATAGACTGGAGAAGGTGATCTTGAAGAAATACATCCTCCCGCTACTTATCGTGCTTCTCGTGGCGATCGTCCTGGTGCTGGTATTGAGCGCCATGGCAAAGCCGGCCGAAAGCCGCCCTTTTTTCAGCGATGAACCTGAATCAGTATTGGTAATTGCTCATCGCGGAGGCAAAGGCTTATGGCCTGAAAATACGCTCTATGCTTTTCGTGAAGCAGCTCGCTTGGGGGTGGAAATCCTCGAAATGGACATCCATAGCACCAAAGATGGTGTGCTGGTCGTGATTCACGACGATACCGTCGATCGCACCACTGACGGTAGCGGTGCAGTGCAGAATTACACTTTGGAAGAATTGCGCAAATTGGATGCCGCCTACCGCTGGACGAATGACGATGGAGCATCTTTCCCCTATCGCTCACAAGGGATCCAAATCCCAACGCTGGAAGAAGTCCTTTTGACCTTCTCCGACATGCGTCTGAACATCGAAATCAAACCGCCAGACGTGCGCATCGCCGAAAAGCTATGCGAACAGATCCGCGCCTCGCAAAGCAGCTCCCGTGTGCTGATCGCATCTTTTCACTCTGAGGTAATCCAGGCGTTTCGCGAAAAATGCCCTGAGGTCGCCACTTCTGCCGGGGAAGAAGAAATCCGTACCTTTTTCATTCTCAACATTTTTTCGCTAACGGCAACCTATACTCCACCTGCACAGGCGTTCCAGGTTCCAGAATACAGCGGCAGATTACACATCCTCACTCCCAAGTTCATCCGCAACGCACATCGCCGCAATGTTCAAGTCCACGCTTGGACGATTAACGATGCATACACAATGACGCGCCTGATCGAAATCGGTGTGGATGGCATCATTACTGATTACCCCGATCTTCTATTAGATGTATTGAAGCGATAAACCCATAGAAAAGGAGACACGATGACCTCTCAAAATCAAAACTCCCAAACCGAGAAAACCAAAATTGAGCCGCAGGACAACCTGGTGGAGACCAAGCACACCATTCGCTTGAATGGCGTGGATATTCCCTACACAGTCATCTGCGGCACGATTGTGCTAAAAGAAGAGAGTGAGAAGAAAGGCGAGGAGGAAGGGATTTCCGAGGGCGAAAAGCCAAAAGCATCCATCTTTTTCATCGCCTATACGCGCGATGATGTGGCCGATAAGTCCAAACGACCGCTGACATTTTCCTTCAATGGAGGACCTGGCTCGTCTTCAGTATGGCTGCACTTGGGGCTCTTAGGTCCAAAACGCGTGCTGCTCAAGGAAAGCGGCGAACCTTTGCCCCCACCCTATCGCCTCATCGAGAATGAGTTTTCCTTGCTCGATGTCACGGATCTGGTGTTCATTGATCCGGTAAGTACGGGTTATAGCCGCCCTGTGGTTGGCGAAAAAGCAAAAGAATTCCACGGCTTCAAGAAAGATATCCAATCTGTGGGCGATTTTATCCGTTTGTACACTTCTCGCTATGGGCGTTGGACCTCTCCCAAGTTTTTGATCGGCGAAAGCTATGGCACGACGCGCGCGGCCGGGTTATCGGGTTACCTGCAGGAACGGCTGGGAATGTATCTGAATGGCATCATGCTGGTATCCAGCGTGCTCAACTTCCAAACCCTAGAATTTGATGTTGGCAATGATCTGCCTTATATCCTCTTCTTGCCCACCTACGCGGCAACCGCATGGTATCATCAATGCCTTCCCGATCACCACCAGAGTAAACCGCTCAAAGAATTGCTCAAAGAGGTGGAAACCTTTGCCGCAAATGAATACACCTTAGCGCTGATGAAAGGTGACTTGTTGGATGAGACCACGAGCCGGCAGATGATTCACACATTAGCGGAATACACGGCGCTCTCCGAAGAATACCTCGACCGGACAAACCTGCGCATCAACATTTACCGCTTTGTGAAGGAACTCTTACGGCATAGAAAGCGAACTGTGGGGCGTTTAGACTCACGGTTTATCGGGTTTGACCGCGACGCAGTAGGAGAAAATTTCGAACATGACCCCAGCATGTCTGCCATCATGGGTCCATACACGGCGACCTTCAACGATTATGTGCGTGGCGAGCTGAACTTTATCAGCGACCTGCCCTATGAGATTTTGCACCCCAATTTATGGGAAAAATGGAGCTACGCAGAACATGAAAATCGCTACGTGGACGTTTCCGAAACGCTGCGAAAAGCCATGAGCATCAACCCTTACCTTAAAGTCTTCGTTGCCAATGGATACTATGACCTCGCCACGCCATACTATGCCACGGAATATACCTTTAATCACTTAAGTCTGGACGAATCGCTGCGCGGAGCCATCGGCATGGGATACTACGAAGCCGGGCACATGATGTATATCCACCTGCCTTCGCTGAGACAAATGAAAGACGACTTAGCGAAATTCATTTCTTCGGCTGTGCCTGCATAAAGCCCGGCATAGATATAGAACATATTGACACTTTGAAGGACGAGCAAGTTCATCTCTGGCCTGAAACCCTTCTCTATGAAGGCGATGTTTGCGTTCTAAAGGCAACTCTCGAGTTGCCTGATGAACGCAAAGAGATTTGGTTTAAATTACCCCAAGAATATTCCTCTTACATAACAGACCTGGCAGACCCTTTTTTACTGGCGGTACTCTTTACTGCCATGCGCTACGGGAAAAACCTGAACGTTCACGGGCAGGTATCGCCTTTTCTTTTGGAACATCTGGAGGAATTCCAAGCAGCATGGTCGTCCTGGTACCCAACCCTATACCGTCAGGTGGATATCAAAGCCGATCAGGAGCGCGAAAGCGAATTGAAACCCAGTCAAGGCGTGCTTGTCGCTTTTTCGGGCGGAGTTGACTCTTCCTTCTCTCTCTATCGCCATACCCGCCTTAACCCTGGCAGGAGAAAAAAGGATGTTGGGGCTGCACTTTTTGTCCATGGATTCGACATGGCATTGAGCCGCAAGGAAAGCTTCGTCAAAACCGTGCAAAAACTCCAAACCATCACCGGTAGTTTGCATGTCCCACTCATCACGATGGAAATGAACCTCAAAACCCTGGCAGATAACAGGGACCATTCCCATGGGGCTGCCTTAGCAGGGTGCCTGCATACCCTGGCGGGCGGTTTTACAGGCGGCATCATTGCCAGTTCATACCCTTATATTCATAGTCATATTCAAATCGGGTGGGGGAGCAATCCGATCACGGATCATTTGCTCTCATCCTCTCGGTTTCTGATTGTGCACGACGGAGCAGAATGCACCCGGTTTCAAAAGATCAAAGCCATGTGCCACTGGCCAGAATTCCTGGAACATGTGCGCGTGTGTATCCGTGGCTCCCAAAGAGAGAAAAATTGTTGCCGCTGCCAAAAATGCGTGCGCGTGATGCTCTATTTTCGTCTGGCAGGCGTTGGCTTACCTCCTGCGTTCGAAAGAGACGTCAGCTTACGACACATCCTTTCATTAAAACTCAATTCTTTCAATCAACTCGAAATGTATCAACTGCTTCTAGATACGTGCATGCAGGAAGGCAGACACGACTTCTGGGTGCAGGCATTGAAAATCACCCTGACTAAAAACCGTTTACGCCATTGGCTACGCAACCGATCGCTCGTGAAAAAGGGCATCGCCTGGATACGCGCCAGGAGGTAATACCTGTTCTATAAACTTGCATCATGTTGATTGGGGGTGAGGCAAAACTATAAAACATTCCCAAGCTACCGGCTAGGTGAAGGGAGCAAGAGTGGATAGAAGTTTATTATCCATTGCGCCAACGCAAGCGCAATGAAAAGAATAAGACCATGCATCCCAAGGGGATGGCTATGGTCGGTAGCCACCACAGACTAAGCGAAGGATTCAAGGCTTCATCCATTACCTTTGCGGAAAAGACCCCAGGAGAAAGCGCATTTAGGTGCATGGCAACCTGATCACCCTCCACTTCCTGTGAGGCGATATTAGGGTCATCGAATGCTTTTTCATATTCCCGCGAAGGGGCTAAAGGCTGCACGAAGACGCGCAAGCGCATTGGTTCCAACCAGAACCTCTCTCCGTTATACTCGAAAAACCAATCCAGCCTGAGCATATGCTCCCCTGGAAGCGCAGGGGGAGTGATGGTAAATGAGAAAGGCAGGCTTTCACCCGGGGCGACGGTTTGCGCGAAGTCGTACCATCTTTGTCCAGCCCAATGGCTCTTCGCCATCGCCAGGCGGGTTTTATTCGGCATCCAGGCAAGCACACCATTGTTGTGCAGGCGACCCTCAACTTTCAATAACCCGCCTGCGGTAACGTGGAACACTTCAGGCAAATCCAGCCATTCCGCTGATATGGGTGGCAACCCTCCGGCAATCACGCCAATGACCTGAGGGATGTGTCTTTCAGAGGAGATCAGATGTTCGCCAGCACAAATCAATTGCGTCGAGCCACCGCCATCGAGCATGATCACCGCTGTAGCACCGAATGTGCGCAAAACCTCTGCCGCCGCTTGCTGAGTGGCAGTCAATGTATTGAAGATCAATATCGTCTCGTTGACACCGTCGAGGTTTTCATCCACGATGCCCAAGAAGGTACGTCCCACGGCGTATTTTGCCCGTTTATTCGCCGTTTCGCTCAAACCGACAATGATATGTGGGGCGCTCGAAGCGTAAAACCTCTCTGGAGAAAATGGGGAGATTTCCGCCCGATCGCTCCAAATCTCCAACATTAGTTTTTCTCCTTCGTAGGTCTTGTATCCAAACCCATCGGTGACGTACTGGCCATCGATTTTTAACGGGAAAGCCAGGCGTGTGGGATACTCCGCCATGTAAAAGAACGCGCCATTGGTCATACAAAATAGATTCGGCTCGCTTTTTGAAACCTCATGCCAGAATTGATCCAATAACCGGGATTCAAAACGCGGATCTGCCCCGCCATATACCCCTTTATCCACGCGCGGCTGAACGATAGCCGCGTGGTAAAACCGCACTTTGGCACGCAAATTGAGATGTACTACCTGAACAAAATCCGGATTGCCATTGAGGTAATCCTTGCGATATACCTCAACCCCATACTGTTGGTACATCAATGAAAAGCCGGGTGGAGGGAAATGCAGCCCTGCCGCGCGCACAGTGTGCGGCAAAGCGATCCCACCGAAAAGGATGAACGCCAGGAGGATAAAAAGAGCCTCTTTTCTCACACGATCACTCCATGCACCTACACTATACCACAATTTTAGAACATCCATTCGCTTTATTTTCTACCTTTTTGAGATGGCTTTTCGCCGCGCACCTATTGATACTCTGCGAAAACTATTGTATGATAAAGGCACATAAACCGATGAGTGAAGTCGCTCCGTCAGATTCAGACATCATCCTTTGCCCACACTGCCAGGGCGAAAATCGATCCGTGGCGAGGTATTGTCAACATTGTGGCTTTGCCTTACAAAACTCCCCCACCCAATCGGATTCACCCTCCACCAGCTTCACCATGCTCCAACCGGGCATGTGGCTAGATAATCGCTACAAAGTGATCAAGAAGTTAGGGGAAAGCGAGCAAGGGCGCGTTTTCCTCGCTCAGGATGCTTCGGGAAGGCTCTATGCGTTGAAGCAAGTGCGCGAACTCTACGCCCAGGAGCGCCTGGAAGACTATAACCTGTACATTCGCAGTTTTCAACGGGAGGCGCAAATCCTCTCTTCTTTACCTCACCCCTATCTACCCATTGCCAGGGATTTCTTGCCCGAAGACTATCTCATTGTCATGGATTACATCGAAGGCACAACTCTGGCGGAAATCCTGCACCAATCCACTGCACCTTTACCTGAGCAAAAAGTGATCCATTGGGGGATACAGGTGTGTGAGGCTTTGCGCTACCTGCACGAAAAAAAACCGCCGATCATCCATTGCAACATCAACCCACACAACATCATTCTGGAGCAATCTCCAGAGGAACATGTCCGTTTGCTGGGCTTTGGCATGGCGCATTACTACCTCCCCGGTTTGAAGCGCGATGAAGAGATCCGCGTTTCTATGGGCTTTTCCCCGCCAGAGCAGTATGGCGGTTCCCAAACCGATCATCGCAGCGATCTGTTCAGCCTGGGTGCAACCATGTTCACACTGCTCACCAAGCAGAACCTTTCGGCTTATTTCCAAACCGACCCAAAAGGAGAGGTTGCCTTCCATTACCCAGGGACTCAGCGCTTCAATCCTAATTTGTCAGAAGGCATCTGCCAGGTGTTAGAAAAAGCCCTCCAGGCGCACCCTGCGGATCGCTACCAGAGTGCTCAAGAAATGAAAGCTGCCCTGGAAGCCATCTACGTGTCTAAGGAGGCGCGTGAACATGAATGGCGCTTTACCCTGGGAGAGGCGGTGCCTCTTGAGGAGACGGCGCAATATGAGTTCAAACAAATCCTGGAAGCGGATGTCAAAACCGCCATTAAACGCCAGATCGAAACTTATGTGGTCGCCTTTCTCAACCGCGATGGTGGCAGTATCTTTTGGGGCATTCGTGACGCAGACCGCACGGTGGTTGGAGTCAATCTCAACTATCGCCAGAGAGACGAAATCCGCCGATTGATCACAGACAAACTCATGCGCATCCAGCCTTCGATTCCGCTGGAAAATGTGCACATCCTGTTTCACGAAGTGCATCAAAACGACCATCCGATTCCCGACCTTTTTATCATCGAGGTGCGGGTAGAGAAACCCCAAACCCGTCTGCTCTATTTCACCAGCTATGGAGAAGTGTTCATCAAGACCGAAGCCGGAAAGAAAAAGCTCAGCGGGGCAGAAATCCAGGCAGAAGTCCTCCGTCGTCTGAAGCAATCTGAAATTACACGGCTGGGCTGATTGAACCGAATAAGTGCTGCGTCTATACACAACCCCGGACAAGCCGAAGCCTGGGCGGACCTCTCGTCTCGAATGCTGCCGTTAGGAGAGATGAGCCTTATTCTTTGCAGCGTGCGCGCCTCATGCGCGCGGGATGATGATCCACATCACAATGTAGGCGGCCAACCCCGGCACACCCCCAGGCAACAAAGCCAGTAAAAATCCCAGGCGAAACCACCAGGGGTTGATGCCAAAGAACTCGCCCAAACCCCCACACACACCCGCGATGATCCGATCGGTATTCGAACGCCTTAAAGGCGATCGCGCGCCCATGAATTCACCTCCATACACAATCTTTATCTACCTTTACGCAAAGTCAACCCTTTGGTTTCGACCTGAGGTTCAATGCAATTTCACCCCGATTAGCATTCCATCTCCAAGTGGACAAAGCGTGGGCAAGAGCCTTTTTTCTTTGGCAAAGCTTTGGTTGAAGGCGATCATCATCTCAGTGTATGCGTCCGCAGGGCTCACCCCCAAAACGCTGCCACGACGTAAGGCGTTATGTACCGCGACCACACCGCCGACCTTTAATAGTTCGAGGCTCCATGCAAGGTATTGGGGGTAACTTGGCTTGTCTGCATCGATAAAGACCAGATCGAACGGCGCGCGCCGACGTAACGCGGGTAGCGTTGCATGGGCATCTCCGAGGATGAGTTCTACACGGTGCGCCACCCCAGCGTGTAGAAAACTTTCCTTCGCCAGGGCTGCATGTTTTGCCGATTTTTCTAAAGTGATCAACTTCCCCTGCTCATCGAGCGCTCGAGCCAGGTAAATCCCACTGTATCCTCCCAAGGTGCCGATCTCCAAAACCAATCTCGCCTGCGTGGCTTTGACCAGGACCTGAAGGAAGCGCCCTTCTTCGGGTTGAATGCTGATCTGTGGCATGCCTGCCTGGTGTATGCGCTCCTTGACCTGTTTCAAAACCTCGTCTTCCGGTGCAAACCATTGGCGCACATAGGCGTCTATGCTCTCTTTTTCCATGCTTGCATCCTTTCAAAGAACCCTAATGCAATGTCTACCGTCGCAGCGTGAATGTCCACGACATCTTCGACATGCTTGGCATAACCTCCTCCCAAAACCACCAGGACTGGGTAGCCATGCTGGTGACACCATTCAAAGACCATTTTGTCGCGCTGCGCCAGGCCGAGTTTACTAAGCGCCAGCTTCCCATATCGATCGTGAACATAGGCATCCGCGCCAGCGATAAAAAAGACCACCTCCGGTTGAAAGCGTTCATCCACCTGTTGCAATCCCAAGCGCAATGCATGCAGGTATGCCTCATCCTGAGTGCCGAATGGCAATGGGATATCCAGATCGCTCTGCTCTTTGTGAAATGGGAAGTTTTTTTCTCCATGGATGGAGCAGGTGAAGACATCGGGGTCATCTCGAAATATGGCCGCCGTGCCGTTTCCCTGGTGGACATCACAATCCAGGATCAAAATGCGCGCGATGCGGTGCACGGCTTGGAGCTCGCGCGCGGCGACAGCCAGGTCGTTGAATACGCAGTACCCTTCGCCGTGATCGGCAAAGGCATGATGTGTACCGCCGCCTAAATTAATAGCCAGACCTTCGGCTAAAGCCGCATGTGCGGCGGCAATGCTGCCCCCTGTTGAGCGCAACGCGCGTTCCACCAGATTCTGCGACCAGGGAAGGCCGATGCGCCGCATCTCCTGCTGGCTCAGCGACCCCTGCACGACGCGCTGATAATAATCCACCGTGTGCACGCGTTGAATCTGCTCGGCGCTGGCTGGGGCTGCGAAAATGAGCCTCAGAGCCTCTGCAGGGTAACGCGATATCAGCCTCTGTCTCAAACGAGGGTATTTCTCCGCCGGAAAGCGATGACCTTCGGGGAGCGGCAAGGTGATTTCATCGGCATAATAGGCTTGCATGCGCGGCTTACCAATGTTCCCAATGGACAACTTCCGTAAAGGGCTTACGCCCCCCTTTTCGGGGAGGCAAAGAAAGCAGGGCATCGTCCTTCGGGTAACCGAATGAGATGGCAAGGCGCAGGTGCAAATCCTGAGGGAAGCCCAATAACTCTCGTGCCGCCTCATGATCGTAAATCGTTGCCAGACAAGAAGCGATGCCCAATTCCCAAGCAGTGAGTTGCATATATGCAGCCGCCTGACCGGCATCGAACATGATGCTAAAGCGGGTTTCTGGTGGAGGGGTTAAGATGGCTACACCCAAGGCGGCAGCGGCTAAATGACCCGCCCACTGGCCCAATCTGGACAAGGCTTCTAGCCGTTCAGGCTGGCGGATGGCAATGAAGTGCCAGGGCTGGGTGTTCTTCGAAGATTGGGCGCGACGACCGGCGTTGAGAATACGCTCGACCGCCTCATCGGGTATGGGGTTGGGCTTGAACTCGCGCACGGCGCGTTTTGTCATGATGGCTTCATACACTCGCATCTCTTACTCCTGAAATGGATAAAAAATGGGCAGCTATACCACTGCCCATACACATCACGAAGCGGTAGGGTCACCCTTCTATATTGATCACCACCGTTGTTTGATCGATGAAGGGGATTTCGGTGATGACCACAGTCGCTTTGCGCGTGCCTTTCTCGAAAGTCAATTCAGCGATGCCAGAACTGATATCCTCTTTGGTCAAGGTCCATCCATTCAACGGCATCTCGCGCTTGTAGAAATCGACCACGTCATCGAAGCTTTCGGTGGTGAAATACGAGACCAACTCTGCAGAGGATACCAGGTCACCGATTTCACCTCCCATCACCGGGATGTCTTCCGGTTTTTCGCCGCTCAACTCGGGGATATCCACATCGGTTGACACCGCTTGAAGAGTCTCTTCGACTTCCTCGAAGTCCACCTCTGTGATCAGAGCCTCACCCGTCTCCAAGATTTCACCTCCGATTTCAACCCCGGTAGCCACAGCCTCCGCATCTTCACGCAGGTCACGCAACCGATCGGTAATCGAACAAGCCATTAATACCACCAGAATCAATCCAAGGTTCAACCAAAGCATTCTATTCGAAAAAGCGCGCATCTCTGCCTCCTTTCACATGACATTTCAGAGAGGAATTATACCTTTCGCCAGGCTCTCCAGAGAGGCGAGATCATCCAGGTCTAACCATTGAATCATCACCCCCTGCAAACCAGCGGATTGGTAATCCTTTAATTGCTCGCGTATCTCCTCGGCATTTCCAACCAGATAACCTTTGGCGCGCCAGGCTTCGAGGTCTTCGAGACCCGCGCGGCGGGCGTTGAGCATGGCAATCAATGTACCTCTCTCCTGAGCAAAGACGCACCCCAGCATCATCGAGCGTTTTACCGCCTCGGGAGGGCGATTCTGTTGCAACAGCAATGCATCCAGGTGAGCGTTGAGCTTCTTAAAATCTTCCACGGAGAGGAATATCGCATTCCATTCATCGGCAAAGCGCGCTGCCAGAGGCAATGTGCGCCGTCGCCCATTGCCCCCAATGAGAATCGGGGGTCCTCCTGACCGCTGCGACTTGGGGAGAATGATGGCTTGCTTCATGGAATAATACTTCCCTGTAAAGTCCACGGGCTGTTCGCTGCGCATCAATTGCTCCAACACCTCCACACCTTCAGAAAAGCGATCGAAGCGCGCTTTGGCATCCAGCAAGTCGAAGCCAAACATGGTATGCTCCCGCTCTTGCCAGCCCGCGCCCACACCCAACACCAACCGGCCGCCAGAAAGGTCATCGACTGCCAGAGCCATGCGTGCGGTCATCGCCGGGTGGCGAAAAGAGAACGGCGTCACCAAAGGACCAAAGCGAATGCGTTGCGTGTGCGTCGCAAGCCAGGTCAGGGAAACCCATAGTTCCAGCGAATCTTTCTCGGGCGGACGGGCATTGGTGAAATGGTCCGAACGATACACTCCCGAAAAGCCGAGGGCTTCGGCTGCCAGAGCAATTCTCTGCCAGCGCGGCCAATTGAGGCCATTCTGGCCTTCGATCATCAAATTGATCTCGAACATCGTCTCCTCTTTTTATCCATACTCGTGCATAAATTGCTCCGCCTTTTCCACCAGAGGGCGGTTGCCGATGAAGAGCGGGGTGCGCTCATGGAGCGAACTGGGGATTTTATCCAGGATGTTCTGGGTGCCATCCGAAGCATAGCCGCCTGCCTGTTCGGCAATAAATGCCAGCGGCGCAGCTTCATAGAGCAGGCGCAATTTGCCATGCGGCTTCTTAGGGTCTTGGGTATCCGCCGGGTAATAAAAAACCCCGCCGGCAAGCAGGTTACGATGAAAATCGGCGACCAATGAGCCGACATAGCGCAGAGACAGGCTTTTGATCTGCCCATCCAAGCCTTGCAGATAATCGGTATAGCGTTGCACCCCCGCGCTCCAATACTTACGGTAACCGAGGTTGACGCTAAAGTAGCGCGCCTTTTCTGGAATGCGAATGTTCGGATGCGAGAGCAAAAACTCACCTACCGACGGGTCCAGCGTAAATCCCTGCACGCCATCGCCGGTGGTATAGACGAACATCGTGCTGGAGCCGTACAGGATATACCCTGAAGCGACCAGGTTTTTACCCGGCTGAAGGCAATCTTCCAGCGTGCCCGGTCCCTCTTCGGTCAAGCGTTTGTAAATCGAAAAAATCGTGCCAACGGGGATGTTGAAATCGATGTTCGATGAACCGTCCAGAGGGTCGAATAAGAGCACATATTTCCCATAAGGTAGCCCTTCTGGGATAGGTAATAAGCCATCATGTTCCTCGGAAGCCATCACCGCCACACGGCCGGTATGGTCATTGAGGCGATACATGGTTAGATCCGCCAGCACATCCAGCTTTTGCACCACCTCGCCCTGAATGTTCACCTCATCTGTTCGCCCGAGGATTTCAGCCAGGCCGGCGCGCGTGGTTTTGCTGGCGATCACTTTTCCTGCCAGGGCAATGTCGTAGAGCAATTGGGTCAGCACGCCCGTAGCTTCCGGGTGATGCCGCTGCCCTTCCAATATGTGTCGCTCGATGGTCATGATTTGAGGGGGATCTATGGTTTGAACAGCCATTGCTTGTCACCTCCATTGGCTTTTCGTTTCCAAATCCACTATAAGAACCAACCGGCTGGTATCAGCCTGCATGAGGCGATTATACATCAAATTCAAGCTACGGATGACAACAAACACCCTGCGCGTTCACCCATAAGGATGACGCACAATCACCCCGTGAATGAAATTAGGGTTGATGACAATTTGGAGTGAATTTGATACATTAATGGGCGCCTCGTGTGATCCGTAAGCGCAAAAGGCAGACAAGTATGAAACAATCCATCCGCCGCGTGCTGATCGCCTCCAATCATCCTCTCTTTGCCGAAGGGTTGATCAGCCTTTTGCGCGATAAAGCCGGCGAAGATTTAGAAATCATCGCCGTGGTTTCGAACGTCGAACAAGCGCACCAACTCTTGGAGAAAGAGCAACCCGATCTGATCGTTGTAGATTACGACGATGAAGCGCTCAATCGAGAAGAGTTTCTGGCGCGCTTCGTGGAAGGGCAGCATCAACTGCGCCTGGTGCTGCTTTCTTTACACAGCAATGGCGAGGCGTTGATCTACGACCGGCGCACCCTATCCGCCACGCAAATCGACGCCTGGCTTGAAAGATGGGATTTGAACGCCACCTCAGCCAAGAAATCCACAAAGGCGCGCAATGCCAAACTTCGATCGAACCTCTGGAGAAAAGACATGAAGCATTTGTTGATTGCAGGTGTACTTGTTTTGGTGGTTACGGCTTTGTTGATCGTGGGCCTCGAAACCGTGCGGCTATTACCGGTACAAGCCAGCCTTCAGGCGCAGCCCATTGATGACCTGTTTTCCCTGGAGTTCAAAGTCATCGCCTTTCTCTTTTCACTCATTGTTGTGTTTATGGTCTATAGCATCGTCGTGTTTCGCCGCAAACCAGGCGACCTCAGCGATGCAAAGCACATCGAAGGCAATACGCGCCTGGAGGTGTTATGGACGGCGGCTCCATTAGCGACGGTTTTGGTGTTCGCCTACCTGGGTAGCCAGGCTTTGGGCGAGACTATGCGCGCCGACCCAAAGCCATTGGAAGTCAATGTCATTGGTCAACAATGGGCTTGGCGCTTCGAATATCCCCAATATGGCATCACCTCGGATCGTCTCATCCTGCCGGTCAACAAACAGGCAGTACTCCATCTTTGGTCAGAAGACGTGATTCACTCCTTTTGGGTGCCGGAATTTCGCGTTAAACAGGATGCGCTTCCAGGCGGGGAAGCCAATGCGCGCGATCTTCGTGTGACGCCCACCCTCACCGGTGAATTCAAGTTACGCTGTGCCGAATTGTGCGGACGGCTACACGCCACCATGCTCGCCAACGTCATCGTCATGACCACGGCAGATTTCGATGCCTGGATGGCAGAACAGCTCGGTTTATCGCAAGACCCGGTTGCCCGAGGCGAGAAGTGGGCGAAAGAATTCGGGTGCCTCGCCTGCCATAGCGTGGACGGCAGCCCATTGGTTGGGCCATCCTGGTTGGGCATTTTCGGCAAAACCGTACGCTCGACCGACGGCACGGAGCTCATTGTCGATGAAAATTACCTCATTCAATCCGTGCTCGACCCGAACGCATACATCGTCGAAGGCTTCCTGCCCAACATCATGCCGCAAAATTATGCAGATCGCCTCACCTTGGAGCAAATCCAAGACATTGTGGCTTACATCCAATCGTTGAAGTAGTCCCCTGGATGACCATCCAATCTCGGAGGAACGCATGACCGCAACAAGAAACATCCGCTTCTTTTCTATCAGCCTGGTACGAGGTTTGTTTGCCTTCAGCCTCGCCTTTATCATCGGCGCATCTGTGACGACGCTCATTCGCCTTCTTTTGGGGTTGAGCGCCTGGGAGAAGACTGCGTTCGGTTTTACCGAGCCGGCTTGGGTAAGCGGCGCCCTCTTTGGCTTCGTCGGGTTTATGCTCGGCGTGGGCGTGCTCAACGACTGGCTGAAGTGGGCGAAAGGAGAAGCGACACCCGACCACCCGCAAGATGCTCACCCCAGCGGCTGGGCGCGCTACCTGAGCGCGTCTTATGACCATAAAGTCATCGGCGTGCAGTACGGCTTTACGTCTTTGGTGCTCTTTGCCCTCGCCGGAGCCTTCGCGCTCACCTTCCGTAGCGAATTAATCCTGCCAGAGATGCAGCTCCTCACTTATGAATCCTACAATACGATCATGAGCTTGCATGGCATTGTCATGATCGCGGCGATCTTGTTGGGCGTCGGGGCGATGTCCAACTACCTGGTGCCGCTGATGATCGGGGCGAACGACATGGCATTCCCACGCCTCAACGCCTTTGCCTATTGGGTCAACGTCCCCGCGGCGATTTTCCTCATATCCAGTCTATTCTTGGGTGGATTCGACACCGGCTGGACCGGCTACCCACCCTTAAGCACGCGCGCCCCGTTGGGTATGCAAATGTTCTTCATCGGGGTGTATTTTGCCGGCCTCTCCTCTATCCTGGGTTCATTGAACATCATTGTGACCACATTGCGCATGCGCGCCAAAGGGATGACTTTCTTCCGCATGCCCATCTTCGTTTGGACCGCGCTGGCCACCGCGGTGATCGGCTTGACCGCCACACAATTGATCGGACTTTCCTTTCAACTGGTGATGTTCGAGCGCCTGTTTGGCATGGGGTTTTTCGACCCTGCTCAGGGAGGCGACCCGATTCTCTTTCAGCACCTCTTCTGGTTCTACTCCCACCCAGCGGTGTATGTTTTCGTGCTTACCGGGTTGGGTGTGATCAGCGAGCTACTGCCGGTTTTCGCCCGTAAACCGCTGTTCGGCTATCGCTGGGTGGCGCTTTCTTCTTTTGGTATCGCCATTGTCGGCTTCTTCGTTTGGGCGCATCACATGTTCACCAGCGGCATGGCTGCCTATCTGCGCGTCCCCTTTATGTATAGCACCCTGCTGGTCGCCGTGCCTACTGGGGTCAAGTTCTTCAGTTGGGTGGCAACCATATGGCAAGGAAAACTATCTTTCGAAACTCCCGCCTTATTCGTCCTGGGCGCCATTTCCATTTTCCTCTTAGGTGGGTTGAGCGGTCCTCCGAACGGCACCGTCGCCACCGATTTGCACCTGCAGGATACCTATTGGATCGTGGGGCATTTTCATGCCACCATGTTTGGCGGTTTCGTCTTTCCTTTCTTCGCCGCCATCTACTATTGGTTTCCAAAGATCACCGGGCGGATGTACAACGAAAAGCTCGGCAAGCTCCACTTTTACCTGATGCTCCCGGCGTTCTACGTGCAATCCTTGGGGCAGATGCAGGTGGGTTTGTTGGGCATGCGCCGGCGCATCGCCGATTATGACCCGGCGCTCGGCATCGAAACATCGCACCTCTTGATCACCCTGGCAGGCTACATCATCGGTATTTCGGTGCTCATCGCCTTCTTCAACCTGGCGTATAGCGCCGCGCGTGGACCGGCAGCGCTGCCCAACCCCTGGCGCTCGCGTTCCCCCGAATTTCAATTGCCCTCACCAATCCCTCAACACAACTATGAGGCACCCTTCGAGGTAGTCGGCGAACCGTACGACTACGGCTTATCCGGCTCTGCTTACGTCAGCATCGACCAGGAACGGCTCGGCGAGGCGCCTAAGCCTCAAGGTAGCCTCTCGATCGCCGAAGCAGGCACGGATTAGACCCCCCATGCCATTTGTCGAGAAAGGATAGAAGATTATGGAAGAAAAAAGAAATCAATTGCATCGTATCGGTTTGACAGTGTTGATCATCTTGGGAGTGCTGACCATCGGTGAGTTCTTCATCGGGGCAATTGCCTGGCAGTGGTGGGCGATCCTGCTGGCGATCGCCTCTCTCAAAGCGTTCTACATCGTCCGCGAGTACATGCACATCGCCCGCCTATTTCAACCCCAAGAGGAGCAAGTGGAATGAATCAACCCACTCTTTCCCAATACCAATACCTCCAAAAGACGATCAACAACCGATTAGGTCTGTGGCTCTTCCTGGTATCGGATGCATTCGTCTTCGGAGGTCTGTTCATCGCCCGCTTTTACTTGCTTGGCACGGATGCCCGACCTGAGGTCAACCAGATTGTCGGGTTGGTGGTTACTTCAATTCTGCTGCTCTCCAGCTTTTTCATGAACCGCGCCGAGACAGCCATGGCTACCGGCGATACCAAAGGCTTCTTCCGCCATGCCCGCCTCACCCTGGCATTGGGCAGTTTGTTTCTCATCGGCGTGGTTGGAGTGGAATGGCGCATCGCGCCCTACCCTCCCGATCACAGCGTAGCCTACGCCTTGCTCTACACCATGACTGGCTTTCACGCCTTTCATGTGCTCAGCGGTTTGATTTTCATCGCCCTGGTGTACCGCAATGCCCGCCGAGGTCTGTATTCCGCTGAACGTCACTGGCCGGTCGAAGCTGCCGCAGTGTACTGGCATTTCGTCGATGTCGTTTGGGTGTTCTTCTATCCCGCCCTCTACCTTATCGGACAGGCGATCTAACCTTATTGATAGCTTGAAAGGACTAGGATGAAAAACCTTGGCGCTCTGTTCATCGGGTTTATCGCCGGGCTGGCGACGATCTTCGCCGTGCGCTGGTTCATACCGCAGAAATACACCTTCCAGGGTGTGCTCATCGACCCTCCAGCCAAAGCCATGGACTTCTCTCTGGTGGATCAATATGGTGAGATGTTCACCCTGAGCGCGCAGCACGGAAAGATCAATGTGATCTTCTTCGGCTATACGAATTGCCCGGATATTTGTCCTACCACTTTGGCCATGTTCAAAAACGTGAAGGCTGCCTTGGGCGACCTGGCGGCTGAAGTCAATTTCGTCATGGTCACGGTGGACCCGGAACGCGACCATCCCTCCCGCCTGAGAGAATACCTCGCCGCTTTCGACCCGTCTTTTATCGGTTTGAGCGGTGATCATCACAGTCTGACGCCCGTCTGGGAGGCATATGGGGTATATGTGAACCACAGCGCCGGGGCACACGCGGACGACCTCTTGCTCGAACATTCGTCGCGCGTGTACCTTATCGATCAGAACGGTCAATGGCGCTTGACTTACCCATACGGCATGGAATACGAGAAGCTGGTCAGCGACATCCGCTACCTGCTCGAATCAAACGCACATCAGCAATGAACACCATCCCCTGGCAAGCCTATATCAAGCGCTTCGTATTGGTTGCAGTCATCTCTCTTGGATTGGTCGTTTCGATCAACGAGATTTCTTTCCTGATGCAAAAGGAACCTTATGACCGCGCGCCGCAAACGGTGCAAATCGTCATCCCGCCTGGAACAGCGGAACTAGTGGAGCAAGGGAAAGAATCGGTAACCCCGCCGGAGGATATGGTCTTCGTCATCGGAGATGTCCTGGAAGTGGTCAATCAGGATGACGTTGGTCACCAACTGGGTCCCATCTGGGTGCCGCCGCACAGCGTCGGACGGCTTGCCCTGGAGCGGGCGGAACGGTACGCTTTTTCTTGTTCGTTCCAAACCAGTCGCTATCTTAACCTGGATGTGAGACAGGCGACGACCTTATCTACCCGCTTGATCGCCCTGGGTCTTTCTTTCCCCACCATGGCAACCTTGATCTTCATTTACAGCCTGCTCGCCTTCCCGATTCCATCTGTGGCGCGCCTGCCAGAGGAGGGCGCTCTGCGATGATCGCCCGCCTGTTCAGCCGCGCCTGGTGGTGGAAGACTCTCATCGTCCTCGCCGCCATGGCCGTGATGATCCGCTTGGGGTTCTGGCAGCTCGATCGTCTGGAGCAGCGCCAAGCGTTCAACGCGCACCTCAGCGAGCAGATGCAGCAGCCGCCTTTGGTGCTTACCGAACAGACTTTTGAAGCGCCTCTAACGGAAATGGAGTACCGTCAGGTGATTGTGCACGGGGAGTTCCTGTACGCAGAGGAAATCGCCCTACGCAACCAATATTGGGAAAACCAGTGGGGAGTGCACCTGGTAACCCCATTGCGCATCGAAAACAGCCAAACCGCCGTTTTGGTGGATCGGGGGTGGATCCCTGCCGAAGCGTTCACTTCCGGCGACTGGTCGGCCTTTTCCACCCCTGGAGTGGTCACCGTGCAGGGCATCATCCGCCGTTCGCAGAGCAAGGCGGATTTCGGCATGCGTGGGGATGATCCCCCCGCTCCAGAAGGACCGCGTCAGGTGGCTTGGAATTTCGTCAACATCCCCTGGATCCAACAACAGACCAGCGTGGAGCTGCTACCCATCTACATCCAACAGGCGCCTGAGGCAGGTCAGCAAACCCTGCCCTACCGAGCCTTGCCCGAACTCGAATTGAGCGAAGGACCTCATCTCGGTTATGCCCTGCAATGGTTTACCTTTGCTCTAATCTTAGGCGTGGGATACCCATTCTTATTGCGCCAGCAAGACAAGAGATCTGCTCCAAACCACCCCATAACGCCGAGCCAGGCGCTCGAAGCTAAAAAGGCAAACGCGCACCCATCAGACCTCCCCCATAGTTGAAAGATAGATGAACGCCAACTTCTCCCGCCTTACGAAGATCGCGATCCTCAGTCTGCTGCTCATGTCGCTCAGCGGGGTCCTGGTGAGCACCCTGACAGGTGCGCAGTCCTGCCCGGCATGGCCGGTTTGCTTAGGCGAGCTGTTCTCCCATCCAACCAGCGCCGCACTGCACCTCGCCCATCGCCTGAGCGTGTTGGTTGCCAGCATCAGCCTCGTCTTGCTAACAGCCGCCGCATGGCGCGAACAAAACAACCAGGTGCACGCGCTGACATTGAGTACCTTGACCGCTACTTTTTTCATCGGGCAAGCCATGCTCGGGGCGCGCCTGGCGGTGAGCCCCTCCCTTCCGCTGCTCGTCCTGCACCGCATGAGCGCCATGGCGCTCTGGACGAGCCTGGCGCTGTACGCCATCCAGGCTACCCGTCATCAGGCTGCCCCTGCCCTCGAGCCCGCCCAGCCGAGACGTGCCCGCCAAATGGCGCGTGATTTTTTAAGCCTGACCAAGCCGGTGGTGGTGACATTGCTGCTGGTAACCACATACGCGGGCATGGTCATTGGCGCCCAGCGCCTGCCCTCACCGGAACTGGCTTTCTTCACCCTATTGGGTGGATTCCTGGCTGCGGGAGGCGCCAGCGCCATCAATCAATACCTGGAACGCCAGGATGACCTCAAAATGCAGCGCACACAGACGCGCCCTTTGCCCGCGGGTCGCCTGACTCCAGCCGAAGGGCTGGCGTTCGGTTTGAGCCTGTGCGTACTTTCGATTTATGTTATGGTCACCTTTGTCAACCTGCTCGCCGCGGCGCTCACCCTGTGCGGCATTTTATACTACGTGGTGGTATATACCATGCTGCTGAAAAAAGCTACGGCTCAGAATATCGTCATCGGCGGCGGCGCAGGCGCCATCCCACCGCTCGTCGGTTGGGCTGCAACTACTGGTAGTCTCAACGTCCCGGCGCTGTTCTTGTTCGCCATCGTCTTCATGTGGACGCCACCGCACTTTTGGGCGCTTGCCCTGGTGCGCAAGCAGGATTATGCCCGCGCCGGGGTGCCCATGTTGCCCGTGGTGCGCGGCGAGGCGCATACGCGCACGCAGATTCTCATCTATACCCTGCAGCTCGTCTTGCTGACGCTCTGCCTGCCGGTGGTTGGTCTGGGTGGGGCGATCTATTTCAGCGGCGCCCTGGCGCTGGGCGGCTGGTTGCTCTTCTCCGCCTATCGTCTGTGGCGCCAGGCGGGCAACAAAATCGCATGGAAGATGTATCGCTACTCTTCCATGTACCTGGCGTTCCTGTTTTTTGTGCTGATGATCGACCGCTTGTTCTAATCCGTTTCCCCTCAATCCACAATCACCTGGGTGCCGTTGCCAGTCACTTCCCAATCGTCGTGCCCGGCGATGTTCGCAGGATCAAAGACCGGCGTGGACCAGCGAAACAGCCACTTTGCATCTTCGTTGCGCATGTTGACGCAGCCATGGCTCATCTGCAGGCCGAAATTGTTGTGCCAATATGTGCCATGCAGCGCATACCCCCCAGGGCTGCGGAAGAAACACGTCCAGGGCACGCCCGGCAGAGAAAAACCCCCATTGTCCTCCACCTCCGCCCCGCCAGCCACGCTGCCCATGTGTTTCGAAGGCAGTTTGGCGTAGATGACAAAGCGGCCGCGCGGCGTATCGGTGGGCAATTCATCGCCGGATAAGCGGCGGTTGGGGATGCCGGAGGAGATTTTCGTCTCCAGCACGAGCTCATCTGCCTGGTAGGCGCGCAGCGTCTGCTCGGCGATGGAGACCTCGATGCGCTTCTGCTCTGGTGGCACCTGGGTGGCAATAGGCGCATACTCCTCAGGCGGGATCAGGCGCAGGTGTTCCGCGGGCACATAGTAGCGTTCGGTGACGCTCAATTCGTTGGTCAGCTCGTACCACGGCTTCCCGTTCGGGCCTTCGGCGACCTTCGTCGCCCAATGTGTCGAGGAATAATACAGGCGCGAGCCCCTCCAGGGGAACCAGCCGTCCCAACGGTTGTATTGATAAGCCACCGTATAAGGCACGGTGACTTCGCATAACTGCCCGCTCTCCGGCAGGTAACTGACCGCATCGTTGAGGCGGATCTTCACCAGTTGCAGGTGGGCGCTATGCACATATCCGCCCCAGACGCGGTACCATAAGGTGTTGTAGAATTGCGGAGCATCCTGCGGTCGGATTTCATAATAAATATGCAGCAGCTGATCGCGAAAGCGGTTGCCGACGATGGGAGCCTCATCGTTTGGACGCGCGCGCACATCCACTTGTTTGGTCGCCACGCGCGCCAGCAAACCCTGATCGCGCTCCATCCAACGCGGGAAAAAGGGCTCGATGAACGCCCCGCTAAACGCCAGGCCGCTCAACTTGAGGAAATCACGCCGGCTCAGCCTTTGGCTCATATCATCCACGCACTGCGCATGTATGGCGCAGTCCCTTGCAGGTCTATCCAATCAAGGGGCGGCGCCTTCCGGCGCACTTGGAAACCGCCGCCCCACGGAACACGATGCCTCACTTCGGGCGATGCTTCAAAGCGGCATGCGCCGCTGCCAAGCGGGCGATGGGGACGCGGAACGGCGAGCAGCTCACGTAATTGTTGCCCACCAGGTGACAGAATTCGATAGACGCAGGGTCTCCACCGTGCTCACCGCAAATGCCCACTTCCAGATCGGGGCGCGTCTCGCGCCCTTCACGCACGGCGATGTCCATCAGCCGACCGACACCTTCCACATCCAAAGTCTGGAAGGGGTTGTGTTCCAGAATACCCTCTTCGACATACTTGATGAGGAAGTTGCGCTCCGCATCGTCGCGGCTATAGCCATAGGTCATCTGCGTCAGGTCGTTGGTGCCAAAGGAGAAGAACTGCGCCACGCGGGCAATTTCCCGGGCTGTGATCGCGGCGCGGGGAATCTCGATCATCGTGCCGAACTTGTATTCGAAGCGCACCCCTTTCTCTTCCATCACCTGCCTGGCGATGCGCTCCAGGCGCGGCTGAATCCACTCCAGTTCTTTGACCGTGCCGGTGAGCGGGATCATCACTTCCGGCTTCACCACCACGCCAGCCAGGGTCTGGTTTGCCGCAGCTTCGAAAATGGCGCGCACCTGCATTTCGACGATCTCTGGCATGTAGATGCTCAGGCGTACGCCGCGCAAGCCCATCATGGGGTTGCTTTCGTGCATGGCGCGGATGCTGGCGAGCAAGGCTTCCTTCTCCGCCAGACCTTCGGTCTCCCCTTTCACGCGCAGCGTGATCACCTCTTCGAAGAGCGCCTCCTCGTCGGGCATAAACTCGTGCAACGGTGGGTCGATCAGGCGGATGATCACCGGATAGCCATCCATGGCAGCGAACAAGCCTTCAAAATCGTTGCGCTGGTAGGGCAGCAATTCATTCAGGGCAGCGGTGCGTTCTTCGGGTGTTTTCGCCAGGATCATGCGCTGAACGATGGGCAGGCGTTCTGGTTCGAAAAACATGTGCTCCGTGCGGCACAAGCCAATGCCCACGGCGCCGTAGGCGCGGGCGCGGCGCGCATCCGCGGGATAATCCGCGTTCGCCCAAACCTGCAAACCGGTGTCCGGCCATCCCTGCGGCGCTTTGCGTACCCCCGGCGTGGCGCAAATCTCGTCAGCCCAGGCGAGCAGGGTCATCAGGTCGGTTTGCTCTTCGAGTTTGGGCGCCACGGTGGGGATCTGACCGACGAACACCTCGCCAGTCGTCCCATCCACAGAAACCCACTCCCCCTCCTGCACAACCCTGCCGTTTGCCTCCATGCGGCGATTCTCCAGGTCGATGCGAATCTCCGCCGCGCCCACCACGCACGGCACACCAAACTGGCGCGCCACGACCGCGGCATGGGATGTCGCCCCCCCTTCGCTGGTGAGGATGCCCTTCGAGGCAAGCATGCCGTGCACATCGTCTGGCTTGGTGAAGGGGCGCACCATGATCACCGACTGACCGTGTTCCTTTGCCATACGCTCGGCGGTGTCGGCGTCGAAATACACCTGCCCGACCGCCGCGCCGGGGGAGGCGTTCACCCCTTTGGCAAAGCGCTGCCCATCCGCGAGGGCTGCGGCTTTTGCCTCGAAATCGAACTGCGGGTGCAGCAGGGTGTCCACCTGCTCTGGGGAGACGCGCCGCACCGCCTCCTCGCGCGAGATCAAGCCTTCGCTAGCCATGTCCACGGCGATCTTCACCGCGGCTTTAGCCGTGCGCTTGCCGTTGCGCGTTTGTAGCATCCACAGCTTGCCGCGCTCGATGGTGAACTCGACATCCTGCATCTCGCGGTAGTGCCGTTCCAGGCGCGTGCAGATTTCGACGAACTGCCGATACACCTCGGGCATGTCTTGCGCCAGGTGTTCGATCTTTTCGGTATTGCGTATGCCGGCGACCACGTCTTCGCCTTGGGCGTTGAGCAGGTAATCGCCGTAGAGCTTCTTTTCGCCGGTGGCCGGGTCGCGGGTGAATGCCACGCCAGTGCCCGAATCCCAGCCTTTATTGCCGAAGACCATAGCGACGATGTTCACCGCGGTGCCCAGGTCGTGCGGGATGCCGGCCGCGTTGCGGTAATCCACGGCGCGTTTGCCGTTCCAGGATTTGAACACCGCTTCCGTAGCCATGCGCAATTGCTCATAGGCGTTCTGGGGGAAGTCGAAGCCCTTGTGCTCTTTGACCACACGCTTGAAGGTCTCCGTGATCTGCTTCCAGTCCTCGGCGCTGAGCTCTGTGTCTGCAGTGACGCCTTTTTGCGCCTTATATTGCGCCAACGGCTCTTCGAAGGCTTCATCGGGGATGCCCAGGACGACCGAGCCGAACATCTCCACCAGGCGGCGGTAGGCGTCATAGACGAAGCGCGGCTCCGCGCCGCCGGCGATCATGCCTTCCGCGGTGCGGTCGTTCAACCCGATGTTCAACACGGTATCCATCATGCCCGGCATGGAAAACTTCGCGCCCGAGCGGCAGGAGACCAAGAGGGGGTTGTTGGGGTCGCCGAACTTCTTGCCCGTCGCCTCTTCGATGTGGCGCATGCCTTGCAGCGCCTGTTCCCACATACCGGGGGGGAAGCAATTGCCGCCCTGCAAATAGGCATTGCACGCCTCGGTGGTGACGATAAAGCCGGGGGGCACGGGCACGCCGGCGCGGTGCATATCCGCCAGGTTGGCGCCCTTGCCGCCCAGCAAGGCGCGCACCTTGTCCCAATCTCCGCCCACGGCGCGTTCGGCTTCATCCACCTCGCGGAATAAATAAACCCATTTCTGTTCCATCATGATTGTCCTCCAAGATCAAAATAAGTTCGCGTTACAGGGCAAAAGCCCTGGTACAGGCACATATACCGCGCTCCCCCAGCGGGGGATACTAAAGGTTAAGTGTACCATAGGGGGGATGAAGGGGCGTTAAAGTTTGCTAGGAAAGTCGAGGGAGATGTGCTGGGCTGCGCTTTGACTGAGATCAGGTGGTGCGGATCACCTCCCATGTGACAAGGAAAGGCGATGGTCACTTCGGGCTGATGCGCCAGGGGCGTGTTGCTCGTCAAGGAGCAGAGCCATGGGATGATTACTTGTCGAGGGAGGCGAGATTCTTTCGAACTTTTAGAATATAAGGGTGACCCGCAGGGAGAGCAGCCTCTAATAGGACAAGCGCCTACTCAAAGTACGACCGCGCCCCTTCTAGATCTCCCAGGTCTTTGAGCAGCATACCCAGGTTGTTCAGGCTGCGCGCCATGTCGGAGTGCTGCGCGCCAAGCACCTCACAATATTAGTAAAAGGGGATGATTGCCTTTTGCGTGTGTATGGCGTAACAAATTTCGCATAAGCGGCATAAGGAGCTCCCTAAGCAAGGGATGCAAGCACACACATGGTGGTTTTCCTAAGAGCGGGGTATGAAGCCCCGGCTACTACGAGGAGTTTTCTGATGCATGTTTCACGTGAGGAAAGAGGCGCAACCGGATTATGGAAATTCCGGCTTTAGGGGTTTGAGGGTGGTGGTTTTTCGAAGCAGGCTGTGGGTGAGATGAGAAATGGAAGGGTTTATCGCTGCAGGCAATCCGTGGGTATAATAAAGGCATACAGCCTGTGAATCTGCATGTGCAGATCAGGCAGCGATACGAAATACATCCATGCCACGCCGAAGAGATCCTTTATCACCTGGGCAGTTTTATCACCTCTACAACCGCGGCGTCAATCGCGAGAGGGTGTTCTTCACGCGTGAAAACTATGTGTACTTCCTCAAAGGGATCAAAAGTTACCTGGTCGCGCATGCGGAGATCATCGCCTATTGCCTTGTGCCCACCCATTATCACCTGCTGGTGCGTGTGAAGCCGGTGCATGATAGGACCTGCACTTGATGACCGCCTCCAGCCTCCCCCCCACCCTTATCCTCATCGCCGTACCATTGATCGCCTTTCTATACGCTTCGGTGGGCTTTGGCGGCGCTTCCGGCTATCTGGCGGCGATGAGCCAGTTCTCCATCCCTCCTCCGGTGATGGCCTCCACGGCACTGGTGCTCAACATGGTCGTTTCGAGCCTGGCTTTTGTGGCGTACTGGCGCGCCAGGCACTTCCAGGCACGCTTGCTGCTGCCTTTCTTGGTCACCTCGATTCCGGGCGCGTTCATCGGCGGCGCCTTGCCGGTGGACGCCGAGACGTATCTCTTCTTGCTGTACGCCTCGCTGACCTATGTGGCGCTGCGTATGCTGTTCGCCGGGAGGGCTACGGAGAACAGCAGCCCGCCAAAAGTGCCCTTTTCCCTTTGGCTTGCCGGGTTATGCGGAGCGGTCATCGGGCTGCTTTCAGGGGTCATCGGCGTTGGCGGCGGCATTTTCCTCTCCCCGCTGATTGTGCTCACCGGCTGGGGGACGCCTAAGCAGGCTGCCGCCTCGGCAGCCGGGTTCATCTTCATCAATTCCATGAGCGGCGTGCTGGGCAGGCTGGTGGGTGGCAACCTGGAGCTAGATACGCTGGGCTGGAGTCTGATCCCGCTGGGTTTGTTCGGTGGGCTGTTGGGCAGCTACCTGGGCGCCCGCCACTTATCCAACCTCGCACTGCGGCGCATTTTAGGCCTAATTTTGTCGATCGCCGTGCTCCGTTATTGGGCCAGCATCCTCCTCGGATGGATTGGATAGGGATAAACCTCGCGCCTGGATATGCATTGAAACCACATTTTCAAGGAGTACGGTATGACACTTTCGATGATCATCATTACATTAGCGTTGCTTTTTTATTCCATCGGGGTGTGGAGCGAGAGGCTGGCAGGCATCCTGAAGCCCTGGCATCTTGGGTTTTTCTGGGCTGGTCTGGTGTGCGACACCTGGGGCACCGGTCTGATGTTCGAGATGGCGGGTGGGTTGCGCCTTGATCTGCACGGCATCAGCGGGATGATCGCCATCCTGCTCATGCTCGTGCACGCTATTTGGGCTACGGTGGTGTTGTTGCGCCGCCATGAGCGCTGGTTGCGCAATTTTCATAAGTTCAGCGTGTTTGTGTGGTTCATCTGGCTCATCCCCTACTTCAGCCCAATGATCGTTCCATTAAGTTGAAACCGACGTTCTCCTGACGAGGAAATAATAAAAAACCCGAAAGAAGACACGCGGCGCATAAAAACATGCCCGCCGTCCTGCTGTGTGCCACCCTTTCGCGCCTGGCAGTGCCATGGCGACCAAGAGATCAGTTTAACCAAATGCTAAGAAAAAAATCGATTGACAAGCGCCTGCAATGCCTGTATAATAACGCCTGCACTGTCCCGGCAGCACTTGCTGGGACAGCATCTTGTCAAACGCACATCCCCAACTTCCCCAGGCGATGGCAAGGATCAGGTGTATCACCGGATGCCTTGCGATCTGCCCGGTGAAGTGAAGCTTGGAGGAAGAAAAAACATGAAATACGCCATAGTCGAAGACGGCGGTAAACAATATAAAGCCATCGAGGGCGGCACGATCGAAGTCGATCGCTTCTCCGCCGAAGAAGGCGAAACGGTCGATCTGGAGCGCGTGTTACTCATTGTGGATGAGGATCAAATCCATATCGGCGCTCCATTCGTGGAAGGTGCTAAAGTGCATGCCACGGTAGTGGCACAGGTCAAAGGTCGCAAGATCATCGTTTTCAAATACAAGCCGAAACAGCGCTACCGGGTGAAGCAAGGGCATCGTCAAAAGTACACACGTCTGCGCATCGATGCTATCGAACTGGGTGGCGAAGAACCACCGAAAAAGAAACGGACGAAAAAGGAGAGTTAGCCATGGCACATAAAAAAGGTGGAGGCTCCAGCCGCAATGGACGGGATAGCCATAGCAAGCGGCTGGGCGTAAAGAAATACGGTGGACAGTACGTCGTGCCGGGCAACATTATCGTGCGACAGCGCGGGACGAAGATCAAACCCGGCTTGAATGTGGGTATGGGTCGGGATTACACCTTGTTCGCCACCGCCGCAGGGGTCGTGGTTTTCGAAGACGTGCGCGGCGACCGCAAGCGGGTGAGCGTCCATCCCGTCGAGCAGGCACAATAAGCCATTGAGAGGCACATATGAAACGCGACATCCATCCAACCTTTTACCCCGATGCCCAGGTGATTTGTTCCTGCGGCAACACGTGGACGACTGGCTCGACGAAGAAAGTGATCCACACCGATGTGTGCTATAAATGCCACCCCTTTTTTACGGGTGAGCAACGCATCGTGGACGCAGAAGGACAAGTCGATCGATTCTATAAAAAGCTCCAGGCGCGCCAGGAATTCCTTGAAGAATTGCAGGCGCGTGAAGCGGAACGCACCTCGCCTCTGCGACCAATTGCCGAGCTGGATTTGGGCAAACGCGCCACTGAAGCATTGGCTAACGCCAACATTCACACGGTCGGCGAAGCTTTAGAAAAATTGGCGCAAGGGGAAGACGCCCTGCTGAAAATCGACGGCTTTGGACGCAAATCCCTTGCCGATCTGAAAAAGCGCCTGCGCCAGTTTGGCTATGAAATTCCCGAAGCGGCGGAGCAAATCGTCATTTAGTCCTCTCGAAGGGGCATCAACTGGAACAGGCGGGAACACCCCGCCTGTTTTTTTCTCTATTTCGCCACAATGACTTGTATGCAGCTCGCGCAAGAGGTACAATATGGAAAATTCGCTCAAGGTGGAGGAAAATGAAACACCACAACGGAAGTCTAGAAGTGATCACCGGCTCGATGTTTTGTGGTAAAACGGATGAGCTCATTCGGCGCCTGAGGAGGGCGATCATCGCCCACCAAAAAGTGCAGGTGTTCAAACCCATCATTGACGATCGCTACGCGCTGGAAAAGGTGACCTCCCATGCCGGCACGGAATACACCGCCATTCCCATCCATCACAGCGCTCAAATCCTCGACCTGCTCGAGGATGACACCACGGTGGTGGCCATCGACGAAGCCCAATTTTTCGACGAGGAGATCATCCCCATCACACAACAGCTCGCTGAAAAGGGCATCCGCGTGATCGTCGCCGGCCTGGATACCGACTTTCGCGGCGAACCCTTTGGTCCCATGCCCGTGCTGATGGCTAAAGCGGAGCGTGTCGATAAGCTCCAGGCGATATGCATGGTGTGTGGCGAACCCGCCAGCCGCACGCAGAGATTGGTCAACGGTCAGCCGGCGCACTATAACGACCCGGTGGTCATCGTCGGTGCGGCAGAGCTCTACGAAGCGCGCTGCCGCCAACATCACTATGTGCCGCGCGATTGAACCCATGCCGCGCCATAGTACCGATGATTAGGAATGATTGAAATGCAAGATTATCGTGAATTTCTCGATGAAATTTTGGTCACAGCAGAGGCGTTGCAAGCACGCATCGCCGAGCTTGGGGCGCAAATCAGCCAGGACTATCAGGGGCTCGACCTGCACTTGGTGTGCATCCTGCGCGGCGGGGTGATGTTCCTCAGCGATTTGATGCGCGGCATTCATGTACCGCATACGCTGGACTTTATGGCTGTCTCCTCTTATGGCAGCGGGCGAGAATCCAGCGGTCAGGTGCGCATCACCTTAGACCTCAAAGACAACATCCAGGGGCGGAATGTTCTGCTGGTAGAAGACATCATCGATTCGGGACACACCATCGCCACCGTGATCCAATTCCTCAACATGCGCAAGCCAAAGAGCTTGAAAGTGTGCACCTTGCTGAATAAGCCGGAACGGCGTGAGGTAGAGGTGCCGATCGACTACTGTGGCTTCGAAATCCCCAACAAATTCGTCTTTGGTTTCGGCCTGGATATGGATGAATACTACCGCAACCTGCCTTTTGTGGCCACGGTGGACCTAGAACGTTATCACCCTGAACACCTGATGTGATTTTCCAAGACCACGCATTAAGCCAGCTACTTGCCAAACTACAAACGGTCATCCCTGCAGAGGCTCAGGCGCACCTGGTGGGCGGCGTGGTGCGCGATGCGCTTTTGGGGCGTCCAAACCCGGATGTAGATCTCGCCTTGCCTGTACGTGCCGGCGAAATCGCCCGGCAGGTAGCCCACGCCCTGCAAGCGCATATCTTTTGCCTGGATGATACCCACGACACCTGGCGTGTAATCTATACTCCAGAAGGGGAGACACCGCTGCATCTCGACTTTGCGGTATATCGCGGCGGTACCCTAGAAGACGACCTGCGCGCACGGGATTTCACCATCAACGCGCTGGCTGTGCCGTTGCACGAACCCTCGCGGCTGATCGACCCGCTCCAGGGCTTGAGCGATATCCAGGAGAAACGCCTGCGCACCTGCAGCCCCACCTCCATCCCCGCCGACGTGGTGCGCATCCTGCGCGCCATGCGCCTGGCGTTCACGCTCGAATTCCACATCGAGAAGGAAACGCTGAGACAGATGCGCGCCTCAATCCATTTACTAAACTCGGTTTCCCCAGAGCGTGTGCGCGATGAACTCATCAAAACCCTCCTGGCACCTTCCCCCCATAGCGCACTGCGCGCCTTGGACCGCCTTGGCGCGGTCGATGAACTCTTCCCAGAGCTGACCGCTTTGAAAGGCTTGAGCCAAACCCCGGCGCACGAGCTCGACGCCTGGGAACACACTCTGGTGACCATCAGCCAGCTGAATGAGGTGCTACACGCTCTAGCGCCTATCTACGATGAAAACCGCGTCTCCAATTGGCACATGGGTATAATTTCGCTCCGCTTGGGGCGCTACCGCGCGCCTTTAGACCAGCACCTCGAACGAAGGCTCGACCCGCACCGCCCGGCAAGAGCCCTGCTGTTTTTAGCCGCGCTGTACCATGATAGCGGCAAAGCCTCTTCGATGACCATCGATCCGGAAGGCAAGCATCACTTTATCGGGCATGAAAAAATCAGCGCAGATTTGATGCATCAACGTGCCTCAATCTACAACATGAGCCGACAAGAGATCGAACATTTAAAGCGCATCGTGCGCCACCATATGCGCGCGTTGTATTTGGGGGAGCAGGAGCGTACACCCGACCGGCGAAGCGTGTACCGCTTCTATAAAGCTTGTCAGTCGTCGGGCGTCGAGGTTGGCTTGCTCTCTCTGGCAGATCTGCTGGCGAGGCAGGTCAGCTCCTTACCGCAAAAGCGCTGGAATCAGCAAGTCGAAGCGGTGCGCACGCTATGGGAGGCATGGTGGGAAAAGAGAAATGAAGTCATCACCCCGCGCCTGCTGTTACGCGGAGAGGAAGTCATGCAAACATTCGAGCTAGCGCCTGGGCCGATGGTTGGCCAATTGCTCGAATACCTGCGCGAAGCCCAGGCTTCAGGAATTGTTGAGACACGGGTTCAGGCCGTGGCGTATCTCACCAATCGTCTGAAAAACCTCCCTAAAAGTCTCAATCAGGGATAGATTTCTTCTAAGACAGGTTCGTAAAAGCAGCGGCAACCCAAGGCGTGAGAACAACTGCGCACGGGCAGCTTTGGGGGGGCGTCTTTGGCATAGCTCCCTTCGAGTTTGCGGCATGCCGGGCAGCAATCTTGGGACACAGCCAGGCGCACATAAGACACCCTGGGGTTTTCCTGCATGCGTTTGAGCGCCATAGCGGTTTCCGACCAAATGGAAAGGTCGGCGCCACAATTGGGGCATGTCTCTGCTTCATCAGACGACTGCACCTGACATTTCGAACAGATCTGCACGATGAACCTCCGTTGTTTTTCCCCCAATTCTACCCGATGCTGTCCCATCTTGCCAGTGGGATCACACGGGTCGGTTGCCGTTTCCGCCTTTTGCCCTTTGCTCGGCGCGCGCGCGGCGAATCAACTTGCGCAACGAAGCCAGTAGCAATTTGCCCTGAATGGGTTTATTGAGAAAATCGTCTGCACCCTCGTCTAAGGCACGCGCCACCAGTTCCGGGTTGTGCACCGCCGAGAGCACTAAAATTGGCACGTCGCTTTCCTGCCGTATCCGCCGGCACACCTGTAAGCTTTCCATCTCGCGGATCATCAGATCGATGACCACCACATCCGGTTGGAATTGATGCAAGAACTTTAGCGCATCGGCGGGCGAATGAGCCAATTGGATCACCGTTTCTTCCCGCTCGGTGATATTGAATAACAATTCGGTGGTTTCAGAGTTTTCTTCTAAGACCAACACTTTTGTCTTGGCGATGCGCCTTGGCGCTTCTTGCGCGGGAAGAACAGATTTGAGGTGCATAAGCGTTCGGATCACTCCACTTGGGTTGTACAAAGCTGAATTTCCATACGCATGTATTATGCACGAAGAAATCCTTTGTGAACCTTACAAACACTTTACAAAAGAAATTGCCAGAAATAAAAATTTTTATATTTGATTTGCGTAGCAATTTATCATGCAAACGCCACATCCCGCACAGGGATAAAAGGTGAAAAAATTATGATATGATTAATCTTTGTTGACAAAACGAACGCCTATGATCGAATGTCCGAATTGCCATCAACTCATCTCAGCGGACGTGTACACCTGCCCGAATTGTAACGCCTTGCTCGGTATTGCCGCAGCCATCGCCGAGCGTGAAGTGCAAGCCCCCTATGAGGTGCCTTTGGCGCCCGAGGTTCTCGTACCGCGCATTGGCGAGTATCTGCTCCAAGAAGGCGTTTTGAACGAGGAGCAACTTCAAGCGGCTTTAGGTTACCAGGCAGAGGCGCGCCAGAAAGGCAAAAACATTCTGTTAGGTCAGGCGCTGCTCGAGCTGGGTTTCGTCGATCGCGAGACCCTCGACCAGGCGATCACCATTCAAATCCTGAAACTCCATGCCGCGCTCAAAGAAGCCAACCAAACACTCTTGCAGCGCGTCGCCGAGCGCACCAAAGAACTCCATCAGGCGCTCACGCGGCTTTCGGAATTGAGCCAATTGAAAGCCAATTTCATCGCCAACATCTCCCACGAACTCAGAACGCCGCTCACCCATCTGCGCGGCTACTTGGAAATTCTGAATTCAGAACACATGGGCGCGTTGAACGCGGCGCAAAAGAACCTGGTGTCCATCCTCCTTCAGGCAGAGAACCGTTTGGAAACGCTCATCGACAATCTAATTCAATTCTCTCTCGCCACGCGCGGCGAACTCCAGATGCATCTCGAGCGCACCGAATTAGCTCCCCTGGCGAGAGCCACTTTGCAAAGCTTTGGTGAGCGGGCACGCGAAAAGAACCTGGCTCTGATCCCACACATCGAAGAACCCTTACCTGCGGTGCGCGCCGACGCCGAAAAAATCCAATGGATCTTGCAACAACTTGTGGATAATGCGTTAAAATTTACTCCGGAGAACGGCGAAGTGCGCATGCGCGTGTATTGTGAAAACAACCTGGTAAACGTCAGCGTTTGCGATACGGGCATCGGCATCCCCGAAGAACAGCTCGAATCGCTTTTCACACCCTTTCACCCATTCGACCGTCAAGCGACTGCAGAACATAGCGGGACGGGTCTCAGCCTAGCTATGGCGCAACAGATTCTCGCAGCCCATGGCACCCAGCTCCATGTGGAATCGAAAGTTGGGCACGGTTCTTGCTTCACGTTTACGTTACCGGCATATACGGATGAAACCATCCACCAGGCATAAATTACCATGACCGAAGAAAAAGCCTACCCTGTCGCGCTGCGACCTCAAGAGTTAGATGCGGTCTATGCCATCAGCCAGGTCATCTCTCAAGCGGACGAGATCGATGCCATCCTCAACCAGATCACGCGCATCTTGCGTCCGGTGTTCATCTTCGACAACATCGCCCTGTACGAACAAACGCCTGAAGGACAATTAGAACCGACCTATGCACGCGCCATCGGTCGCGGGCGTTTTCGCGAAACTGACCTGGCTTGGGGAGAATATACCGCTAATGACGCCTTTCAAGCCAAGCACACCATTGTGCGCATTGAAGAACTGCGTGGCGCAGATCAAGACCGCACCAAGACGCGTTACTCGTTGGGTCTACCATTGCGCATTTCAGGCCAGATCAATGCGGTGTTGGTTTTTATCCGCTTCGGGGGACCTGCGTTCACTTCGGATCAAATCAACCTGGCTGAGTTCATCGCCAGGCATGTCGCCCAATTTCTGGAACACCGCCAGTTGATCGAAAAGGTCGCCAGCCTGGAAGCTAAAAGACAACTCGACAACCTCCAAGATGAATTCATTGCCATGATCTCCCACGAGCTGCTCACCCCTCTGGGCTTCATCAAAGGTTATGCCACCACACTGCTGCGCGAAGATGCCCACTGGGACGATGAGACGCGTCGGGAGTTCTTGTCGATTATCGACGAAGAAGCCGATCGCCTGCGCGAATTGATCGACAATCTAATGGATTCCTCCAGATTGAAAGCCGGCACTTTGCGCATGTCTTTGCAGCCAACGCGCATTGACACCCTGGTCAAAGATATCGCCCTGAAATCCCAAACCCTGCATAAAAACCTGGATATCCACGTCGAATGCGGCAATGTACCTCTGACCATCCCTGTTGACCCCACCCGTCTGGCACAGGTGATTGAAAATATCATCAACAATGCTATCAAGTACGCACCCGGTTCACCCATTACCATCACAACCACATTGAAAGACGAGCACCTTCACATCGCTATAAAAGATGAAGGGCCAGGCATCAAGCCCGAACATCTGGACAAGATCTTTCAGAGGTTCTACCGCGTGCCGGATAAGCAATCGGTCACCAGAGGCTCCGGCTTGGGTTTATATATTTGTAGCAAGATCATCGAAGCGCACGGTGGTAGGATTGAAGCGCAATCCGAATATGGCAAGGGGTGTACGTTCCACCTCTACTTACCTGTCGAGGCAAAATCGTAATTCGAATTGGGAGGCAAGATGAGCGCTAGGATTTTAATTGTGGACGATGAACCCCGCTACTTGCGGTTGATGGAAGCCAACCTGATTACAGACAACTACCAGATTCTCAAAGCCATGAACGGTCAGGAGGCGGTGGATATCGTCGCCGAACAACATCCGGACCTGGTTCTATTGGACGTGATGATGCCCATCCTGGATGGGTTCGAAGCGTGTGCACGTATTCGCGAGTTTTCCAACGTGCCGATTATCATTGTCACGGCACGAGGCAATGAGGGCGATCGCGTGCGCGGTTTGGACCTGGGCGCAGACGACTACATCGTCAAACCTTTCTCGGCTACGGAGCTGCTGGCACGCGTGCGCGCCGTCCTGAGGCGCGCTCAGGTCTCCGGGGCTGCCTTTCAGCAAGCCGTGTTCAACCACGGCAACCTGCGCATCGACTTCGCCCGCGCCGAGGTCTTCAAAGACGATAAAATCGTGTACCTTTCGGCGACGGAATACCGCCTGCTGCTTCAGTTTGCCCATAACCTCGGTTCCGTTTTGACCCCGGAAGAACTTCTGGTCAACGTTTGGGGACCAGAATACCGCGATGACAAGGAAATCCTCTGGGTGAGCATTTCTCGCCTGCGCCAAAAGCTGGAAACCGACCCCAAGAACCCGCAGCATATCGTCACGCGCCCTGGTTTGGGATATACCATGCCGCCCGCTTAGGCAGCTTTTGGAGCAAACTCCTATGAGCATTCACTTCGACGAAAAAGGGAAGTTCTTTACAGATATTGTTACCAAAGAAAAAGTGTTGGTGCGGATTCGCACCACTTCCCATCACATTGTGGGATATGTGCATGTGCGCCCTGATGAGCGCTTGAAGGACGCAATGAACAAATCTGAGATGTTCATCGCCATCACGGATGCCGTGGTGTACGATCCGACCAGCGATGCGCCTTTGCATACCAACTTCCTGTGCCTGCATCGCGACCATATCGTATGGATCGCTCCCCACAATGAAATAAAAGCGGAGGAAGGTTGACCACATCTAATTCGCAAAGTTCGGGCAGCGCGGCACCCAGCCTGGATAAGGTAAAAGACTACTTTGTGCGCGTGCTTTCGAGCGCGCATCACATAAAGAAAGTGCCCGTGGAACAACGCCGCCAGGCGGCACGGCATCTCCTAGCCCAGGCTGTTGAAAAAGCAAAGCTCCAGCTTCCTTCGGAGATCATCGAAAAAGCGGCAGACTTAGCCTTTGACGAAACCTATGGCTTGGGAGTCATCCAACCGTTACTCGAAGATATCCACATCAGCGAGGTGATGGTCAACGGTGTCGATAAGGTGTATATCGAAAAAGACGGCAAAATCGTGCGCACCAACATCCGCTTCCCCAGTGAAGAGCACATCATCCACCTGATCCAACGCATTGTCCAACCGCTTGGGCGCGTCATCGACGCTGACCACCCCGCGGTAGATGCCCGCCTGCCCGATGGCTCGCGCGTCCACGCCATCATCCCTCCGGTGGCGATCGACGGTCCCACAATCACCATACGCAAGTTCACCCAGAATAAATTGTCCATAGAGCAATTGGTGCAATTCGGTTCCCTCACCGCGGCTGTTGCTGAATTCCTGCGCGCCTGCGTCAAAGCGCGCCTCAATATCATCATCAGCGGAGGCACGGGCTCAGGCAAGACCACGCTGCTCAACATCCTGAGCGGTTTCATCCCCGAAGACGAACGCATCATCACCATTGAAGATGCGGCAGAACTCCAGCTTCGCCAGGAGCATGTCGTCCGCTTGGAAACTAAAGCACCCAGCGCAGATGGCAGCGGCAGCATGACCATCCGCGATCTGGTGCGCAACTCCCTGCGCATGCGCCCTGATCGCATCGTCGTCGGCGAAGTGCGCGGTGGTGAAGCGCTAGATATGCTCCAGGCGATGAACACGGGGCATGACGGCTCATTGACCACCCTGCATGCCAACTCTCCTCGAGATGTCATTTCTCGCCTGGAGACGATGACGCTTATGGCAGGCATCGACCTGCCGATACGCGTCGTGCGTGAACAGATCGCCTCTGCTGTCGACCTCATCGTGCAGCAATCCCGCCTGCGCGATGGCTCCAGAAGGGTGACCCAAGTGACCGAGGTAGCCGGCATGGAGGGCGACACGATCGTGCTCACCGACATTTTCAAATTCGAACAGACGGGCATCAGCCCCGACGGGACGGTTTTGGGCGAGATCAAACCCACAGGTATCCGTCCAATGTTCTCCAGCCGCCTGGAAGCAGCCGGTTTCAAACTCTCGCCAGAGGTGTTTGGAGTCAACATCGCAGAAATGCTTGCCGCAAATCGCCAATCTCCTAGCAGAAGACGCTGACCTCAAGGGACAAGACCATGAACCCGACAAAAGACACCCAGCTCAATTTGCAAGCCAAGGTCGTTGGTGCACTGTTGAAAAAAGCGCGGATCAAACGCCAGCTCGCCCCTGAGGTGCTTGCCAAAGCTTTGCAGATTTCCGAAGAGAGATACCTGGCATTCGAAACGGCGACCAGCCCTCCTTCGCTGCCCGAACTTGAGATGCTTGCCTATGCTATGAACATCGACCCTCTAGCTTTATGGAACGAAGACATGCCGGATTTTTGCGCCAACGAGGCGATGCTGCCTGGCGATATCCAGGCGTTTATCGGATTGCGTCAGCGGATGATCGCAGCGAAACTGCGCAAACACCGCCTGGAACGGCACATCGAGCTGAGCACGCTTGCCGAAATGGTGGCAATGGACACTGAGGACCTGGAAAAAATAGAATTAGGGCAGCGCCCCCTATCCTTCCCCGAGTTGCTGTACCTATGCCACCATCTGGGGATCGAAGCCAGCGATCTGCTCGACCAACATAGCGCCATCGGACGGAAACTGCGCACCTTGCGATCGCTGCCGGGTTTTCTGGACCTGCCCCCCGAATTGCAGGCGTTTGTCAGCAAGCCGGTCAACCGACCGTTTCTGGAATTAGCCATGAAATTGAGCGAGCTTCCCGTGGACAAGCTGCGCACTCTGGCAGAAACCTTATTGGAGATCACCTATTGAATGCAACACCTTTATCGCGCGAAATAGATGAGTGCCTCCATCAAGCGGCGCGCACTTATCGAGCGAAGCAATACCAGGAAGCTGGGGAGTTATACCGGCGCGCGGCTGAAGCCTATGCCCAACTTGGAGACGCCCTCTCCGCAGCAGAGGCGCGCAACAACGCCAGCGTGGCTTACCTTCAAGGTGGTGCCGCGGATAGGGCATTTGAGCTGGTGGAGAACACGCCTCAATGTTTCGCTCAGGCTGGCGACCGGCGGCGACAAGGTATCGCGCTCGGCAACCTCGCAGCAGCCTTGGAAGCCTTGGGAAAATACACGGAAGCGGAAGAGGCGTATCGCCAGGCGTCCGACCTGCTGGGTGAGGTTGGCGAAGCCGAAATGAAATCTCAAACCCTACAGGCTCTGTCTGCTTTACAACTGCGCACGGGGAGACATCTCGAGGCGCTTGCCAGCATGCAGGCTGGACTGGAGCAGCTCCCTCATCCAAACCTGAAACAGAAATGGGTCAAACGGTTGTTACGCCTGCCCTTTGACCTCTTTCGCAAAGGGGCATGAGCCGCCAGCCATCACCCAAGATCATCCGCGAAGCCACATTGCAGGATTGGGGGGCATTAGCCAACCTGCTCCATTTTAACTTTTATGTCCATCGGCATATGGACTTTCGTCCTGCGTTAGAATGGCTTGGGCATCGACCATTTTTCCTGCTTGCCCAAGAGGAGAAAATCACTGCAGCTCTGGCATGCCCACCCGACCCGCCTCAAGTCGCCTGGATCCGCTTGTTCGCCGTGTCTCACGACTTTCCTGTCAGAGAAGCCTGGAGAGAATTGTGGACCTACTCCATTCAGCAGATGCGCATGGAACCACGCTCCATCCACTATCTGGCGGCGATCCCGCTCCACAATTGGTTCGAATCCTTGCTGGTGGAAAGCGGTTTCAAACTCAATCACACAATCATCTTCTTGCAATGGCAGGGAAAAACCCAGGTAGAAGAGCGCTCTTTAGGTGGGATAAAGATACGCTCGATGCTGTTGGATGACCTGCCCGAAGTGGAGCGCGTGGACCAGGCATCCTTCCCATTACTATGGCGCCTTTCACAGGAATATCTTGCCTATGCCATGCAACAAGCCGCGTTGACTCACATCGTCCAAATTGGGAAGGAAATTGTCGGTTACCAAATCACCACAACCACGCAAATGGGCGCTCACCTGGCACGCCTGGCGGTCCATCCCAACCATCAGCGCCAGGGCATCGGTACCGCGCTGTTGGATCACCTCTTGCGTCAACTCCTCAAACGAGGTATCTCCACGCTCACGGTCAACACGCAGATGGATAACGAAGCCTCTCTTCGTCTGTACCACAAACTCGGTTTTATCCCTACAGGAGAAACGTACCCCATCTATCTCTTCCCGTTACACGCAGATCAAACGCATCCATCTTTTAACTCTAAGGAGGCACCCCAATGAAAAAGGAAACATTTTTACGCACAAGTTTTGATGGTCTGGACCTCTACTTCCAACTCTGGAAGCCAGAGACAGAGATCAAATGGACGATTTGTCTGGTACATGGCATGGGAGAACATAGCAGCCGCTACGATCACTTTGCCGAGTATTTCTGCTCGCAAGGAGTATCTGTAATGGCTTACGATTTGCGCGGCCATGGTCGCTCTGGTGGGCAGCGAGGTCATCTACCCTCACCCTCCGCGGTGATCCAGGATACCGACCTGCTCATCCAGGAGGCGCGCAACATCGCGCCGCAAAAACCTCTGTTTCTGTATGGTCATAGCCTGGGAGGCATTATTGTATTGTATTACGCATTGGTGCAAAAACCGGCGCTTGCCGGCGTGATTGCCTCCGCGCCAGGGCTACGCACCGCCATCGAAAATCAAAAAAGCAAAGTCATGCTTGCCAAAGCTCTGGCTCCGCTCTTTCCCAAACTGAGCATGCCTAGCGGTTTGAACCCTGAGCATATCTCCCGTGATACAGCCGTAGTTCAGGCTTATATCCACGATCCCATGGTGCATGACCGTGCCACTTTAGCCTTCGCCACCACATCGCTGGCGATGATTGCATACTGCTTCGAGCACGCCTATGAATTCAATCTCCCCCTGTTGCTCATCCACGGTGCAGAGGACCAGCTCGCGTTTCCTAAGGGCAGTCAGGAGTTCGCCTCCAGGGTGAGCGGCGATTGCACTTTGAAGATATGGGAGAAGCTATATCACGAACCGCACAACGAACCCGAAAAAGAAGAAGTGTTTGCCTATCTGCTGGGTTGGATGTCTGCACGCACCTGAAGCCACTAGGCGTGCTGTGCTGGCATTAGGAGATAATTATTCAATATATGAGATACAAATAAGAATTCGCCTTTATCTCTGGACAAGTGCCTGGCTTAATGGCACAATCTACGGTCATGCGCTAGATAAAGGAGTGATTATGGCAAAGAAACAAAAATCACCAACACCGGGAACGCCGCTCAGCAAGAAACAAGCCTTACGCGAAGCGCGCCGTGCGCGTCAACGCCGCCAGAGGATGATCTTTATTGGAGCGATTATCGGGGGGGCTTTACTGGTGATCGCCGCGGTGAGCATCTCTTACCTCCGAGAGGCAAATGCGCCGGTGGGCGATTTTGTGCGCATCACCCCTGGCGAGTATCCAAACGCGCAAGGGCTGACACTAGGCGACCCAAATGCGCCGGTGAAAATCGATGTATTTGAAGACTTTCAATGCCATGCATGTCAGAGTTATGAACAATCGGTTGAGCCCTTAGTCATCGAACAATTGGTCAAAACCGGCAAGGTTTATTATGTCTTCCATCACTATCCATTCCTGGACGATCGTGCAGCAACGAAAGAATCCGACCAGGCAGCCAATGCAAGCATGTGCGCCGCAGAGCAAGGTCGCTTTTGGGACTATAAAAAAATCCTCTTCGCCAATATGACCAACACCGCCGGCCAATTTCGCGATAAACGCCTGATCGCTTTTGCGGAATCTCTAGGGTTGGACATAAATGCCTTCAAACAGTGTTTCGAAGAAAACCGCTACAAAGACGAAATTCAAGCCGATATAAACCTGGGACGGCAGATGCTGGTTACCGGCACACCTTCTGTGTATATTAATGGAACGCAGATCTCCCCTGGATATGTGCCAACCTTCGAGCAGATTTTACAGGCGGTGGAAGAGGCTCTTGCTTCCTCTGGCAGCTAAGCGGGACGATTGACCCACCAGACGGGCAGGTGTGCACATACCTGCCCGTTTTTCTTTATTTCGCAGGTGATTTCGCGCGCGTCGCGCGGGGGATGCCCGCCTCTTTGTTTTCCAACAACTCCAGCACAAAACAAAGCGAGGAAAGGCGGTTGAGGTATTTCATGAGGTTATCATTCTTGAAATAAGCCTCGAAAAACAAGCCACACACGCGCCGCTCTGCACGGCGAACGAGCGTGCGCGCGATTGCCAGGCTGGCACCAGAGGGCGAGTCGCCGGGTAAAATGAACTCTTGCGGCGCTTCGACCTGATCGCCCAGCGCATCGATTTGTGCTTCCAGCCAGGCAACCTGCGAGGGCTGAATGCGGAAAAAACGCTCTGCCTGTTCGGGGGCCGCGGATAATTCCGTCATCAACTCATACAAGTCGTGCTGCACCTGGCGCAGCAGATCACGGCTCTGGTTGGAAAGGCAAATCGAGCGTGCCCATCCCAATGCAGCCGTGGCTTCATCCACAGCACCTAACGCTTCAAAGACCGGGTGGTTCTTGGGCAGCTTGCCACTTCCCAAGATGCCACTATAACCATCGTCGCCTTCGGTAGTATAGAATTTCGTCATAAGCCAATTATACATGGGGTGACTTGCAGAGTGTAAGACCAACCCGCTATAAGGGATCATGCAGCGGTCCTGCATGTATCGCGCGGATGGTCTTTTATTATTTGACGGGTTAATCACGCACAGGGGCTCTATCAATCAGGCAGCGGGAAATACACCAAAATTGTCAGAATTACCAGGTATAATAGCGGTGCACGAGAGATCTCGAGCCGGCATCGTTGCATTGCATCTCTCGTTTGGTCGAATTCGATCGCGAAAGGAGCCAATCATGCAACTACGTTGCTTCAAATGTCATCGTCCCTTTGCGCTAAATAAAGAAACGATCCTCGCAGCTTATGATCTGGTCATCTCCGAAAACCTGAGCCATTACGATGTCATTTGCCCGCATTGTAAACGTGTCAATCCGGTCTCGCGCCAGGAGCTGCAGCGCGCTCAAGCGCAGTACCGCGTGGCAGAAAAAGAACCCGAAGCGGCAGCCGAAGAACCCAAAGATGCCTCATGATGGTCGTTTTCCTTCCCCACAAGCTCTGAAGCACGCCTTGGGGGAGCAAAAATACATCGCCAGCGATGAAATCGCCACCATCCTGTACCTGAGCCAGGAGCTGGGCAAGCCGCTGCTGACAGAAGGTCCCGCCGGGGTGGGCAAAACCGAGCTGGCTAAGGCGATTGCACTGGCGATGGATCGCGAATTAATCCGCTTACAGTGTTACGAGGGATTAGACGAAACGAAAGCGCTGTACGAATGGGAGTATGCCAAACAACTCCTCTACACCCAGCTTCTGCGCGATAAGCTTCAGGAGACACTCTCCAAAGCGCATTCGCTAAGCGATGCGGCAGACCTTCTGGCAGATGAGGAGGAGGTCTTTTTCTCCATGAGATTTTTACTCAAACGCCCGCTGCTGAAAGCGATTTTGAGCGAGAAACCAGCAGTGTTGCTGATCGATGAAATCGATCGCGCGGACGCAGAATTCGAGGCGTTCCTGTTGGAGGTGCTCAGCGACTTTCAAGTGAGCGTGCCTGAACTGGGCACGCTCCACGCAGTCCATCTGCCTTTGGTGATTCTCACCAGCAACAACACACGCGAACTCAGTGAAGCGCTCAAACGACGCTGCCTCTACCTGTACATTGACTATCCGACCATTGAACAGGAAATGGCTGTCGTGCGCTTGAAGGTGCCCGAACTATCCGTTATGTTGGCACGTCAAGCTGTAGAATTGGTGCATAGCCTACGCACATTGGATTTGCGCAAATCACCGAGCATTAGCGAAACCCTCGACTGGGCTAAAGCGCTGGTGACACTAAACGCCGACAAACTGGATGCCCACACCCTGGAAACCACATTGAGTATCCTTTTGAAGCACGAAAGCGATTTGCAGCGCGCCCGCGCCTGGTTACAACGCCCTTCCAGAGGTGAGGCCTACCATTCGTCCGATGACGATCGCTACCCGCCATGGAGCGGCAATTAAACTCGGTCGAGCCCAATTACTGCCAATGGTCGCATAATGGAAGAAAGAATATTGAAGTTCATCGCTGCGCTACGTTCCACTGGTGTGCGCATTAGTCTGGCTGAGAGCAGCGAAGCTCTGCAAGCTGTGCAAACTCTGGGTATCAAAGATCGCCATTTGTTCCGTCTTTGCCTGCGTTCTACGCTGGTCAAGGAATCCCAACACCTACCCTTTTTTGATGAGTATTTTGAGATCTACTTTGGTGGCGCAGACAATCCGCCTTTGTTGAATCCCTCCGAAGACTTGAGTCCCGAGGAAATCGACCTGTTCCAAAAAGCCATTCAGGGTTTCAACCAAAGCCTGCGCCAAACTCTGCAAAAGCTCTTCCAGGGGAAGCCGCTTACCAAACAAGAGCTCGAACGCCTGGCAAAGATGGTGGGACTGAGCCAGATGAACGACATGCGCTATCGCCGTTGGATGACACAACGCATGCTGAAAGCCTTGCGCGTTCCTGAGATTCGCGCCGCGCTGGAAGACCTTGCTAAAACTCTAGCAGAGATGGGCATGCACGCCGCGCGTCTGCGCAGGCTAATTCAGGCGATGCAGAACAATCAAGCAGCATTGGAGGCTCAGATCCATCAATATGTTGGTCAAAAGCTCAGCGAGAATATGGGCACCCATCTCCCAGGCGAGGCAGTGGAGGCGCTCTTTGATCGTCCTTTTGCCTCTTTGAGCGAGCGCGATATGGAACGCTTGCGCCACGAGGTGCAACGCCTGGCAAGCATTTTGAAGACCAAAGTTGCCCTGCGCCAAAAGCGGGCGAAAAACGGCTTTCTGGACGCTAAAGCGACCCTGCGCGCCAACCTGAAGCACGGCAATGTGCCCATAGAAATCCGCCACCGCCAAAAATCGCTCAAGCCGAAACTCGTCGTGCTATGCGATGTGAGCACTTCGATGCGCTTTTGTTCCGAGCTGATGCTGAGTTTGATCTTTCATTTACAAGACCTGATCGCAAAGACCCATGCTTTTGCCTTCATCGACCATCTGGAATACATCTCGCCATATTTCAAACACGGTCACATGCAGCAATCGATCCGCCAGATATTGCAGCACATGCCCTCAGGGTATTACAACACCAATTTAGGCTTCAGCCTGGAAAATTTCAACGCAGACTTTCTACATACCTTGGACAGCCGCACAACCTTGATCATGGTTAGCGACGGGCGCAATAACTACAACAACCCACGCCTTGACCTATTCAGTAAGATGACTCGACGCTGTAAACGCACCATTTGGATCAACCCCGAAAACCCCCTGCTCTGGGGCACAGGTGATAGCGAAATGCCGCAATATGCGCCTAAGTGCGACGTCATATTACAAGCCGGTAACCTGAACCAACTCATCCAGGCGATTGACCAGCTATTGACCGCTTAAATTCTCAATCTCACCTTCAACAGTCATCGGTTCCGCATGGATGCTTACCCGAGCGAGTTGAGGGATTGCCTCACGCAGGTGAGCTTCCAGGCTGGTCGTTACCGCATGAGCATTCGAAACGGGCATTTTAGCATCCAGAAGACAGTGCAAGGAGAGATTTAACTGCCTCCCATCCTCCAGGATTTTAATTTGATGACAATCCAGTACCCCATCCGTTTGCAAGCAAATGTGGTTAATCCTTTCCTTCAGATGTTGCATGTCGGCGGCAATCGCACGTCTTGTGGCTTCCTGATCGCCTATCGGTTCGATGTGGGTGATGATGTCTCCAATTACGGGAATTTCTTTTTCGATTTGATGTTCCACTTTTGAGATTAGCGCGTGCGCCTGCTGAAGGGTCATATGCTCAGCGATTTCAACATGCATCTCGAGATCCACGCGACTCTCCAAGTGATACAAGCGTATGCCATGAACCTGAATGCCGTGTTTTGCGACAATGCTCTGGATTTCTTCTACCAGGCTGTTTTCATCCTCCACGACTGGCGAAAAGTGAACAACCACATCGCAATTGGCGATTTCAGACTCAACTGCCTGCTCAACGATTTCAGCTGTATGATGTGCGGCATGGAAGGTTGCACTGCGCGGCGTGTCAATCAACACATCCACAAATGTATTTGGTCCGCTCTGACGTACTCGAATGCGTTTGACAACCGAAACCCCGGGGACATTTTTTACAATGCGCTCTACTCTTTCAACCAAACCTGCCTCGGCGCGGTCCAACAAATCATCGACCGCCCTTTTACCTAGCCTGTAACTAACCAAGATAACAATCAGAGATACCCCCAAAGCAGCCACCGAATCCGCCCTGTGCAGCCAGGCAATATTATCGTAACCGCGTGACTCCAACCATTGAGCCAGCCAGACAGAAAATAGCCCGAAAATGACCACCATTGAGGAATATACATCTGTAGAAAAATGGAGTGCATCAGCTTCCAAAGCCTGGCTCTTGTATGCCTTTGCGGTGCGGTACAAGATGCGCGAGCGGGTGATATCCACAACTATAGAGACCCCCATTACGAGAAAGCTCCACAGGGTAATGTCGACAACCACTGGTTCGATCAATCGTTGAACAGCCTCATAGATAATCCATATGCAGGTTATCAACAATAACAGGGTTTCGCATAGTGCAGAGATGTTTTCGATTTTTCCATGCCCGTATGTATGCTCTTTATCAGGGGGTTGAGACGAAGCGCGCACTGCGAAAAAGGTCATTCCAGCAGCTGCCAGGTCCAACCCACTGTGCGCGGCTTCTGCCAAGATACCCAAGCTGTTGGTGAGTATCCCCACCACAAGCTTAAAACCTGTAAGAAACACTGCAGCGACTACTGACGAAAAAGCTGCACTGTTTTTCTCTTTGGTTCCCAGGGAAATATTATCGTCCATAGGCAAGTGTATAGCGTCTTAGCAAAGTCAAATTCGAAGTGGCAGTAGGGTTGCAGGCATACACACTGAAAAAGATGAGCGCCAAGAACATCAGCATTACGCGTTGAATGTGCATGTATGCCCTCCTTATGGGCAATTTTTTTCGCATCGGTTTAGAGCCTCGAATAAAGATAGTTTAATTCAAAAATTCGATGTGCAAGTTCATCCCGGAGCTCACCCAGTGTGACCCTCCAGGTCCAGTTTCCCCCCAGGCTGCCAGGGTAGTTCATGCGCGCTTCGTTCCCCAGGTTCAGAAAATCCTGTAGCGGGGCAATGGCGAACACCGCTACAGACATCCATGCCGCCCGGATCATATCCCAGGCAACGTCTTCCCCAGAAACATGCAAATAGCGACGATAAAACTCACGGCTTTTCTCATTCACACGCTGATACCACCCCCAGGCAGTGTCATTGTCGTGCGTACCGGTATAGGCGACACAGTGCCGCGAGTAGTGGTGCGGTAAAAATGGGTCTTGTGGGTCACCTTCAAAGGCAAACTGTAAGATTTTCATCCCTGGCAGATCAAACTTTTCGCGCAATGCGATGACATCTTCGGTAATGACACCGAGGTCTTCAGCGATGATGGGCAAATCGCCAAGCGTTTGCTGCAGCTTGGTCAGGAAATCCTCGCCTGGGGCAGGAACCCAGCGCCCTTTCTCCGCGGTGGTCATGCCACCAGGCACTTCCCAATACGCGGCAAAGCCACGGAAGTGATCCAGCCGCACGATATCCACCATGTGCAACACGGCCTTGAAACGTTTCAGCCACCAGTCATAACCCTCCTGCTGATGTGCCTCCCAAGCGTACAGGGGGTTCCCCCACAACTGTCCGGTGGGTGAAAAGTAATCTGGGGGCACGCCAGCAACCACTTTAGGAGCGCCGGCTTCGGTCAATTGAAAAAGATGGGGATACGCCCAAACATCAGCACTATCATGGGCGACAAATATCGGGATATCGCCGATGATGTGCACCTTCAATCGCGCCGCATGGGCTTTGAGCGCGTCCCACTGTTTGAAGAACAGAAATTGTTGAAAAGCATACGCTTCGATCTCCACAGCAAGCTGCTTTTTGATGGTTTTCAACGCCGATGCGTGACGCTGACGATATTCTTCCTCCCAGTCTATCCAGGGCGCTCCCTGATGAGCATCTTTGAGCGCCATAAAGAGGCAAAAATCTTCTAACCAATATGCCTGCTCTTCTTTGAACGCCTCAAACGCCGAATGTAAAGGGTGCCTCCTCTCTTGCGTGAATCGCGTGAACGCCGCTCGAAAGAGCGCCTGCTTCCATGGGATGACAGCGCCAAAATCTACCCTGTCTGGAGGCATGACAGGCATGGCTTCTAAATCTTGCCCATCGATCAACCCATCTTCGAAGAGCATTTCTGGGCTGATGAGAAAAGTATTGCCGGCAAAAGCCGAGAAACATTGATAGGGGGAATCGCCATAACCGGTTGGACCCAAGGGGAGTATCTGCCACAGCCCACAGCCTGCACTGGCCAGAAATTCCAACCAAAGGTGCGCTTGTGGACCTAAATCGCCAATTCCATACTGTCCGGGTAAGCTGGTTGGATGGAGCAAGATGCCTGCCGAGCGTTTAAATCTCATATGGTCTCCGCTTGGTTTCGATGATCTGGTCTTCGGCAACCTCCGCCGAAGGATAATCATGGTCAATCACATCTGGACCGATAATCGCCCCAGGGTTGATGCGCATTCCTTCAGGGATAACGCTGTTCTTCCCCACCATGACAAACTTAGGAGCGCCATGCTCACCGATTTTGCCCACGCGTGCCCTGGAACGAACGGTCACACGTTTATCCAGAATCGCCGCTTCAAGCAACGCTTCACGCTCCACAGCTGTATCGGTAAGCAAAATCGATTGACGTACTATTGCCCCTGTACCTACCCTCACACCCGGAGATAGGACGCTCTGTTCGATCAATGCCCCAGGTTCGATCACGGCGCCATCACAGATCAAACTGTCTTTGACCACAGCGCCTTCCATCAGGCGCACGGGAGGGCGTTCTTCGGTACGCGTGTGGATGATCCAACGGCGATCGTTCAAGTCCAGAGAGGGTGGGAACCGCACTAAATCCATATGCGCTTGCCAATACGACTCCACCGTACCCACGTCCACCCAATATCCATCGAAAGGATAGGCAAACACGCGTTTTCCCTCATGTACCAAACGAGGCAGGATGTCTTTTCCAAAATCATGGGTCGAATCGCTGCGCTCATGATCTTCCCATAAACACCGGTCCAAGACGGGCATACTGAAGAGATAAACACCCATATTTGCCAGGTTGGAAGGTGGCTGACTAGGTTTTTCTATAAAGGAAACCACACGCTGGTCTGTATCCAGGTCCAGGATGCCGAAGCGAGAGGCTTCGGCTTGCGGTACGCGGATGGTACAGATGGTCAAATCGGCGCCACGCTCGAGGTGCGATTGGATCAAATCCGCATAGTTCATACGGTATATATGATCGCCTGAGAGAATCAGCACCAAATCTGGTGGCCCTCTTTTTATGAAGAGAAAATTTTGTTGTACCGCATCTGCGGTACCCAAATACCAATCCGAGGCGCCGCGCGCCTTATATGGTGTGAGGATGGAAACGCCTCCGGTGAAATCGCGGTTCAAATCCCAAGGACCGCCCGCGCCAATGTGTTCGATCAGCGAGTGGGGACGATACTGCGCCAAGATCATGACATCGAATATGCCCGAGTTGACGCAATTCGATAGGGTGAAATCAATAATGCGGTATTTGCCCGCAAACGGAACGGCTGGTTTGGTGCGTTTCGCCGTAAGCACCCCCAGCCTGGAACCTTCGCCTCCAGCCAGGATCACAGCGCGAACCTTCATGCTACACGCTCCTTTTGTTCAACCATACAAAACGGATTATGAATGTGTACCTCCATCAGTCTGAGCTCCTCTTCCTTGCTCTCGATAATGCCTGATACAGCTCCAGGTATTTATGAGCTGAAGCGCTCCAGGAAAAATCTTGCTGCATGCCATTTAATTGAACCAACCGCCACCTTTCGGAGATGCCGTAATCGCGCAGGGCACGGCTTAGCGCCCGGGCAAATGCATTAGGTGTGAAACGATAAAACAAGTAACCGTTCTGATGATTCCCTGCGCCTTGATCTCGAATGGTATCGCGCAACCCCCCAACAGCATGGGCGACAGGCACACAACCATAACGCATGGCGATCATTTGGGTCAAGCCACAAGGTTCATAGCGAGATGGGAGCAGAAGTATGTCTGCGCCAGCAAAGATACGATGGCTTAATGGTCTGTCAAAACGCAATACCACGCGCACCTGTTGTGGTAATTCTTTCTCCAGGTCTAGCATCATTTTCTCAATGCGTTTGTCGCCAGTCCCCAGAACGACCAGTTGCCAATCGGTATGTTGCAAAGCGGTGCAGCGCTGCAAAACAGAGGGGATGAGGTCGATGCCCTTTTGTGTGTCCATACGCGAAACAACTGCCAGAAGGGGTATTTGGGCATCCTGTATGAGGCCCATCTCTTCTTGCAATGCCCGTTTGTTTGCCAGCTTTCCTTCCAGGTTTGGCGCATGATAGCCTTCAACCAGGTATGCATCCTGCGCAGGGTTCCACTGGGTTTCATCCAAGCCATTTAGAATGCCGGTGATGTGACTGCGGCGCTTACGCAGGAAGCCCTCCAAGCCACATCCATGCGCCGAGGTGAGGATCTCACGCGCATAAGAAGGCGACACGGCAACGATATGATCCGCCGCGTAGAGGCCCATGGGTAAAGGCATGTCCCTCGCCCACTCCGGCAATTCTGGAGAGTCTAGCCGCGGCAATTGTTGCGCCTCCATCAGAGAAAACAGCCTTGGGCCCATATAGGGCAGGTTATGCAAGCTGATCAGGGCAACGGTCTGCTGAAAGCGCGGTGCCAGGTTGGGATCAAAACGCATGAGATAAGCAGCTAAAGCCGTGTGCCAGTCATTAAGATGCACGACATGGGGATGCCAGCCTAATTGCTCCCCCAATTGCAACGCAGTGAACGAAAAAAAGGTGTATTTCAGGGCATCTTCCTGGGGGTCTGTGGAATATACCTCAGAGTCAGGCGGGATCAAAGCGCTGTGGATGAAATAGGTGACCACTCCGTCCGCTTCGAAACTCAACACTTCTACTGGAAGCTCTTCACCCAAGAACTGGACGAAGAACCTTTTCTCGCGCCTGAACTCCAGACCTAACCGCTGAATGCCGCCATGAAAGGGCAAAACCAAACGCACCTCTACCTGTAAAGCTCCCACCTCATGCTTCGATGCGCACAAAGCATTCAATGCGCGTGGCAGAGAGCCGGCCACCTCACCCAGGCCGCCAATCTTGACAAATGGCTCTGCTTCTGCAGCCAAAAAAAGGACATTTCGTTTCTCAGGCACGTCGCATCCCTGTCCTCGTTCCAGTTGTGTCGATAGTATTGTACATGATAAACCACTTGGAATGATATGCATTCCAGTTCAAGGTACAATTGAACCATCTTATATCAAACCTGATGGGATGGACTCAACCATGAACGCACACTATCAGACTCTAATCAGCGCGCACCAATTGTCAACGCAACTACATGACCCGCATTGGGCGATTTTCGATTGCCGTTTTTACCTTCAAAACCCGGCACAGGGGAAGGAGGAATACCTTCAAGCGCATATCCCCGGCGCGGTGTACGTGCACCTGGAGGAGGACCTCTCTGCGCCGATTATACCTGGACAGACCGGGAGACATCCCTGGCCGAGCGTTGAGCAGGCAGCGGCTTTGTGCTCTCGATTAGGCATTGACGAACACGTTCAGGTGATTGCCTATGACACAGCCGGAGGATCATTGGCGGCTGCCCGTCTCTGGTGGACATTGCGCTGGTTGGGGCATGAGCGCGTGGCGGTATTGGATGGCGGCTGGCAGAACTGGGTCGCCCTCGGCTTACCTACGGAGAGCGGCGAAGCCAGGCGCTCCGCGCGCAGATTTACGCCCCGCGTGCAACCACACCTGGTGGTTGATGTCCAGCAGGTCGAAGAGATTCGCCATGCCCCAGATTGGTTGCTGGTGGACGCACGCATGCCTGAACGATATCGCGGAGAAGTCGAGCCAATCGATCCCATCGCCGGGCACATCCCTGGCGCGCTCAACGCACCTCATCCGTTGAACCTGACACCAAAAGGTAAATTTCGCTCCAAAGAGGCTTTACAGCGACGGTATGCGAAATTATTAGGTAAAATCCCGGCGGAAAGAACGGTGTTTTACTGCGGTTCAGGTGTGACTTCGATCCATAACCTATTAGCCATGCTACATGCGGGTATTGGCGAGGGCAAGCTCTACCCTGGCTCATGGAGCGAATGGATCACAGATGATAACCGGCCCATCGCCACCGGCGAAGCGCCCGCTTAAGCCCCCTACATCATTCGTTCAGAGACAGGGTGTTATAGAACGCAAACAGCAAGCCGCTTTTATGCAAGGCGATCTGAGCAAAGGGGCGGTTGAGATCTCCTGCCTGCATGGGGGCATACCAATTGAAAAAGTAGTTATCCCCTTTCTGGCCTTCTTCGTATTGCCAGGTGCTCTTTAGACGCTCAAAATTGGGTATCGTAGCGGCAAAAAAGCGCATCGCTTTCTCGCGCAATGCCTCCAGAGTCAGGCTCGGAGCATCCGCCGGAAGGTTTTCTAACAGGTTGCGTGCATCGATCTCCACAACCCGGTTCGAGGCAAGATGCACAGAGAACACTCGCCCCTCGGAATCTTGATATACGGCTACTTCCAAGTCTCCGCTGGGAGAATTGATCATATGCCCGTTTTCGATAAATTCGACAGGTGCTTCAGGCAATTCCAACGACTTCTGTATCTCTTGAATCGCCGCCAAGCGCGCATCAGAAGGACCTGTTCGAGGGGCACACGCGCCGAGAATCAATAAACCCAGAAGGATGGAACACCTCACCCACCACCTGGCATCATGAATATGAGCCATGTTAGACCTCCTATTTTGAGAATAGAGGCCCCATCTTATCACGGAAGTCGATTGGCTATAGGGTTTATAACACCCCGATTTGATGAACAATATATAGGTAAAGAAAAATCGCCGCAATCGCTAACCATAACACAGAGAAAAGCGAATCTTTCAAGCCCCAATTCAATTCTCGATGTAACACAAACCTCGATTTCCCAAAAGCTCTTGATTCAACCGCCTTGGTTGTATACTCTGAAATACGTACCACCTCAGTAAAAACCGGTATGATGATTGGCAAATATTGACGAGCAAGCTTTATCGGATTACGAGAAGAAAGCTCCCAACCACGCAGCCTTTGCGCAGCGATAACCACATTCAGCTTATGGAAAATATGAGGGAAAAAGCGATATGCCACCATGACGATAAAGACCAGCTTATGTGGGATGTGGAGCTTGTTTAGAATGTACACCAAGTCGCTAGGTGCTGTTGAATAAACAAAGACGGCAACCATGAAAACCAACGTGATGCTACGAATCGTCTGTCCCAAGGTATACATTATGCCCCCAACAGTGATGGACATGGAACCTAGAAAGAACCTTTCACTTGCTATTGAAATCAGGGTGATCCGGCTAATATCGGGATAGCGAGTAAAAACGCCTGGCCGGTTGAGAAAAAGACTGACAACAAAATATCCAATCATCCCTAAAAACAGGACAATGCCGAGAGGTTTCAACCAACGTTTCCAAGGGATGCGCCCTAAAAAGTAAAAAGGCAAGTTCAAAAGCAAAATGACTCCTAAAGGTATTGGATCAAAATAAATAGATAACACTACCCCCATGGTTATGATCCAGATGCCTTTGGCAGCAGGATGCAAAAGATGCAGGAAAGAATCTCGTTGGCGGTATTCTAATAATGCCATACGCGCTAAATCACCTGTGAGATCATCATGGCGAGGTCAGCCGGATTGCGCAGATTGTTACCCGGCATCCACCCCAATCTGGAAGCTAAGAGAAAAATTTCTGGAGGTAACAGGGAAGCCTTGTGCAATTCATTGGGTTGGTTGAAGATCTCACTTGGTGTTCCTTCCATCAGTATTTCCCCTCCATGCATCACAATCACCCGTCGAGCAAATTGAGCAACAAGGTCCATCTCATGGGTGATAATGATAACCGTGCTACCATTATTCACTAAGGCTTCAAGCACTCGCAGAATTTCTAAGGATTCACGTCGATCCAAACCTGTTGTGGGTTCATCGATGATCAATACCTCGGGCTGCATGGCAACAATTGAAGCAATGGCTACTTTGGTGCGCAGACCGCGTCGCAGGCTTTTCGGAGGCAGATTAGCAAATTCATTCAGACCAAACAGGGTCAAACTTTCTTCTAAGCGAGGTTGCCACTCATCAGCACAGAGATCCATATTAACTAGACCGTATTCAAGTTCGGCATAAACCGTTTCCATAAAGAGTTGTTCGTCAGGGTTCTGAAATACATAATTGATATAACGCATCAACTTTTTCACCGGTATATTGAGCACATCATGTCCTGCAACGAAAATTCGACCTTGTGGGTTTGTTGGGCGTAAAATGCCTACAAGGTGCAGGGATAATGTGGATTTGCCGGAACCGTTTTGACCAATTATGGCTGTCAGTTCGCCTCGTTGAAATTGAACATTGACACCGCGCAACGCTTTTAGCTCACCTTCGTAAACATGTTCTACCGAACGCACATCCACGATCGTCTCTTTTTGTGAAGCTTGATGGCTGGTTGAACTAGGCATCTTTAATGGTGCGCCTTTGATTTTTTGTTCAAGAAGATGCGCCGCTTCAGTGATCGTTAGAGGATAGGCTCCATTCCATAAACCAAGTTTGCTTAATTCCCAGAAGGTTTCGACCATGGGAGGGATTTTCACTCCGATATCGGTCAACACGGGAATATTCGTAAACACTTCTCTTGGTGTGCCATCCAAAACGATCTGCCCATGATCAAATAACAACACGCGATCAGCGAATTCCAAGATAAGCTCGGGGTTCTGCTCAGCAACGATGATAGTTGTACCAATATCAGTTGATAAATCTTTGAGTATGGCAACGATGCGCGACCTACCAATCGGATCGAGCATAGATGTCGGTTCATCTAAGACCAATATAGAGGGTCGCATTGCCAGTATTCCGGCAATCGCCAGGCTCTGTTTCTCCCCTCCTGAGAGGGTAAATGGGTTACGTTGCTCAAAACCGCTCAAGCGAGTTTTTTCAAGAGCTTCAACGATGCGCGCACGAATCTCCGAAGGAGGCAAACCGAGGTTTGAAGGTCCAAAGGCTATATCATCCTCCACAGCCAAAGAAACGATCTGCGTATCCGGGTCTTCGAAGACTAGACCGACATGTTGCGCCAGTTCTGCTACACTTGAGTGGCGCGTGTTGTAACCTTCGACTAGTACCTCGCCTTTTAGACGACCTGGAATCTGGTGCGGGATCAGTCCATTGAGGAGCTGTAAAAAAGTGGACTTACCCGCACCAGTAGGTCCGGTTATGACAACAAATTGCCCTTTTGGTATTTGTAAATTAAGGCTTTTTAGACTCTCCTCCTCAGAATTCCAATATGTGAACGATACATCCTTGAGTTCAACAGCGTAAGATGTCATCGGGTTCTATTTCTTGGGTTCAGTCGGTTTCTCTACCATGAATCCACCAGGCGAAGTGCGATGCAAGACTTCCACAGCGCCAACGGCAATCAAGAAGATAACCACCAGCACCATCAAGCCGCCGATTAAGTATTGGAAGGCATAAGGTAGGAAGACAGCCGCACCCTGGAAGCCGATCGCCTCTGCGACGATGAGCACATACCAAATGATAAATCCGGTAATCAGCATGACCACATAACGCCAACTTCGTGTTTTAGCAGATGGCTGGTTTCGAATCCACTCAAAGAAAAAAACAGCGCAATATGCCACCACTACGCCATCTCCAATGCCCCAGGTGGGCAAGGTAATCAATGGGTACTCATATCCACCAACAATAAGTGTGCTGAGCATGTAGCCGATCCAGCCTCCCAACACACCTTCGAGTAAACCAAAATACATTGCCCCAAACACTGGCATGACCGTGCGTATCGACCAACCGAGCACCGGGATTTTGACAAATGCTAAAACGATCGTACCTGCTGCCACGAGCGCAATACGCACCACGCGATTGCTGGAGAAAATATCGATCTTCATCCCCTCTTCGTACCATGGCACCAACCATTTTTTGTGATAGCTAAAGTACCCCCACATCATAACAATCAAACCAATGTCAACCAGGTGCCAGATATAGTAAAGGACGATTCTGCCTGGGGAGCGAGGTACGCCGGCATTCAATGGTGTGTTGAGTCCAATGATATAGAGCACGATACCGATAATTACCAAAACCAATCCAACCTTCATTGCCCCGGATTTCTGAAAAACTTGCGATAACTTGTTCATCGTTCATCCTCCTTGGATAATTTAATAAGATTCAACAATAGAAATCCACATCATTTCCTACGATTCACCTCCTAACATTTGCATCATCCTCAAAAAAGATTGAGCATTTACATTCACGATTCCAAGCCAAGCAATTTAGCTGCATTGGAATAAAGCCACATTTCTTTAACCTCATCTTTGAGCGGTAGCGCACAAACTTCGGAGACAGCTTCCTCTAGAGAAATAAGCGGCCAGGCTGAGGCAAATAAAATACGATCTTTGAGAATAGTATTGCCATAATGTAACAAAGTTTCCCACCCCGTATTTTGCTTAGCAAAATATTTGGGGCGCATCGCAGCGATCTTGATGTACACATTTGGGTGTCGCCAGGCAACAGCCATCAATTCGGCCACCCATGGCCATCCGGGGGTTGAAGCAATCAATGTCAACTCGGGGAAGTCAACCGCCACCTCATCCAAATACAATGGGTGACTCAAGCTCATTTTTACTCCCCGAGCGAAGTTAATCGAACAGTGTATCGAAACCGGTACGCCTAGTTCGGCACATTTTGCATATAATGGGTAATATTTCTTGTGGTTAGTGGGAAGGTCATATTCATAAGGCTCTAGTGATAATCCGCGTAAGCCTAATTCAACAATGCTTCTTTGTAATTCTTTTACGGCTGCCATTCCCTTGTAGGGGTCAACCCCAGCAAAACCGACAAAACGATCTGGATAGCGTTGTACCAGTTCTCCAACCACCTCGTTTGGAATCTTGCGCTGATGCCGCGTTTCATTATCGGTGGCATGAATCACTGCCATGTGAACATTATGAGCCGTAAGATAGCCTAAAAACTCTTCTAAGGGTTTTTGGTAATAACTCATCGCGCTCATAATGCGCTCACCATACAAATGTGCATAGCCCAGTAAATGCGCGGGCGGATTGATGTAATCATCAAAAAACGGGGATATCGGAGGCGTGATCGAAAAATCAATGACCTTCATAATTTGCCTTTTTATTCATTAATTGACAACTGCATTAAAAAAAAACCGACTAATCTGCCTGCGCACTTTTTACCAACAAGGGCGGTAGGTTCCCATGGAGTAAGCCTGATACCCATAGCTCAGTGAAGTAGGCAACAATTTCGCTAAAAGTGAGCGAACCATCATCGTTGTACCAATAGATAATCGAAAGGCAAGACCAGATCAACGCTTTGACGGTAGGAGCAACTTCAACGGGACGAAAAGTGCCCTCCTGAATACCCTGAGAAATGACGCGTTTCAAGATTCCCTCAAAGCGATCGTATAAAGCGACAGCTTGTCGATGTTGTTCTTCAGACAACCGACAGAGTTCTGCTTGGGTGATGACCATGTCTTTGCGGCGATTTCCCAGGAATTTAATGTAAGCACCAATCAATTCCGCTAGTTTAGCCTGGGTGGGTAAATCTGTTCGCACATCGATCTGCTCGACGATTTCTACCAAATCATTTAATGTTTGGAGCACAATGGATTGCAAGATAGCTTCTTTGCTCGAAAAGTAGTAATACAGTGTGGCGGAATTCAACCCCACTCGCTTACCTATTTCCCGGATGGTTGTCGCGACATAGCCTTTCTCTGAGAAAGCTTCAATGCTGGCGTTGAGAATTTCACGACGCATATCCATAGAATAAAAATTTTGCTTGGGATTAGTTTGTATTTTCATTTCATCTTAATTCTATCATACGCTTGACAGTCTGTCAAGCGTATGATAGAATAGTATTCGCTGCCTGTAAACCTATATTTAGTAAGGAACGTTCATTTCCCCTGTGAGTAAAAATTTGATGAGGCGGAATGCATGCTTAAACCAATAGAATCTCTCGGAAAGCCTACTGATTTTCTCCCTGAAAACGTTGGAACTTTGTTGCGTAATGCCGTTTCGCGTTTTGGTAATCGCCCAGCACTGCACTTTGAAGGGTACGATGAGCTCACATACGCGCAAGTTGGTGCGTTAACTGCAGGCACAAGGGATTTCCTTTTCAGTCTTGGTTTAAAGAAAGGCGACCGTGTTCTAGCAGCCATCGACAATCGCCCCGCTTTCCAGATTCTTTGGCTAACATGCGCAGACGCTGGCTTGGTTTTCGTTCCTATGAATCCAGCCTATGGTATCTCTGACGCTCACCATGTCATATCGGACTCCGACCCTGCTGTAGCGATCTGGATGGCAAACACCTATGACCGCCTCGCTTCTTACTTGCCTAAAAATACCATTCCCCTTCTTATCGATGAACCCAGACCAGGTGCCGAACTCTTTGAATTGATTGAAGGTGATTGGAGCACCTTGGGCAGAGGGGTGACTCAATCCGATTTTTTCACCATTGGTTATACATCCGGTACAACCGGATTACCAAAAGGATGTATTGCAGATCACCTACACTGGTTACTACTTGCAAAGTTGCTCGCGTGGGGTCTCGAGTTAGACGAAAGTGACCGTTTGCTCACCGCGCAACCATGCTTCTATGGCGATCCACAATATAATCTAGTAGCTGTATTGTGGGCTGGAGCGCATCTAACCGTCCTATCCCGCTTTAGTTCTTCAACCTTTTGGAAAAAAGTAAAGGAATCCAAAGCAACAAAGTTTTGGGCGATAGGCACCATGCCCGCAATGTTGATGAATACCCCTCCAGAAGATGGAGAAAAAGAGCATCACTTGGTTGCTGCCTGGTGTCTGGGTGTACCCAGGCCATTGCATAAAGCCATGGAAGAGCGTTTCAATGTGCGCTGGCTGGAAGCCTTTGGTACATCAGAAACAGGCGTAAACATGGCAGAACGCATCGGTAGCAAACCAGAATATGGCGAAGGTTGGTTAGGAGAGCCTATCCCTTACACTGAAGTGCGTCTTGTAGATTACGATGGAAAGTTGATCGAAGGCGATGGTGAGGGGTTTGTGGAATTCAAAACCCCCTTGTTGGTACGCGGCTATTGGAGTGGTAAGACTCACACAGTAAAAGAATTCCCTCCCGAAAGTTGGTTCCGCACAGGAGATATCTTTGAAAGAGTTAATGCTAAGTATCGCTTTGTACGGCGCGAAAAAGACATCATCCGTCGGTCTGGAGAGAATATCTCCTGTCGTGAAGTGGAAGAGGTGCTGCGTAGCCATCCGCAGATCATAGATGCTGCAGTAATTCCCAGCCCCGACGAAATCCGAGGAGAGGAAGTTTGGGCATTCATCCAACCTAAAGAAGAAGCAATAAATCACATTCCAAGCCCCAATGAATTAGCTGCCTTCGCTTTGAAACGTTTGGCGAAGCATAAAGTCCCACGATATTTAACTTACGTAAACAGTTTCCCGATGACACCTTCCGAGAGAATCGAAAAGCATAAACTTCCTACCCTTGTTTCCCCTGGTCAAACATACGATCGTGTACAAGAAAAATGGATTTAGCGCTTTCTTTAATCTGGCTGGGAGGGTAGCTCAACATATGGATAAGTCATTGGGTAAATTTGCTATCGAGCCTTTGCGCAAAAACCGGTCCTTAATTCCCCTTGCCACTCCCTTATGAGTGGGCGCCTGCTTACTTTGACCCTTTGAGTTGAAGGCCGAACAAAGCGCTTAGATATCTGCGCGCGGAAAACGGCTGACCGGAAAGCAAGTTTTGAACATCAAATAAGCGCGCCACCACGTTGATAATACACACCGCTGATAGTCCCAACAAGCCGAGGGATAGGAGGATCTGCCACAGCGGAACCGCTTCTTCCAAAATACGTAACACCATGACGATGGGCGCGGTCAACGGGAAGATGCTCATCACTACAACCCAGAGCTCAAATGGCGTCCCGGCGATATAGGCAAACATCCCAATCAGATATCCAATCAACAGGGGAAGCGAGGCCAAAAATTTCGCCGCGCTCAATCTCAAAGGAAACATCAGACACGGCTTGCATTTCCCCGAAGGATTTGGCGATATGTTCTACAAAAACAATGGGCATTGGATTAACTCCTTACGCTTTTTGGCGATTCCCCTTTATCGAAATCTCATGAAGTGTATCACAATATGACAATTAATCGATTACAAAATCTGGGGGGCGAAATCAAATCACCTCACCTTTTTCTCTACAACGGTTATTCAGAAAAAATCGTTCAGTTCAAGAATATCCATCCCAACACTAACAGGATGACGATAAGTATCGTACTAATCCACAACCAGCCTCCGGCGTCAGCAGGACCATTTCCGACCCCTTTTACGGCTATACGAACTATGGGGAGTTTGTCGGCAACCTGCGCGAGTTGCTCCTGCGAGGCGCGCCGTGGGTTAAAGCCATAGAAAAAGCCGGCAAAACCGGCGTTGACCATCACCTGGCGAAATATTTCGACCTTTTCCTCGCCCTGGGGGACTTCCTCAGCGCTTCCCCACCAGGCACCGCCGGGCATGATCAATTCCAGTTCGGGATTGGCGCGGAGGTTGCGATACCAATGCGTGCGCTCGCCTAAGCCCGCGACACAATAGACATGCCCTTTATGGATGGCGTAATTCACCGGGGCAAAACGCACTGTTCCGCTCTTGTGTCCAATGGTTTTGAGCACCATGATGTAGCCAGTAAACGGGTTTACCATAAATTTGCCCAATCCCAGACGAAAGAGTGGAATCATGAAAAAACGGTTCAACAGACGGAACATTGTTCGCATAATCTCCTCCTGATCAGAGCTTCCAGGAAACGGATGATGACCTCGGCAAGCTAAGGTGCTATACCATTCCTTGGAAACTCGAAAGGAATGCAACTGCCCAGGCTAACGCCTGGGCAGATCAACTCTAGATCAACAGAAAGGATTTTGCTTTCGCTCCGCAAATCGGGCATTGTTCCGGCGGTGCTCCAAATTCTATATATCCGCATACCGGACAGAGATAGAAATTTGTCTCAACGAGGTCCTCCCCCTTTTCGACTGCTTCGAGCGCCTTGGCATACAGTCTGGCATGAACCTCTTCGGCTTTAACGGCATATTGGAACATCTTTTTGGCTTTATCCTCCTCCCGTTCAGCCTGTTCAAGCATGGGAGGATACATTTCGGTGTACTCGTAAGTCTCCCCGTTTATCGCCGCCCTAAGGTTGTCCACCGTGCTCCCAATTCCATCGAGTGCTTTTAAATGACCTGCAGCGTGGACGCGCTCAGCTTCGGCTGTGGTGCGGAACAGGCGGGCGATATTCGGGAATCCATCGCGCTCAGCCTGTTTGGCAAAAGCCATATATTTTTGGTAAGCCTGGCTCTCACCGGCAAATGCTTGTTTGAGATTCTCTTTTGTTTCCGTCATTTCATGCTCCTTCTTGATTTTTCACGAATAATTCAATCGTCTCTCTTATGAAACCTCACACTCAATGGTTGGTTTACTCGCGCACAAGGGCAAAATCGAATTCAAATGGGCGATCCAGCCCATCTGCAACCAGTAATTCCCCACCCTCGATATCGCCCAAGAAGAGCTGAATTCCTTCAGGCAAGTGGCGGGAAAACAAAAAGCGCGTGGCATCCACCCAGCGTACGTTAGTAATACCTATTGGATTGGCGGTCAAAGGTTGCGCATCACCGTGCACCTCTCCCAGCCATGCTTGCTGATCTGGGCCAGTGTAATAGATAAAGTGCAAGCCATCGGGTGACCACCCCCAAAAAAGCAGCAAGGCATCCGAGGCATACGGCACAGGTTGCAGCTCATCGAGCTGGGCGATCATTAGCACGCGCATTCCAGAATCAGCTTCTTCCTGGATAAACGCCATGTGCGTTAAAGTGGGGGCAAAGGTAATAGGGGTGTCGAAAAATGGCACTGCCTGAACCTCGCCCACTTTTGTCGCCAGCGCCCCATCAACGGCGATACGCCATATTTCCGTCGGCTGAGGTGGTGTCGCCAGGGGATCAGAAGGTGGAAGGGCGAAAATAATCTCCCTGCCTGCCGGTGACCAGACCGGTTGGGCGTAAAAGCGATAGTCGCTGTAGGTGTTGACCAATGCATAGTGCATCACCACACGATACTCACTCCCATCCGCTTTCGATAGAATGATCTGCTGAGGGTTGCTGATGGCGATATGTTCCCCATCGGGAGAATAGACAAACATGCCCCCCCAACCCGCCAGCAGCAGGAAGGTCAGCGAACGCTGAGCGACATCGTACAGGTTGAGGTCATCCAAGAGGGCAACACCAGGTCCTTGGAAGACCTGCTGCGTGTTGAACGTGAGCATGTGGCTGCCTGGCTTCCATGCCATCTGGTAAGGCATGACGCCGACTGCATCTGGACTGAGTGCGCCTCCGCCAATGGTTTGCAGGTCTTCTAGGCTCACCGCCTGCCACGCTTGCTGTGTATTCAGGTCAATCATCCAGATCGTACTATACGCCTCGCTCACCGGGCGTTGATAGGCGACATAGCGCCCATCGGGAGAAAGAACAGGCTGATAAATTGGGGTAGGCGCGTTCAGGCGTAGCGCGTGCTGGTCACGCCAAAGCCAAAGTTCTTGATTTTTCACATAGACCAGGCGCACATCCCGACTATGGGGGGTAGCTACCACGACTGGCGGAATGGTGAAGGTAGTCACGGCAGTTACCAGAGTAGTATCCGAGGACGATGGCGTTACCTCCTGAGTGGCAGGTTGCGTCAGAATAGCCAGCGGGGTTGGCGTAGTCGTATCCACCTGGCAAGCACTTAGCCAGATCATCCCAAAAGCCAGAATCATTACCCCCCAATGGGTGAAGGGGGTATGCCACAAGTTGTGAGAATTCAAAGCTCCTCGTAACGCGAGGCGTCCAATTCTTTGCGTAAGCTTTCCTGATCGTTTAACTCCGAAGGAAGCTCTTCTGCCTGGGCAGCCTCCAACTCCTTCTGCTCCGCCTCGCGCAGTCGGTCCATCGGTTCGGCACGCACCACGCTCCACTTGCCACAATGCGGGCAGCGCTCCAGCTTCCCAGTCAACATATTGGGGGACCAGATGTGCCGGGCAAACGGGCGATGGCACTTTGGACAGATTGCCCCTCCTGCAATACCATAATTGCGAGGCGTGCCTGGAGGCAGTGTGGGTTGCTTTTTCCTTTGGATAAAAGTAACCGCAAAAGAAATCCCCATGGCGAGGAACACGAGCGCCACCAGCGGCAGGGTAATGCGCGCCGCGGCCTCCCAACCCTCTTCAGCGCTGACGAACTCCACGCGAATCACGTTGGATTCTAAGCGCTCCCCCTGCGCCGTCTCCCCAACGGCGTGAATCTCATGCACGCCTAGGGGATAATCATCGGTGCGAAAGCGTAAACGAAAAGGAGCTTCGGTGACCACACCGAGGACATCTCCATCCAGGTAGTAGGTCACCCGCACCAAATTCTCTGGCGCATCTGCGCGTAGACTGAAATTCCCCTGGATCCTCCCAGTGCCGGATGAATAGCCAAAGTCGCGCGCAAGGCGTATTCTCAGCGCCGGCTCTTGCGCCTGTACGGGCAAAGCAATGATCAGGCTGACCAGCAATATCATCCAAAGCGAAGCCTTTTTCATAGCAGTTTGTTTCTCCAATGTTATTTCCATCGAGTTAGGATCGTCTCACGCTGGAAGAGACGTTCGGCAAAATACAGCAGAATGGCATCCACGATGATCAACAGCACTGCCGCGACCAACACCAATTGACGGTTGATGACCACCAGGCCGGCAAACTGAGCAAAGAAAAACCCCAAGACCGGTAGGATCACCACCATAGAGAGTTGCTCGGCGACGCGTGGGTCATTCACCCGCGAGGAAACCATCACACTGATCAACACCGCCATAAACGCCATCAACGGTCCCACAAGGAAGATCGCCAACAGCCAGCGCGCGTCTAACACCGCAGAGATAAACAATCGATTGGGTACAAGGAGCCACGCGCCCAGGGCAAATAAACCAAATGCGGCATAGGTGGCGACGACAGCAGGTAGCACTGCCGCCAGGCTCTTCCCCGCCAGCAATTCAAGGGTGGTAATCGGCGTCGCCAGGAGCGGTTCCAGACTGCGTGTGGTCTTTTCTCCGACAATGGAATAAGCGGCAATCGTCGCCGGGATGGCCAGCGGCAGGATCATAAACATCATCATGAATTGACTCACCATGAAGACTTGAAAGCAATCCCCTCCGCTCAGCCCGGAAGGGCAGTACGCCGAGAATGCATCGGGCATTTCCGTGGTCAGATCCGCCATACCTCCTTCACTGCGCAGAGCAAAAAGGATGCCCAGGGGTATCACGGTCATGATTAGGGGTAAAAAGGCAACCGTGAACAGCACCATGCGGTTCTTGAACACCTCAGCCCACTCTTTGCGCACCATAATACAGACTTTATTCATCAGGCACCTCTCACGCGTTGCGCACCAACTGCAGGTACACATCCTCCAAAGAGCGGCGCAACTCACCCACAAACTGGATATCCACTCCCTGGTTGACCAGCTTACGGATGATCTCAGGGTTATGCACTTCGGGTTCATCCAGAGTCACGACGAGTTTACCATCGATCAACTCTACATGATGGACGAAGGGGAAGGCGCGCACTTCATCGACCAGAGTTTGGGCGGCTTCACGCAGGTGAAAGACCACTTTTCGTCCATACAATTGCCGACGCAAGTTGCCCGGCGTATCCACCACCAGCAGCCGCGTTTTGAACACAGCGATGCGCTCACACAGGCGATCGGCTTCGTCCAGGTTGTGCGTGCACATGAAAATCGTGCGCCCTTCCTGGCTCAAGATAGCAATGAAATCGCGCACCAGGCGGGCAGCTTCGGGGTCCAACCCTGCGGTAGGTTCATCCAGGAAGAGGATCTTCGGCTCGTGCAACAAGGCGCGTGCGATTGCCAGTTTCTGGCGCATACCTTTCGAAAATGTGCCTACGTGGTCGAAACGTCGCTCCCACAATCCCAACATGCGCAGATATTTTTCCACCTGTCCATCGATATCTTCCACGTCGTACAACGCAGCAAAGATGCGCAGGTTGTATTCCGCGCTCAGGTTGTCGTACAGCCCTGGAGATTCGGTCAGCACCCCCACACAACGACGGATGTTTTGATCGTCCTTGCCGATTTCAAAGCCGTTCACTACAGCTCTGCCTGAGGTGGGGGCGATGAGGCTGGACAGCATGCGCACGGTGGTCGTTTTGCCTGCGCCGTTGGGACCTAAAAAGCCGAATACCTCCCCTTCATTCACCTGAATGGAAAGCGCCTCAACGGCGGTGATTTGATCGAACTTTTTAGTCAAATTTTCGGTGATAATCATCTTCAGCTACTCGTATCGGGATTCATCCAAATGTTCCTTGTCGAGAGGCGTCTCCTCGAGCGCTTTTTGCACAGCTTGTGCCTGCTCTGATGGCGAGGATGTAGGGACCACCTCCACAGCCGAGCCGAGGAGTTGTGCATCCGCTTCTTCCCCTCTCAGGATGAAAATGATCACCACGTTGACCACAGCAAAACAACCCAGCACCAATTCTGCCAGGTACGGTCCCGCGAGGTCGAAGACCATCAATGCGGCGGCGTTGATGAGCGCGTGCCAGAGCACTGCCATCCACAACCAGCGGCTTTGTTTTCGAATAAAAACCTGCAGCACGAGCAATGCAGCCGCGATGTGAAACGGGAGGGTCAAAGCCCGCTCCAGGGCGCCCAGGAGGTTATCGTACCATGGTGAGCCCCAATATGCAGCAAGCTGCTGCTGGGCCAGGGGGATTTGCTCGGCCGGCACAAGCTGGTTGATATCCGCCTGGCGCGCGGCAACCATGCCGATGAAATTCACCAACACCAGGGCTCCCAGCAGAATCGCCTCTGCACCACCATGCCCCGCGCCAAACAGCACCCCGTCCTTCCAGCGGCGTGCGTCTCTGATCCACCAGCGATACGAGGCGTAGCGCGCCAGTTCCTCGAACAATCCAGCGCTCAGCCCAGCCAGCAACGCCGAGACGGGTAGCTCCCACGGTCCGCTCGGTGTGGGCAAGACCCCTCTCACGAAGAGCAGGTTGAGCACCTGATTGAAAGGGATATGCCCGATTTGGGAAATAACAAACGTCGCCGCGCCGATCCACCAGACGCGCCATCCTAATTTAAATTTTCGCGTGAGCAGCCACCCCACAAAGAGCGGCAGCAAAACCATGATCAGGCCATTAGATAGGTGGCTGAGAAAAGCAGCATCAATTTGATTCACACTTCCTTCCGATCTCGCGTCCCTTCGATGCCTATAGAAGGGATAGTTCGCGTGTTTTGGGTTTACGATTCGAAAATCGCATCCATCTCGTCCGTCGAGACGTCAAACACAGCGTTGGTGGGTGGTAATGGTTCGCGCTGCATCCATTCCGGCAGGCGATCATGGGCAGTGGTGAACCCCGCTTTGCGGTTGAATTCACGCTCCATTAAAATCGTCTCCCGCCCCAATTGTGCCAACACGTTTGCAGGCACCTCCCATCCATAGCGTGCTTTGAGCAACATAGGGATAACTTCGGTGTCCGCGGCGAAGCCAAAGCCGGCAAAGATGCAAGCCCCCAGGCTGTCGTAGCCGGCCATGTTAAACTGCGCCTTGCGTGAAAGCTCTACCTGACCTTTCGGGTCGGTATGGTCCACCTTCGCCCGCAATGTGAGGCCAGCGGTATGGTCAGCGCCTTGGGGCGAGGTGGCGTACGTCACGCCGGTGCCTTTGACCGCGCGCGGATCATACGCGGAAATGGCCTGGTTCTTCACCGTTGGAACGCGCTCCACGCCGAACACCTGGCCGGTGATCGCTGCCCCGTTGCCCAGCACGCGCCCCAGAGGGGTGCCGCGCCGAATCTCGTCCAACAGTTCCAACGCTCGCTCGGCGTCACCAAAGGACATCAAACCCGACTCGGCCGCCACGCCTAAAGCAGAGCCAATATCGATGGAATCCAACCCCAGATCGTTGACCACATAGTTCAGCCGCGCCACCTCATCCAGGCTGGCGATGCCCAAGTTGGAGCCCATCAAGCCGATGGTTTCATACTCCAATGGAGAAACGGTCGTCTTTCCGTCTTCTGTGACGAAGACATTCGAGCTTTTGATTGCGCAGCCTGCCATGCAGGCATGTGAAGGGTCGCAGCGCCCGCCGCGCTGTAAAAGCACCTCGCGCAGATGCTCGCCAGAGAGTTGTTCGGCGTGTTCAAATGTGCCTTGAGAAAAGTTGCGTGTGGGCAACACGCCAAACGTCTGGCAAAGCTGCAAGATGCCTGCCGTGCCGTAATCATGGTAGGTCTTGGTCTGGGGGTGATCCATCAGGGCTTTGGTGTACCGCTTGCGCGCCTCCTTGAACAACTCCTGATCCACGATGGGCGGCGCCGCGCCACCGCTGCCGTCGATGACGATGGCCTTCAAGCCTTTGCTGGCCATTACAGCACCCAACCCGCCACGCGCGGCGATGCGCGCGGGCACGCCATCCTTATCTACGTTCTGGATGCCCGCCGTGCGCAAACGCATCTCACCCCCTGGCCCAATGAGGGCGACGGCAACCTCTGAGCCATATTCCTGCAGGAGGCGCTCACCGGTGGCATAGACCCCTAACCCGCGCAGGTGTTCCGCGGAGGCAAAGCGCGCTCCTTCCGCGCTTAGGTGCAGCAAGTACAAGCCCTCATCCGTTGGCTTGTCTTCGAGAATCAAGGCCTTGATGCCCAATCGGCTGAGTTGTAGACCGGTGCGCCCGCCAGCGTTGGCTTCTTTCACCCCGCCGGTGAGCGGGCTTTTTCCCCCGATGGAGATTCGGTCGCAACTGGAGAGCATATGTCCGACGAGCAAGCCGGGGGCGAAGATCAGCTTGTTTTTCGGACCAAGCGGGTCGCAGGTGGCTTCGACTTCGTCCAATAGAATGCGCGCCAGCAATCCACGACCGCCGAGGCGTTCCCAAGATGGAGGCACGGGCTCGCGCCGAAACTCGCGCGTGCGCATATTGACTCTCCAGACAGTAAAGAAGGAGGTGGTGGAGTTCATCGTTATTCTCCTGGTTTGAAAATGCCTGTATCCATGCAGGAAATTATAAACGATGGAGCGCCGAACCGTTGGATTAGTCTATACGGCTGTAATCAGGCGATCATCCCAAAAGAAACTCCAGAGGCGTAGCTTACCGACGCGTCTTCCCATCACAAAATCACATCTGTAGCTGAGATTTCCATATCTCGCTCATCGGGGTATGGAAATCCAGGCCACAAAACCACATCCATAGCAGAGATTTCCAAATCTCGCTCATCAGGGTATGGAAACCCCGGCTACAAAACTCGCTGCTGAGATGTCCAAATCTCGCACTATAGCCTCGAAATTCCCTAAAAAATGCGATCCTTTGGTGTATAAAGCAGGTTATATAATATCCCATGAAAAAAGGGAGCGGTCATTCACCGCTTGACGATGATCTGAACCATGTTTGCTTTGTTTCTCTAAACCTCGGGTGAAATGCGTCTTTGGTCGTTGCATCCCAAATATCTCGACCCTCGCGGGTTGGTCGCTTTGTGGCGCGAAGGGCTGTTAGCCCAGGCTGTGCTTCTGGGGCGCACGCAAGGCTATCGGCATCATCCCCAACTGCAACGCTTTCGCCTCCAGCCTTCACCCGAAGGCGCGATGGCTGATTACCTGCGCGGTGTGCACGCCGAGGCAACCCGGCGCGGTTATGCGTTTGCTATGGAAAAAATCAACCCGGCGCACAGCACCGGGAAAATCACCGTCACGCGCGGGCAATTGATCTATGAGTGGCATCACCTGATGGCGAAACTCGCCGTCCGTGATCCCAAATGGCATGATCACCTGCTCCGCGTCCTCCGCCCGCAGCCTCACCCATTGTTCCGCGTTGTGCCCGGCGAAGTGGAGCCATGGGAGAAAAGATAGGGGGAAGATAACCCATGGAAATAAAAACCGTTGGCTAACGCTGGCGCTTGCTCAATCGGCAGGCAATTCCGAGCGTTCTGGTATAATTTCTAGAAACATCAACCACAATGAAGTTTTTCGCCCAAAGGAAGATAGAAACACTACCATGGACAAAAATACAGCCTTAGACCTGTATCGCCAGATGGTGCTCATCCGCCGTCTGGAGGAGCGCGCTGCTCAGCTTTATCAGCAAGGAAAAATCGGGGGCTTCCTGCATCTCTACATTGGACAAGAAGCGGTGAGCACCGGCTTGATTTCCATGCGCCAGCCGCAAGACCGCGTGATCACCGCCTACCGTGACCATGGCGTGGCGATCAATTGCGGGCTGAGCGCGCGTGAAGTGATGGCCGAACTGCTCGGCAAAGTCACTGGCTGCTCAAAGGGTATGGGCGGCTCCATGCACATGGCGGACGTGCAGAAGAACTTTTGGGGAGGACACGCCATCGTCGGCGCACACTTGCCCATCGCCGCCGGCATGGCGCTTGGTGACCTCTACCAAAAATCCGAGGCGGTCACCATGTGCATGTTCGGCGAAGGGGCGACCAACATTGGCTATTTCCATGAAGCGCTCAACCTTTCTAAGGTTTGGCACCTGCCGGTTCTTTGGGTGTGCGAGAACAATCAGTATGGCATGGGCACTGCCGTGGAGCGCGCCTCCGCCGTCTCCGAGATCCGCCAGAAAGCCGAAGGTTATGCCATACCCAACCAGCGCGTGGATGGCATGGACGTGATCAAAGTGCGTCAGGCTGCAGAGCGAGCGCTAAAGCACGTCCGTTCGGGCAAAGGTCCCTACTTCCTCGAAATGGTCACCTATCGGTTTCGAGGCCACTCGATGGGCGATCCGGAACGCTATCGCACCCCTGAAGAGGTCAAAAAATGGCTGGAAAACGACCCGATTGGCATTTTTTACAACCACATCATCGGCAAAGCTCTCGCCTCGGAGGGTGAACTCGAAAAGGTTGAACAAGAAGTCGAGGCGGAAGTCGAAGATGCGATCCAGTTCGCCGAAAGCAGTCCGGAACCGCCATTGGAATATCTGGACGCGTTTGTCTATGCGGAAGAAAACTAAGAAAAAACCAAACTAGTCCATCGAAAAAGCGGAGTCACCGCAGAGACGCAGAGTACACAGAGAAAAGATTAATTGAGGATCACGAACCGTTCTGGAGTTTGTAATAATTGCCCAAATTTTAAAGCACACGCGAAAAATCTCAGCTCTCGGCGCACTCTGCGGTGCGATTTTGATTGAGGCAGTAGAGTAAGAATCAAGGAAACACTTATGGCAAGAATCACCATGCGAGAAGCGATTTCCCAAGCGCTTTGGGAGGAAATGGAGCGCGATGAAAAAGTATTTATCCTCGGCGAGGAGGTCGGCGTTTGGGGAGGCACCTACGCGGTCACCAAAGGCTTTTACGATCACTTTGGAGCGGAGCGCGTCCGGGATACGCCGATTGCAGAAGCGGCCATTGTCGGCGCGGCGATTGGCGCTGCGCTGGTTGGGCTGCGCCCGATTGCCGAATTGATGACCATCAACTTTGCTTTTTCCGCGATGGACCACATTGTCAATCAGGCGGCGAAGCTACGCTTGATGTTTGGAGGGCAGTTTTCCTTGCCCCTGGTAATCCGCGCCGTTGGCGGCGGTGGGAGACAGTTGGGCGCGACCCATTCGCAAACGCCGGACGCGGTCTTCGCGCACTTTCCCGGTCTGAAAGTCGTGGCTCCGGGCACGCCCGCAGACGCAAAAGGATTGCTCAAATCCGCCATCCGTTCGAACGATCCGGTGCTGTTCATCGAACACGCCACCCTGTACCAAACACGAGGCGAGGTCCCAGAAGATGAGTACCTGATCCCCATCGGGCAGTCTGTGGTGCAACATCCAGGCAACGATGTGACCATCGTCACCTATAGCAAGATGCTGGAGCTGAGTATGCAGGCAGCAGAACAACTTGCCCATGAAGGCATCTCTGCGGAGGTCGTCGATTTACGCACCTTGCGCCCATTGGATATGCAAGCGGTGCTTCAGTCTTTCAAAAAGACCAATCGCGCCGTGATCGTTGAAGAAGGATGGCGATCCTATGGGGTAGGTGCAGAGGTCGCTTCCAGGCTATACGAAGAAGCCTTTGACTACATCGATGCACCCATTCGGCGCGTCGCCCAAAAAGAAACTCCATTGCCATATAATCGCACCCTGGAGCAATTGGCGCTACCTCAGGTGCAGGACATCGTGAACGCCGTTAAGGAGGTGCTTTAATGGCTGAGATCATCACCATGCCCAAGCTCGGCTTCGATATGGCCGAAGGCACCCTTGTGCGCTGGGTTGTTCCACCAGGCGACCAGGTCTCTAAAGGGGATATCGTCGCCGAAATCGAAACCGACAAAGCCACAGTAGAAGTGGAATCGCCGTTCAGCGGTGTGCTCTTGCGACAATTGGTTAAAGAAGGGGAGATCGTTCCGGTGAACACCCCTATCGCCATCATTGCTCAACCTGGTGAAGAAGTTGATGTTGCATCCTTAATTGGGGCGCCGCCAACCGCTCTGCCCACCGAGGCAGCCGCGGTCGACGTGTCTCAAGAAACTCCCGCGCAGACACCACAAGCCCTCCAAATCGAAGCACAACTCCCAGGAGGGGTGCGCGCCTCGCCATTGGCGCGCCGCATGGCGCGCGAGATGCACATTTCATTGACCCAGGTGAAAGGCAGCGGACCTGGCGGTCGCGTGACCAAAAAAGACGTTCAGGATTATCTGCAGGCAGCTGTAGAAGCGCAAACCGGCGCTCCCCAACCGGTGGCGCCGACTCCCTTCCCTGCTCCGACGGCAGGACCAGCCATTACGGCTATGGAAACCAAACGCATCCCCATCAACCGCCTGCGCCTGATCATTGGCAAGCGCATGCAAACCGCCAAGCAAACCCTACCCCATTTCTACGTAACCTATGCCTATGAGGTGAGCAAATTATTAGCACTGCGCCGACAAGTGAACGCCGTGCTTCCAGAAGCCGAGAAGATTTCGTTGAACGACTTTATCGTCAAAGCCGTTGCCCTCTCGTTGCGTCTGTATCCCAATCTGAATGCCTCGATAGAAGGAGAGACCATGATCCACCATGGGGAGATTAACATTGGGGTGGCAGTAGCCATAGAAGGAGGCTTGTTGACGGTTGTATGCCGCCAGGCAGATGTCAAGCCCTTGCGACAGATCGCCTCGGAGATACGCCTCATGGTTGATCGGGCTCGCCAGGGCAAGGTCAAACCCGAAGACATTGAGGGTTCTACCTTTTCGGTGAGCAATTTGGGCATGTTCGATGTCGAGGCATTCACCGCCATTATCAACCCACCGGAAGCCGCCATCCTCGCCGTCGGCGCGGCCAAACAGGTGCCTGTGGTCCAGGATGAACAAATCCGTCCTGCCTGGCAGATGAAAGCCACCCTGTCGGTAGATCATCGCCTTAGCGATGGGGCTGAAGCGGCGCGCTTCCTGCAACATTTAGCCGAATACCTGGAACAGCCCATGCGCCTGCTCCTCTAAGCCTATGATAAAATCTCCCTCTGGCGATAGCCGATGGGAGGCGGGAAGATAACCATGGCTACCACTTCGCCTTCGCTCAACCACGACCTGCGTTACCTTCGCGCGGCTCTCGACCAACTGGAAGATTACCTCCTTTCTAAAGAGATCTATTGGTCAGGCAGCGTCTATTCGCCAGATCATGCTGGCAATTTCCCACCTCTAACGTTGGGGTGGGTGTTATTTTATCTTCAACGCGCCGCCGCGCTGGCCCAAAGCGCGAAGCAAAGCGGGGAATATTCTCGAATTGATCAAGCCATCCAGGTAAAACGATCGAAATGGCTGCATGCATGGGAGACAAAGGCACGCAGTGAATTTTCTTCCCGTTTGCGCTTATGGAGAGATTTTCTAGAGGAGTATCGTCATCATCCTGAAGATCACTTCGACCGCTATCGCTATGAAGTCCAGAAGCGGGTGTTGCTGGCATTATTGCTCCAGGAGGCAGGCGAGGTGCAGAATGCCGAACTTGAGTTGCTCAACGCGCTTGACCAGCTCCTTGAAAACTGCTTCGTATCTGGCGCCTTTATCTGGGAACCTGTTTTTCAAAGTGCCTTTCCAAAAGAATCCTATTGGTATCTTTACGGCACGCTGGCGAGAGAACACAGCCGCAAAGCCTCGTGAGCTGGTAGCATCTGACATTTTTATTCATCGATCGAGCGGGCAGCATTCGGCTGTTATAATTTATGAACATCGGGAGATAATATGGACACCAGTTTGAAATTAGGCACCATTTGGGGCATCCCCATCGGAGTTCATGCCAGTTGGTTTTTAGTCTTTTTCCTACTCGTCTGGTCGCTGAGCATCGGTTATTTTCCAGAGGAATATCCGCGTTTATCGCCAATGGTGCATCTGATCCTGGCGCTTGTCACCAGCCTGCTGTTCTTTGCCTCTGTGCTCGGCCATGAGCTGGGACATTCCTTCGTCGCTTTGAAAGAAAACATCCCCGTACGTAGCGTCACCCTGTTCATCTTTGGAGGCGTGGCGCACATTGGGCAAGAGCCTCGCTCCCCAGGCGCGGAATTCCGCATTGCCATCGCCGGTCCTCTTACCAGCCTGCTGTTCAGCCTTTTATTCGGGGCAATCTGGTTGATTTCCAGGGAGGTGCACCTGCTAGCGGCACCGGTAATCTACCTGATGCGCATCAACCTGATCCTGGCAAGCTTCAATATGATCCCTGGATTTCCCTTAGACGGCGGGCGCGTGTTACGCGCCATCGTCTGGTGGCTGACGAAAAGTTTCACCCGTGCGACGCGCATCGCCTCTCTCAGCGGGCAATTCATCGCTTTCGGTTTCATTGCCGTTGGGGTATATCAGATCTTCAGCGGTCAATTGATGGATGGCTTATGGCTGGCGTTTATCGGGTGGTTCCTACAAAATGCGGCGGCGACGACCTTTTCCCAACTCAACATGCAGGAGGCTTTGCGCGGGGTAACGGTGTCTCAAGCGATGTCGCGCGATTGTGTGGAAATCCCCAGCCTGACGCCGCTCAGCCAACTCATCGAAGAGCGCATCCTCAGCGGCGGTCAACGTTGTTTCTACATTTCCGATGAAGGTCAATTGCGCGGCATGCTTACCCTGCGCGACATCACCAAGGTGCCTCAACCGCAATGGCGCTTTACCACTGTTGGCGAGGCAATGGTGCCGCTCAGCCAACTCATTCAAGTCAACCCCTGGACGGAATTGCTTGCCGCGCTTCAATTGATGGACAATCACAACATTGCTCAGGTGCCGGTGATAGAAAACGATCAACTTGTCGGTACACTGACACGTGAACAGGTCATGCATTACATCCGACTCCGGGCTGAACTGGGCATCTAAGAATTATGCTTCTCTTCGAACATACGCTGTTCATGCTCCTGCTGCTTGTGGGGTTATTTTCTGCGCGCCCGAAATACCGTTGGATCTCATTCGCGGTATTGGCTGCGGGAATTGCCCTGATCCTGATCGCCCCGCGGGTGACTGTGCCGATCCCTTGGAAATGGATTCTGGCACTGGTCATCCCCATTCTGTTCTGGCAAAACAACCTATATTGGACGCAGTCGAAACGCTTTGCCTCCTGGCAAGAAATTCTGCTCTGGTTAGCCACCACTGCCCTCATCGCCCTCAGTTTAGTGTTCATCATGCGCTTCAATTGGTTGGGCGCGATACTCTTTGGCCTTGTCGCTACCAGCCTGTTCTGGCGGTTCATTGAACCAAAAGCGCAACAGCGTCTGATGAGTCAATTGGGCATCCTCGTGCTCATCTTTCTGCTCACCGAAGTCTCCTTGATTGCTGAGACTCCAAAACGATATTTGGGCAGCCTGTTCAGTTGAGCAGGTATTGGTTTGGCCGTGGCGCTGGCTGGTCTCTACCTGGTAGAGAGAATCTCTTCCAAGCCTTATGCGTGGCTGGGAGTACTTCAAGTGTATTCTGCCTATGCTCTGGCGGTTGGTTCAAATTCCTCTTGCGTCTTAGCCGCGCTGGTCAGTGTGATCGCTTTTAGCGAAGGCACGCCTAAAGATAAAAAACCGCACGTCGAGAGTTTGGCACCCCTCGATCATTGGGCGGTCTATCTTCCATTTACAATCCTGTTCTTGTTGTCGGGCTGGCAGGTACACATCCCTTTTTCGATCAACTTCGTCCTCGAAGGCAGCCTGGGGCTGCTCTTGGGTGTGCTGATCACCTGGCTGGTGGGCAAAATCACCAACCAGGCTACACGCAGTTTTGTAGATTTGCTTGCCTCCGGTTTGTACTTGGGGACATTTCTTTTTGCGGCGCTCACCCTTTGGCCCAAACATCTCATGCAAAACCCATGGGTGTTTTTCATCGCCTTGACTCTGGCGGTCTTCGCCTTGCTCCTATCGGCTGCTTTGTTGAGGGGGACAAAAGAAATCTGAGTATATCGGTGAACAGAAGCGATGGTTTTTCTATATTGAGAAAAAGCATCTGGAAATCAATTGTCGAAAATTATGGGTAAAATTAGGCAGAAGACTAAATACACACAGAGTTCACCATGACACCATTTCTCCAACTAACGATTGCATTGGTCATTTTCATCGCTGCAGCCAAATTGAGTGGTTATCTGAGTTACCGTTTTGGGCAACCTTCTGTATTGGGCGAATTGCTCGTTGGCGTCATTTTGGGACCTTCGATGATCAACCTCTTAGGCCTGCCAATTTTCGACGACACCCATCTCCCGGAAGTCATTCATCAGCTCGCCGAAATCGGAGTTCTACTGCTCATGTTTATCGCCGGGCTGGAATTACACCTTGATGAAATGCTGGCTACGGGCAAAGTATCTGCGCTTTCAGGCAGCATTGGCATGCTCATGCCATTGGGTATCGGCGTTTTGATCGGCACACTCTTCGAGATGAGCGTCGAACAAGGCATCTTCCTAGGACTTACTTTGGCAGCTACCAGCGTGAGCATCTCTGCCCAAACCCTGCTGGAGTTGAATGTCCTGCGCAGTAAAGTGGGGTTTGGTTTGCTTGGCGCGGCGGTGTTTGACGACATCCTGGTCGTGTTGGGGCTCTCCTTATTTAGCGCGGCTATGCTTTCTTCTGAGGGCATCAGCCTTGCCGCCATTGGTGGCATCCTCTTGCGCATGGCGCTATTTTTACTTCTTGCCATCAACATCGGCTTATTCGCCTTAGGGCGCATCAGCCGTTGGGTGGATCGGTTGCCCATCAGCCAGGGTGTGACTTCGTTTGCGTTTATTACCCTGTTGTTCTATGGTTGGATGGCGGAGCTCATCGGAGGCATGGCTGTGATCACAGGCGCTTTCCTGGCAGGGTTGATGATGGCGCGCAATCCTTTGAAAGAACGCATCGAAAGCGGGATTACCACGATCGCGTATAGTGTCTTCGTGCCATTGTTTTTTATCAATGTAGGCTTATCGGCAAATATACGCGCCATGCAAGCCGAAGATGTCTGGCTATTTTTAGTTATATTGCTTACTGCGATCGTCGGGAAGGCCTTCGGAGCAGGGCTGGGAGCATATCTTGGAGGTCTCTCTCCCCGCGAGGCACTCCAAATCGGAATCGGTATGACCTCGCGCGGCGAAGTTGGCTTGATCGTCGCTTCGGTGGGCATTGCCGAAGGTTTTATTCCAGCCCGCTTATTTCCATCCATAGTTGGTGTCGTCATTCTAACCACATTGATTACCCCTCCGCTTTTGCGCTTGTCGTATGCCTCGCGAAAAGCTGCACCCACCAAAAATACCTGAGTAGGAGAAAAATCTATGGCTTTCCTAGTCGTGTTGATTATCGATGAACCCGAGTTTTGCAGTTCCATCCTGGAGCGGTGGGAGGAAATTGGAGTTAGCGGAGTTACCATCCTGGAAAGTACAGGCTTGGGGCGTATGCGCCGTATTGGAGAACGGGATGACCTGCCCTTGATGCCTGGATTGAAAGAAATCCTCTCCAGCCGTGAAGAACACCACCGCACGCTTCTTTCCGTGGTATATGATCAACAAACCGTGGATCGCATGGTTGCCATCGCGCAGGAAGTCATTGGAGATCTGGAAGCGCCGGAGACGGGCTTTATGTTCGTCGTGCCTGTACTGCAAGTCTTCGGAGAAAGCAAAACCAAAGCCCAATCCAGGTCTTCATGAAAAAACATTCAATCGACAAAGCCCTCATTTACCTACCTTTGAAATTCACTAACGCTGAGCGCCTCCAACCCCAGCTTTTTGAGCGTGCGCCCACGCTGCCGGTAATCCGTGCGATGGATGATGCAGGCTAAACGAATAATGCTATCGATGCCGCGCACTTCGACGCCATAGCGTTCGCCTAACGAGGCAATTTCCGCTTCTTTACCCGTAAACAGAGAATGTATCTGTCTCACCCTCTAAATTCAGCGATATAATCACTCTATATCCAGCGTACCTGCTTCAACACCTCCTCGGCTACATCTCGCCATTGAAATTAACAACTGTCTTGGATAAAGCTTGTCTTGGCAATAATCAAACGCGTATGTAAGCATGATCGCCAACCTCGGCCATGCATTAATCTCGGAGCGTCCTCTTCATCTCTCCCTTTTAGGGACACCTGTCGTTTATTGGGAGGCTGAGCCGCTTTCCGTTTCCAGAAAAAAAGTACGCGCGCTACTTTATTATCTTGCCTCGACCCAAGAGCCCACCTCGCGTGAACAATTGACATTTCTTTTTTGGCCAGACTTGGATGAGGGCACAGCGCGACGTAACCTGAGTCACCTCCTTACGCATCTACGCCGAGCATTGCCAGAAAGGGCGATTCTGCAAGTTACGGAAGAGAACGTTTATCTCAACCCAGAACGATTTTGGTGCGACGTACTATCGTTTACCGAACTGTGCGCTCACGCGGGTATATGGCGGCGCATCGAGGCATTCGAGCAAGCTATTTCTCTATACCGCGGTCTATTCTTGGAGGGCTTCGCTCTAGACGATAATCCAGAATATGACACATGGCTCTCTCGAAAACGGCGCACCTTGGAAGGGCTTTATCTCGAAACGCTCGCGGACACCATGCAAGTATGTCTGGATCGTGAGATCTATGATAAAGCCATCGCTTGCGCAGAACGTTATCTTAGAATTGATGAACTGTCCGAAGACATCCACCGTCATCTGATCGCGCTGTACGCTTTGAGTGGTAATCGAAGCGCTGCCTTGCGTCAATTCGAAAGATGTGCTGCCATTCTGGAACGAGAATTGAATGTCAGCCCGTTGCCGGAGACGCGCGCAGTGTATCAGGCTGTATTAGAAGGCCGCTCACCCCTTTTAGCGAAAACCCTCAGCACCATCCCGAGAAGCACCCTGTTTGAACAGTATTCACCGATTCCTCTTATCGGGCGAGAGGATGCTTTGAGGTTTCTTCTGACGAATGTACTGGCCAGTGGTGGTATATATACCACTGGTCATGCGTCCATGACGGTCTGGCAACATCACTTGCCAATCCTGCGGGATGGGCACTTGCAGCTGGGAGGCATGTAAAAAGACAGCGATGTCGAAGTGAAAGATGTATCGCCGGGGAGGCGGATTATTTCTAAGCCGCTGACGCGCATCATGCCGAGAAGCGCATTACAAAGTCGAAGCACCTGTTTTGGAACTCGAACAGTCGTGTGGGTCATCGTTCTTTCCCTCTCGATCATGATTACTACGGCTTGTTCATCTGATGAGGGATCACAGGTATCATTTCTAGGAGAAAGAAGAGAGGATAGCGCATTGCGCCTGACCAAGCCTTCGCGCCGCAACAGTGACCAGAACCCGGCATTTTCCCCAGATGGCACCGACGTGCTCTTCACACGCTTTACACAGGGCTACAACGACGGTCCATCCTCTCTTTACGTTCTCGATATGATGAAGCATACCATCCGACTGCTGACCGGTGCGCCGGATAGCGACAATGTCAACCTGCCCGGCTCATCTTGGAACGCAGCCACGTACCGCATCGTATTTTCCTCCGATCGCCAGGATATTGATGAGATATGGAGTATCCGCCCTGATGGCAGCGATCTATTGCGCGTCACTATTCACCCCCCGCCACTCTATTATGTTGAACCCAGTTTCTCTCCAGATGGTGCTTGGATTGTATTTGAAGTGATTGATCCGGCACCGGATGAGCGGGCTCAGGGCAGCATTTGGAAGATACGTTCAAACGGAAGCGCACTAGTCCAATTGACAGGCGGTGTAAATAGCGAACGCGATGACCGCCAGCCCAACTGGTCGCCCTTTGGAGATCGCATCCTGTTCCAAAGGCGCATCCCGGGAAGCGATGATTGGAATATTTATAGCATGGCGCCCGATGGAAGCGATATCCGTCAGATCACCACCCAACCCTCCAGCGACACCGACGCCTCCTGGTCGCCCAACGGCATGTGTATCGTTTATTCCAGTGACTATGGTGACCTGGCGGCGCCTAAAATCTTCATCATGGTAGTAGATACAGGATTCCCGATTCAAATTACAGCTTCAGCACAACATGCCGACAGCGCGCCATCCTGGTCTCCGGATGGTCGATGGATCGTCTTCGAATCAAAGCCTATTGAGCAGGAATCCAGTCCTTCATCTTTGTGGCTTATCGCAGTCACAGAGACCATTTGCCAACCATCGAATTAAAATGCTTGAGGAGGTGCAGAGATGAAGCCATATTTCCTGGTTGTAGCTCTTATCCTGAGCTTGGCATGTAACTTGACCGGATTGCAGACACCCACTGAGGAAGTGCGATCATCTAGAGAGATACCCTTCCTGCCCACCTCAACCATCTCTTTTACGCAGGAGAGTCCCTCCCTGGCGCCTGTGCAATGCACCGATCCTGAGCCACCACTGGTAACAGAGCTCGATGTACGCCAGCCGTCTCCCATGGCCGAACCTGTTCCCCGCGTGCCTTTTCGAGACCCGAATTTTGGACGCTGCCTTGTTCGGGTCACGGATAGCGCACATGACAAAACCGAACCTGGCGGCCTGAAGAACGAATATTCGCGCGTCCAATCCTTCAATGCCGATGGGACGCGCATATTGGTCAGAAGCACCCAAGGCAGCTGGTACCTCTACGATGCTCAAAGCCTGCAGCCGCTTGGTCAAGTGCCGATTGAAATTGACCCCCGCTGGAGCGCGACAGATCCCAATGTGATTTATTTCTCTCAAGAAACGCGCTTGATGTCCTACAATATCGCCTCCGGGCAGACGATCACGGTCCATGAGTTTATTGACGATTTACCCGGCCATGATCTGGTAGCCGTGTGGACACGCTATGAGGGGAGCCCTTCCAAAGACGGCCGCTGGTGGGGTTTGATGGCTGAGGACGAAGATTGGCTGGCTTCTGCTCTCCTGGTGTACGACCTGAATTCCGATCAGGTGACATCCGTCTTGGATACGCGTGGCTGGCCATCCGATGCCCGCGAAATCGAAACCGTTACCATCAGCCCCTTGGGCAATTACTTTCTTGTTTATATGGAAAAGTATTGTTCCCATGGTCAGCTTGGCACCCCTGCTGACCCCTGTGGGCTGATGGTTTATGATCGCGAACTCCAAACTGGCCGCGGCTTGTTGCGCATTATTGGCCATTCCGACACGGCTCTGGACACACAAGGACGGGAAGTGGTGGTGTACCAGGATATCGACACCGACCATATCGCCATGGTGGATCTCGCCTCTGGAACCATCACGCGGTTATGGCCGATTGATTTCAGTTACACTGGCATTGGTCTGCATATCTCAGGGCGGGCTCTTAACCGGCCAGGCTGGGCAGTGATCTCGACCCATGATGGCGACTTTGAATCCCACACATGGATGGACGATTCGGTATTCCTCATCGAACTCCAGGCGAACGGTCGCGTCATTCGGCTGGCACACACCCATTCGGTGGTAGATGAAACCCAAGAACATGACTATTGGGCTGAACCTCATGCAACTGCAAACCATGACCTATCACGTGTCCTCTTCACTACAAATTGGGGACGGTCTGGTAGCGAACAGGTCGAGATGGTTCAAATCTACATCCCTCCCGAAGCCTTTACGCAGTCATACATCTTCTTACCTGTGGTATTTTTTCAGTCAACGATAGATCTATTGACCAGAATGACATATTCATCGATATATTCCGCATACTTTCGGTGAAGTGAATGAAAAAGATTTCACACAACATTTCTTCCATCTCTTGCCAGCGCATATAGTGAGCGGAGAGAAAGCGAGCAGAAAATGAACACAAAATTATTTATTAGACGAACCATCACTGCCCTATGCCTAATAATGCTCCACTCCTGCGGCAATCGATCGGTCTCCCCACTTGCGCCAACATCCACCACGGCCATATCCCCCAGCATCGTCTTCACCGCCGACCGCACCAGCTTAAAAGCCGGGGAGTGCACCACCCTACGCTGGGCGGTGACCGGCGGCTTCGGCGTGACGCTCGACGGACAGCCAGTGGACAAAGTTGGGCAGATGGAAGTCTGCCCGGCCGAGACGCAAGTCTATCTTCTGGCTGTGGATGTCGGCACGCACATCGAGACGCGTCAGGTGGAGATCAGCGTCGGCGTCGCGGGACCGGCGCCCGGTCCGGGCCCGACCGAGCCTGCCGTCCCGGCATATCAGGCTGAATCCTGGGTTTCCATGGGAGGTCCGCCCGGCGACCTGGGCTATGACATCCGCTACAACTTCAGTGACCATAACATCTGGTATGTCACTGACTCGGGGGGCGGCTTTTTCATCAGCACCGATCGGGGCTTGACATGGACGGCGAGCAATGAAGGCATCCTCGGAGCGGATACCACGCTGAGGCGCAATGTCTTCAGCGCCACGGTGGATCCGCACAACCCGCAAACCATCTGGATTGGCACCCAGATCGTTGGGCACATCTACAATTCCACCGACGGCGGAAAGACCTGGGTGCAGAAGGACAACGGCATCTCACCATACACGGGTCAGCACTTCCGTGGCTTCACTGTAGACCCGCGCACTTCGGATATCGTCTATGCCCAAGCGGAGGTTGATTGCTATGTTTTTGAGCCAGGCTGCACTGAACTGATTCAGGGCGGACGCGTATACCGCACGACTGACGGGGGCGAGAACTGGGAGATTATCTGGGAAGGCGATGCCCTGGCGCGTTACCTGTGGATAGACCCGACAAATCCCGATGTGCTTTATGTCTCGACCGGCATCTTCGACCGCGATCCCCTCAATACTCCAACCGATGGGCGCGACCCGCTTCAAAACTCCGGCGTGGGTGTGCTGAAAAGCACTGACGGCGGCCGGACCTGGACGGAACTCGGCAAGGCCAACGGCCTGACCATCCTACACGTCGGCAGCCTGTACATGCACCCCAACGATCCGCAAACCCTGCTGGCGGGGGCTGGTCACGCCGGCATGGTCAGGGACCCCGATACCAACCAGGATGTGATGTACGGCGGCGTCTTCCTGACCACCGACGGCGGCCAGAACTGGACACAGGTGGTCAAGAACGACCTGATCGGCGCGGTGGAATTTTGCGAGCAGAACCCGTCCATTGCCTATGCCGCCGGCTGGCTGGCCGCCTATCGCAGCGAGGACGGCGGCCATACATGGCAAAAATTCGGCGACGAGACGCGTCGGACCTGGGGACCGCCGGGACTCTGGCCGGGCGTGCCGATTGACATGCAGACCGATCCCGAGGATTGCTCGCGGGTCTTCATCAACAATTATGTCGGCGGCAACTTCATCTCAACGGACGGCGCCGAGACCTGGAGTCTCGCCTCCACTGGCTACTCGGGCGCAAAATTAACGGACCTGTGGGTGGACCCGCAGGATTCCGCCCATCTCTACGCCGCGGCGCGCATGGCGCCCTTTGTCAGCCGCGATGGCGGAGTGAACTGGATGGGATTATCTGACTCGATGCTCAAGACCAATCTTTTTACACTTGTTGGTGATCCTTCCAACCCGGATCATCTGCTTGGCACACAGCAGCACCCGGGACAACCGGCCACTCACTTCACAAGCACCGATGGGGGGCTGACCTGGGTCGTTTCGGAACAGGTGTTTCGTGTGCCTGAGGGATTGGCGGAGGGGGGAAATAACCCCGCAACCTGGTACGAGATGGGATTCTATGAATACGCCTTCGCGCCCTCTGACCCGAGCATCGTCTATGCCGCCACCCGCAACAACCCGTTCCCGGGCTGGGATTGCGCAATCATGGCCCACCACGGTCTTGGCATCTATCGCTCCGACGATGGCGGTAAGACATGGCAGCCGGCAAATGACGCCAACACCGCCAGCGATGGTTTTGGCGCGCTGGTTGTCCATCCCACCGATCCGCAGACGGTTTATGCAGGCAGCAATTGCGGGAAGGGGATTTTCAAGACCACCGATGGCGGCAGAACCTGGACAGCAGTCAACAACGGTCTGCCTGTGCCGCTTTTACAGATCAAAACTATGGCCATGGATCAAGATGCGCCAGACACCATTTTTGTGGGCGGCTTTGGAGGAGTGTTTAGAACCATCGATGGCGGCCAATCGTGGGTGCAGTTGACTGCTGGACTCGATGCAGTTGGCGAGATAACGGGAATTGTCCTTGATCCAACCAACGGGCAGAACATCTACGTTGCCGACAGTTTTCAGGGCGTGTTTTTCTCCAGTGATGGAGGAAACACTTTTCAGCCGCTGCGGCAGGGATTGGATCCGACAAAAGGAACGTTGCCGGTCATGTCGCTGGCCATCAGTGGAGACGGTTCGGTGCTCTACGCCGGAACAGCGAATTTAGGCGTCTGGCGGTTGGGAACGCCATAGCAATCAGGATTGCCCTCGCCAATCACCCTTCCGATTAAGCGAGGCAAATGAAATGAACCGTTTCCTGATAACCGCTGGCACATGGCTGCTGCTGGCAGTCCTCCTCTCCGCCTGCGCGCCGTCCGCGCAGGTCATCACCGGCTTCGTCCTCGATCCCGCCGGCGCGCC
>JBBIVW010000001.1:121292-296295 GCA_037439525.1 Anaerolineae bacterium
TCGCAATCCGCCGTGAACCCGCGTTTCCTCACGATGTACCTCGGCACGGACATAGATGGTAACCAGAGTCCGCTCACGCGTTATGGCTATATCCGGGATTACGGGCGCTTCCCGCTCCGCCCCAACCCGAACCAACCCTACTTCGGCCCCGGCTACAAACTGGATTTTCCAGACACAGCCGGCAACTGCGCTGCTTGCCACACACCCGCGGCGGCAGTCAACGCGGCCTACGCCACCAACCCAACAACCGTTTCGGGTGTAGGCGCGGAGGGAGTTGCCTGCGATTTCTGCCACAAGGTTTGGGATGTGCGCCTCGACCCTGCCTCCGGTCTACCCTATCCTAACATGCCCGGCGTGCTTTCGTTTGAATTCCACCGCCCGCCCGAAGGCCACCAGTTCTTCGCCGGTCCGTTCGACGATGTGGCTCCCGGCGAGGATACCTACTCGCCCCTTCAGCAACAGAGTCAATTCTGCGCGCCATATCATTTCGGCGTCTTCTGGGATACCACTATTTACAATTCCTTCGGCGAGTGGCTGGAAAGCCCATACAGCGATGCGGAAAGCGGGCAAACCTGCCAGGACTGCCACATGCCACCCAGCGGGGCAACGGTCTTCGCTCTACCCGAAAAGGGCGCCGTAGAACGCGATCCCAGGACCATCTTCAGCCACCTGATGCCCGGCGCGTCCGACATAAACCTGCTCAAAAACGCGGTCTCGATGACGGTTACCGCACGCCGCGAGGGGGAACAGGTCATTGTCGAGGTGACCATCATCAACGACCGTACTGGCCACCATGTCCCGACCGATTCGCCGTTGCGTCAGATGATCTTGCTGGTGGAGGCGCGCGACCGGCAGGGACAGCCTCTTGTTTTGCAGAGCGGTCCAACGGTCCCGGAATGGGGCGGGGTGGGCAACCCGGTCGATGGGTATTACGCCGGTTTGCCCGGAAAAATCTACGCCAAAACCCTGATGGAATTGTGGACCGGCATCTATCCCAGTGGCGCATACTGGAACCCGACGCGCGTGATCAGCGATAACCGCATCCCGGCTTTTGGCAGCGACACCAGCACGTATGTCTTCGAGACTTACAAAGCCTCCGAGACTTCGGAAGTCTCGGTCACAGTAACTCTGCTCTTCCGCCGCGCCTTCATCGAGTTGATGGAACAAAAAGGTTGGGGCGTAGCCGATATTTTGATGGAGCAAGAGGAAATTTCAATACCATAAAGATGTGTATGGCATGTGGGTAACTTCCACCCATAGCTCCCGGCTTCAAGCTATCAGTTCACGCTTATCAGCCGTTTTTCAAACGCATCCCCTTAGCACATGGAACAACCCTCAGACCTTGAAGGAACGGAGCCCTTCAAGGCCTAAGGATTGTAAGAGTGAAGGTGGGCATTCCCACCCGGCGGTTCACTCCACGACGGGGATTTTCGGCAACTGGCTCATCGCCTCCTGGATGGCTGCTTCGGGATAGGCATAATCCTGCAACTCACCGGCAAAATACGACTGATACGCGCTCATATCGAAGAAGCCATGCCCAGAAAGGTTGAACAGGATCACTTTTTCCTCTCCCGTCTCTTTTGCCCGCAGGGCTTCGTCAATCGCCACGCGTATGGCATGAGCGCTTTCCGGTGCCGGAATGATGCCTTCCGCTCGCGCGAATTGCACCGCAGCTTCAAAGGTGGCTAATTGTGGCACAGCCACCGCCTCGATATAGCCCGCATCGTAGAGCGCACACAGGCTGGGAGCCATACCATGATAGCGTAAACCACCTGCATGGATCGGAGGTGGGACGAACGCATGCCCCAAGGTGTGCATTTTGACGATCGGTGCCATGCGCGCCGTATCCCCATAATCGAAGGTGTAAACGCCTCGGGTTAGCGAAGGCGCGGCTGTCGGCTCTACTGCCAGCAAGCGTGTTTGCCGACCCTCGTGCAGGTTCTGCCGCAAGAAGGGATATGCCAGACCCGCGAAGTTCGAACCTCCTCCCACGCACCCGATGACGATATGCGGGTATTCTCCGGCCATATCCATTTGTTTCAAGGCCTCCTCACCGATGACCGTCTGGTGCATGAGCACATGATTGAGCACCGAGCCCAGGCTGTACTTCTTGACCCCACCAGAGGTCGCCGCGGCTTCAACTGCCTCGGAAATGGCAATGCCTAACGAACCTGGACTTTGCGGGTCTTGCTCAAGCACATAGCGGCCATATTGAGTATGATCCGTTGGGCTGGCAAATACCCGCGCGCCAAAGGTTTCCATCAGAATTCGGCGATAAGGTTTTTGCTGATAAGAAACCTTTACCATATACACTTCCAAATCCAGATCGAAGAAATTGCAGCCCATAGCCAGAGCAGAGCCCCATTGGCCGGCGCCGGTTTCCGTAGTCAACGCTTTGGTGCCGGAGATTTTATTGAAAAACGCCTGGGCGACCGCGGTATTGGGCTTGTGGCTACCCACCGGAGATGTGCCTTCGTGTTTGTAATAAATGTGTGCGGGTGTCCCTAAAGCTTTCTCGAGGCGCGAGGCGCGGATCAATGGCGTTGGTCGCCAAAGCTTATAGATTTCACGCACCTCTTTAGGAATCTCAATATAGCGTTCAGTGCTGATTTCCTGGAGGATTAGCTCCATCGGAAAAAGCACAGAGAGGAAATCCGGCGTCACGGGCTGTAGAGTCTGTGGATGCAACACCGGCGCCGGCGGGACGGGCATATCCGCATTGATGTTATACCAAAACTTGGGGATATCCGCCTCGGATAACAAATATCTGGTTTGTGTGGACATTTCGACCTCCTTGGTAATTTTTTTTACATGGTTTAAAGTAAAACGCGCCCGTCCTGGGGACGAACGCGTCCTGTCCGTGGTGCCACCCCGGTTAGGCAGCCTGTAACAAAAAACCCTGTCGGTGATGCGACAGGGTAAGATGCAATCAGGCCAGCCTCACTCGTTTTCGGGTACGGCGGAACACTCCGCGTATACCCTAAGCCCTGATAACGGTGGCTTCTCCGTCATGGGTTACTTGGCGCCCCAACTTGCCTTTCACCCTGCAACTCTGAGGTCCATTCCACACCTGCGTACGGGCGGAACTCTCACCATCTTCCGCTCTCTGTGCCACTGCACGGCGTGTACTTTTCCTCATCAAAGTCTTTTGACGATTAAGTTGGGGGGATTATATCCAAATTGGAAGATTTGTCAAGGTGTTGAAATCCACACACTGTGAGATTTTGGTACAATTGTAGCCTAAATCCAAACAGGAGAAATATCGATGCGTTCGAACCTTCGCGAACTGAAACAACGCCAACGCCGTGTGCGCAAGCTGCGCATGTTAAAAGCCAAGCTGAGGCAAGCCAAAGACGCCAAAGAGCGCGAAAAAATCATCGAAAAAATTCGCCGGCGCAGCGTAAATCCTTATAGAGATCTCAAAGAAGATAGTTGATCGGTGTTTCGCTTGGATAACGATCTATAGAGAAGCGTGAGAACGTTGCACATGATATGAGGTTTGTCGGTTATCCATTGGCACATCATTCGGTGAACAAACCTTCGACACTAAGGTAGCGTTCTCCTGTATCGGCAAAAATGCCCACTATCATTTTAGCCTTGTTCTCCGCTCTTTGGGCTATCGAGAGCATGGCAAATGCCACAGCGCCCGAAGAGATGCCCACCAGCACCCCTTCCTGCCTGGCAATGCGACGGCACATCTCGAACGCCTGAGCCTCACTGACCAAAAAAATCTCATCGATGATTTCCCGGTCCAATGTATCCGGGATAAAGCCTGGCGCGGTCCCCATCATGCGATGGGGGTGAAAAACACCCTGGGAAATCACCGGAGATTCCTGTGGTTCGATGGCGACGAGCTGAACGCCTGGTTTCCGTTCTTTCAAGAAGCGACCCGCGCCGCAGATGGTGCCCCCGGTGCCTAATCCGGCTACCAGGATGTCCACACCTCCATTCGTCTGCTCCCAAATTTCGGGGCCCGTGGCCGTATAATGCGCTTTGGGATTCGAGGGATTGACATGCTGCCCAACATAGAAATACTCCGGGTGTGTCGCAAGGATTTCCTGAAGCTTTTGACGCGCGCCTAGGGTGCCTTGCTCAGCAGGCGTGAGCACCAACTCTGCGCCAAACGCTTTGAGAATACGGCGCCGCTCCATGCTTTGTATTTCCGACATCACCAGAATAGCACGATAGCCGCGTGCCGCAGCCAGGCTGGCCACAGCAATGCCCGTGTTTCCGCTGGTCGCTTCGATCAAGGTATCCCCCGGCTTGAGTTCCCCGCGCGCCTCTGCGTCCCGGAGAATTTGTAATACCGCCCTGTCTTTCAAGCTCAACGGGTTCATGAACTCACATTTAGCGTAAATGGCTCGATCCGGTGCGATCCTCTTCAAACGTAAAAGAGGCGTGTTACCGATGAGTTGTGTCACATCTTCAACCACGCTTTTCATTTAGCAAACTCCCTCCTAACAGCCGCCTATGCCGAATCCAAACCCCATAGGTCACATCGTATTGATTATCTGCATCCGCGGGGGTAATGGTCTCACCAATACATTCCCACTCTGTCCAATCCAACTCCGGGAAAAATACACTGCATGGCAGGCGGGCATGAACCCGCGTAAGATAAATCCTATCGGTCCAAGGCAGCGCTTGTGCGAACACCTCCCCGCCGCCAATTACAAAAGCTTCTTGCTCACCCGCCTGCCGCGCAACCTCTAAAGCCTTTGCAATATCATCTACCACCACACAACCTGGCGCGTGGAATTTCGCCTGGCGTGTGAGGATCACGTTCACCCGCCCAGGGAGCGCTTTGCCAATCGAAGCATATGTCTTACGCCCCATGATGAGATGATGCCCCATGGTGATGGACTTGAAGCGCTGTAAATCCGCACGCAGGCGCCAGGGCAGCTTGCCCTGATACCCGATGCAATTATTTTCATCCATGGCAACGATGATGGAGACGATCAAACGGACACTTTCCCCGCAATGTGCGGATGAGAAATGTAATTCAACAACTCAAAATCTTCATAGCGAAAATCAAAAATGGAATGCACCTGCGGATTGATCTTCATCTGAGGTAGAGGGTATGGCTGGCGCGTGAGCTGCAATCTGACCTGATCCAGGTGATTGAGGTAAATATGCGCATCTCCAAAAGTATGCACGAACTCTCCGGGCTGCAAATCACAGACTTGCGCCACCATCATGGTCAGCAGGGAATACGAGGCAATGTTAAAAGGCACTCCTAAAAAGACATCTGCCGATCGCTGATAAAGCTGGCAGGAGAGCTTGCCATTAACTACATAAAATTGAAACAACAAGTGGCAAGGCGGTAGTGCCATCTTCTCGATATCCGCAACGTTCCAAGCGCTGACAATGAGCCGCCGTGAATAAGGGTCGGTTTTGATCTGTTCGATGACTTGTGAAATCTGATCGATCACGCGTCCATCCGGTGTTTGCCAAGAGCGCCATTGATACCCATAAACAGGGCCCAACTCGCCTTGGTCATCAGCCCATTCATCCCAAATAGAAACGCCATTTTCTTTCAAAAAGCGGATATTGGTTTCGCCCCGTAAAAACCAAAGCAACTCGTAAATGATCGAGCGCAAGTGCAATTTCTTAGTTGTCAATAGGGGAAAGCCTTCATCCAGGGGGAAGCGCATCTGGTAGCCAAAAACCGATATCGTACCTGTGCCGGTTCGATCCGGCTTTCTTTCACCGTGTTCCAGAATGTACTTGAGGAGGTCAAGATACTGCCGCATCGCTGCGCTCCACACAACTCTTGTTTACCCGGCTTTTTCAACCTGTAAGATGTGTTTCGCCTGTTCAATATCCCTCTGGATTTGGGTCACCAAAGCGCTTGCCGCATCGAAACGCCGTTCGGCGCGCAAGTAAGCCACAAATAAGAGTTTCATCGTTTCCCCGTAGATTTCTCTATCGAATTGAAGTACATGGGCTTCGATATGCACGCGCGTCGAGCGCCCGTCAAAGGTTGGGCGTACCCCGATATTCACCACCGCTTGGTAGCATTCATCTCCCAAGAGGGCAAAACAGGCGTACACACCGCTTTGGGGCAGAAAGCGCTCCTCCCAAACCTCTAAGTTTGCGGTAGGAATGCCCATTAGCCGTCCACGGGCATCTCCAGGCACCACCTTCCCTTTTATGGCATAAAACCTTCCCAACAGTCTTCTGGCTGTACCCACATCACCCTCGGACAACGCGCCTCGGATACGGCTGGAGGAAACTACTGCTCCATCCATTACAAATGGCTCAACCAGTTTGACCTGATAACCCAGCCTGACGCCGATCTCGCCCAGGCGACGCACATCCCCTTCACGGTTGTGGCCGAGGGCGAAATCTCGCCCAACCCACAATTGCTTCACACCCAAAGTGTCTTTCAGGCGTTGCATAAAATCTTCCGCAGAGAGGCGCGCCACTTGCCGGTCAAAGGGGACAGTGATGACTACGTCCACGCCCAATTCTTCCAACAAGGCAACTCGCTCTTCAACCTCTGTTAGATAGTAAGGTCCCAAGCGTTTGCCTAAAACTAATGCAGGATGTGGATGAAAAGTGATCACCACGGCAGGAGAGGCGTGGAGGTGCGCCTGCTCGACAAGCTGCCGTACCACGCTTTGATGCCCTAAGTGCACACCGTCAAACGAGCCTATGGTGAGCCAGGCGCCTTCGAGGCGAACCTCATCTAAAGAGCGAAAATGTGCCATCGTTCGATGAGCGCTTATGTCTGGAAGAACACCTTGCGCGGCTGCCACTCGCCGGTAGCTTCATCGACCTCGACCAGAGCAACCAGATCTCCCTGCTGACTGATCGCCCGAGCCCAACCTGTCTCGCCAGGTTTTGCCGGGATGCGATGGCCATGGATGATCAAATCCACCTGCTCCGCGTCCAACTCCAAAGTCGGCCAATCGGAAAGCGCTTCAGAAGCTGGGATGAGATATTTGTACCAATCACCGGTCAGGAATGCTTCCTGTAGCCTGCGGAGAGGCACCGCGTTGCGCAAGGTGAATTGACCGCTTTTCGTTCGGCGCAGCCCAACCAGGTATGCACCTGTCCCTAATGCCTCCCCCAAATCATTTGCCAGGGAGCGGACATAAGTGCCAGAAGAGCACTGTACGTCCACCACCACTTCTGGCGGGTTCCATTCCAACACCTCTAAGGAATACACCTGGATTTTGCGAGGTTCGAGGCTGATTTCCTCTCCTTCGCGCGCCATTTCATATGCAGGGCGTCCCTTTACCTTTATGGCCGAGTGCGCTGGGGGGATTTGTTCGATCTCGCCGATGAATTGTTGCAGTATCTCATTGAACTTCTCTTCGGTGATGTTTTCAAACGGCATGGTCTTAATGATTTCACCTTCATCATCGTAGGTATTGGTGGATGCCCCCAGACGAATCGTGGCCTGATAACTTTTATCCGATGCAGAAACAAACTCACTCAGCCGCACCGCTGGTCCTAATAAGACCACCAACACCCCAGAAGCACGTGGGTCAAGTGTTCCTGTGTGACCTGCGCGTCGAATTCCAGTGCCTCTGCGTACGATTTGGACGACATCATGGGAGGACATACCTACCGGCTTGTCGATGACAAAGACCCCTGAAACGACGTTTTTTATGTTTTCCCTTTCCATATTATTATTCATGTCCTCATCTCGTTTGATTAGAATTGTTTTGCAAAATGGGTTGAACCGCATCCAATACGATTTTTTGCACCTCTTCCATTGAACCAGACAATTCGGCACCCGCAGCCGCAGCATGTCCACCGCCGCCAAAGTGCCGCGCAATACCCGATATATCGAAGCCTGCACGTGCTCGCAAGCTCACCTTAACCTTCCCCTGGGGCTGCTCCAGAAAAACAACCACAATATCCGCGCCTTCGATAGTCGTCAACATGTTGACCAGGTCAGCGTCGTCTTTCCCGTTGTAGCCCGCTTTCCGCCGATCATCGAGCGTAATGGCAGTCCACACCAGGCGATCCTGGCGTTGTAATTTTACCAAACCTGCGCCCCAAAGCAAGGCTTCATCGAATGTGCGTCGTATCAATCCTAGTTGATACAAGCGGGCTAACGGCGCGCCTTTTTCCATCAAAACCGCTGCCTGGCGCAATGTTTTCGGTGTCACATTCGAAGTGCGAAATCCAATCGTATCCGTGACGATACCGGTGAGTAGCGCCTCGCTCACCGCCTGGGTGATCGGCAGCTCCCCTTCCGTAAGCAATTCCGTGAGCACCTCGGTTGTCGAGGCAGCTTGTGCGTCTATCAGATTTAAACGTGCAAAGCCCTCATTGGTCACATGGTGATCAATGTTGATATCCACTTGAGCAAATCGCCTCAGCACGGTATTGATCCTTTGCAAATCAGCGCTATCCAAAACACAAATACGTTCGAAATCACCTTCAGGTTCTCTTTTGATCTCCTGGCTTCCTTCGAGAAAAGTCAGATGGCGCGGCACGCCATCAGGGGAAACCATGCAGACCCGTTTGCGCAACTCTCTCAAACTCAACCCCAATCCCAATAGCGAACCGATCGCGTCTCCGTCAGGGCGAACATGCGAAATGAGCAGCACGCTGCGCGCCGCGATGAGCTCTTGAACGATTTCCTGGCGCAATCGCTTATCGTCGTTGCTCTTCCTCATCCAATTCACCTTCTACATCAAGGGAGGTTAGGGCATCATCTGTGGTGTGCAGGCTGGCGATCAATGCTTCGATGCGTTCGGCTCGTTGGGGTGTGCCATCCCAATGGAAGCGCAACTGTGGAAACGTGCGCAATGGGATGCGCGCGGCGAGTTGTTTACGCAAGAAGCCACGCGCGTGCTTTAGCGCAGCGAAGACCTCCTTCCATCGTTCATCCCCCTCCGGAACAGAAACATATATTTGCGCACAGGCCAGCTCACGATCCACCACCACATCGGTGACATAAGCTCCTTCCAAGCGAGGGTCGGCTACCTCCCATCGCAGGAGCTCCATCAATTCACGGTGGATGCGATTGGATATGCGCTCAGCGCGTAATTTCGAAACCATCTCGATCTTCCTTATGCTTGATAAAATAACGGTTAATTAGCCTGCGCTATCTCCACCATAAAACACTCTAAAATATCTCCCTGATGAAAATCATCGAACTTCTTTAATGCAATACCGCATTCAAAACCAGCGCGCACTTCGGTAACATCCTCTTGGTGGTGCTTCAAAGATGCGATAGCACCTTCGAAGATCTTCCCCCCGTCGCGCAGCACCCGAATCTGGGCATTGCGCCGTATTTCGCCATCTGTGACATAACACCCAGCCACATTCCCAACCTTCGAGATGCGGAAAACGGCTCTAACCTGAGCATGGCCAACCACATTTTCGACCTTTTCTGGTTCGAGCATCCCTTTGAGCGCTTTTTCGATATCTTCGGTGAGCCTATAGATAATATCATACAAGCGAATGGAGACATGCTCTGCTTCTGCCAGGCGTCGCGCGGCCATATCCGCCTGCACATTGAAGCCAATGACAATAGCGTTCGAAGCCGAAGCCAACATCACATCGTTTTCGCCAATGTTGCCCGTTTCAGCATACAGGATGTTGATTTTGATCTCCCCGGTGCCGAGTTCTTTCAATGACGAGACAATGGGTTCAAGGGAGCCTTGCACGTCAGCTTTGACAATCAGGTTGAGCTCTTTGACTTCGCCCGCTTTGAACTTATCAAAAATTTGCTCCAACGAGAGGCCAGTCTTTTTCCCAGCCTGCTCCTGATCTTTCTGCACGCGCTCCTGTATAACGGCACGTGCCTGGCGTTCGGATTCATACACCTCAAACAACTCGCCTGCCGAAGGCACATCATTCAAACCCATCACCGAAACCGGCGTTGACGGTTCGGCTTGGGTGACCATCTCGCCACGATAATTGAACATCGCCTTGATGCGACCATAAGCATGTCCAGCTACAATGATGTCGCCACTATGCAGTGTTCCATTTTGGACCAACAGGGTGGCGATAGCACCTTTCGTGCGGTCAAGCTCTGCTTCGATCACTGTGCCAAAGACTTTCCCTTGTGGGTTGGCGCGAATCTTCATCGAATCCGCAATCAACAATATGGCTTCCAACAAATCGTCCAAACCAACGCGCTTCTTCGCTGAGATCGGAACAACAATCGTATCCCCATCCCAAGCATCCGGCACTAAGCCTACTTCGGCAAGCTGTTGCATGGTGCGCTCTCGGTCAGCGTTGGGTTTATCGATTTTATTGAGTGCAACGATAATGGGCACTCGCGCCGCTTTGGCATGTGCAATCGCTTCCTTTGTCTGTGGCATAACGCCATCATCTGCCGCAACCACCAGTACGACGATGTCCGCACCTTGTGCACCACGCGCGCGCATAGACGTAAACGCGGCGTGACCAGGCGTATCTAAAAAAGTAATGAGACGCTCTTTGTGTTCCACTTGATAGGCGCCAATATGCTGGGTGATACCACCTGCTTCTCCCTCAGCGACGTTGGTATGACGAATCGCATCCAATAATGTAGTCTTCCCATGATCTACATGCCCTAAAATCGTCACTACAGGAGGACGGGGTTGCAATTTAGTCGGGTCTTCCTCGGCTAAAATCGTGCGCCATAATGGCACTTCCCCTTCCTCTTCGGGGGTTTCTTCCTGATGCATCACAGCTTCGTAACCCATCTCTGCCGCGACGATGGCTGCAGTTTCAAAATCGATTTGTTGGTTGATACTTGCCATCACCCCGTTCGCCATCAGATTCTTGATCACCTCAATCGGGCTGGTTTGAATCGCCTTTGCGAGCTCCCGTACGGTGATCATCGCCGGGAGTTCGATCAATTTAGCATTTTGACCGTTATCGCTCATGTGGCACCTCCACTCATAATGGTTATCATGTGCCCCGATGAGCCGGTCAGGTGATGCATATTATGGCAAGTCGGTTATTGTGTATCTGACATATCTACATACTTGCCATGCGACACATCAAAATCCATCGCCTGATGATTGGCTTTCGTGGGGTTGTCCATCGGGTTCTTCTTCAGCGAGGCTTTGCACGAAGGCTTCGAGCATGTGTCTTTCATCACCGCTTATTTCGCACTTCAAAGCACGTGCCAGATTCCCTTCGAGCGCACGGATCCAACACGCGCGTCTATCGTGCACATAAGCCCCGCGTCCCTTGGCTTTTCCGCTTGGGTCAATGATCACCCCGTTGGGCGAACGCACCACACGGATCAATGACCTCTTCGGTAAGACCTGCCGACAACCCACACAAGTCCTCAGGGGCACTTTTTTCGTTTTCGCAGGTTTTTTGGGCACCTGTTGCCTTCAACCTCCTGTGATCACTTACCTACCAATCAACCCAGTCATCCTCTCCCCGCTTGTGTTTCTTCCTCGCCAGGGAGAAGTCTTGCTCTGGGTCGTATTCAATTTCAACGAAACGGCGTCCCTTTTTCTTCTTCTTGCGCTTGCGCAGCTTTTGTTCATCGATTTCTTCGTCTTCGGATTCTTCGTCTTCCAAGAAATCGACCTCAAACTCTTCAGGTTCCATGGTAAACAGGTCTTCTAATGCTTTGGCATGGTCTTCGACCAGTTCCAACGGCTCTGCTACCTCTGCTTCAGCGACCAGCTCCAAACCTTCACCGGCCAATTCAGCAGAAGGCACCTCTTCGAGTTCGGGAATCGCTTCAGGCACAACGACTTCTTCTTCGATACCTTCAGCAAGAGGAGCTTCTTCTGCGGCAGATTCTACCTTCGCAAGTTCGGATTCTACTGGCATGGGGATCCCCGCGGTGGGTTCGATCTCTTCGAGCATGGGTGCAGCCATCTCTTCTTCTAATTTCAACCGGGATTCCAGCGCGTCTAAAGCCTCTTGCAACTCCTTCAACCCTTTCGGTCCCATACCATGCAGCGCCAAGATGCGGTCTGGATCGAGTTTCATCTGCACCATTAGATCGCCTACTGTTGGAAATCCAGCCTCCGAGATCACGTTGAAGACGCGATCGGAGATTTCAAACTCAGCCAACGGAATTTCAAATGCAGATTTGGGGATTCCGGTTCGGGCAATGCGTTCTTGTTCTTCTTGCCGGCGGGCGGTGGCTTCTTCCAGGATCAGTAGACTGCGCTCCACGCGATCGACAAACTGAGAAAGCACCTGATATTCCTCTGGGGTTACCGGACGACCTTCCGCCTTCTTGGTCATAATGGCTTCTACTTGAGGAATCGTGTCGGACTCGATGCGTGCCACTTCCGAATAACGCGGGTCATTAGCCAACTTGAAAAGCGCATCGGATACTGCCTCAGGAAGGCTTTTGATGTCAATTCGCCAACCGGTAAGCTTGGCTGCCAAGCGTGCATTGATGCCATCGCGTCCAATCGCCAGGCTAAGTTGATCTTCGGGAACGACAACCGTAGCCGTTTTGGCTTCGGCGGCATACTCCTGTAAATACACCCCGGCGACGCGCGCCGGACTGAGCGCCTTTGCGATATACGCCGCAGCATCCTGGCTCCACTCAATGACATCGATCTTCTCATTGTGCAACTCGCGCACGATGGCTTGGATACGCACCCCGCGGATGCCCACACAAGCCCCCACCGGATCAATACCTGGTTGCAGTCCAACCACAGCCACTTTGGAACGATATCCCGGCTCGCGAGCAATAGAGCGGATCTCCACCATGCCATGATAAATTTCGGGCACTTCGTTTTCCAAAAGGCGACGTAGGAAGTTGCGGTGCGCGCGGGATAGGATAATTTCCGGCCCACGAGGGTCGTTCTTCACTTCCAACAATAAAGCACGCACGCGGTCATGCAGGCGCAACTTCTCGTTTGGGATCATATGACTACGCGGCATCAACCCTTCGGCACGTTTTTCCAAGCCGATGGTCAATCCATTGGATGTGATCGCTTGCACCACGCCGCTGATGATCTCTCCCACCTGTTTGCTGAAATATTCGAATTGCTCATCGCGCTCTGCTTCGCGGATGCGTTGTTGAATCACCTGGCGGGCGGTTTGTGCAGCCACCCTTCCGAAGTTTGCCGGGGTCGTTTCGACAACGACAATATCCCCAAGTCGGGCGTTTTTATTAAACCGCCGCGCCTCCTCTAACGTGACCTCAGTGCGCTCATCCTGCACTTCATCGACCACCTCTTTTTCGGCAAAGATGGTCACTGCGCCGCTCTGCATGTCGATTTCCACCTCGACCAATTGCGATTCTGAGATGTTCACATGCTTGCGATACGCAGTCTCAAGGGCTTTTTTTAACGCGCTGAGCACTACTTCGCGCGGCAATTGCTTGCTTTCGATTAATTCATTGAACGCCAGGACAAACTCGCTCTTCATGCTTTTGATTACTCCAATTGAACCTTTGTCGTTCCATCTTCTGGGTGTGACATTAAGAAAAGTGGGGGGCACCCACTTTTCAATGCACACAATATAGCTCTTGACCGGCTGTGCCAGTCGGTGATTATTTTAGCATAATGTCTTCTCGCTGACAAGGTTTAAATGTGAAAAAGAATATCTCTCAGGGAGATTTAACTTTCGATCAAACGCCCTTCGAAAGAGTGGTGTTTAGAAGCACGAGGTTCTTTTCCATGCGCCAGGAAGGTTCCGTTACATAGCGACGCCTTCCCATATGGTCAATGTATGACCAGCGACCTGGTTCATCCGCCACGATGCGATACCCTAGATGGCGATAAAAGCGCTGAGCCTCTTGGTTGTCCTTCGCCACATTGAGCGTCACGGTTTGCACTCCGCGCCGAAGCAGGTCCGCCTCCACAATCTCCAACAAACGCGTGCCCACGCCTCTGCCGCGGAAAGCCGGCTTGATGCGTACTGCAAATATATAGGCGCGATCAACTCCATTAGCCAATTCGCCTCGGATGCCGGAAAGTTGGACAAATAACTGCCCAATCACCCCCACTCCATGCCATTCGGCAACCCACATCAGCGCTTTCCCACGAAAAGTATCTTCATAAATCTGTCGATAAAGTCGACGAAAATGCAGATATTCACCTTCCCACTCCAGCGCGGGTAAATCTTTTTCGATAAGCGGGCGGATGCGTAAAAGCGCTAAAGAGCGAACCTGCGTCAATGCCAATTCAAACCTCTTGTAGCTTTTTTTCAATCCAGAGTCTTTCTTCTTCCGGCGTGCGTATCTTACCATCCAGCCACGCGTCCCGCAGCGCTTTCAGGATGGCACGGTAGGATGGACCAGGAGGCAGGCCCATCGCCTTTAGGCTTTCTCCGTCCATAATGGGTTGTACATGCCGCCATTTCGCTGCGTACTCCCATAATTTTTGGCGCGCCTCGCCTTCGGGCAAAGCCAGGTACACGGCATAACGAGCCATCGCCGGCGTTTCTTCAAGCGCAGAAACCCACGCGCTGATCGGGGAAGACTCCAACGAAGGCAGGCTTTGCCACAGGCGGCAGGCATCGACCACAACACGCTGCATCAATGCAGAGAGTTTCAAACGATGGCACACAGACAGCGCAACCTGAGGTGTTAGCTCAATCAACCACAAAACATATCCCAAGGAACGTGGCAAAGGCACATTTTTACGTGCTGTGTCTAATTCCCAAATCTCCTCGGGGTCACTGGTATATAACCGGGTGAAGCGTGCTTCTATTCGTTCATTCCAGGTTAATTCAGGGTGGATATGCCTTAACAAACCGAGCTGGAACAAGCGTCTCATGATCTTAGATGCAGCTTCGTCTTCTAGAATATGATCCAATTCGTGGCGGATGCGATCCCCGGATAGTCGCTCAATCAAGTTGCGCGCTTCCATCATTAACTGCATGGTGCGCTCTTCGACCTGAAAATCGAAACGTTGCTCAAAGCGGATCGCCCTTAAAATGCGTGTCGGGTCGTCCACAAAAGAAAGCGAATGCAGCACGCGCACCAGACCCGTGCGCAAATCCTCATACCCTCCCCAATAATCATGCAACTCACCATAATGGGCCCCATCCAGACGTAAAGCCAGGGTGTTGATCGTGAAATCACGCCGATGTAAGTCCAGTTTGATGCTCCCGCGTTCAACGGTGGGCAATGCGCTAGGATGCGTATAGAACTCTGTGCGCGCCGAGACCAAATCCACCGTTTCTAAACCTTTGGCGCGCAATGCACTGGGGGGATTTCCCAAGCGCAGATGCCATTTTGCCGTACCAAAACGTGCATGGCTTGTGACCCGTCCGCCATATTTCCGAGCAAGCGCCTGCGCTAGAGCAATGGCATCTCCTTCTACGACCAGGTCAAAATCCAAGCTAGGGCGCTCCAATAGCAGATCGCGGACAAACCCTCCAACAATGAACAGGGCTGCGCCTTGTTGGCGCGCCATTTCAGCCACGGTCTTCAACAACCTCAGGCGGTCTTCCGGCAGAGCTTTTTCCAGACGCGCGGCAAGGTTGATGCGCCCAGGGAGTTGAGGCGCCGGTGTGAGGGTTTTGAGCAAGTCGGTACGCGTAACAATGCCAATCACGTTCTTGTTTTCTTCATCCAGGACCGGAATCTGCCCCCATCCCGACTCGGTGACCACGCGTTTAAGGCGTTCAATGGAATCTTGTGGATGGACATGATACGCCCCGCTATCCATCAAGCTACCCACCGTGAGGTTCAGCTTATGGCTCAGGGCGCGATCGACCGCGCGACGCGTCAATAGGCCAACCACCATGCCTTCGCGTACTACTGGGAAGCCTTCATAACCGTAGCGCTGCATCCATTGCGCTGCTTCTGCAACCGGCATCTCCGCATGCAGCACTCTCGGATCGCGCGACATGATTTCCGCTACAGTTAGCCCCGGGCGTACAAACTGTGGCAAGGCTTCCACCAGTTCATGGCATAAAGTTTCCAAAGAGCGACCCCGAATCAACCCCGCCGCAGCTCGCTCGTGACCACCTCCCCCGAACACCGCGGCAATTTCCGCAACGTCAATCTGTTCCACGCTGGAGCGCGCCACTAACTGAACACCACCACGGGTATTTACCAACAGAAACAACGCATCCGGGTCGAGCAAATCCCGCAGCTTATGGGCAATACTCGAGATTTCTTCCTCCATCTCCACGGCTTCACCGCAGGCAACGATGACCGTGTGACCATGGATGTGGTAGCTCTTCGCGTTTTGACGCAATTGAGCGTATATTTCCTGCTGAGCTTCAGAAAGAGGATGGTTGAGGAAATTCAAAGCAATTTCCAGGCTGGCACCTTGTTCGAGCAGGAAGGCAGCCGCGCGCAAGTCTCGCGCCTGAGTGCGTGTATAGGTCAATGAACCGGTGTCTTCATAAATGCCTAATAGCAGTAAGGTCGCCTGGATCGGCGAAAGCAAGCCATTGCGTTCCTGCAATGCTTCTACGAGCAGCGTGGTGGTTGCCCCTAATTCCACTGTCGTTACCGCCCAATCATCCGGCAACACCTCTTTGCGCGGATGGTGGTCAATGACATGCACGCGTGTCTTCGCGTGCATGCCTCGCAAGCTGACCATAGATTGGGTATCGACAAGGAACACAGTTTCGATCGCTTCGTCTGGCAAGTCGCGCGGGTCCACAAAAGGAAACTCCATGCCGTAGAGTGCCAGAAAGGCGCGTCCATTGCGGTTGATGCGCCTCGGCAAGACGGGTATCGCCTGGTCATAGAGCAAATGCGCCCCTAACAACGAAGCCAGGGCGTCGAAATCCGCTTGTTCGTGGGTGAGAATGACGTGCATTTGCACAAAACCTGCAAAAGTGATTTATGTCCTTTGATGTATCTTATATTAACTCTACCATAAGGAAGCGTGTTCGAAGGAAGAGAGATGTGACTTTTTTCGATGATAAAATCCATCTGGAATTATGACTTCAGGCCACCCGTGTCAGCTCAGAAGAAAAGCGACCATCGTCAGCTGATAATCCATGCATCCTTCGACAGAGGACCACCTTGATGACCTGGAAACCTTTTGGGCAGCGCTTCTTTCGCGACAACCCGAGCGCATCCTGGCAGCTTTCCATACGCTATCCGCTGAGGAGAAAGAAGCCGTGCTTGTCCATCTTAAGCGCATGGCTGAAGAGAATGGCTGGCATCCCCAACAACGCGCCTCTGCACGTACCGCTCTCCAGGTGCTAAAATCTTACCATTAAACTAAACCAACCCTATGTAAAGCGTAAGAAAAGCGTAAAAACCCCCCCTTACCTTACCTTTTTGTTATTCCATTTTGTCTCCCCTTTCCGTATAATCATGCTCGGAGAGTTGTCTGACAATGAGATGCACACCATGCGTACCAGTGCTTGGTGGCATGGTTGTGTGTCTGTGATATTCAATTCTAGGTGCATACTATCGGGTCGGTGTAAGGCGAAAATCTCAAAAAAAGGAAATCGGATTTTGTAAATGCACACTTCAACAAACGCTCACCCCGATCGTCAGCTTCTTGAATTGAGCATTTTGCATCGTATTTCCCTGGCAAGTGTAGAAGCCACATCAGTCGATGAGCTTCTACACCGCGTCACGCAAATCCTCAGCCAGACTCTTTTTCCGCATCACTGTGGGGTGCTGCTCCTCGATGAACGTAATCAATACCTCCGACCCCATCATTCCTATCATGGCATTTCAGAAGAATCCAAACAATCCAAAATCCCTGTAGGTTTCGGTATCAGTGGGCAAGTTGCGCTCGAACGCAAAGCACGACGCGTCAACGACACAAGGCGAGACCCCAAATACCTGATGGTCAATGCAGATACCTGCTCTGAACTTTCTGTGCCTTTGGTGGTAAACCATCATGTCATTGGCGTGATCAATGTGGAAAGCCCAGAATTAGATGCTTTTTCCGAACACGAGGAACAATTTCTGACCACCATTGCCAGCCATTTAGCGACCGCGATTGAGCGCATCCGCTTATTAGAGCAGACCCAACAAAGGTACTCTCAATTGCTCAGCCTGAATCACATCTCCCTGGCGATTACAGGATTGCTCGACCAGGGAGAGCTTCTCGAACAGGTAGCTACCCAAATCCTCGAACTACTTCACCCAGACACCTTTATGGTGGCATTTTACGATTCAACCGATAACACACTACAAATCGCTTTAGCCATCGAAGAGGGCGAGCACCTCACAGAAGTAGAAAACCTGGTTTTACCCATCGACGAGGGAGGTTTAACGGGTTGGATCATGAAGCACCGCGCGCCTTTGCTTGTCGAGGACATGAGTAAAAACTCCCTACCGGCTACACCACGACACACCGGGCGCCCGGCGCAATCTTGGGTCGGTGTACCCCTTTTGGCAAAAAACCGTTTGATAGGGGTGATTTCGGTCCAATCCTTCCGCCCATATGCCTTTGACGAAGAGGATTGTAAATTCCTCCAATCTCTGGCAAACCAAGTCGCCATTGCCCTGGAGAATTCTCGCCTATATGTAGAAGCCCAAAAACGCTTAGAGCGCCTGGCAGCACTCAAAGACATTGACCATGCCATCACCACAAAGCGCAATCTAAACGAAACATTGGCTGTGCTTCTCGACCAAGTACGCCACCAATTAGGTGTGGACGCAGCCGATGTGCTCCTGCTAAATTCAACGGAACAAACATTGGAATTTGCGGCTGAGGTAGGTTTCAATACACCTGCCTTGAAACATACACGCCTCAAGCTTGGGGAAAGCTATGCGGGGAAAGCTGCGCAGAAAAGGATGGTTATCCATATCCCAGAGTTGAAATCCCATCCTACTGCATTTGATCGCTCGGAAGATTTCGCTCAGGAATCGTTTGATGAGTATTACGCCGTGCCTCTAACGAACAAAGACGAAGTCATCGGTGTTCTGGAAGTGTTCCACCGCCAGCCCATCCAACCTCACAACGAATGGTTGCAATTCCTAGAAGCCTTGGCGACACAAGCTTCGATTGCGATTTACAATGCTCGTCTGCTCAACGATCTGGAGGCGAGCCATGCGCGGCTCATTCGCGCCTACGACGCCACGCTAGAAGGCTGGTCTCGCGTCTTAGAGTTGCGCGACCAAGACACGCAAGGTCACACTCAACGCGTCACCGAGATGACCTTACGCCTGGCACGTGCCTTGGGCGTGCCTGAGGAACAAATGGAGCACATTTATCGAGGTGCTATGCTGCACGACATTGGCAAGATGGCCATCCCCGATCACGTGCTTAAGAAACCTGGGGAGTTGAACGAAGATGAAAATGCCATCATCCGGCAACACCCTCAGAAAGCCTACGAGATGCTTTCTTCCATCGAGTTCCTCCAACCTGCATTAGACATTCCGCGTTATCATCACGAAAAATGGGACGGAAGCGGTTATCCCTATGGCTTGAAAGGCGAAGAGATTCCCCTGGCAGCGCGTATCTTTGCCGTCGTCGATGTATGGGATGCTTTGCGCTCGAAACGACCCTATCGCCAGGCGTGGGACGAACACATGATCCTGACTTATCTAAAAGAGCAGGCGGGCAAGCATTTCGACCCCACGGTAGTAGATGCCTTTCTAAAACTGCTCGAAGATACAAACAACATAGTTTGACATATTCCATCCATCTTAGCGGGTATCGGTTGAGAACGAGCACATATGCGTTGGTATAATCAACGCATGGATCTTGCTGAACTCACTCAAGAAATGCATCGCTTCGTCGCCTCACAAGGATGGTATCAACCAGAGAGCCCCCGTCCACAAACCTTGCGCAATCTGGCAATTTCCCTTTGCCTGGAAGCCGCCGAGGTTTTAGAGCATTTTCAATGGGGAGAAGCACCTCGTCAACCCGCCTCATTAAGAGGAGAGCTTGCAGATGTGGCATTATATCTGCTTCAAATTGCCAGCCTGGCAGAAATCGACTTGGAAAGTGCAATCTTAGAAAAATTAGCCCAAAATTATCAACGCTCATGGGACAGGGATGAGGAATGAAAAAACGCGTGGCGGTGTTTGGCGGTTCCCTTACCGATGACCTAGATTATTCCCAAGCCCTTGCTCTAGGTCGCCGTTTAGGCCAATTGGGCTATACCGTGCTCACTGGAGGGTACATTGGCAGCATGGAAGCTGTCTCGCGTGGCGCTGCGGAACATCACGCGCATATCATTGGTGTGACGAGCGATGAAATCGAACGCTGGAGACCAGTCAAGCCCAATCCTTGGATCAAGGAGGAATGGCGTTTCCCCACTGTGCGAGAACGCCTGTATGCCCTGGTTGAAAAAAGCGATGCAGCTATCGCCCTTCCGGGTGGCGCGGGCACATTGACCGAAATCGCCTTTACCTGGACGCAGCTCATTACTGCAGCCTTGCCTCCTCGCCTGCTCATCCTCGTCGGGACAGGCTGGGAACGCACCTTCAAGACCTTATTCGAACAATTGGGAGCGTATATCCCCGAAAATCAGCGCTCCTTGCTGACCTTTGCCCAAACGGTGGATCAGGCGGTCATCCAATTGGAGCGCTATTTCTCTATAAAGTCGCACACTAAATTTAATGACTAGAGGAGCGAAACGAACCTTTGCCTAAAGTGTTTTTTATTTTAATATGCGTCAGCACCCCTATTTTCAAATCATTACCAAAGAGAGGAGATTCGTATGTTGTTCAATCGTATCATCGGCGCACTTACTTTTCGTAAAGATATATATGCAGAGGTAGAGAATGATGCCTCCTTTACTTCTTCTGCATGGTTGTTAGTGGCTCTGATTGCCTTTCTAAATCAATTGGGCAGCCGAGTTGGCCTTCTCCAGAATAACCGATTAATGGGCTGGATATTAGGCGCCATTGTAGGCGCGGTTTTCGCCCTGATTGGCTTCGCTTTTGCTGCTTGGGTTATCGGTCTCGTGGGCAAAGCACTTTTCAAGGCGCAAACCGACTTCTCCGAGTTAGTTCGCGTGATGGGATTGGCATATGTATGGAACGGCGTCGGGGTTTTAGCCATTCTCGCAGCCATTTCACCTGCCCTGGTATGCCTACTCTCCCCGGTCACGATCGCCGCAGCAATCCTTGGATTTATTGCTTGGTTGGTTGCGGTCAAGGAAGCCTTGGACCTGGATTGGTTACCGACGATTGTTACCGTGGTAATAGGCTGGGTAGTCAGCTTTATTATCACATTGATCTCTGGGATTGTGCTTGGGGCTTTAGGTTTGGGCGCAGCGAGCATACTCGGCGCCCTGGGTGGATGACAGGTGCCTAGCAACCTTGGGGATGGAGCATCGCATCATCCCCAAGGTTCTTGGTTATCCACAGAAGCATCTTTATGGTTGGGGTGTCGGTGTTTCGGTGATAATCGGAGTCGGAGACTTGGTAACATCAAACGCCGCTTCCCAACGATAAAGCTTGCGTGGAGCACCGTAAAAGTAGAGTTCCACAATTCGGCGAAAGATCGGAGCCGCGATTTCTGCTCCTTCGCCAGCTTTTTCTGCAATCACGACGATAGCAATGTCGGGTTTGTCTTCGCGGTGAGCAAATGTATAGCCCACAAACCAGGCATGCGGTTCGTCGAAGTCCGAAGAGGTGGCTGTGCCTGTCTTACCTGCTACTGGTATGTCCAAACCAGTGAACACTCGATAAGCCGTCCCTTCTGGAATCTGACTGCGAATGACACCCAACATTGCCTCTTGAATGATTTTTAAATTTTCGGGGGAAACGGGCAAACTTCCCTGCACCTCAGGCGTAAATTGAAAGGAAACAGCACCACTTTCACCCTGAATGCGTTCGATCAGTTGAGGGCGGTACAGCGTGCCTCCATTAGCAATTGCCGCCACAAACCGCGCCACCTGTAATGGAGTGACCAACATATCCCCCTGACCAATCGCCAGGTTGATAGCCTCTACCTGGCTTTGGGGATCCGGAATCCTTCCTGCTTCCTCTTCGATTACTTCGATACCCGTTTTACTTCCCAAGCCAAACCCTCTTGCCATATCTGAAATGGCTGTGCCCAAGCCCTGATTGTATAAATCCAAACCAATGTGCCAGAAGAACGGGTTGCAGGATCGGATTAATCCCTCTTTGAGGTTCAACAATCCACTGGGCCGTGTAATGCCATCTTCTTGATAATGCTCATACGTCCAATCATAGCGTGGGAAGCCCGGCAACTCTTCCCAGACATAACCACATTCATATTGCGTCTCTGCGACATACCTTCCACTTTCCAGTGCTGCGGCAATCGTCACGAGTTTAAAAACCGAACCCAATGGGTACTGACCCTGCGCGGCGCGATTAAATTGGGGGGTGTTTGGGTCATTCAACAGGATGTCGAGCCACGAACTCCAGTTGTAATTCTCCGTCTGGTAGGCATTGGGGTTGAAGCCGGGCGTAGAAACCATCGCCAAGACCCTGCCTGTGTCGACTTCCATGACCACAATCGCGCCATTGAAAACCGACATAGCCTTTTGTGCACCCGCCTGGAGAGCACTGTCCAAAGTAGTATAGATATCCTCCCCTGGGCGACTCGCCGCAGAACCAATCTGAGCCACATATTTCCCTTCAGGGTTGAACACATAAAGCGTGCCTCCTCGCGTGCCTCCAAGGATTTCCTCACCCCATAACTCAATGCCTTTACGGCCAACCTTCTCGTCGCTTCGATAGCCTCTGCGCAAATAATCATTGAGTTCCTCTTGTTGAATGGCACTGACATAACCTACCACATGAGGAGCAATACCATTGCCATAATACAAACGGGAAGTGTACTCAGAAGTCACCACTGCACCATAGGTTTTGAGGATTTCAATGCGCTCAGGATCGCTATCTGCAGGTATCTCGGCAATGGGGAGGTAAGCTCCTGGTTCAGCTTCTTCGATCCAACCACTGAGCGTGATGGCTTTGATCCCTGTCAATCGTGCCAGCAAACCCAATAAACCTCCATCGTCTTCTAAATCAATGTAATCAGGCCAAACGCCGATGGCAAGCGAATCCGTTTGCGCTGCAAGAGGATTGCCATACCGATCGAAAATGCTCCTTCGCCTCGGAATTTCTCGGTCCATGCGCACATAATTCCCATTGACCAATTCGGGCATCATTAGGGTTGCATCCCAAATAACCCGCCAGGCGCCGTGTTCCAAAACCATTTTGACGGCGACTTCTCTTTCGAAGCTGCCGATTACCGCTGACTGATAACGAAGGCGAAGGTGTGCTTCGCTCTCCTCAGCTTTCTGGAGAAAGTCCAATACTTCAAAAGTAACTTCCTGTAATGCGACTTCTGCCGCAAATTGCGCGTACCTCGCCCCAAAATCCTCTTCTGGGATTTGACTTTGAGAAGAGGAAGCAACCAACTGGTACATCGCACGATAATCAAACTCCTTCCACGCCTGGAAAAACTTTTGCAGGCTCAGGCGAGCGTCCGGAGCATGGGTGATGTACACCATCGGAGAAGGGAGCGCCGCAGTTGCTGTGGCATGATCATTGCGCCCAGCATTAAACACATTACAAGCGCTTAGGAAGGCAATAAAGATAAGAAGCCAGATCGTCCATCTGGAAATTTTCATATTCAACAACGATATCACTCCTGCTTCAAAAGGAGGCTTACAATGGAAAGTTTATCGAAAGAGACATGGTTGTCAAGCGTCGCTCTCAGTATTGGATTGTTCTCTTGCCTCTTGAGCTTCCATCCATTTTCTCAAACTCAGAGGGCGCATATCCGTCCATACCTTTTCGATGTAAGCCAGGCATTCCGCTTTGGAACCTTCAATACCCACAGCACGCCAACCCTCAGGTATCTCACGATCTGCAAACCAGATTGAATATTGTTCCTCATGGTTTACCACCACACGATAAATTCTCGTGTCTTCAAGTTCCTCATTTGTCATGTTCCATCGCTCCACGATACCAGAATCGCATTGGATTTTAACACAACTATCTCAGCTATTGGTGAAGGTAAGTGTATGTCATCTTCCCACCCGGTGAAATAAGCGACTAAAAGCTGTAGGTACAAATAAAAAAAACAGACCAGAAGAATCTGGGCTGCACTGAAAAACTCAAGGCGGTCCCGACGGGATTCGAACCCGCGATCTCGGCCTTGACAGGGCCGCATGTTTGGCCGCTACACCACGGGACCGTGCGGACGAATATTACCATACGCCTAGATGAGCGTCAAGGTTCATCCAACGGATAACAGTCGTCAAGGTATCTTGAAAAGATGGCGTATTCGATGTATGATTATTTGTGCAATATTTTTCAATATTATGGAGAAAATCAATGAGCCCAAAGAAATCTAAGTCAACCCGTAAAAGCTCCGCTAAAACCAGAAAGCCTGACCAGAAGAAAAAGCCACCCTACACGAAGACTTCTCCACGAAAACAAAAAAATTGGATTTTGATTGTGGTGCTGGTGTTGATTGCCATCGTTGCGCTTGTGGGGATTACCAGTATTATCTTAGACAGTACACAGGCTCAAATTGATGAAAACGAAATCAGCGTTCTCCAGGCTTATGAAAAATACCAGCAAGGAGTTTTCCTCCTTGATGTGAGAACATTAGAGGAATGGCAGGATTATCATATCCCCAATACTACTTTGATCCCTCTAGACGAATTGGAAGCGCGCTTGAACGAACTGCCACGCGATCAAGAAATCGTAGTGGTCTGCCGATCAGGAAATCGAAGTAAGACAGCCCGAGACCTACTCCTCCAGGCCGGCTTCACGAACGTCACCAGCATGGCTGGTGGTTTGAAGGAATGGCGCAAAGCAGGGTATCCGGTAGTTTCGGGGTAATGCGCACCGCGGAGGTGTTGTGTCTATTTGTATTTTGATTTATGGCTATGCGCATTTTATTCTAAAATAGCTAGAGGGTTGTCCTCGATAATCGCATGCCTATTTCAGCACTTCGCGCTGGACAACCCTCTTTTATAATTCAATTTTGCTTAGGAATAGCCCCGCTCTACCTCTCCACTGGCTCATCGATGGTGTACATGCTGCGCGGCGATAAAGGTCAGCCCATGCTCCGTCAGCGCCTTTGCCGTTCTGTTCAACGCCAGGAACTTCTCGATAAAATTGTGTTGCAAGTGCTCCCAATCTCCCGAGGCGATGACCTCGGTTTTCTCGCGAAAATAGTCCAAAATGTCCGATGGATGTGCCAATGTCTGTTCCACTTCTGGGTCCCCCCCTTCGTGCTTTGCAGATATATTGGCAACATGATCTGCAATCTCTACGAGTTCGTCGCGGCGGTTATAGGGCTGGCGCACAATGCTCTTCCATGTCTCGGTGATATGATGCTCAAAGCGCACCACGTTTTCGAAACCTAATGCTTTCCGAAATTGCGCCGTGATTTCCATCGTTTGATTGTTGACCGAGTTGCTCCAGTTGAATCCAATCAACGGAGATGTTCCATCGTCTCTGGAAAACAGCTTTGCTCCAATCAATGTCCATAGCGCAGCATATGGGTTGTCGTTTCCCATGAATACGGAGATTTTGAATTCGATATCCACTCCAATGCGATGCAGTAAATAACCCAGCAATACCGTCCCCGGGTTGATATTCAACACCTGCCGTACGCCATAATTGGTGTAATAATACAGGAATTCATCCAACCACTTCAACGCGTGGGTGTTCGGTTGTCCAACACCACCAAAATAGCCGGTGATCGTCTCTGGGCCTCCCAAATGGACGTTCGAGCCATCGGTTCCTTTGGTGTCGAGTGTTTCGACATAGGATGCCCCAATAATCTGCATCGCCGCGGCCATTGCCGGTAGATCACCATCGGCTTCCTGCTCTTTCATCTTACGCACCTTGATAAACCGGCCAGGCATCAAGCTTTTGTCCGCGATGGCTTTCTCAGCAATGGCGATGACCCATGGGAAATACTGGCAGGCGCTGATCTCAAGCGTTACGGCAAAGTCTTCATTAAACGAAAGTTTGCTGGCTTTATCTCCCAAAACCTTTCGGCGATAATCGCTCACCGAGATAAATGCCTTTTCATCGCGCATCCTTTGCAACCAACGCAAACTTTCGAGATATTCCGGTTTTACCTGTTCCACCTTACGCATCAGGTTGGAAAGCTCGCCGGCAACCCTGGCTTTGGCATTAATCTCTTCAGGTGTGCCATATCGTTCCACCACATCCAAGAATTGTTCGACGACCTGCATCGATGGATCTAATAACACACTGTTGATCTCATCCAATCGGGCTTGAGGGATGGATAGCTTTTGTCGTAATTGATCGCGCATTTTCGCTGCCTCCTGACCTTTATTTCAAAAGGTTAAGTAACTCTTCGTACTCTTCATCCTTCATCCCAAACCAATTTTCTGGCTGGGGGAATTCTCTCTGGCTCACTTCCCGGACATATTGCGTCAATCCATTCTTGATCAACTCGCCCGCATTTGCGTACATCTTGGCCATTTTGGGCTTGAAGCGTGGGTAGAGGCCAAACATATCATGGAAAATGAGCAGTTGTCCATGGGCATACGGTCCAGAGCCAAGACTCATAATCAGGCAATTATCTGCTCGTTCTGTGATCAACTGACACACGCGATCAGGCACCATTTCCAAGAGGATCATGAACGCCCCAGCCTGCTCTAATGCCTTAGCGGCATCGATGATGCGCTTCGCCTGTTGAGCACCTCTGCCTTGCACTCGAAAACCTCCTAATGCGCTGACGCTTTGGGGAGTCAACCCCAGATGCCCAATCGCCGGAATTCCAGCTTGGACAATGGCATGAATGCGATCTGCCATCTCAACCCCGCCTTCAAGCTTTACGGCATCACATGCTGCCTCCGCCATGAAACGCCCGGCATTGCGCACAGCTGTCTCGTTGCTCGGCTGATAACTCATATAAGGCATATCCCCTACTAAAAAAACATTCGGCGCTCCTCGACGAACGGCTTGACTATGACGAATCATATCCTCCATGGTTACAGGGAGGGTCGTCTCATAGCCCAAGATGGTCATTCCCAGGCTATCACCCACCAGTATCATATCCACACCAGCTTGTTCTTGTAGATACGCCGTGGGGTAGTCATAGCATGTCAACCAAGTGATGGGTTCATTGTTAGCGGCTTTTTGAAACAACATCGGGATGGTTAGCTTCTTGCGCTCACTCATGTGGCCTCCTTTTATAATCTATATCTTGTCGATTTCACGGAAATTATCATGCCCCGCCCCTATATAAGGAAACAATCCAGCTGCAAAACACGAACACTCAACATTTTCTAAAGATGAGTTTAGCACGAATTTTCATCGAATGCAAATCTTTCAGTAAGAAACAATGCCTGCGGCACTCCAAGGAAGATTTGCCGCAGGCAGATCAGACCGAAGCCTATATCATCTCTCCGAAAAATATGCTGGGTCTATTGATCCAGATAAGAATCGGCATAAATGACTTTATTCAGCAAGATTTGAACCGTCTTCCAGATTTTTACCTGCTCTGGATCACTCATATCCACATCTTCCGCTTTTGGCTGCTCCATGGCGGCAATGCGATCGTGAATCTTTAGATAAAGCCTTCCTATAGGGGATGAATCGTCTCGCTGCTCAACAATGCGGATCGTTTCGCGCAGCTCTTGGTCTAATGGATCCGCAATCATCATCTTCAGTCCTGCGCCCATCAACATGGCGCAATACACACGGTTGATCAGCGGGCGGTTTTGCGGAGGTACGGCATTCGAGACATTCGATAATCCCACAGAAACCATGGGGGGTGGATCCCAGGCAAACTGCAAGGTGCGCACCGCCTCGATCAATTCCGGGCAATACTCCTGACAGCCTGAAACAGTCAACACCAAGGGGTCTATGATCAGATTTTCAATGGGAAAATCCACTTCCAGACAACGTGGAATCAATTTCTCCAGGGCGATATTGACGCGCTCGTCCGCTGATACTGGAATGCCACTTTTGCCCATGGTTAAGGCAATCAGTTTGGTATCGTACTTTTTTGCGAGCAATGGCACCTTTTCCAGGCGCTCCTCTTCGGCGGATGTTGAGTTGATGATCGGCTGAGCCTTAGTGACCTTCTTCAATCCCGCTTCGATGCCATCGATGTTTGTGCTATCGAAGCTGAGGGGCACATCTACAACCGCTTCAACCGTTTCAACGATCCATGGGAACACTTCCTCCCAATCCTTTTTTCGCGGTCCAAGGTTGAGGTCCAACGCGTTGGCGCCTGCCTCGACTTGTTTGATGGCCAATTCCATGAAAAACTCACGGTCCCGATTGGCAAGTGCGTTCTTGACTTTTTCGGAAATAATGTGAATGTTTTCTCCGATAATATACATTTTTCACCATCCTTTTTTTACAGTCGGTTTACTCTGTGCCATTTAATTTTACACTAGGAAACTTCGTCAAGTCTGTATGGGGCAAAAACAATGCAGACATAAACGCTTCATAAAAAGAATTATCTGCAGATAATTCGATATAGGTCATCCGCGATGCGATATCGGTAATCCTTTCCCGATCGCTACGGCGCAGCAGCGCCTGGTACGCACCACGCACTGAAGTATTGCCCAAAAATTTAAACCTCTCCCAGGGAAGGTCGGGTAAAAGCCCAATTTGAATTGCTTTCTCCACGTTGATGTATTTCCCAAATGAGCCGCCAATAAGCATCTGTTCAATCAATTCCATGGGCACACCCACGCTTTGAGCCAGCACCTCATAACCTGCAAAGATCGCCCCCTTCGCACGGATGAGGTTATCGATATCCACATGTGTGATGACGATGTCTTTACCCACTTCTGTCTCATCCGCCCAGGCAACAACGTACTCGATGCCATGCTCACCTTCGCGCACGCGAGGAGTGTTCAGTTGGGTATTGATGTTCCCCCCTTTGTCCACAACGCCGGTCATGAACATCTCAGCCAGTAAGGAAATTAAACCGCTGCCACATATCCCTTTGGGCTTTCCTCCACCGATCACGCGATAACTTGGTTCATAATCCAGACTGTTGATCCACACCTCTTCAATTGCCCCGCTGGTTGCGCGCATTCCGCTTAATACACCCGCGCCTTCAAAAGCGGGTCCCGCAGAGCAGGCGCATGTCACCAGCCAATCGCGCGAGCCAAGGACGATCTCGCCATTCGTGCCTACATCCATAAACAAAGTGACTTTATCGGTGTCATCCATTCCTGAAGAAAGCACGCCGGCGGTGATGTCCGCGCCGACATAGCTGGCAACCCCAGGCAGGCAATCCACGGTTGCTTCCGCATTGATTTCCAGACCCACTTCTTTTGCTGTCAACAATGGAACGTGATTCACCGCGGTAACAAAAGGACTCAGGCGAATGCTAGATGCTGGTATCTTCAGGAAAAGATGCATCATGGTGCTGTTCCCTGCAACCACCACTTTTACAATGTTGCAATAGGGTAATTTTTTATCGTCCCTTTGCAAAGTATGCCCCACGCGGCGACAAGCGGTTTCCAACAACTGGTGGATTGTCTCTAAAACTAAAGCGCGCAATTCCTCGTCTCCATGATCTTTGCTGGCATAGACGATGCGCGAGATCACATCTTCACCTCTGGAAATTTGGCCGTTATATTCTGAAACCTGAGCCTTCACTTGTCCAGTCACCAGATCGACCAGCCATAAGGTTACCGTGGTTGTACCAATATCGATCGCAACACCCCAAAGCGGCGTCTCTTCAGGGATGTGACCCGGAAGAAGGTCAATCAGCCGCTCTTCAATGTCTTCACCTTCATATCTGGATTGTACATCTAAGATCGCAGTGACATTCCAATCCCCTTCTCTCAATACCTTGCCGATTTTCCGTAGAACCTCTAAAGATAAGCGCACTCGTGTGAAACCTGCTTGTTGGCGTAAAGCAGTCAACAAACGGGCGAGATCATCGGTTTGGTCATCCATCGAGGGGGGTTGAAGGGTCAACTTCACCCGGCGAATCGTCTGATCAGTACGGTAGTCATAACCCGGTGGAACCTCCACCTCTGTGGCAATGAGGTCGGTGGTGAGACGGCGTTCGATCTTTTCCTGAGGTGGGACATGGATGACCACATCCCCTTCAATCACACTCTGGCAAGCCAAGGCAAAACCTTGCTCAATGTCCTCCTTCGAGAGGCGCAAAGTGCTACGACGGCGCACGGTTCCTTCTAGCACTTGAACCGCGCACCGTCCGCACCTCCCCTGCCCTCCACAAGGCTGGTTGATTTCTACCTGGGCTAACCGTGCAGCTTCAGATAATAGTGTGCCCGTTGGAACACGCACCGCTTCTTTGGCAACATCAAATTGGACCAGGTGTTCTGCCATGACTTGCCTACGGTGGTTCTTAATGAAGGCATCACCTACACTGCTCAATTCGCGCTCAATACCTCTTTCATATACTTTGGAATATCCACGGCTTCGCGTGGACCGACCTTAACCTCCCAACCAGCCAGCTCTTCTTCGACCTCCCCAGAAAGCACTGCTACGGCTCCTGGCAAGACTACCCGCTTTTTGGTCACTTTATCGGCCACATTGAAATTACGCACTGCCTTGGCGATGCGCTCTGCATCGAATTTTCCTGCTGCCCAGGCAGTGAGCACGCTCATCCCTTCAGCATCGGTCACCAATAACCACGCGGGGAATCCCGACCCCTCGACTTCATTGGCTACTGAGAAATAGGTGATACTGAAATTCGTGGTCACCAACACCGGGTCTTCTGCCTTTGGCGCGTTGATTTCATACAGCCCAGGCTTGACCTGAATGGGTTTTTGTGGGTCTGTATAAATATTCTCGCGCAGCACCGATAGGGCATATATCGCTTCAGGAGCAAAGTGGTCCAACACAATAAAGCTGGCATACTTTCCTACTGCTTGGGCAGCGAGCATAACTTCAACGGCTGGATCTCCAACGTCTCCAGGGAAACTGATTAGTGGAAAACCGAGGGCACGAAAGTTCTTTTTCAGCGCCATGCGTCGACAGATCGTGTTCGCCGTCAAAGTCCCCAAGAACCCGCGTTGCACTGGAGAGAGCACGATATCCTGAACGCCCTTTTCTTGCACTTTTTCGACGAGGCTTACCATCGCGTCAATATGCTCGGCTTCTACTGCCAGGGCTGCGTTAGCCGCCAGAGCCAACTCCGCCATCGCGGAGTAATTGCTGCTGTTAGCCAAACCGATGAGGGGTTTCTCGCCTTCGGATAGGTGTGGCAGCGCGGCTTTGATTTGCTCTGGCCCTCCAATCAAAATTAAGGGACGATGGCTGATTTCCCGCACCGTTCGCACCGCACTGGAAAAATCCCCTCCATTGGACTGCACCGCAAAGCCTCCGATAGACAGCTCCATGCCTACGTATTCGACTTTATACTCATCCGCCTCTTTCACCCTGGCTCGAATGGCTTCTGATGGCTCCGTGTCAAATACGCGGATGAATAGCCCCGGCCGGTTGTAAAAGGTCTTCTCATGTCGGAAGAGGACCACTTCCCCACCCGCTTTTACTTCATAGCCATTTGAACTCACAGACATTGGCCTTACAGGAGGCGCGGCTGCCTCAGAGAGCTGCGCCTTCGATTCCTCGGAGACATATGGGCAAAGCGAAAGTTCGACTTGTTTGGCAGCAAGCTTCATGGCAAATGCCAAACATGTTGGAAAACCGCATTCTTTGCAATTGGTTTGAGGTAGAAGTTTGTAAATTTGGATTCCTGATAGCGCCATGGCTCATTCTCCATTCCCTGGCCTGGGTGAAGCGAATCTCTTTCGCCCAGGCCAGGTTGTTGTTGTTCTATTTTCGCGTCCTCATCAAGTCTTGAATCGCCAGACGGATGCGTCGCACGCTTTCGGGGTGCCGCAAGACGACAATATCTGCTCCAGTTTCGATCAGCATCATACCTGTGAGCGTCTCCCAGGTGATACCACGCTCTCGCCAGTCTCCCCATGCTTTTGGAACCCCTTCGCCCACTTTGGATTCCTTTGTCTTCCAGCACTCTTCACCTGGCGTCACCAGCATGGGCATCTGCGTCATGCTATCCCCTTGCAAAGCCGCCATACGTAGACGCTCCATCACGGAATAGCCGTACTCAAAGCCATATCCCAAAGCCCCGGTGGTCGGATCCATGATGATCCGATCCAACGGCATGCCCATATCGCTGATCAGAATGTTCAGTTGCTTCGCCAGGTTGACATCCATTGCCGTGCGTGCGTTGACCAGGTGACCATTGGCTAACGCCGAGGCGACAATCGTGCGGTAGTTCTTGTCTTCGCAAATTCCCAAAAGCAATCGCTCGCCTTTGAACGTATCTGCGATCGGCACAAGCAAAGCATTGTCTGCTTCAGCCTGACCTGGGCCAAAGACGATCAGAGGCAGCCCAGACGCGTCGAGCACCTTCTTTACCGTTTGAACTGCACGGTCGGGAGTATTGGCATTACCTTGGGTGTCCATCAAGGACAAGCGGAGCAAGAGTAAATCAGCCCCGGTCTTCTCCGCCGCTCGTGCCCATTCCGCCGGGTCGTTGACCACCTCGCCCCAATCCTCTAACAGAATTGGAGACCAGTCATCTGGCCGCTGATCTTTGATCTCAATGGCGATCGCAGTAGGATGAGGTATTTTCCCTTCAAAGTGCATGAAGGGCATTGTCTCCTCTCCACCAACGACCACCATCTTCTTGCGCGTGCCCCCTTCTGCGGCAGTTGCCCCAAGCACCACCTCCCGCACCTTGCCCGTCCAGCTCTCTTTGCAAATCTCCGTCTTTGTGCCTTCGGGCATCCAGGGTTTTTCCTCCGGTAGGGCAACCACTACTTCCTTCAATGCTGGAGTCACTGGGGCAGGTGATGTGGTCTGCGCCGCAGGAGCGGTATTTATGCTGCTCAATTGGGATGCATCCAACCCTCCCAATTCTGCTAGCGCGGCCATAAGCGCACGGCGTAAAATCTCCACTGCACGCTCTGCACGATCAATTGCCTCACCCGAAACCGTAGGAGGCGGGGCAGCTTCCACTACCTTTGGAGGCGCCTCGACTTTGGGAGCTTCGGGAACTGCCTCTGCTTCCACTTTCTGCTCGGCTTCTTCTTTCACACCAGCCATGGCGCGCTCGACGACAGCCTCTGCTTGGGCAATGACATCGCGCGCCTCTTCAACTTCAGCCTCAGGAGCAGTACGGGCTTGCATCACGCCCATCTCAAGCACCGGATGGTTTTTATCTTTGATCCAGGCAATCAGCTCCTCCACAGAGGTGACCGAATCGCCATCGGCTATGCGTTCAATCAGATCCGGCACTCCCTCGCGTTCCGCGGCGGCGCGCAGTTCCTCGCTCATCGTCTCCTTGAGTACTTTGCTCATCCATACAATGCGCTTGAACCCGCCATCTGCGGAGATGAACTTCGGGCTGACCAGATAATACTTGCCCACACCCATCACTCCAGGAGTTTGTAATCCGCCTCCTGCAATGCCTGCCAACGTGCTAAAAGTCATCCCTGCAGGTGTCATGCCGGTGTCCTCACGGCTGACAACCATAACTCCATTGACTTCAGGGATCACCATGACGATACATTCGAAGCAGCCACATGCGGTCATCGGATTTTCCATGATGGAATACATCGAGACTTTCTCAATGACGCCATGTGAGCCCACTTTGGCGTAGTCGCTGGTGCCCTGCCAATAACCTACAATTGGGTCAATGAGCTTGCCTAGCCGGATAGGTTGGTTAGGACCTGTCGGATTGATGTTGAATGAAGCTTTGCAGTCTAGCCAGTTATATGCCCCACACAGCCCCAACCGTTCCGGGCTGACGATGCATACGTGATTGGGAGCAAATGACTGGCACAAGGTGCATGAGTAAAATTCATCCACCTTGTCATCCGTAAGGTCTGCCAGGCGTTTGTTGCGGTGATCATACGCCTGTCGTGCTTTTTCTAGCCATTCCTGCATCAGTTGAGGCTCGGTTATGATCTTTACCTGGACTTTATCGACGATGGCACCAAAGTCATTTTTGAATCGGGCGTGTAATATTTTGCCGAAATGCTCCAAATTGAACCCTTTGTCTGCTGCGGCTTTGGACAATCTGATCCAAGCAATGTCTCGTTGCCCGATATGTTGAATACCAGACGCGCCGTTGATAAAGTAGTGAATCTGGCGTTCGAGGACCGGTTCAAAGTCTTCCTGCATCTGGCGACCGGCAACTTCGACGATGATGCCCATATCCATATGACCCTGTTCCTCTACGTTCTCAAAACCAGGGCCTATGACTTCGATGCGACCATCGACCACCTCTTCCAGGTCCACCTTGCGTAAGTATTCAAAACAGCGTGAGTACTTTCCACCAAACTCCACACGCATGTCCGATTTTCGCACCACCTCGCCTTCAAACGCCGATCCGTATGGCACGGGGACAGGTACCTCCGCCATTTTGATTTTCACGCCGCGCACTTCGATGCATTTTTGCACCAGACGCTCTGCGCGCTCCAAGTCATCCTTGCCCTCGATCTCATCAAAGGGCATGGACACGACATGCTCATAGCGTGTGATACCTGTAGGCAAGATTTCTGGAATCACCGTATCAGCGATGACCGGGAAACCATAGTTGATCGCTCCAGCCGCGGCAGCGTATTTCAGGTCATCCACCTCACCCAGAGCCAGCACAAAGGCAAATACACGTTCGCGGTTGTAGAGCAGGATTTCGCGTGCCTGCCCAGGTTTCAAGCCACCAAACGTCAACGCTGAGCGGGTGGCAAACCCTAGAGCATAAATGGCGCTGATCGTATCTGTTCCAAAGGGAATGGTATAGGTATCATAACCTAACTCTACCCCTTCCTCTACAAGCTGGTGAATGATGCTCCTGCCGTTTACATTGCCAGAAAGGAAGATCAGGATATTCCGCCTTTGAAGTTCACGGACGATCTTTACAGCCACTTCGTTAGACTTTGCTGCGCCAACGATCGCCGCAAAGCCTGGCATACGGCCATCCACCAACTGGATGCCCCATGAACGCAATTGCACATCATCGATCGGGCCATTCAAATGACCACTCAACCCGCTCCCATTCTGTGAGTAAATCGTCCCTCCAGCGAGCTCGATACCTGGAAATTTCTCTGGCTGCATACCATAAACGAAACGAATCGCTTCGATCGTTTCCGCAGCCAGAAGTGTGGCCATACCGCTATCCAGAGTCTCTCCCAGGTAGGGTGTCCAGTTCTGCTGAGAGGGAATGGGATGTAACAGTTTGCGCGCATGTTGCATCACAGGCTTCAAATCGTTCAGCGTGCGCACCTCGATGCCTGTCATCCCCAAAATAGTTGGTAAGAAATAGGCTGTATTTGGAAAAGACACAGGAGTCTCTCCACCTTTTTCTGCTAAAGCCTTATGGAGCAGAAATTCAGCCTCCATCACCAGCGCATTCGCCCCCCGAATGGCTCTCGTTGCAATGTATCGAGACATAGAATCTTCCTCCCAGTGTTCTGCTAACTAATCTGCGGCCAATCCATACACCGCTTCCTTGCGCTTCGCAAGCGGTAGTTTTTCTAATTCGAGCATGCGCGCATCCCCACTGCGCCCAAATCGGTTCGGATCATAGGCCGGCAGTCTCAAATCAGCTCGTTTCTTATCGATATGCGCAAGCGTGCGGCGGATCATCTCGTCAGGATCGGCGACAAACTCCATTTTCCCACCATAGAGCTTCTCCCAACCTTCGCTCAAATAGCGCAACACGACATCGCTATCCGATACCCGATCAGGCATACCGCTAATTGGAGATGCCCCTCCAAAGATGACATACGCTCCAGAGGCCACACAGTATGCACCGATGGACAAGGCTTTTTCACTCATCCATTCAGGCGCCAGACCCACTGCGGGAATCTTATCGATGTCATCTCCTAATCCCCCCTCGGCGACCATTTGCGTAAGCACGGTTAGGATGCGTGTGTTATCCACGCAGGAGCCCATATGGAGCACTGGCGGAATGCCTACCGTTTCGCAAATTTCGCGCAAACCCGGACCTACTTTCTCCAATCCAGCCTTTCCAAGTAATAAGCCCAATTTGGCGCTGGCAATAGCCCCACAACCCGTCTCCACCAAAAGCACATCCTGTTTCAGGAGCTCTTCTGCCACATATGTATGCAGGTAATCCTGCTGACTGCGGGGGTTATTGCATCCTACAATGGCTGCCACACCACGAATGCGCCCGGCCATGATGGCATCATTCAACGGGCGGAAAGAAGCCCGATACGAACCCCCCAGCATATAGTTGATGTATTCGTGGGAGAACCCAGGCACTAACTCCTCGCGCACATTCGGGATGTGCGTCTGCTTGCGGTTCTTGAAGTTGTCAATTCCAGTGCGCAAAATTTCTTTGGCAATGGTTAAAGCTTTGTGCTCATTGAATTCGATATGCACTGCGCCTTTGATCTTCACTTTTGGTGATGTCGTGATGATTTTGGTATGGAAATTACCTGCCAGGTCAACCAGAGATTGCATGATGCATTGCACATCCACCACCATGGCTTCGACCGCCCCGGTGAGGATCGCCAGTTCCTGATGCAAGAAATTGCCCGCGGCAGGGATACCCTGACGCATGAGGATTTCATTGGCCGTGCAACAAATCCCCGATAGGTTCACCCCTTTTGCGCCGGCTTTTTTAGCATATTCGATGATCTCAGGGTCTTGTGATGCCGCGACGATCATCTGGCTGAGTGTCGGTTCATGTCCATGGACGACGATGTTCACCATGTCGTCTTTCAACACTCCCAGGTTCGCCTGCCCCAAAATAGGCGCGGGTGTTCCAAATAGGATGTCCGAAATATCTGTGGCGATCATGCTGCCGCCCCAACCATCGGCGAGACTCGTTCGAATTGCATGTTGCAAAATATGTTCTGGATCTTGATCATCACCGATATGCGTGCGGTGCAATGCCTCCACCACCTCCCGATCGATGCCGCGCGGTGTCACTCCAGTGTCTCGCCACAATTGCTGCCTTTTCAAAGGCGCTCGATGAACTAAGATGATTTCCCCGTTCTGTTGCCCAAATTGGGAGATGTATAAATCTGCCAGGTCGTTGGCAATTTCATTGGGTGAACGCCCTTCGATGGGAATGTTATAGTATGAAGCGACAGTGCGCAATTTGGCAACATCACGAATATAGTACCCTTCCGCCTCTCCATTTGCAACGGCTTTCAGTGTAAAAGCCATGTCCCGTCCATGGTCGGAATGGGCTGCGGAGCCCGCAGCAATCGCACGGATGAAATTCCTCGCTTGGATGGTATCAATGGTTGCGCCACAAACACCCGTTTGACCATCCTTAGTCAAACGACATGGGCCCATCCCACAATTCTTGCAGCACATCCCCGCGCCGCCAATATTGCAAGGCACCATATCATCCGCACGCGAAAAAGCGGTGCTGATGCCCAGCTCGTCTGCGCGAATCAACATCTCTTGTGCGGCTGGATCTGCGCTATGCTCCTCAGGAGTACGTTTACCTTTAATCGCCATCTCTAATCCTCCATCTTATTCTTGATTACACCAAAACCAGGACAGTACCATAATGGCCTCCCGCTGTAGGAGACTTCTTGTCTAAAACCAACAACTTGCTTTGCCGTCTCGAAAACATCCGTGTGTCGATAGAACACCCCAGGTTCTTTACCCTCTTCAGAAGCCACGCCAGCTTCCATGGGCAATGTCCATTCCCCCAAATACCCCATTTCATCCAATTTGCCCCTGATGGTCTCTTCCGAGGCGTTCTTGGGATCATAGGTGACTTCCACCACCTGAAATGCGCTGCTGGCGTACACTTCTTCTACTCCGGGGATGTCCAACAAAGCTTTGCGAACCTCGAGTACATGATGGTCGCCATACATTGCAGGGACTTCAAATTCGACTTTTTTCATGAGCGCCTTCCTTCGGTTTTATTTTTTTGCCTCCAAAGTGCCGATTTAAAAATTAAAGCCCAACATCAACTGTCAGGCTAAGACTTAACTCCGAAAAAATCAACCTCCAACAACATAATCCAACCTCATCCTTACCAATAAAGTGATCCCTGGCGGGAGTTCGGTTCATTGCGCATTGTTCATCCCATCAGCGTCTTAACGGTTTGCTCATCATTTCCACCTTTTATAGCAAAGTTGTCACAGGGTGACAAGTGACAAATATTACTATTCTGATGATTTTTTTCATCCTTTGCTGGTGACAGTGGTTTAGGAGGCGTTCAAGAGACTTTAAACTTCGTGGTTAATAACAAAACGCCTGCAAAAGCAAGCGTTTTCAGTGGCGAGGGCGGGATTTGAACCCACAACCAAGGGCTTATGAGTCCCCTGCTCTACCATTGAGCTACCTCGCCATTTCTCAAGCGGCAAAATCTTACTATGCTCACCTTTTTTTGTCAACGTTGACAGTACACTTATCGATTATATCAGGCTAGATCAAATTTCGACACCACCCCCGATCGAATCACAAACGCCTTCGTATAATGTAGTTTGCCAATTCTTCCAAAGCGCGCCGCTCCACAGAGGCAGGCACCAACTGCAACTTCATCAATCCCTCGTCCACAAAATGTTGAGCTTTTTGAATCGCTTCTTCGATGGCGATGCTATGGCGCACCCGTTCAACAAACGCTTCAAGGTGTGATTGTTCCATGGAGCGGTTGGACAGAATAGATTGTGAAACTACATCCGAGGGATGGCTTTGGACATAATAAATCACGGGCAAAGTGACGATGCCCTGGCGCAGATCGCTTGCCACCGGTTTGCCTACCGTTACCTGCTCGCCGGTGAAATCCAGGACATCATCCACAATCTGAAACGCCATGCCAATGGCATAACCAAAATAGCGCATGGCCTCGATGATTTCTGCATTGACTTCCGAGAGTATTGCAGCAGCCGAAGTCGCCAGTTCGAACATCGAAGCTGTTTTGGCATAAATGCGCTCGAAATAATCATCCAAACTTGCTGACATCTTGCTTTGAAACATTTGGGTTAGCTCGCCGTTGACGATTGTCGCCAACGTGCCGGCAAACAATTGCATCACCTTCACCGATTGCGTTTCGGAAGCCAGTTTCGCCGCTTGGGCGAAGATAAAATCCCCGGTGAGCACCGTTGCTGCAGGGGACCATTGTGAGTTTAAAGTGGCTATGCCTCGACGAAGAAAAGCGCCATCGATTAAATCATCATGCACCAGCGTTGCCGTGTGTAACAACTCAATCGAGGCTGCGAGTGTAACCAACCGCTCGGCATCTCCATGCAACATGCGTCCAGTAAGCAATGCCACTGCTGGCCGGATGCGCTTTCCACCAGAGGAAAGCAAATGATCGAGCGCAGCATCCAAATCCGGATAATGGCCATTCGCTTGAGAACGCATGCGCTCTTCGACCCGCTCAAGCAAACTTTGAATAGGCGATAAAAATGTCACAGCTTTTTGCTCTTCACCAGTTAAAAAGTCTTTTTGCATTGTCGCTCGTTATTCTACCTACTTCTTCCGTTAATTGCGAGTGCAATTCGGCCATTTTATCCGCAACAAATCTGACATTGCTGGGTTCATTGCGCTTTCCCCGAAACTTTTGAGGGGTTAAGAATGGAGAATCCGTCTCAATGACGGTAGAACTTAAAGGCAGATTGCGTACCACTTCACGCAATTTTTCTGCATTTGGATAAGTGACCGGGCCAGCGATTCCAATGACAAACCCCATCTCGACGAACATCAAGGCTTCTTCCACCGACCCACTGAAGGCGTGTAATACCCCAGGACGGGTGTAAATGGCCACTTTCCCACGTTTCAATTCTTCTTTCCACTCTTTGAGCATCGCCTGTAGGTCAAGGAACACTTTCACGTTCCGTTGAGGATGGTCGCGAGTATGCAGGATGATCGGCAGGGAGCATTCTGTAGCCAGTTTCAACTGTTCGCTGAGCGCACGCCATTGATTTTCTTTGGAAGCATAGTCGCGGTAATAATCTAATCCAATTTCACCAATAGCCACAACCTTTGAAGACGATTTCAAGGCACGCAAATCCTCAACCAGCGAAGGATGCCAGTGTTGAGCACTATTGGGATGCACGCCAACTGCAGCATAGAGCTCCGGGTAAGTATTTGCCAGGTCAACGGCGTGTTTGCTTGTCTCAAGGTCCACAGCCGGCATCACAATATGCGTGATGTCATTCGATTTCGCGCGCGCCAATACCTCCTCAAAGTCTTCGGCGTACTGATCAAAATACAAATGGGCATGAGTATCCACGAACATCTAGTTCAATCCAGCAACGCGCAATCCATCGCGTAAAATCGCTTCAATTTTATCCTCATGGGTCGTTTCGGTGTACACCCGAATGATCGGCTCTGTACCAGAGAAACGGATGAGCAGCCATCCACCATCCTCTAAATTGAACTTATAACCATCCAAAGTATCCAATCCAGTTACTTTTAACCCCCCAAGCGTTTGAGGATTTGCCTGCATGATCATGGTATGACGGTCCTCTCGGCTACCTTCGAATTGAGTATCAATGCGGGAGTAGTAATAACGTCTTCCCAGGTGTGAAAACAACAGCTCTAACAACTCCGATGGTTTTTTCTTCAGTTTGACCATCATATCCAAAAAGTATAAGCCGGCAAGGATACCATCTCGTTCTGGAACATGGTCGCGAAATGCATAGCCACCAGATTCCTCCCCACCAATGAGCGCGTTGGTTTCGAGCATTTTGGGCGCGACATACTTGAAACCTACCCCGGTAGAAAATACCGGCACCTGATACATCTCCCCTAAACGCTCAAGCATCGTGGTGGTAGAGATGGTTTTTACAATTGCTCCACGTTCGCCGCGCACTTCGAGCAGGTAGTAAGCCAACAGTGCATAGGCGCGTAATTGATCGATAAACTCACCCCTCTCGTCACCCAATCCCAGACGATCTGCATCTCCATCGGTGATGATCAAAACATCGGCCTGATGTTCTAACGTCGCACGTAAACCCACATCTATATTCGGGCGAATGGGTTCAGGGCGCTTCATCTCAGGGAAAATGGGGTTCCTTTGGCTATGAATTTCGATAACTTGTGTGCGCCCTCCTTTTATGAGGCGTGAAAACCAACCAGAGCCATTGCCCCACATCGCATCTACTACTACTTTTATACCCGCCTGTCGAATGGCTTCAAGATCTACCAGGCTTTCGATGTGTCGGATATAGGCGGGGGATGGATCGAAGCGGATGACTTTTTTCTGCCTTTCGGCTTCATCGCAGGCGATACGCTTGATCTGGCTTACATCCTCTGGGATGCGCTTCTCAATCTCGATAAGACCCTCGGGCGAAATTGCTCCACCATGTTCATCGCGCACTTTAAAACCGTTGTCCATGGGAGGGTTATGTGAAGCTGTGATGTTCACTGCACCAACGGCTCCCCGATCCACTACCGAGTAGGAGATCACTGGCGTTGGCGTTGCCGTCTCTGTCAGCCAAACAAATAAATCATTGGCGGCCAATACCTCCGCCACCGCCTCGGCAAAAAACTCCGACCCAAAACGCCGATCATAACCGACCACCACCCATTCCCCCTTCTTCCCTTTGTCGAGAAGATAAGTGGCAAACCCTTGTGCACATCGGCGCACATTGTCAAAGGTATAATCCTCCGCGATCCGCCCGCGCCAACCATCCGTGCCGAACCTGATCTTTAGAACCATGATTCCTCCCAAAGGATAATTTTCAGCTATTATATCAAGATAAACTTCATCTCATTGTTTTATGCTTTAGAACATGCTTAGACGCCAGCCATCATTCCGAATTGCTGTTATGATTATGTGCACACACTTTGTTCAAAACACAACCAGAAGCGCTCCACCAAAGATTTGATAAAAGCCTATGGAAAAACGCCGATCCATTTATCTTGATTATGCCGCTACTACGCCGCTCGACTCTCGCGTTCTCTCCGTGATGATGCCTTTTTTCCAGGAGCATTTTGGAAACCCGTCCTCGATCCACATTTATGGCCAACGCGCAGAAGCCGCCCTGGAAAATAGCCGCGAAATCATTGCGCGCTACATGCAATGTTCACCAGAGGAGGTTATTTTTACCTCGTGTGGCTCCGAAAGCGATAACCTGGCTCTACGGGGTGTCGCTTTAGCGGAAAGACAGCGCAGAGGCGCCAACCATATCCTCATCAGCCCTGTGGAACACCACGCCGTGAGCCGCACCGCAGAACAACTGGCGGCTTATTTCGGCTTTGAGCTGGAGTATATCCCTGTGGATTCATCCGGCATTGTCTCCCCTGAAGAAGTGAACAAACGATTGCGCCCAACCACAGCCATTGTATCCGTGATTTACGCTAACAACGAAATTGGCAGTCTCAATCCTATTGCAGAAATTGGTGAAATCTGCCGTATGCAGGGTGTACCATTCCACACAGACGCCGTGCAAGCCGCGGCTTATCTACCTTTAGATGTGAACGCACTCAATGTAGATTGTTTATCCATAGGCGCGCACAAGTTCTATGGACCCAAAGGTGTCGGCGCCTTGTTCGTCCGTAAAGCCACACCTATGATCCCTATTCTCACCGGCGGAGGACAAGAATTTGGCTTCAGAGCCGGAACCAGCAACATCCCATATATTGTCGGCATGGCGGAAGCTTTTCGCCTGGCGCAAGAAGAGCGAAACGCGAGAATTGCCTATCTCACCCCCTTACGCGACAAGCTGATTCACTCCGTGTTGGAGACCATCCCCGAAGTGCAATTGAGTGGACACCCCACAAACCGCCTGCCCAATCACGCCAGCTTTGTCTTCCGCCATGTGGATGGGAATGCATTGATCGCTGCATTGGACGCACGCGGATTCTGCTGCTCTTCTGGCTCGGCCTGTAAAACAGGCAACCCAGAGCCATCGGAAGTGCTGACCCACATAGGATTCTCCCCAGATTGGGCTTTGGGTTCATTGCGCGTTACGCTTGGCATCCATACACAACCGGAAGATGTGCATGATTTTCTGGCTACTCTACCATCCGTAGTCGAAACCCTTCGTAAAACTACAACACATTGACCATGGCGGGAGAAGAGCGCACGGTTCTCGTTGCTATGAGTGGTGGAGTGGATAGCTCGGTTGCGGCTGCTTTGCTTAAACAACAGGGTTATCAACCCATTGGTGTTATGCTGCGTTTGTGGAGTCCTCACGGAGAAAGCGCATACAACCGCTGTTGTTCCCCTCATTCCATGAATCTGGCGCGCAAGGTTGCCTCCATCCTGGACATCCCGTTCTATGTTTTGGACGTGCAGACCAAATTCCATCAGATCGTGGTTCACGAGGCGTTTACGCAAGGCTATCTTTCCGGACTGACGCCGAATCCCTGTCTAACATGCAATCGTCATATCCGCTGGGGCTTCCTTTTTCAATATAAGCAAGTGCTTGGAGCCCAATGGTTTGCCACGGGCCATTATGCGCGCATCGATCGGGATGCAAATGGCAGCCCAATTCTGAAAAAAGCTTTCGACGAAACAAAAGACCAATCGTATGTGTTACATGTCCTCAACCAGGAATTGCTGCAATGGACTCTCTTCCCGATAGGGCATTTACGCAAAGAAGAGGTACGCACAATCGCCGCATCGTTGGGGCTTCCCGTTGCGCAGCGCAAAGACAGTCAGGATTTATGCTTTCTCGGCAATCAGGATTATCGGCAATTCCTCACCGCGAACGTTTCCGAGGAGATCAAACCAGGCGCCATCATTTCGACCGATGGAAAAATATTAGGTGTTCACCAGGGTTTGCCGTTTTATACCATCGGTCAACGGAAAGGGCTGAACATTCCCTCATCACGACCATTCTATGTCATACGTAAAGATGTGCAGAATAATATCCTCATCGTTGGAGAGAGATGCGCATTGGATCGCCACGAGCTTCTCATAGAGAATATGAATTGGATTTCTTCGAAAACACCGCAGAATCCTTTTTATGCTCATATCAAAATTCGCTACACATCCCCTGCTTACCCTGGAGAAGCGATTCCCTTACCAGATGGTCGAGTGAGGGTAAAATTCGAACAGCCTGTTTCCGCAGTAACCCCAGGTCAGGCGGCTGTACTATATCAGGGCGATGTCTGCCTGGGGGGCGGAACGATTGGAGCAAATGAGGAGGTCTGATGAACCTGCCGTCCTTTCTATTTGGCTTGGTATTCTCATCCCTTTTAGCGGCTCTCTTTCATTTATTCGTCGGTGGATCGGTTTGGAAGTTGATCCTGCTGATGGTCTCCGCGTGGATCAGCTTTTTCGCCGGTAATTGGATCGCCAATTCGATCGGCTTTGAGTTCGACAAACTCGGCGAACTGCACATCGGAATGGCCAGCACGATGTGTTTTACCGCTCTGGCTCTGATCAACTGGCTGGTTCGCACGCCAACTACGGATAAACGCCGATGAACGAATCTCAAAGTCCTTCAAACCACGATACTGCCAAAGCAGGCGATCTTGTGGAACTGATCGGTCCTAACAATAAATATTTCCTCTTCCGCCTGGAAGCGGACATGCGCTTGGAAACACATCGTGGGGTTGTCGAACATAATCAATTGATTGGGAAAAAATGGGGCAGCCTGATCCATTCGCACCAAGGGAATCCATTCTATTTATTCCAACCTTCGCTAAAAAGCATCCTTCTAGAAACGAAACGCACCACCCAAATTATGTATCCTAAAGACATTGGCTTCATTCTCCTAAGTATGAATATCTCCCCTGGCGTGCGTGTGATCGAGGCAGGAAGTGGTTCAGGTGCGCTCACCACGGCTTTGGCATATGCAGTTGGAGAAAACGGTAAGGTATATTCATACGAAAAACGGCCCGAAATGCTGGCTCTGGCGAAGAAAAACATTCACAGATTAGGCCTGGAAGATCGTGTCGTGTTCAAATTGCAGGATATTACCTCAGGTTTTGAAGAAAACAATGTGGATGCTTTATTCTTAGATCTTCCAAACCCTTACGACTTCTTGCCTCAATCCAAAGAGGCGCTCAAACCAGGTGGATTCTGGGGGGCTATTCTTCCCACCTTGAATCAAGTCATTCGCTTATTGGATGCTCTGCGACAGAACTTTTACACCTCAGTTGAGGTATGTGAAATCTTGCTCCGTCATTACAAGTCAATCTCAGAAAGATTGCGCCCCACAGATCGTATGGTTGCCCACACTGGCTACCTGATCTTTGCCCGACCCGTGACAAAAGAAACATTTATCACCATGAACGCTTTCGAAGAAAGTGATCAGTTCCAAATCTAAAGGAGGCTAAGATGTTCCGTAGGAGACCCATATGGAGACGGCCTATTGTGCGCCCCATTCCGGTGGCGCCGTTGGAAATTCGTCCGCGACAAATGCTTTTTAAGGCACATCAACTGTTCGAACAGGGTGATTATCTAGCTGCGGCAGAAATTTTCGAAAGACTGGCCATAGGCGCTTCAAATCGCAACATGCTCCAACGCGCACCAACTTTGTTTCTTCAAGCTGCGCGAGCTAATCTTAAAGCAAAGCGGCTTCCCCAAACCGAATCGTTGCTGATGAAGGGGCTGCAAATTTTAGCCACAACGCAAAGGTGGAAAGCCCTCCACCACGTAGGGAATCTCGCTATCACTGAGCTGAAACAAGCCGGACAACAAGACATGGCGATGAAAGTGGAGCACTGGTTAACCGAACAGCTTGAAGGCAAAAATTTCGAAGCTCATACAGCACCCTCGGCTGAACCCGGCGCCAAGCCGGCTAAATTGCCGGAGAAATGTCCTTATTGTGGCGCTTCATTGAAGCCCAATGAAGTCGAGTGGCTTGACACCGAAACAGTGGAATGCCTTTATTGTGGCAGTGCAGTGGCTACAGAGCATTGATCTTGCAGGATCGATGAATAATCTTGCTTTACTGACCGCTTCGGAAATTTCACAAAGACTAAAACGCGCTTCTGAAAAAAACAGAGAACGCCCAAACGAGATAGAATATGGATTCTTACGTCCCTGGTTCAAAGAAGAGGCGAGACCTGCCGCTGTTTTGCTTCCCTTGTTTTTCGATCAGGGAGAATGGCACTTGCTCTTTATTCGTCGCCCAACAAATATGGAAGAACACAGCGGCCAAGTTGCTTTCCCTGGTGGTCGGGTCGATGCGTACGATGCATCTCCAGAGGTTGCGGCTTTGCGAGAAGCTCATGAGGAAATTGGGTTGCGCGCCCAGGATGTACGCATTCTGGGCAGCTTGAAACGCTTGCTCACCGTCACCAATTACTCCATCACACCTTTTGTAGGGTTGATCCCCTGGCCATATCAACTGAACCCCTCCCCTCACGAAGTGAGCAGGGTTTTCTCGATCCCGCTCAATTGGCTGGCTGATAAACAGCATTTTTCCATACAATCACACCATGTGTCCTTCACCGATGAACCCGTCCAGGTGATTGTGTACCATGAGTATCAAGGTGAAGTCCTTTGGGGTGCAAGCGCCAGAATCGTCCACTGCTTTCTCGATGCGCTCACCATGTTCGATTAAATAAAAAAAGAGACCAGGTTGCCTGGTCTCTTTGACACAACCGTTTTTACTATTCCTCTTCCTCGCGCTTTCCGCGTTCGATTACCTCGGGCTCTTCGCCTGCTTCGAGTGGCATCGCCTCGACTTCCTCTTCTGTGGTTGGGGCAGTGACCAAGGCAACCATCTCGTCTGGATCGTCCAACACTTCAATCCCGGAAGGCACATTCAGATCCTTTACGTAAATGGCATCTCCGATTTCTCGCAAGCCGGAGATATCTACCTCAATCTTGGACATTAAGGATTCAGGGTAACATTCCACTTCAATCGACTCCAACCCGGGTACCAGGATGCCATCATACTCTTTGACTGCGGGAGCTTCCCCAACGAATTCGATCACTACAGAAGCGCGTAGCTTCTCTGTCATGGACACCTTATAAAAATCGACATGTAATAGATTGCCAGCCACGGGGTCCCTCTGCCGGTCACGCACTAATACCGTGTGCATTTGACCATCTACGTCCAGGTCTAAAAGCTGCGATGAGGATACGCTGGGAATGATCTGATTGGCCTCACGCGCGATCAACTCGATAGGAAAGGGTTGTATCCCTTTTCCATAAACAATTGCAGGTAACTTTCCCTGCCTTCTTAAAGCCCGTACCTGTTTGCCAATGATCTTTCGATTACTTGCATGTAAACTTACTCTCTCCATTTTTTCCTTCCTCGGAACGCCTCTCACCTCAATGGGTTACCCTCGTTCCTCGTTTTATATTATACTTATTTTTATATTTCGCCTCGGTAATGACTTCAAACCCGCACGATTTTAGCTGCTGAAACCTAATTCGTCAATGCCTCATTTTCGAAATTTAGATGTTATTAAATATTATCAAGAGGTTCAAAGGAAGCACATCACCTTCCAGGGGCAATCGCTCGATTACCTCACACGACCTTGTATTCCAGATTGGGAAAGCATATCTTTGAGCGCTGTACTCATTGGAGATTATCTTGACATAGAACCAGGCGACCACATATTATGGCTGGAATGCGGCCATGGTGCAGTGCCGCAAATCCTGGCGCGCTCTTTTCCCGCCTGTCGCTTCTCTTTGGTAAATTCCAATGTCATCGCTCATGCGCTCCTTACGCAGTCGCTTCAGAGCAACGGAATAACTAATGCAAAAGCCACCCAAATGCCCACAACCTTATCCAATACAGATTACGGCGTTAATAAAGTCGCCCTCCAGGCGCCTAAAGGTCGCAATTTTACGCGCCGCCTACTGAGCGAAATCCATCAAATTCTGCCTCCAGGAGGTTGGTTATACCTGGCAGGAGGTAACAAACAAGGCATAAAATCCATCAACGCTGATGCCCGCCAACTCTTCGGCAATGAAACCCTGCTTGCGTACCGCAAAGGGCATCGCTTGACTTGTTACCAAAAAAGTTCCGAAGAACACCCCAAACCCGAATGGCATGTTCAACCGGGCATATTACCTGCCTCCTGGCAACGTATCTGCTTACACCATCCCAAAGGTGAAGTCTATCTAGCCAGCATGCCGGGGATATTCTCCTCCGATGGTGTTGATCCGGGCACGCAGTTTTTACTGCATCACCTGGCGGTGAAACCTTCAGATACTGTATTAGACCTGGGATGTGGCTATGGCGCGATCGGCATTTACGCCGCACTTTGTGGTGCGGCTTCTGTGGATTTGGTGGAGGTCAACAGCCTGGCAATAGAAGCCAGCCGCATCAACATCACTGCGCTCTCTTTAGATAGGGTCAACATCTTCACCAGCGAAGAGTTTCAGCCACAAAGGAAGTATTCTCTAATCCTATCCAATCCACCTTTTCATCGTGGCCACGATACAGAATTTCTTACCGTCCAATTCTTTATCCAATTGAGTTCGCTCTGTCTGGAAAAAAGGGGTAAACTACTCATCGTTGCAAATCGATTCCTATCGTATGGGAAAGTGATGGCTGCATATTTTACACACACCACAATTGCACACGAAGACTCTCATTATCGGATATGGGAAGCATGGAATTGAACATTCTTGTCCTTATGGGAGCACGATCACAATATACGAGCATGGCACATGAGTTGGAGCGATTATGAGGGAGGCTCAGGTTCCTAGACTTGGTGTTTTGACCAGTGGGGGGGATGCCCCTGGAATGAATGCTGCGATTCGTTCCATTGTGCGTACCGCGATTGAACTACGGGCACAGGTTTTTGGCATCCAGGAGGGTTATCAGGGGATGGTCGATGGGGGTGACAAGATTATTCCTATGACTTGGGCATCCGTGGGCGGCATCATTCAACGCGGCGGTACGATATTGGGAACCGCGCGTTGTGAAGCATTCCGCATGCCCGAAGGTCGTAAGGAGGCGACGAAAAACCTGCTCTTGAAGAAAATCGATCGCTTGATCGTAATTGGGGGTGACGGTAGTCTGACAGGGGCATATATCCTCTATCAAGAATGGCAAGAACTGGTTACAAAGTTGCTGAAAGAGAAAAAGATAGATGCCGAGACTGCACAAACCTGTGCGAGACTAAAAATTGTCGGGCTTGTCGGATCCATCGACAACGATTTTTCCGGAACCGATATGACCATTGGCACAGATACAGCATTGCATCGTATCACCGAAGCAGTGGACGCCATCTCAAGCACTGCTGCCAGCCATCAACGCACCTTTGTAGTCAAAGTGATGGGGCGCAATTGTGGGTATCTCGCTTTGATGAGCGCATTGGCTACAGGTGCGGATTGGGTACTCATTCCCGAAAACCCTCCCGATGCCGAAAACTGGAAGGAGGTCATGGCTAAGCGGTTGATTGCGGGAAGACAAGCTGGGCGGCGCGACTCCATCGTCATCCTTGCGGAAGGAGCACGAGACCGCCATGGAAAACCGATTGGCTCCACTGAGGTGGCGAACTTCCTGGAGCAGTTCATGGGCGAAGAAGTGCGGGTGACCGTGTTAGGGCATGTTCAAAGGGGCGGCTCCCCAAGTGCCTTCGATCGCAACCTGGGTACACTTTTAGGTTACTCCGCTGTCCAAAGCCTGCTCTCCATGAAAGATGACGATCCCCCTCAACTGATCAGCCTCAAGGGCAATCGTATTCAAACGATACCTCTTTTTGAGTGTATCCAAGCGACACAGGAGATCAACTCTGCCATCGAAGCTCGCCAATTTGAACAAGCCATCACATTGCGCGGCACAAGCTTCCGCGAATCCTTCGAAACCCTGCGCACCGTCTTACGCGCTTTACCCCATTCACGCAAGAGTGGACAAAAACAATTTCGTCTTGCCATTATGCACTCTGGGGCACCTGCCCCTGGTATGAACGCTGCTGTGCGTGCGGCTGTGCGCATTGGCTTAGATCGAGGCCATATCATGTATGGGGTGCTCAATGGATTCAACGGATTGGTCAATGGGGAGGTCAAAACTCTCGAATGGATGAGCGTCAATGGCTGGGTTTCTCGCGGAGGTTCCGAACTAGGCACCAATCGTAAGATTCCAGAGGGAAGCGATTTTTACGCCATCGCCCGCACCCTTGAAGAGTTCGAGATAGACGGTTTGCTCGTTATCGGTGGTTGGACCGCCTACGAATCCGCCTTTCAATTGCTCAAACAAAGGGCAAACTATCCAGTATTCAACATACCCATCGTTTGTCTGCCGGCGACCATCGACAACAACCTGCCGGGTTCAGAGCTAAGCGTTGGAGCGGACACCGCCCTGAACAACATCATTCAGGCTGTGGACAAAATCAAAGACTCGGCGGTAGCCGCTAAAAGGTGTTTTATCGTCGAAGTGATGGGAAGATACTGCGGATACCTGGCTTTGATGAGCGGATTATCCACAGGCGCCGAGAGAGTTTATCTGAACGAGGAAGGTGTGACGCTGAAAGACCTTCAAGAGGACGTCCAGCGCCTGAACAACGGCTTTCTCATGGGAAAACGTTTGGGGCTGATCATCCGTAACGAGAAGGCAAATGAAATCTACAGCACCTCATTCATGAAAGCCCTTTTTGAGGAAGAAGGGCGCGAGCTATATGATGTCCGACAGGCGATCCTTGGACATCTCCAGCAAGGAGGTGCGCCTTCACCCTTCGATCGCATACAGGCTACCAGGCTTGCCAGGTTGTGCATTGAATTCCTTATCGAGCAGGTTTCTGCAGGTCAAAATAAATGCGCCTTTATCGGCCTGCATGGCAAGGAAATTAAGTTCCATGATCTGATCGACTTCGACCGTTTGGTTGACCTGGATAAACAACGCCCTCTCGAACAATGGTGGATGAATGTGCGCCCGATCGCCGATTTACTCGCTCAACCAGCTCCAAGCTGGGAAAAACCCAAGATCAAAATAAAAAGTGGAGGCAAAAGATGAGCATAACCTACCCAAAAACACCTCATTCTTACTGGTTGGATACATTTGGAGACTATACCCCTCAACCACCTCTGGAGGGTGAGCTCCATTGCGATATTGTCATTATCGGAGGAGGCTTTACGGGCATGGCTACCGCACTGGAGCTCAAACGCGCGGAACCAACCATGCGCGTGTGCGTATTGGAAGCTCAGCATATCGGTTATGGCGCCAGTGGCCGAAATGGTTCCTTTGCGATGACCGTCGTTGGACTCGGATTCGGCACAACCGCCTTGCTCAAAGGCAAACAATTCCTGAAAGAAGCACATTCCTATATGGAAAAAGCTGTAGATGATTTGGATGCTTTCATTCAACAAGAACAGCTTTCCTGCGACCGCATCCGCCCCGGCTTTCTGCGTGTGGCGACCACAGAAGGCTATATCCGCAAGCTGCAACATGACATCGAGTTAATGCACTCTTTAGGCTTTGGAGGCATCGTATGGTTAGACCAAAACCAGGTGCAGGAGAAAATCCACTCTCCGAGATATTTAGGCGCCATGTTCGAAGAACGCCTGTTGCTGATCAACCCGCTCAAATTGGTTCTTGAAGAACGCCGTTTGAATCTTGCCGCGGGCGTACAAATTTTCGAAAACTCACCTGCGCTTGAAATTCAACGCAACGCAAAATTTACCATCAAAACACCATCAGGGAAAATCATCAGCGAAAAGCTCGTCTTTGCCACAAACGCTTACTCCCACCTGTTTCCTTATCTACGTCGGCTTCAAATCCCCGCTTTTACCTATATGATTGCCACCGCACCATTGACCCCAGCGCAGCTTGACCAGATTGGTTGGCAAGAGATGCAAGGCATAGAAGACGCACGCAACCTGATCCACTACTACCGCTTGACCCCCGATAAGCGCATCCTCATCGGGGGCGGTCCGGTCGGCCTCACATACGCGAACAGCCTATTCGCTGATGAAGATCAGAATGCCTGGCGCCACCTGGAGGAACACCTTCATTACCTTTTCCCTCAACTAAATAATCTGACCGTCACCCACAAATGGGGCGGACCTTTTTCCGTTACAATGGATCTAAACCCGGTCATCGGAGCTATTGGCGACAAACGTGCATTTTATAGCCTGGGATGCATTGGTCATGGCGTTTCCATGAGTCACCGAAATGCCAAAGTCCTGCGCGATTTGGTCTTAGAAAGGGACAGCGATTTGTTGGAAAATCCCTTTGTCAATCGAAAAACCATCCCATGGCCTCCAGAACCCTTGCGCTTGCTCATCGCCGGTGCATTGAGGGGTTATCTCTCATTAGAAGACGCCTGGTATGAAAGAAGTCTTCCGCGAGAATAATTCGAAAGATTTCATGCATCACACGACCCTATCCACGCAATTCCTCGCAAGGTTTTTTCGCCACCTGGCAATCGGCGCGTTCTCCGTAATCGTATTATCCGCCTCGTACCTGGGAGGATATTTTACGCACGTGCACCAAAGCAGGGAATTTACCCTGGCACAGGAGGCCTACTCCATCATCCAAGAACACGGTTTGCATCCCTTACCTACCTCTAAAGTCATCGAATATGGCATGATTCGAGGGATGCTCGAGGCGTATGGTGAACCATATACCTACTTTTTGGAACCCCAGGCACATGAATTGCAGAGCGAAGAACTCGAAGGGAGCTATGGCGATATCGGCATCGATTTATTCCAAGACGAAAATCAGCGTTGGTTGGTCATTCCTTTCCCTTCAAGCAACGCGGAAAAAGCCGGCATCCAAAGGAACGACCAGTTGGTCGCGGTTGATGACCTGATTTTATCTTCATCCACTACTGTAGATGAAATTCGTGCCGCGCTCCACGGGAAAGTGGGCACGCAAATTCACCTGATTTTACGGCACCCCCCTTACCTGCCCGAAGATGAATACCCGTTAACCGTTCATCGGCAAGAATTCACACTCCCCTCCGTGCTCGCGTTTGTCGTTCCTGGATATACCTGGGTTGGTGTATTGGATATTAAAATCATCGCTGCGCAAACCCCGGATGAAATCCTGCGTTCCGTAGAATCCCTCCAAAAACAAGGAGTAACGCACTTCATTATGGATTTGCGCGATAACCCTGGTGGGCTGCTCACCGCAGGCATCCAGACGGCGCAATTATTCCTTGAACATGGCACGATCCTCATTCAACAAGGAAAGGATGGTCGTCCGATAACTTACTCCGTCGAAAAACCTGGCCTATTGACACGCCTCCCATTAAATGTGTTGATCAATCAGAACTCTGCCAGCGCAGCAGAAATCATTGCTGGCGCGCTAAAGGCACATCGCCGTGCCCGAATCATCGGTGTACCTAGCGCGGGTAAGGATACTATTCAATCCGTATTTACTCTTAAGGATCAATCCAGCCTGAACCTGACCACTGCGCTCTACTGGATTCCCGAATTACAACCCCCACTTCACGGTCACGGCGTCATCCCAGACGAACTCATCGACCCCAATCAGGTGGATGTCAACTCGGATGCATTGATTTACTACGCCGTTGCCTTATTTGCGGAATAACCGATGCGAAAAACCCAAACCCCATTTCCCTCCCCCTCGCCTCGCCATCCCGTCTCTCGCCGTAGGTCAAGGCGAAGTCGCCGGCCACAGTATCGCGGTTGTTGTTGCAGCCTATGGGCACTGGTTGGGATTCTGGCGCTCGTCGTGGGGGCTTATTTATTATTTCCCAGTAGGACAAACATAGCCATCTTGGGGATGGATTACGCCGACCCCGGTAGTTACGTGGCGCGCACAGACACCATCATGTTGATGACCGTTATCCCCCTGGACCCATATATCGCGCTGGTTTCAATCCCCCGCGACCTTTGGGTCAACATCCCAGAAGTGGGCGAAAACCGCATCAATACGGCGCATTTTTTTGCTGAAGCCAGCCAGCCTGGAACAGGTCCCCAAGCGACGTTGCAAACTATAGAAGCGAACTTCGGGATTGAGATGGACTATTATATTCGCCTGCGCTTCGAATCTTTCCGCGAGATCGTCTATGCCCTGGGGAGCGTGGAAATCACGCTGACGAAACACATGGCTGGCTACGCTCCAGGTACTTATGAGCTCAAAGGGCGCAAAGCTCTGGCGTTTGTCCGTAGCCGTGAAGGAGCAGATGACTTTGCCAGAATGCAGCAAGGACAACTAATGGTGAAGTCCATTATTAAAACCGCGCTCAAACCCCAGAACTGGTTCAAAATCCCAAATCTGCTGCATGTCCTATTCACGCAGGTAGATACGGATCTACCTTCCTGGCAATGGCCGAGAATTGCTTTTGCCTTGATGAGAGCCGGATATGAGGGCATTGAAACGTACACCATCAGTCGCGAGATGACGACTTCCTTTATAACCAATGAAGGTGCGCAAGTGCTTCTACCCAAATGGGATTTGATCCAACCGTTCATCCGTTCAATTCTCATCGAATACAAGTGATCGCCGGAAAGGTAAATCGATGTGGATGGTTATTTGAGATAATGACATGAGCGAACCCATTAAAGTTGTTGCCTCTAACCGACGCGCGGCGCACGACTACTTCCTGCTCGACCGCCTGGAAGCAGGTATTGTGTTACAAGGGAGCGAGATCAAATCCGTACGCGCAGGGCAGATCAGCCTTGCTGAAGCCTATGTGCGGTTACAAGAAAGTGAAGCATGGCTTATCGATGCCCACATCGCCCCTTATGGATTGGCAGGTACGTTCAACCATGAACCACGCAGACCCAGAAAACTGTTGCTGCACAAACAAGAAATCCTTCGCCTATCACAAATCACGCGCCAGAAAGGCTTAACGATTATCCCGTTGCGCGTTTATCTTAAAAAAGGGCGCGCAAAAGTGGAGATAGCTCTGGCAAAGGGCAAAAAGCTCTATGATAAACGCCAGTCGATCGCGAAACGCGATGCCCAAAGGGAAATCGAGCGTGAAGTTAGACGAAGAACACGCGACAGCTACTGACAAGGAGATCGAAAAACAGCCATGTTAGTAAATAATTGGATCGCATTTGCTCTTACTTTCCTCATTTCCGTGGTTTGGTTGCGGTTGAACGACTTTGCCGCTCATCGGAATTGGGTTAGCAGCTACCTGAGCCGCAAGATCATCCACATCGGCACAGGACCGATCTTTGTCTTATGTTGGCTCTTTTTTCAGGACACACCATCAGCTCCGTATTTGGCTGCCATCATCCCATTGATCATCACCGTGCAATTCATCCTGGTAGGTTTCGGCGTGATACGCGACGAAGCTGCGGTTAAAGCCATGTCACGCAGCGGCAACCCGCGCGAGATTTTGCGCGGACCGATGCTTTATGGATTGATCTTTACCGCGTTGACCATTATTTATTGGAAGGATTCTCCTATAGGCATCATCGCTCTAATGATTTTATGTGGAGGGGATGGTTTAGCCGACCTTATCGGCCGCAGATGGGAGCGCAATAAACTTCGATGGAACAAGGAAAAATCCTGGATGGGGAGCTTGGCGATGTTCGTTGGTGGGTGGAGTTTTTCCTTATTCGTCCTGGCTGTGTACAATTGGATCGGGGTGTTCCCATATGCATTGAATACGCTCCTTCTCCCTACAGCACTCATTACCCTAGGCACCACTCTGGTCGAATCCCTCCCCATTCACGATCTGGATAATCTAACCATTACCATAACGGGTTTGGCGCTTGGGCACCTGCTTTTATAAGTTCGAATCCGAAACTCTCCATTGACTTATTTGACCATTCTGATAAAATAACCCTAAATTTCGTTGGTTCATCGAGGTGCACAGTGTCTTCTGAAACAACCACGCAAAGTGCCATTTACCTTACCCCTCTTGCTGCGCACGCAGTGCAGAACCTGCTGGAAAAACGCAACCTTCAGGGATTCGCCCTGCGTATATTTGTTTCTGGCGGAGGATGTTCTGGTTTGCAATATGGTATGTCTCTGGAGCAGAACATCCGGGATAATGACCTCACCTGGGATTTCAACGGGGTCACAGTCGTTGTGGATGAGGTTTCCATCCAATACCTTAACGGTGCAACGATTGACTATGTTGAAGGGATCATGGAGAGCGGTTTTAAGATCACCAATCCAAACGCTCTTGCCTCTTGTGCCTGTGGAAACTCCTTCAACACCCAAAGACGAGAGGGAGGCGCAAACAACACTTCAGGTTGTGCTTGCCACTGAGCTGGATTACCCACGGCACACAACCTTGTCCCTAAATGCGCCTCTTCTAACCGTAGTGATTTGATTTCCCGGCTGAGCGGTAACTGTTTTACCTGCCACTGATCACAGATAAGAACATCCCAAACAAGCCGATCACTGCCAAGCCGATGATCATCAACCCAACCGGTAGACGGGAAGGTGGTTCGGTTTGTTCAGGTAATGCCAGAGTCGGCAGGGTAAAAGGTTGCGGTGGGGTAAAAGTAGGTAAACGCGTCGGCTGAATTTCGATCAAAAACTGCGCTGCAAAAGTCGGATCAATGGTGGGAGTTGTTCTGGGTGTCGATGTCGGCGGGGGTTCAATAACGGGTAGGGTCCCCCGCACCTCCACTAAATCTGCCCAGACCCATGCCACGCCCCCGGGCACACCAGGATAAGCGATCTGGATCCAATCTCCTCCAGGGGATTTTCCCAGCGCAGGTACCTCCTGGCCCACAATCAGTACGCCAACGATGTCATAGTCCACAACACTCGGACCAGCGCGCACATTGATATATCCTTGATCGATGTCGAGCACGATCGCTACCGCGCCAATGGGCGTGCCAGTAACAGTAGGGATGGAACCGGTGGGAATTTGCCAATTAGACCCTGCCTCGGCGCCTAACGCTTGTGAATAAACCAGCAGCGAAAGCAGTCCAATAAAGAGGATAGCGAGAAGTGTTTTATGCTTCACTAATTGACTCATATCTAACGTAATTATATGTGGGTATCCATTATAATCCATGCAGAGTCGTCGAATAGTGGAGAAAAATACTATGGAACAAAGGGTTTTTCACGGAAATATCCTGCCTCAAGACCTGGCACTGCCTCTCATTACAGAGTTCAATCGCGGCAACCTCAAGGCACAAAGCATTGGAGACGAAAACCAAATCTTGGTGCAAATTGCCACCCATGAACAGCCACAATCGGGCGGGCAGACTGCCTTGACGATTACCCTAAGAAAAGTGGAAGACGGCGTGGCTGTGCAGATTGGCAAACAAAATTGGTTGGGCATCGCTGCCAGTCTTGGCAAATCCACGCTTATCGCGTGGAAAAACCCTTGGCGCCTCATTGAACGGTTGGATGACATCATCCAAGATATCGAGTATCTGAATCTGGCAGAGCGCGTTTGGGAGGTAATCGAGCAAACCGCGCGTAGTATTGGGGCAACATTCGAACTCTCAGAGCGGTTGAAACGATTGGTGTGCGATTATTGCCGCACCGCGAATCCTGTCGGCGAACCTCACTGCGTAGCGTGTGGCGCGCCTTTAGGCAACCAACAACCGGTTACATGCCCGAAATGTGGTTTTATCTTGGCCCCAGGCGCCCTAACTTGTTCCAATTGTGGCTATAAGATAGGATAGAATTTCTAGGAAGATTTGAGGGTTTCTAAAGTCTCACGAAGGAGGGGGATGAGCGAGGCATCGCTCTCTTCACGCCCGCTTTTTTGTCGCTGGCCAACTGTTTGGGGGTATTTCATCTCAAAGCGCCTCAAAAGACGGTCAAGCGAAGCAATTGCCACGGTATAGCCGATATGTTGGATGAATAAGATGGCTTGCTTTCGTATGGGTAGAGGCATATCTCGATTCTCAGCAATTTCCGCAAGCTGATTTCCTGCAAAAGAGCATTGTTTGAGCACTAAGGCAATGTTCGAAAACTTATCCTCATATTGCACGGCAAGTTGCAGTAAGGCGTAAATTTGACGCGTGCGGATTTGGGATAAATGATACGCGACCACATGACCCACATCGTTTTGTCCGCCACTCTGGCTCAGGCATGCTCTGATGATTTCGGCTAATTGATCCACAATCATACCCCGCAACTCAAGACTGGGTTCAGTAAGCCTGGTAACCAGCAAATAGGCATAAACTGGTGAGGCTTCAAAGGCTTGAAGCTTTTCCAAATATGCGAAACCAGCGAAGCGTTTGTCTAATTGAGGCGCAACAAAATCCTCTGCCGCGCGGGATAGTTGTGAGACATCTTCCACAACTTGGGCGCCCGCGTTGTCGAGAAAATCAGGGAGTGGAACTCGAAAATTTAGCGGTTCAGATTCCATGGAAAGTTTTAGATTGCTTTCTGCGTGCGGAGAAGTATAATCGAAAGGTGGTTAAGCTTTGATTTCAATCCAGTTAACACTTTGCAATTCTTCCCCTTGGGTCTCGTTACCACCACTCAGACGAAGTACTTTCTTGCTTCGGCAAGGATGTGTTCCACGGTCAACCCAAAATGGGCGTAAATTTTCTCAAAAGGCGCGGAAGCACCAAACCGGTCAATCCCTATGATCACCCCTCTTTCACCTACCCATTTCTCCCATCCTAATGTCACTCCTGCTTCGACAGCGATGCGACGATGGATCGATGCAGGCAACACGTAGTGTTGATAAGCCGGATCTTGCTCCTTGAAAAGCTCCCAACTCGGAAATGAGACCACACGGGATGGTATGCCTTCCTCCGCAAGCGTCAAACCAACCTGAAGGATCAGATGCACCTCCGAACCGCTGGCCATCAGGATCAATTGCGGCTCACCCTCCCCTAAATCCGCCAGGATATATGCGCCTTTTTGCAACCCTTCAGCAGAGGTAAATGTATTGCGATCTATAATCGGCAATGACTGCCGAGATAATATGATCGCCGTTGGAGCCTCACGACGACGAATGGCTACCTTCCATGCCTGGCTGACCTCGTTGGCATCTGCGGGCCGAATAACAACCAATGAAGGCATGGCGCGCAGGGAAGCGAGATGCTCGATGGGTTGATGGGTAGGTCCATCTTCTCCCAAACCGATGCTATCATGAGTGAATACCCAAATGCTGGGATAGGAAGAAAGCGCGGCCAGCCGGATTGCCGGGCGCATGTAATCCGAAAAAGCCAAGAATGTCGCTCCAAAAGGTATCACCCCGCCAAATACGGCCATACCATTGACTATGGCTCCCATGGCGTGTTCCCGCACCCCAAAATGGAGGTTTCGTCCTTCATAATGTCCTTTTTGAAAACTTTCTTCGTGATCCAACCAGGTCTTTGTCGAAGGAGTCAAGTCCGCTGAACCGCCAATCAGTTCAGGCAAGACATCCTTGAGGGCATTGAGCACCTTTCCGGAGGCAATGCGCGTTGCCATACCCTTTGGCTCCTTTGGAAATTCTGGCAGGCTCTTCTCCCAACCTTTGGGTAACTCTGCGCGCAAGCGCCGCTCCAACTCTGTAGCCAAATCGGGGTAGGTCTGTTTATAGCGTACCAGCAATTCGTTCCATTCCGCTTCCCATTGCTTACCGCGCACAACGAATTGACGAAAATATCCCCGTACCTCTTCGGGGATGTTAAATTTAGGCTCGGTAGGCCATCCAGATTTCAATTTCGCCGCGCGCAGCTCCTCTTCGCCGGGTGGTTCACCATGAGCCTGAGCGGTGTCCTGGCGGGTAGGCAGGCCATAACCGATGTGTGTCCGTACTGCGATGAGGGAGGGTTTGTTCGTTTTTTTCGCATCGATGATCTCCGCGTCAATCGCCTCGACGTCATTTCCATCCTCGACCTGCGCCGTATGCCAACCAAACGCCTCAAACCGCTTCAACCGATCCTCGGTGAAGGCTAAATCCGTGGGTCCATCGATCGAGATGTGATTATCATCATAAAGGTAAATCAGCCGCCTCAGTTGTAAATGCCCCGCCAGCGAGGCTGCCTCAGATGAAATCCCCTCCATTAAATCTCCATCTGTCACCAGCGCATAGATGTACATATCAAATATGGGAAACTCGGGGCGGTTAAATCGCGCTGCCAGATGCTCCGCGGCTATTGCCATACCTACTCCGTTGGCAAACCCCTGACCCAATGGCCCAGTAGTGACTTCGACGCCTGGTGTAACCCGGTATTCTGGATGTCCAGGGGTTTTACTCCCCCACTGACGAAAAGCTTTTAAATCGTCCAATGAAAGATCATAGCCGGTTAGATGGAGCAAGCTATATAGCAACATCGAGCCATGCCCGCCCGAAAGAATGAAACGATCCCGCCCAGGCCATAATGGATTGACGGGGTTAAACCGCAGATGTCTGGTCCAAACCGTAAATGCCACGGCCGCAGCCCCCATAGGCATGCCCGGGTGTCCAGAATTTGCGTTTTGAACCCCATCTGCGGATAGGAAACGAATAGTTTGGATGGCTTTCTCTTCTAAGTTTCTCGTCAGGGTCATATTGTTCCTTTCAGCCATGTGTTAACCGTCGATGAGTGGTGATATAATTCACAAAAAGAAGGTGAACATAATTACTGTACAACTACCGCAAGGGCACACATAATAATAACATGAAGGAGTATATAAAATCGTGCATTGCACATTGAGCCATAAGCATCTTGCGAAAAAAGGAGGTCGCATCGAGAGGAGAACCGAGTCTGATCGCGTTTTTTTCAAATGAAACAATTGGATAAGCATAGTGTGTAACAAAAAAGAAACCTTTTTGGGAGGAGGTGGCTCTTGACTACACAACCTGCGCTTCCCCACGAACCAATCAACAACATTCGCTTCCTGGAGGAAGTGAGTGCAAAGACTGCAGGTGTGTCGCGTCTCGAAATGTGCATCCAATGTGGCACCTGTGGGGGCTCTTGCCCCTCTGCCGCAGACATGGATCACACACCCAGGCGTTTGTTTGCTATGATCCGCGCCGGCATGCGCGAGGAAGTCCTGAAAAGCAACACTCCCTGGATTTGTGTGTCGTGTTATCACTGCGTGGTACGATGTCCGCAGGAAGTGCACATCGCCGACGTGATGTACACCCTCAAAAGCATGGCCATTCAAGCCAAGCTCTATAAGGACTCGACCGCGCCAGACTTTTCGAAGACCTTTGTGGATATGGTCGAGGAATATGGGCGGAGTTTTGAATTCGGCCTGGCGACGCGACATTACCTGAAGCACTTTCCACTCAGACTGCCCAGTATGGCGCCGATGGGTCTCGGCTTGCTGACAAAGAAACGCATGGATGTTACCCCTAAGCGCATTTCTGGCATCGATCAGTTGAAAGCCATTCTGGCGCGTGCAAAAGAACTGGAGGCAGTAGCATGAATAAATATCTGTACTACCCTGGATGTTCCATGGAAACCAGCGCCAGGGCTTACAATATCTCGCTTACCGCCATCCTTGAGCCTCTTGAAATAGATTTAGAGGAGATCAATGACTGGAACTGCTGCGGTGCCACAGAGTATTTAGGCATCAGCATCACCCCAGCCTACTCATTGATCAGTCGAAACCTGGCTTTGGCCGTCAAACAAGCCAACGGCACACAAACCGTTGTCGCTCCTTGCAGTGCATGCTATTTGAACCTGGCTAAAGCAGATCACTACCTGGCGGAAAGCCCAAAACTCGCTGAAAGAGTCAATCAAGCGCTTGCCGCTGGCGGACTGAATTACAAACCTGGATCATTGGATATCCGCCATTTACTGGACATCATCGTCCACGACATTGGGTTAGAAAAGGTCAAAAGCAAAGTTGTCAAACCCCTTACCGGCTTACGCGTTGCCCCTTACCTGGGTTGCATGGTCCCACGACCGGATTATCAAAAGCGCTGGTCTGACCATGAACATCCCAATGAGCTGGATCGCTTGCTCAAAGCTTTGGGCGCCGAAGTCATTGACTTTCCGCTGAAAACCCATTGTTGTGGTGGTCATATGACACAAATCGGTCCAGAGACTGCGTTCGAGCTCATTCGCCGCTTGCTAAGTTCCGCGGAACGCTATGAAGCGGACCTGATGGTAACCGTCTGCCCGATGTGTCAGATGAACCTAGACGCTTATCAAAACGAAACCAATCGTTATTTCCATACCAATTTTAATATGCCCATCTTGTTCTTCACACAGTTGATGGGATTGGCATTTGGCATAGAACCAGAAAAACTTGGCTTCGGGCTGGAGCTTGTCAGCGCACGCCAGGCGCTTAGCCGCATTGGTATGGAACTTCCGGAAGCCGAAGGCGCTGCAGCCCCGCGCAAGAAAGCAAAACCCACCGGGCTTCCCATGCCAAGTATGCCCGATAATGAGGAGGTGCAATCATGACCACCAAAGCATCTAGCACTCCTAATGAGCGCATCGGAGTTTATGTCTGCCATTGCGGTACAAACATTGCCGGCATGGTGGATGTAGAGGATGTAGCCAAGTGGGCAGCTGAGCAATTAAAAGACCAGGGGGTTGTGGTCGCTCGCGATTATAAATTCATGTGCTCGAGCCTGGGCCAGGAATTAATCGAAAAAGACATCAAAGAATTAGGTTTGACCCGCGTGGTTGTCGCCGCCTGTTCACCTCACCTCCACGAACATACATTTCGCTCCGCAACGGAACGAGGTGGGCTAAATCCTTTCCTTTGCGAGCTGGTTTCGATTCGTGAACAGGTCTCATGGGTGCATACCGATCGCCAGGCAGCTACCGAAAAATCCAAAGCTGTCGTCTCAGGTGGCGTCGAGCGCGTCATCCACCATCAACCGTTGGAGCCACTCCACGTCTCGATTCACCCGGCGACGCTCATCGTGGGTGGAGGTATCGCTGGCATTCAAGCAGCCATCGAAATCGCCGATTCTGGATTTCCAGTGTACATGGTGGAACGAGAACCCTCTATCGGTGGCCACATGGCGCAATTCGACAAGACCTTCCCTACCCTGGACTGCGCGGCGTGCATCCTCACCCCCAAGATGGTGCAGGTTGGAAATCACCCCAATGTCACTTTGCTCACCTGGAGCGAAGTGACCCAAGTCGATGGCTTTGTGGGCAATTTCACCGTTACCATCCGCAAGAAAGCGCGTTTTGTCAACGAAGAACTTTGCACCGGGTGTGGTATCTGCCAGGAAAAATGCCCCAAGAAAGTCATCGATAATGTCTACGAAGCTGGGTTGGGCTATCGTAAGGCGGTTTACACCCCCTTCCCTCAGGCCGTGCCAAAATATCCGGTGATCGACAAAGAGAACTGCATCTACTTCGAGAAAGGCACATGCAAAGCCTGCGAAAAGTTCTGCCCCACCGGTGCCATTGACTTTACTCAAGAAGACGAATACATCACCGTGGATGTGGGCAATATCATCCTGGCCACGGGATATAAACTCTTCGATCCGCGCAAAATGTCTCACTATGGCTACGGTCGCCTGGCAAATGTCTTCACCAGCCTGGAATTCGAGCGCATGTCCAACGCGGCTGGACCAACGAATGGGGAAATCGTCTTGCGCGATGGCGTAACCAAACCCAAGTCGGTGGGCATTATCCACTGCGTCGGCAGCCGAGATCGCAACTTCAATAATTACTGCTCAGTCATCTGTTGCATGCAGAGCTTGAAGTTCGCCCACCTGGTGCATGAACGCACTGGCGCCACTGTTTATAACTTCTACATCGATATGCGCACAGCTTTCAAAGACTATGATGAGTTCTACCAGCGGGTGCTGGAAGAAGGAACGCTTTTCGTGCGTGGAAAGGTGGCTGAAGTCACCGATGCGGCACGGTTGGAAGGCGAGGAAGGCAAACTCATCATACAAGTAGAAGACACTTTAGTAGGCAAACAACGCCGCATACCTGTGGATATGGTCATACTGTCAGCAGCCATGGAGCCACAAGCCGATGCAAAAGAAGTTGCCAAAATGTTCGGCATTTCCTGCAGCGCAAACGGATGGTTTATCGAAAAGCACCCCAAGCTGGATCCCGTGGCAACGATGACCGAAGGCATATTCATCGCTGGCTGCGTACAAGGGCCAAAGGACATCCCCTCGAGCGTTGCCCAAGGTGCTGCGGCTGCAGCGCGTGTACTTGGACGCATCCAACAAAAAGAGATTGCCCTGGAACCCATCCGCGCCAGTGTGATCGAAGAAAAGTGCTCCGGATGTCGTATCTGCAATGACCTGTGTCCGTTCAATGCCATCCTGTTCCATGAAGATCGTATGGTCAGTGAGATCAACCCTGCCTTGTGTCAGGGTTGCGGCACCTGCGTTGCCGCCTGCCCGGCTGGCGCCATCACCGGCACAGGGTTCAGCAACGAGCAGATACTGGCGCAAATCGAGGGGTTGCTCAAAGCCCCCATCACCGTTGAACCTGCAGTTGCCGGCGATTAACTGCTGGAGGATAGCATGACTGAAAATTTTGAACCCGTAATCATCGGATTTACATGCAACTGGTGTAGCTACCGAGCTGCCGATCTGGCAGGTACGGCGCGCATCAAGTATCCCCCTAATGTACGGCTGATTCGCATGATGTGCTCGGGTCGTTTAGACCCAACCTTTGTGCTGAAAGCTCTATCCGAAGGCGCAGATGGGGTACTGATTACCGGTTGCCATCCAGGCGAATGCCACTATTTGGAGCAGAATTACAAAGCTTTGCGTCGTTACCTGCTTCTGCGTCGAACACTTGCGCAAATGGGCATTGAGCCTGGTCGAGTGAAGCTGGTATGGGCAAGCGCCGCAGAGGGTGTCCATCTGGCACAGGAAATCACAAAAATGGTTGAAGAGGTGAAAGCGCTTGGTCCACTCAACTGGCCAAAATGGGAGGGTGGCAATGGTTTCTTCAAGCCAGTTGAAGTCTCAGCGCAGGAGGTTGCAGCATGACCGCTTCAGAAAAACCCAAATTTGCCATGTATTGGGCAGCCTCATGTGGGGGTTGCGAAATCGCGGTTTTGAATATCGGTGAAAAAATCCTGGATGTAGATGCGAACTTTGAAGTCGCCTTCTGGCCTGTCGCCATGGACGCCAAGTATAAGGATGTCGAAGCCATGCCAGATAACTCCATCCTGCTGACGCTGTTCAATGGCGGCATTCGCAACAGCGAGAATGAGGAAATTGCCCACCTGCTCAGAAAGAAGTCTCAAATCCTGGTAGCCTTTGGTTCGTGTGCCTGTGAAGGATGTATCCCTGGGTTAGCCAATCTGTCACCAGCAAAGGAGGTTTTCTCGACGGTTTATCAAACCGTCTCCACCGATAACCCCGAGAAAATCTACCCTCAGTACCGATTTGCTATGCCCGAAGGCGAAATTCACATCCCGGAATTCTATCCCGTACTGCGCACGTTGGATCAGGTCGTTCCTGTGGACTACTACATGCCCGGTTGCCCGCCTGAATCCCATCAGATCGCGGCAGTCATCGACCTGGTGATCAAAGTGCTCCATGGAGAGGCTGAGCTACCGCCAAAAGGTTCAGTCATTGGCGCAGGGATTTCCACTGTATGTGATGATTGCAAACGCACGCGCAACATCAAGAAAATCACCGCCTTTCGTCGCATCCAAGATTTGGACGAAATCGACCCCGAGTTGTGTTTGCTCGAACAAGGAATCCCGTGCAACGGACCAGCCACGCGCAACGGCTGCGGCGCCCTTTGCCCCTCTGCAGGCGCACAATGCATCGGTTGCTATGGCCCTGCAGAAGGCGTCCTCGATTATGGTGCACGTTTGATGACCGCCTTTGCCTCGGTCATTGATAGCCAGGACCCGGAGGAAATCGAGCGCATCTTGGACGGTATCCCAGATCCTGCAGGACAGTTTTATCGCTTCAACCTGGCTGGTTCTTTGCTGCACGCCAGCAAGTATGCCTGGAAAAGCAATGGCTCAAAGTAGGAGGTTGCCATGCAGAGAATAACCATCGATCCCATCACTCGTTTGGAAGGCCATGGCAAAATCGAAATCTTCCTGAACGAAGAAGGCGAAGTAGCCAACACGTATTTCCAAATCCCCGAATTGCGGGGGTTCGAGCGCTTCTGCGTTGGTCGGCCCGTTGAAGAGATGCCATTGCTTACCAACCGCATCTGTGGAGTTTGCCCAGAGGCGCACCACATGGCTGCGGCTAAAGCTGCCGACGCAGTGTATCACGTGGATATTCCTTCCACCGCGAAAAAGCTGCGCGAACTGCTCTATTCGGGTTTCTACTTCACCGACCATACGACCCACTTCTACGCCCTGGCTGGTCCCGATTTTGTCATGGGACCTGATGCCCCTGTCGCACAACGCAACATCCTCGGCATCATCCACAAGGTCGGCCTAGAGATCGGAGGCCAGGTAATCCAGGCGCGCAAGTATGGCCACCGGATTGTCGAAATCATCGGCGGTAGAAAAGTGCACCCTTGCACCTCCATCCCTGGTGGACTGACCAAGGGCATTACCGAGGAAGAGCGCCAAGAGATCGAGAAAATGGGCCGTTGGGCAGTGGAATTTGCTCAATTCAGCCTGAAACTCCTCGATGACATTGTGCTGAAAAATTCCACGTATCTCGATCTTATCCTGGGTGACATTTATACCCATAAAACCTACTATATCGGCTTGGTCGATGAGGACAATAAGGTCAATTTCTACGATGGAAAAGTGAGCGTCGTCGCGCCAGATGGCGAACGCCTGGGTAAATATGCTCCTAACGAATATACCGAGTGGATCGCCGAACATGTGGAACCATGGACTTACCTGAAGTTCCCCTACCTGAAAAAAGTGGGCTGGAAGGGGTTTGTCGATGGGAAGGACTCCGGCGTGTATTGCGCCACACCGCTATCGCGCTTGAACGCCGCGGATGGTATGGCAACCCCACGCGCCCAGGAAGAGTATGAGAAGTTCTATGCCACTCTGGGAGGTAAGCCCGTACATCAACGCCTGGCGACCCATTGGGCACGCTTAATCGAGTTGCTCTACTCCGCAGAGCGCATCGTCGAACTAGCAACCGATCCCGAAATCACCTCGAAAGACTACCACAAAGTGCCCACCGAAAAGCCCACCGAAGGCGTCGGCATCGTTGAAGCGCCACGCGGGACATTGACCCACCACTATAAGACCGATGAGCGCGGCGTCCTCACCGAAGTCAACCTCATCGTGGGCACAACGAACAATTACGCCCCGATCAGCATGTCGATCAAAAAGGCAGCTCAAAGCCTGATCAAGAAAGGCACGGTAATCACAGAGGGCCTGTTGAACATGGTCGAAATGGCATTCCGTGCCTACGATCCATGCTTCGGCTGCGCGACGCACACTTTGCCCGGGCAAATGCCTTTGGAGGTCACCATCCACAACGCAGACGGCGAAGCGATTGAAGTATTGAAACAATTTTGCTAGATGAAAAATCCAAAAAGAGATGGGCAGGACCACATACCCCATGATGGCTCTGCCCATCTCAACATACTCATCGCGGGTCTAGGCAATCCCATTCTAGGAGATGACGGCGTGGGTTGGCAGGTTGTCTCCCAGGTTCAATCGTTGCACAACGCCCTGGCTCCTGAATTGGAGCACTCGCAGGTACACATCGAATACGCATGGTTTTCCCTCGGTGGCTTGAGTTTAATGGAGCATTTGATCGGTTTTGACAAAGCCATCCTCGTCGATGCCATCTCTCTGGGAGAAGAATTTCCTCAGGGTTATGTCCACCTGCTCACACCGCAAGATTTACCCGACCTTGGCTACGGTCACACTAATTCCTCCCACGATATGACTTTTAAAAACGCCTTAGCCATGGGACGGAGTCTGGGTGCGCACTTGCCTGAACAGATCGTCATCGTGGGCATTGAATGCGCGCCTAATTTCGAGTTCTCGGAGCATTTATCTCCTCAAGTGGCCAATGCCTTGCCAGAGGCAACACAAAAAGTGCTTCAAGTGCTTAAAAAATGGATTGAAGAAAGTAAATAACTATAAAACAGGAAAACGCCTATGGTATCCCCAGAAGTTTTCAGACGCTATCCGTTTTTCGGGCCGTTCAGCGATGAACAGCTCCGCCAAATAAGCCTGATATCTGAAGAAGTGGAAGCACCCTCGGGTACACAGCTGTTTGAAGAATGCCAAACGGCAAATACACTTTATCTCCTCATCGAGGGCGAAGTCGAGTTGTTTTACAAATCCGAAGAGGAATTTCACCCCAAAGAAACCAAAGAATTCGCCGTTGGTCTCATCAATCCGGGCGAGGTGTTCGCGGTAAGTTCGTTGATCAGCCCATACGTGCTGAACGCCACGGGTCGAACCACAAAACCTTCTCGCTTTATTAAAATTGATGCCAAAGCATTGCGCGAGCTTTTTGAAAAAGACCCACAAATGGGTTACAAAGCCATGCATCAGGTGACGAAAACCATAATGGAGCGCTTATCATACACCCGCGCCCAACTGGCGGCTGCATGGGCATGATATAATCAAATCTATATTCAACGTTTGCGCATAAAGGACATCCCAACGGTTTATTTTTCTGGGGAGGGCTGAATGGTTACAAAAGAGGATCTCATCTATCGACAGGTGATCACTCTTCGGGATGGCACACGCGTCTTACTTCGCCCGTTGGTCAAAGAGGACTATCGTGCTCTATCCGACCTATATATGAATGTGTCTTTCGAAGACCGGCGATATATGCGTCATGATGTCAATGACCCGGAGGTGATCCGCGCATGGATTGATCAATTGGATTACGATTCAGTCCTCCCTATTGTCGCTGTGGTGGGTGACCGCATCGTTGGCAATACCACATTGCATTTCAATCGCGGGCCCGCACGTCACCGCGCAGAAATTCGCATTTTCCTGGCAAAAGATTACCGCCGCCGGGGGTTAGGAAACAAACTCTTGCAAGCTGTCATCGATATCGCGCGAAAAAAGGGACTGTTTATGCTCGAAGTTCAGGTGGTCAGCGATCAGATCGAAGTCATCAAAGCTATGAAAAACTCCGGCTTCGAAAAGGCGTGTACCTTCGAGAATTACTTCATGTTCCCAGATGGCGAGTTACGCGACATCATTCATCTAATTCTCCACTTACGCAAAGTGGAGGATGAGTTTTAACATTTTCTACGCCTGCTAAAAAACTTGCCCATAGCGCGAAAGCATGAGGCGCTGAGCTTGTGCCCGACATCGTCTTCACATAAAATCACATTGGCGCCGGCGAGTCTAAACAATTCTGCCGCTTGCCGCGCTTTTTCCACAGGAACGATCGCATCCTGATTTCCATGCGCTAGGAAAACCTCTTTCCCCGCCAGCATGCCTGGCTGGGCAAATTCCTGAATCCCCAGAGGCAAGAAACCCGATAATCCAGCGAAAGTAGCCAACCTTTCCGGGTAGCGCATGAACAGACTCATCCCTAGAGCCGCTCCTAAGCTAAAACCAATGATATGCGTGCACGTTGGTTTTAGCTGGTGATTGGGCAATTGATCCAAGAGGTCGAATAAGCGCTCCATGGCTGGCTGAAAATCCGAAAACTTTGGCCAGTTAGTGATTTCCTCAGACAACCAACTGTAGCCTCCAAGCGTGGCTCGGTAAAAGCCGCGTGGTGCTACCCAATAAGCATGTTCGGGTAATTGGGAGGTGAAAATCCACATGGCATCTTCATCCCCTGTCCAACCATGCAGTAGGACGAAAAGTTCACTTTCACCCTCTCGCTCGGGTTGCTTGATGCGCACAATGCCACCCGGCAACTCAAGTATAAAACTCTTAGAAAGATTGAACATGAAAATTCACCTCGATACAATTCTGCCTCAATTCCTTTGTTGCATGCGCACAATCCATTCCATGAACCTCAATATCAACCACACCAGCCCCATAGGAGCCGAGGTGATGACCAAGCACAGGATCCCCATCAACGCAGCTCGATACCCATAGATAATGCCAATCAACCCGATGCCAACCACAAAAAGCAAAATGAAGAAACCAATGAACAGACCTCGCGTGGTCTGTTTTTGAAATTTGCGTAAATCTCTCATACAAGATGTATTGTAAAGCGTTTTCAGTGTATGATACAGATCAATTGAAACCTGGGTATCTCATGATAAAGCCGATAAGGAAACCATGATGCACGAAAACTCCACCAATCAATGGCAAAACGATTACGCCCATGAATTGGAACTCGCCTACCAGGCACGCCGCCAAGGAAACGAAGGGAGAGCACGCGTATGTGCACGGCGCATGGCGGGTATTTTACTCACCGAATTTTTTCGGCGAAAAGGTATCGAGCTGCCTTCGATGAATGCATTGGGCTATATCCGCTATTCGGTCACCTCGCCGTGGATTTCCGAAGACTTACGGGAGACCTTGCGCCACTTTACACTTAAGGTGGACGAGAAGTTTACACTCCCCCCACACATTGACCTGATTGCCGAAGCAGAATGGTTAAAAACCCGATTGCTCGATTGAGCTATAAGGATTTAGCTTAATGATCGGGATCATATGAGCATACTATCCCGCCACCTGTGCTGTAATCGCCTCACCGCGCAATTTGGTGGATTTAACCTTCTTGATGAGACCAACGGTTGCCAATAATGTTAACAACGCTCGGAAACCCACAAGCAATAGCACTAAAGAGCTGATTACACTGACAAAGATGACCGCGATATAGCCTATCGAGATGTGCGCAGGTGATGCAGGCAGCGTCTCAGCGAGTAGTTTCTGTCGTAATGTTTCCACAAAAACCGCACGTACACTGACCGGCTTTAAGGTTTTTTGCAATAACCTCTCTAATTGAAGAAGTCCATCGATGCGATCACTCATGTTATGCCTCCTCCACCGGATAGGCGACAATGCCCACCGTCCCTGGGCCTAGATTCGCGGCAACGCCTGTGGAAAGCTCCGTAATGATGACTTCCGCGCAATTCAAGATGTTCTTCACCTTTTCCACCAACAAACTCGCCGAGTTGGGGTCCTCAGCGTGTACTATGGCAATTCTCACCGGTAGGTTGCCCACTTTTTGGGCAATGCCATCGACAATATAATCTAAAGCTCGTTTACGCGTGCGCACACGATCGCCCAGCTCCAACATGCCTTCTTTCAACATCACGATAGGTTTGACGTTCAACAAAGAAGCCAGTGCAGCTTGTAGAGCTTTGACGCGACCGCTCTTGCGCGCGTATTCCAGGGTATCCAGGGTGAGCATTATATTCACCCGCTTGCGTATCTCATCCAGCCGGCTCAAAATGCGCTCAATGGATGCACCCGCTCGATCCATCAATCTGGCTTCGCGGCACATAAAGCCCATTGCCGCCGAACCCGCTTGAGAATCGAAAGGGATGACTTTGAACTTGCCGACCAATTCTTTCGCCGCCGCCTCCGCCGAAGCCAATGTGCCAGACAGCTTGCCTGTGACATGGATCGAAAGAATCGTGTCTCCCAATTGCGCAATGCGGTTGTAAAAATTGACGAACTGGTGAGGCGTTGGCTGAGAGGTTTTGGGGATGACACCGCTCTCGTTGGCCAGTCTATAAAAATCCGCGTTGCTCAAATCCACACCTTGCAAGAACATCTGTTCTCCAAAGTGGATATTTACCGGTATGACATGAATGTCATATTCATCCAACCAACTCGCTGGAATATCTCCAGCACTATCCATGGCAATCCTTAACATTTTCGTCTCTCCAATAAATCTCTATTCTTCAAAATTCTTGATTTCAACCGATTTATTCAGTGCATCTCTCAAGGAGAGCAAAGTACGGTGATACAGGCTTTTGATCGCTCCTTCTGTGCGCCCCATGATTTGTCCAATTTCCGCGTTGGAAAGCTGTTCCACAAATTTCAGGATCAACAGTTGCTGCCTCTCTTCTGGTAATGTGCGAATTACCTCTAACAAAGCACTCCGTTCCTCATCGAGGATAATTTCAAATTCGGGATGGGTGAAGGGCGAAGTCCCTGTTGTGCGTTCCTCCAACTGCATCATCTTTCTGCGGCTATTATCCCGATGCCAATTGGCCACCAGGTTATGAGCGATACGGTACAACCATGCCGAAAATGGAATGCCTCGATTCTGGTAGTTCGATATGTGTTTGAGCGCTCTTAAAAATACTCGCTCGGTGAGGTCCTCAGCATCGTGCACATTACCGGTACGGTAATAGACATAGTTATAGATGCGCGCAACATATCGATCATAAAGAATGCCAAACGCTTCTTTATCACCAGCCGCCGCCCGAGAGAGCGCTTCTTCATCGCGGATTTCAGACCACCCATCACCCATACGCGCTTCCTGGGCAAATTGTGCTCCAATATTCAATTATTAAGCAACATTTTTCCAAACTCAACATTAAAAACCCTTTTTATGCATAAAAGTTACTTTTCCATCGTCACAGATTTTCTCATAATGCTTCAATTGGAGTATAACACAGGCAAGAAAATAAGGTATAATTATCACGCTTGGGGATGACAGGTCTCGACGGGAGAGGCTGATCCCAAATTGCGAGCCGAGAGGCGCCGACCTCGTAAAATCAGCGCAAAACAATAAGTGCCAATCGCACAAACTCCTACGCTGCACTTCCACTCGCTGCATAAGTGAGTAGAACGCAGCAGGTTCACAGAACGTGAACCGCGTCCACATGCTCCGCCCTCCGACCGGTCGCATGTTGGGCGTGACAAAGTCGGAGTGCCGCTCCTGCCACACCGCTAACGGAGCGAAAGAAGGGCTTTCGGGTCCTAGCGGTTAGCCTTTGTACTCCTTTGTCGGTTGAGGAACAAATGGCGAAACCTGACAACCGGCTACGCTCGTAGAGATTTGGAGGTCGAATCTTTCGGACTCGGGTTCGATTCCCGACATCTCCACCTTCTCCCCTCCTTGGAATCCGACACAAGGAGGTTTTTTTTCACCCGAAGACATCACCTCCGCACTCGGACTACCAAACCTTTGAGATATGCACTTTCGGGAAAGTTTAATGCAATGGGGTGGTCGGCACTCTGCCCCAAGCGTTTGATCACTTCCCCCTCTACTCTCGCATCCAAAGCAGCATCAGCGATGATCTTTTGAAACAAAGCTTCATCGATACCACCGGAACAAGAAAAGGTCACTAACAACCCATCGTCGCGTAGCAATTTAAACGCCAACAGGTTGATGTCTTTATACCCTCGCGCAGCCTTATGTACCTGGGCTGAGGTTGGTGCAAACTTTGGGGGGTCGAGAATGACCATATCAAACTTACTTCCCTGGTCTCGAAGCTTGCGCAATATCTCGAATGCGTTTCCACTCCTCCAGGAGACCTCCCGCGCCTGCATACCATTTGCGCTCAGATTCAACTCAGCAATCCTGAGTGCATCCTCTGATGCGTCCAGGGCTAAAACCTGGCTCGCACCAGCCCATAATTCGTTGAGCGTAAACCCTCCCGTATAACAAAAGACGTCTAACACGCGCTTGCCTGCTGCAAATTTGCGCACTAAAAGACGGTTTTCTCGCTGATCCAGGTAAAAACCCGTTTTCTGACCTGATTTTATATCCACTAGAAACAGCAATCCCTCTTCTTCGATTTGAATGAGATCCGGAGGTTCATCGCCGCAGATGACGCCGCGTCGTTCGGGCAAGCCTTCCAAAGTGCGCACGTCGACATCAGAGCGCTCATAAACATTCTCGATTCCACTCACCTCAATCAGCTCATGAATAAGAGCCTCGCGCCACTTCTCTGCACCCGTGGTTAAGATTTGCACGACGAGAAAATTCCCATAACGATCGGCGATAAAACCCGGCAAACCGTCTGATTCGGCATATACCAGACGGCAGGCGTTTTGCTCCCCCATGGGAAACATCTCTTTGCGTAGGTTAAAGGCTCTATTCAGCCGCCGGTGAAAAAAATCACCCCCGATCTCATCTTGCGGGTCGAAACTCCACATGCGCACCGCAATCTGCGAGGAGGGGCTATACGCCCCCCACCCTAAAAATTCTCCTTGATGAGAGACTATTTTGACCGTCTCTCCGGCTTGAGGCTCCCCCGTCATACTTTCGATGGCCCCTTTGTATATCCAGGGGTGACGTTGCAAAATAGGCTTTTCTTTGCCGCGCAAAAGCTTGAAGACATGCATTGTCATCTCTCTAAATGAGCTCTTTGCGCCTTCAATCGTTTACACGCCTAAGCAGTTTTTGCAAACCTGTCCAATCTAAAATGGCAACGCCTAGCTCTTCGGCTTTACTCAGCTTCGAACCCGGGCTTTCTCCCACAAGCAGGTAAGTCGTTTTTGGGCTGACCGAACTAGAGACTTTCCCGCCATATCTCTGGATAATCTCTTTTGCCTCCTCCCGCGAGATGCCAGGCAACGTTCCTGTGATGACAAAAGTCATCCCGCTCAAGGGCAACCCTTCCTGTGTCTCTTTCCTGATTTCAGCTTTGGGCCATACACCAGCGGCGCGCAATTTTTCCAACACATGCCGATTAGCAGGGCGATTGAACCAATCCACAATAGCCTGCCCTATTTGAGGACCAATGCCTTCGATCTGTTCTAACTCATCCTGTGTGGCTTGCGCCAAGGCATCCAGGTCTGGATAATGCTCACTCAATACCCCTGCCACTACCTCACCAACACCGCGTATTCCTAGCGCAGTGATCAGGCGGTGAAGTGGCTGTTTCTTTGCATTTTCAATCGCCTGTAAGATGTTGTCCGCTTTTTTATCTGCAAAACCTTCCAGCTTGAGCAGCGCCTCCCGCTTCAGATAAAACAGGTCGGCGACATCCTTTACCAATCCCTCTTGGATCAATTGCTCGACAATACGAATGCCCATACCCGCGATGTCCATTGCCCCCCTGGAAACGAAATGTTCCAGGTTGCGTATCAGTTGCTCAGGACAGGCTGCGTTGACACAATACCAGGCAACCTCACCCTCAAAATGCTCCACAGCTTCACCACACGCGGGGCACGCTTGCGGTGGGATATAAGTCTTCTCTGTACCATCTCGCCGGGAGGTGACTGGACCGATGATATAGGGGATCACATCTCCCGCCCGCTTAACCATGACATAGTCACCCTGGCGTATGTCCTTCTCTTCGATGTAATCGAAATTGTGCAACGTAGCTTGTTTGACGATGACGCCACCAATTTCAACCGGTTCTAAAACCGCATAAGGGGTCAGTACACCTGTGCGTCCAACATTGACGCCAATACTGAGCAACTTGGTTACCACCTCTTGAGCTGGAAATTTGAACGCGATCGCACCGCGCGGGTCTTTGCCAACATACCCCAAGTCTTCCGCCAACCGCAGGTCGTTCAGCTTAATCACCATCCCATCGGCTTCAAAAGGAAATGTATCGCGTTTTTCAATCCATTGTTGACATGCCCGAATCGCGTCTTCAATCGTAGCATGCAGGCTGGCAGCATCCGTCACCGGAAAGCCTAAGGTACGCAAATATTCCAACCGTTCCCATTGTGTGGCAGGAAAATCTCCCTCCCCAGCCACAATCTGGTACACCAGCAAATTGAGCGGTCTGGCTGCGGTAATCGAGGCGTCTAATTGGCGCAGCGATCCTGAGGCGGTATTTCTAGGGTTGAGGTATGTCTTCTCACCTGCGGCAGCCAACCTTTGGTTTAAAGCTTCAAAATCTTTCACCGTGATAAAAACTTCTCCGCGCACGACAATGCGCTCCGGTGGGGACACTTTTTCTGGCTGTACTGGGATGCGCAATGGCAAAGCGCGCACCGTGCGTAAATTCGGAGTCACATCCTCGCCGATCTCGCCATCCCCGCGCGTTGCACCTAAAACAAACATGCCATTTTGATAATGTAATACCACGGATAAACCATCGATTTTGGGCTCAATGACAAAATCGCTTTGAGCCACGCGTTCATCCAGGCGCAAGATACGCTCGTACCAGGCGCGTACATCTGCTTCCGAAAAAGCATTCGCCAAACTCAATATCGGCGCTGGATGACGCACTCTTATAAACCGTTCCATGGGTTGACCACCCACTCTTTGCGTGGGCGAATCTGGAGTGATCCATTCGGGATGTAGCGCCTCAATTTCCTTCAATTCACGCATTAGTTGATCGTACTCATAATCGCTGATCACCGGGTCATCCAGGACATGATAGCGATAATTATGGTAATGAATTTCTGCACGCAATTTTTCAAGCCGCGCTTTTAAACTTCCCTCGTCGTTTCTCATCTCTTCCATCTTTTTGCTCCTAGGCGATTTCCATCACGCGCTCGGCAACCCTTGCTGAGCGATGTGAAAAAGTCAACAACACCAGGGAAATCCATACCCAATCTGCCAACCAAAGGTGCAGTAATTGCATCCAAACAGGCGCTAATAGCAAGACATTGATCCCTCCGGCAATAAGCTGGACGATGATCAACACCCGGCTCGCGCTTGCGAGGTGTTTGATGCGTGTATGCCCTGCTCTCATGGACACGGTGTGCAACAGGGCGAACCAAAACGCACTCACGACCATCGCAATAGCAGGATGCCAGACGCGCAGGCGAATGAGGAAGTGAGCTTGGGTCTCAAAATCTGCCCGAATCCCCTCCATCAATGAAGGTGAAGGAAACAATGTGTCCCCTAAGGCAGTGATCGCCCCACTTACCCCGATGAACAGCACGCCCACTAATCCGACAATAAAAAAGACAAAATATGTAATGGGTAGGATCAACTCAGAATCTTCCTCAAATCGTGACCACCAGGCGGTAAGGCTGATGCAAGCAAGCAGTAAAAACGTATTGATTAGATGTAGGGCAATTGAAACCACCCGCCCGATGGATTGATCTTCAGCCACCCATCCGAATAACACCAGGCCGGCACCAAGAAGCGCTTCGGTGGTAATGAAGAATAAAGATAAAGTTGCCGCCAGACGAGTTTTGCTTTTCGATGGGTATAACTTCAACGCCCAGGCAAATAGTGCCACAACCAACCCGAAAGCAATAGCGCTGCTCAAGCGGTGGATGAATTCTATAAGTGTCTCGATCTCCGCAGAACGGGGCAGGACTTCTCCATTACAAAGGGGCCAGTGGCTTCCACACCCCGCGCCCGAACCAGTCGCCCGCACATACGCGCCCCATAAAACCACGATCAGGTTCACCACCAGCACCGACCAGGCAAAAACGCCATACCTCCTTTTGCTCATCCCAGCTCCCTAAAACAACCTTCGCTGAAGGGAAGGATTGACTCGCTTTGAAGGCTGGCCAATCACCTCCAGCATTTCCATAGCAGACATGGCAGCACAACCGGCAAAATCGTTGCTGAAGAAGCCAAACACATCTCTAACTGTTGAAGGATTCATCATTACCATCTTGTTCCACTGCTCCATTGTCGCCCTACGATTGATTCTCACTTGATGGTGTCTTTGGAATGTGCCATGTTTGCCGATCCATCGTAAATATAAAAAATCGCTGGTAGGGTACAACACGGCTGGCACCGCAGGATGTTCACTAGCTACCCAACAAACCCCAAATTCACGCAACAACGTCGCAAGGCGCGGCTCTTCTTCGTTTGCCTCCCGTAGATACCATGATATATGGCGGAATTCCAACGCTACCCGAAACTCCCGAGGAAGGTATTTCAAAAAGCGCTCTAATGACTCTATTCCCTCCACCTGAAAACCGGGAGGGAACTGGAACAAGAGCGCCCCCAATTTTTCTTTGAAGTGGGCAATAGTCTCGAAGAAATCTTCTAAGGTGCGTAAGGCGGCTAACGCGTCTCCAGCATGGGTAATGGTATATGGCGCTTTGACGCAGAAGCGAAACTCCATAGGAGTGCTTTCACTCCAACGCAGAATCACATCCTTTCGAGGGACTCCATAAAAGGATGAATCGATTTCGACGCTATTAAAAACACGACTATAATAATTCAGATAATTCCGTGGAGGCAACCCTTGAGGATAAAATACCCCTTTCCAATCCGCGTAACTAAAGCCGATTGTCCCAATATACCAGGCTGGTGAATCAAGGGGTTGCATATGCCTAATTCTATCATTATCGTTTACGGTACTGACTGGTGTCGTGATTGTCGTCGTGCGAAAGGCGTTTTGGAACGGTTTCACATCCCTTACGAATGGATCAATATCGACATCGACCCATCTGCAGAAGCCTTCGTCCTCGTTCAGAACAAAGGTCTCAGGATCGTTCCCACAATTCTTTTCCCCGACAGTACAATTTTAACCGAACCGTCCAATCAGTGCCTCATGGATAAACTGCGGGAATTTATCCCATTGATACCAGAAAGTGCGGATGAAGCCTAATTTTTCAAAAGTTTCATGAAAGAAAAGATTCTCATTGTCGAAGACGAGCTCTCGTTGCGCGAGACACTGGCTTATAACCTGAAGAATCAAGGTTATCAGGTGATGGTCGCAATGGATGGAGAAACCGCCCTGAATCTGGCACGCAGTTATTCCCCCGACCTGATTCTCTTGGATATTATGTTGCCTGTCATGGATGGATTGGAAGTCTGCCGCATCCTTCGTCAGGAAACAAAGGCAGCCATTCTCATGCTTACCGCTCGTAGTGAGGATATAGATCGCATTATCGGCTTGGAAGTGGGTGCCGATGATTACATTACAAAGCCTTTCAATATGCGCGAGCTAATCGCGCGCGTCAAAGCACATTTACGGCGTACGCGTATGATTGAACAAGCAGTCCATGTTGAAACCTCGGCTTTGCTATCCTCTGGTGACTTGGAAATCAACACCGAACGCCGCGAAGTGAAACTCAACCATGTAAAGCTCACATTGAAGCCGAAAGAATATGACTTGCTCCTTTTTCTGGTCAGGAACAAGGGGAGGGTGTTGTCGCGCAATTTAATCCTGGAACGCGTGTGGGGATGGGAGTTCAGTGGCGGTACACGCACCGTTGATGTGCATATTCGTTGGCTACGCGAAAAGATCGAGCCAGACCCTGCACATCCTACGCGCATCATTACCATACGCAGTATTGGTTACCAATTCGAAGGTTGAGCTAAATGTCCTTTTCTTACCGCATCTTTTTATCGGTGTTTGTCTTTTGGTTGATGATTTCTCTGATCTCCTACTTGATCCTAAACCATAACCTTCTGGAGCCAATCAGAGACGCTTCGGTAGGCATCAGTCTGCCCATCTATTCTTGGATCATCCGCTATATCCAGGTCTTTTATATCCTCTTCAGCCTGATTATTTTCACAATTACGGGTGTATTCATTGGCTATCTCAAACAAGTGAGCACATCTATTACAACCTTGCTCACCAAACATTTCCGCGCCCATTCAGATGAAGCGGTGGATTCTACGACGGATACAACGCCCCCCAAATACGATCACCCTAAAGCTCTACTCCAGAGGCTAGATTCGGCGTTGAGAAGCTGGTCCGATGCATACAACGCGCTTGAGATATATCACACAAAAACAAATAGCATATTAGAGGTAATGACCGATGGTGTGGTGATTCTCAACCCAACCGGACATATCATCCTCATCAACCCCGCGGCGCGCAAGATGTTTAATATCACTGAAGAAAATGTGCTTCAGAAATCGCTGATTACGGTGATGCGTTACCATCAAATTCATGAGGTTTGGGAACACTGCTTGAAAACCCAGGAGATTCAATACACCACCTTAGAAATCCCTGCCATGAAGCAATACTTGCACGTGATCGGTGCCCCTCTAAAAGATCACCTCTCCAATCACGTCCTTTTACTCTTTCAAGATCTCACGGAACTGCAAAAGCTGGAAAACACGCGACGGGATTTCATCAGCAATATCTCTCACGAATTACGCACTCCGCTTGCCTCTCTCTCCGCTCTCGCCGAAACATTATTAGACATGGGGAATAAGCACCCAAAGACCGCGGCAAAATTCATTCGACGCATCCAGTATGAAGTCCAAGCTATGGATTTGTTGATCCGCCAATTGTTGGATCTCTCCAAAATAGAAACGGGAAATCTGGCTCTGGATCTTCAGGCTTACTCACCACACGAATTAATAGAGGATACTGTAAAACGCATCAAAGAACAATTCGAGAAAAAATCCTTTCACTTGCAGGTCGATTGCGATCCCAACCTCCCCCTTGCCATGGTTGACCCGGCACGCATTCAACAAGTGCTGTTGAACATGCTTCAAAATGCCCTCCAATTTACCGCTGAAGGTGGGCATGTCAGGATATACGCCACGTCAGATGAGAGTGCCGAAAACATCATTTTCAGCGTTGAAGATGATGGTATTGGCATTCCAGAAGAACATCAATCCAGAATCTTTGAGCGTTTTTATAAAGTAGATCGGTCGAGAGCCTCTCAAGGTTTCGGATTGGGGCTGGCGATAGCTAAACACATAATCCAGGCACATGGAGGCGCGATTTGGGTGGAAAGCCAGCCTGGAAAAGGAAGTACATTTTCTTTTTCGGTCCATACCAGCCAACCTTGAAACACTAAACCGCAATTTTTTGCCATCGTTTACCACGCATTTACAGAACCTTAACCAACATATTGTATGATTTCCCAGCAGAAAGGATGGATGCTCACCCATTATGCTAAATCACGAGGCGATATCAGAAATCATCACTTACCGGGCACCCAGCGCGCGAAAAGAACCATAGTATAATGCTTTCATTAATAAAAGAGGTGTCATTTTTATGATCAGGACCACTTTAGACCAAAAGATTCAGCACTTGCTCGACCAGTTATTAATCATGAGCAGCATGGTAGAAAATGCCCTGGTGCAATCTATCGAGGCGCTAAAAAACCGCGACCTGGAGTTGGCTAAACAAATCTATTACGGTGATGCAGAGATCAATGCAAAGCGATTCGAACTGGAAAATGATATCATCGTGACCATCGCCACAACTCAACCGATAATGGCTACTGACCTGCGCCTGATCGCTTCCATCCTGGAGGTTGTGGGGGAAATCGAGCGCATGGGAGATTACGTTAAGGGCATTGCTAAAATCTGCATCATGTCAGGATCACAGCCCCCTGTAAAACCGCTCATCGACATCCCTCGCATGGCTGAGATCGTCGGAAGTATGCTCCACCGCGCGGTCACTGCCTTTATTAACAAAGACGTCGAGACAGCCAAACGCATCCCCTTCGAAGACGACCAAGTCGATCACCTTTATAACCAGGTGTATCGAGAATTGGTAACGATCATCTTTTCTAACCCCGCGGTCATCGATCGAGCCAATTACCTCATGTGGGCGGCGCATAACCTGGAGCGCATGGCAGATAGAGTTACCAATATTTGTGAACGCACCATTTATGCAACCACGGGGGAGCTGCGCGAACTGAGCGCTTCGGATGACGAAAGGCAACTCCCACCCTCGCCAGGCACCGCAACCTGATATTCTGGCATCTATGACCTCCTAAATTTTTGTCAGAGGCGATTGTTCGCCTTGCTTGGCTAATATTGATGCGCGACAACAGGGAAAGCAAGCCTGGGATATCGATCACAAAATCGCCAAAAAAATTGTGCAGGTTTTACAGGTCGTTAACAGAAACCTTACACCCGGTTGACCTTACAGGTTGGGTCTATTAACGTTCTGAGGGTAATATACAATAAAAAAATAAATAAGGAGAACTTTTGTACATGAAAAAGAGAACCATATCCCTTCCCACTATGTTGTTTCTATTCGTTTTTCTGGTCGCGGCCTGTAGCTCAACCCAAACAGCCACCCCGCTTTCCCCGACCAATCCACCCCCAATACTCACGCAAGAAATCATTGTTACCGAATCTCCCACAACAGGCGAAACGGGTGGAATCGTCCTTCCAGAAGTCGATCCACTAACCCTCACCGGGGATATCATCATCGCCGGTAGCTCCACCGTCTTCCCTCTGACAGAGCGCATGGCTGAGAGATTCCAACAAGAAGGGTTTTCTGGAAACATCACTGTAGATAGCATCGGTACCGGCGCCGGGTTCGAGCGGTTTTGCGTCTCAGGCGAGACGGATATCTCCAACGCCAGCCGTCCCATCAAAGACTCCGAAATCGAATCCTGCAAAGCCATTGGTCGTAATCCCATCGGTTTCCGTGTAGGCACGGATGCCCTCGCGGTGGTCGTCAATCCAGAAAACGACTTCCTCACCAACTTGACCATGGAGGAATTAGCCAAAGTATTTTCGAACGCCTCTGAAAAATGGTCGGATATCAACCCTGCCTGGCCCGACGAACCCATTCTGCGCTTTATCCCAGGCACAGATAGCGGTACATTCGACTATTTCGTAGAAGAGGTTTTTGATAACGACGAAGCCCCTCACCTTGCCGCGAGCAATCTCCAACTCAGCGAAGACGATAACGTGTTGGCGCAGGGCGTGATTGGTAGCCCGTATGCGATCGGTTACTTTGGTTATGCGTATTATCAGGAAAACGCGGATCGGCTTAAAATCATCTCAATCGAAGGCGTCGAACCCACAAAGGAAAATGTGGATCACAACACTTACCCCCTATCACGACCTTTGTTCATTTACTCAGATGCGCAAATAATGCGCACCAAACCTCAAGTTGCCGCGTTCATCAATTTCTTTTTGACATACGTCCAAGAGGAAATACTACGCGTCGGTTACTTCCCCGCGCCGTTCGAAGCGATAGAAGCCGCCAAACTCGCTTGGTTAGAAGCCATGGGTGAGTAACGAGGCTTCGTACATGGTACAACAGGTGAACAGGATTTACATCAAGACTGTTCACCTTTATATTTTATCCAGTTATAATTGATATATCATACCTGTGCTATTTCTCACCATGGCCATTGTCAAACAACCCCTGATCAAGCGCCCAAGACCATCCGAAACAATCATCCAGGCTATACTCTTTTCTTGTGCTGCCCTTTCTATTTTTGTCACCATAAGCATCGTCGTCGTTCTGGGAAACGAATCGCTCCATTTCTTTTCTCGCCGCCAATGGGAATTGAGCAACAAGTCTCTGGCTGAAGACCTGCCGTCACATCAAGACTACATGAGAGTGAGCGCAACTGGGGCAAAACTCGAACCTGGAATGCTCATCCGCGTGGAGCAAGAATTGATGTTTGTGACCGAAATTCAAGCAGAGACGATTTTTCTGGAAAGAGGTGTTGAGCAGAGCGAAATTGTAGATCATTCTGCAGGGAGGATCATCGAAATTGCACAACAGGTCACCCTAAAAGAGTTTTTCACAAAAACAGAATGGAACCCGCAGATTGGAGCGTTTGGAGTTTGGGCGTTGATCAATGCCACCGGCATGACCTCAACCATCGCCATTATCGTCGCATTGCCTCTAGGTTTAGCCATCGCCATCTACCTGAGCGAATATGCTTCCTTAAATGTGCGCGGCGTCATCAAGCCAATTTTGGAGCTGCTCGCTGGCATTCCTACGGTGGTTTACGGCTACTTTGCTCTCACATTTATGACACCATTATTGAGAACCATATTTGGGGTTGAGGTGGTTGAAATCTATAACACCGCTTCGGCAGGCATTGTGATTGGGATTCTGATTTTGCCTTTAGTCAGCTCCATGAGTGAAGATGCCTTACGAGCTGTGCCACATTCCTTGCGTGAGGCTGCGCTTAGTTTGGGAGCCACCAGATTTGAAACCGCCCTCAAGGTCGTTGTGCCGGCGGCGATTTCCGGCATTGCCGCTGCCTTTATCATCGCCATCTCGCGCGCCATTGGAGAAACAATGATCGTCGCCTTGGCCGCTGGCGCAGGACCCAATTTCACCTTTAACCCCTTCAAAGCCGCCGAGACCATGACCGGGCACATTGTGCGCATTAGCGGAGGTGATCTGAGTTATGACTCGATCGACTACAACAGCATCTTTGCTATCGGATTAGTGCTGTTCATGATCACTTTGGTATTGAATATCATCAGCCAGAGAATCGTCAAGCGTTTCCGAGAGATTTACGAATGACCACAACCCACACTCACCTGCGCCATCATTACAACCCACAAAAAGATTCCCAATTCAAGGAAAGCTCTAAAAGCCGACACCTCCTCAGTCGGACCATGCTGGTGATGTTTCAACTCTGCACCGTTCTCGGTATCATCATCTTGGCCACGCTGTTGTTCAAAATCGTCAACGATGTTTTCGGCTACGTGGCATTAGATTACGAAGTGCGCCCAAGCCAAATTACTCCTCCAGGGCGTTCGCTGGAAGGAATGAGCCATGAAGAATTATCCGCTATCCTCCAGGCGCATATTTCCAAAGGCTTGTTCCGTCGTTTGCAGAACGATAAACCGATGGAACAACGCAGCGCAGAAGAAATCTACGAATTAATTATTCAATGGGTTTTGAAACCCACAGTGATCAACCAATGGGATCTCTTTTCATCTATCTTCAGAAGAAACGAAATTGTCACCTTCGTGCGCGCCAATCACCCGCAAGCCCAATTGGTTTTTCGCTCTTGGATTTCATATGATTTTCTGATCAAGCCTCAATCGAGCGATGCCCTAAATGCAGGGGTGCGCACGGCAATTTTGGGCTCCTTGTGGACCATCGTGATCTCGATTCTTTTCGCCTTCCCCATAGGTATTGGCTCGGCGATCTACCTCGAAGAATATGCTCCCGTAAATCCACTTACCAGCGCGATCCAAACCAATATCAACAACCTGGCTGGTGTACCTTCAATCATTTATGGCATTCTCGGACTTTCAATCTTCGTTCGATTGCTAGGGAATATAACCAGCGGGGTCGCATTTGGGTATGCAGACCCATCCACAGCCAATGGTCGTACGATATTGTCCGCGGGTCTGACATTGGGACTGCTCGTCCTCCCCCTGGTCATCATCAACGCCCAGGAAGCCATCCGCGCAGTTCCCAACTCATTAAGAGAGGCGAGTTATGGATTGGGTGCCACCCGTTGGCAAACCATCTGGCATCATGTGTTGCCAAACGCGATCTCTGGAATTCTCACCGGGACGATCCTGGCTATCTCGCGGGCAATTGGAGAGACAGCCCCTTTGGTCGTCGTGGGCGCCTCAACATTTATTACCGTAGATCCAAACAGCCCATTTTCTAAATTCACCACCCTACCCATTCAAATCTACCAATGGACCTCACGACCTCAGGATGAATATCGGCATATCGCTGCCGCAGCAAGCATAGTCCTCATCGCCCTCTTGTTGTTGCTGAATGCCACTACAATCATCCTCCGAAACCGCATGGCAAAGAAAATGGTGTAAAGGCAGATAGAACAATGTGGAGACCAACCGACAAAGAACCTTCACCTTATATTCTCGAAACCAAGGACCTTTCCGTTTACTATGGAGATTTCCGGGCTGTAAAAAATATCAACCTCAAATTTGCCCGTAATAAAGTCACCGCGATCATCGGCCCTTCAGGATGTGGTAAGAGCACCTTGTTGAGAGCCTTCAACCGCATGAATGAACTTGTGCCTACTGCACGTACGCAGGGCCAGGTGGTCTTTGACGGGCAAGACATCTACGCGCCAAATATCGACCCGGTTTTGGTACGGCGGCGTATTGGTATGGTCTTTCAGAAACCAAATCCTTTTCCTAAAAGTATCTATGAAAATGTCGCTTGGGGCGCCCGCATCAATGGCTTCAAAGGGAACATGGATGAACTGGTCGAAGCGTCTCTACGACAGGCAGCCCTTTGGGATGAGGTCAAAGATAAGCTCCATCAAAGTGGCTTATCCCTTTCCGGGGGTCAACAACAACGCTTATGCATTGCCCGAACCATTGCCGTAAAACCGGACATCATTCTCATGGATGAGCCAGCTTCCGCCTTAGATCCGATTGCCACATTACGCATCGAAGAGCTCATGCGCAGTCTATTGGAAAACTATACGATTATTATCGTCACCCATAACATGCAACAAGCCAGCCGCGCCTCGGACTTCACTGCGTTCCTCACCATGGATGAGGATCGTTCGGGCTATCTGGTGGAGTTTGGGCTCACCGAACAAATCTTCACCAACCCCACCCAAAAACTTACCGAAGATTACATTACGGGACGTTTTGGATAATCCGAAAACGAGTTGACCAAAAGCGCGTGAACCTGCGCTTTATCCGTTATAATCTGACCAGGAGAGAAAATGCCATGAAAATCATTGCTTATCTCGCAGCTGCGATTTTAATTTTCTTTGGGGTGCTGTTCATCTGGGGGGCTTTTAGCGAGCAGGGTTCTCCAGGTTGGATTCTGACGGGATTGATTTCGGTGGGCGTTGGGTTCCTCATCATCTATTTCGCCTCGAGAAAAGCCCCCTCCACGGCCACCTCAGAGCAAGAAATAACTTATAAAGTCGAATTGCCTGCAGACATCAACCTGGACACGATGAAATGTAAATCTTGCGGTGGTTCCCTTACCATGGATAACATCAAAATGGTGGCCGGTGCACCCGTAGTAAGCTGCCCCTATTGTCAAACCACCTATCAGCTTACAGAAGAACCGAAGTGGTAACTTAGATGAGCAAAAGTGGCGCCTGGAGGTTCGCATGAAACTTTTAAGATTTCTCTCAATACTGATTCTCCTTTTGGCTTTGTTCATCCCTCTCCAAGCGTCTGCGCAGGCGTATTTCTTCCGCCTGGATCAGTTGATTGTGCATCTATTTTGGGAATCTGATGGGTCACTCACCATCGATTATCAGTTTGTCTTCACCAACCTGCCCGGCTCGCATGCGATCGACTTCGTTGACGTCGGCTTACCTAACGATCGTTTTCAGGTGGAGAACATCACTGCCGAGGTAAACGGCATACCCATTACCTATATCTCGCGGTCGGAATATCAGGGCTCCGGCAGCGGCGTAGCCCTCGGTTTAGAATCGTACGCCATTCAACCAGGCAAGAGCGGTACGGTGCATGTTTTAGTCACCAACATTGCAAAAGTGCTCCATCCCGATGACGAAGACACCAATTACGTCAGCGCTGTCTTTTCTCCGACTTGGTTTGGCTCGGAATATCTAAGCGGCACCACCGATCTAAGCGTTACATTTCACCTCCCGCCAGGGGTGGGACCTGCGGAACCGCGCTGGCATCAAGCTCCTTTTGGTTTCCCCAGTGAACCGGAAACCGCCATCGATGAAACCGGCAGAGTAATGTACACCTGGCGCAATGCCAATGCCAACGGGTACACGCAATACTTGTTTGGCGCCTCCTTTCCTAAGGGTGACATTCCAGATGAAGCCATTGTAAAACCTGGTGCAGGAACTTTTATTGGCATTAGTGGCGAAGACCTGATTGCAGGCTTGTTCTGTTGTGCCCCTATCCTGTTTTTTGGCCTGATCAGCTGGCTGTCTGTGTACTCAGCTCAAAAGCGCAAACAACAATATTTACCTCCACGCATCGCCATCGAAGGTCATGGCATCAAACGCGGCCTGACTGCTGTTGAAGCTGCGATATTGCTCGAACAACCATTGGACCGAATCCTTACAATGACTTTATTTTCCTGCCTGAAAAAAGGCGCGGCGACCGTGATTAGCCACGATCCACTCGAAATCGAACCCTCCGATCCTCTTCCTGAGGATCTGAGAGAATACGAAAAAGAATTCCTCGAAGCGTTCAAGCATAAAAACAAACAGGAACGCCAAAAAGCTTTACAAGAGATGGTCATCAATCTGGTCAATACGGTTTCAAAGAAAATGAAAGGGTTCAGTCGCCGAGAAACTGTAGATTATTATCAGGAGATCATCAAGCGCGCCTGGGCACAGGTAGAAGCAGCCGAAACCCCGCAAGTTCGCTCCGAACGCTACGAACAAGCCATGGAATGGACGATGTTGGATCGCGATTACGAGGATCGCACACGCGATATTTTCCGTAGCGGACCTGTGATCGTCCCAACCTGGTATCCGCGCTACGACCCGGTGTACCGCAGAACGATTAGCACTTCCGGTGCACCTACGCCTTCGTTATCCACTCCCAGTACCATCAATCTCCCTCAACTACCCGGCGCGGACTTTGCCGCCTCGATGGTGAAAAGCGTGCAGAACTTCTCCTCCAGTGTCATCGGCAACTTGAGTGAATTCACCAGCAGCATCACGCAAAAAACCAACCCACCCCCCAAGGTCACAACCAGTTCCAGATCATATCGTAGTGGAGGCGGTTGTGCTTGTGCCTGCGCGTGCGCCTGTGCTGGTTGTGCCTGTGCCTGTGCTGGAGGAGGTCGCTAGCTTCCATTTCTAAATTAACTTTGGTCATTGTTTTATGACCCGCATGTCCATGGGAAATCTCTTTCAGAACCTCTTTGCGATCCGTCGCCGGCATCGCACATCTCATGCTGAATATCCAAGAATTTTTCACTTCACACGTTCTTCGTTAGGTGAGCGCAGCCGCATCCATTTGAGGCTCGAACCACAAGGGCATGGCACGCTGATCGTAAACGCCAACCGTATTGTGCACCTCAACCCCACCGCGGCCTTTATGGCACAGTTGATCCTCGAATCCACCCCTAAACAAAAAGCCCTTCGGCAACTGTCGCGCCGCTATGACGCACCAATAAACCAATTAGAACAAGATTATGCGCAAGTTGAGGATCAAATCAACGAATTGGTGCGTCCAGATGGTGCCTGTCCGATCCACGAACTCGATTTACCCACCTTGCAACCGTTCAGCGTGGCTCCAAGCGCACCATATCGCATGGACTTGGCGTTGACCTATCGGTGCAACAACGATTGCGCTCATTGTTATAACGCCCGCGAGCGCACTTTCCCGGAGATGGATACCTCATCTTGGAAACGCATCTTAAGTGCCTTATGGGAAATCGGCATTCCTCATGTGGTCTTCACGGGAGGCGAACCCACATTGCGAGATGATTTGCCGGAACTTATCGCCTATGCGCAAAACCTTGGCCAAATCACCGGCTTAAATACCAACGGTCGCCGTTTATCGCAACCTCAATTCGTTTCCCGCCTGGTCGAGGCAGGTCTCGACCATGTACAAATCACCCTCGAATCGCACCTCGAAGAGGTGCATGATCGCATGGTGCTCACGCGCGGCGCGTGGAAACAAACGGTGCGCGGCATCCAAAATGCATTGGATAGCCCGCTTTTTGTCATGACCAATACCACACTATTAAAAGAGAACAGCCCTTTCTTGAGCGATACGCTCGAATTTCTGGCGAAACTGGGTGTGCCTACCATCGGATTGAACGCGCTGATCTACTCCGGCCGTGGCGAAACCGTGGGCACCGGCCTCGACGAACGCGAATTGGCGCCCCTGCTCGAGATCGCTAAGAAGCTTACCCAAGAACATCAGCAAAGGCTGATCTGGTACACCCCAACGCAATATTGCCACTTTGATCCGGTAGAACTTGACCTCGGAATCAAAGGATGCACCGCTGCCCGTTATAACATGTGCATCGAACCCGATGGCGGGGTGATCCCATGCCAATCTTTCTATCATCCATTGGGCAACATCTTAACCAACGATTGGCTTTCGATTTGGAACCATGACCTGGCACTTGCATTGAGAGCGCGCACCTTCATCTCGCCCCGCTGCCAGGAATGTGCTTTGGTGACCGAATGTGGCGGAGGCTGCCCTTTATTCAAGCCGGCAAGCGGTACAGGAATCTAAACTGGAGGTGTATGCATGTTGCGGAACTTCAACCCACTGAACAGATTTTTCCCACCATCAAAACCCCTGCCCGCCGGGATGTACCACTACCAATCTCCGCCCGACGATCCACGCAATTATCGTCTTCACCTACGGCTCGAAGAAGATGGCGGCGGTGTGCTGGTGGTCAATGCTTCCACGATCCTGCATCTCAACCAGACCGCTGCAGAATATGCCTACTACCTGGTTCACAACACATCTCCTGAGGAAGTGGCACGAAAAATGAAATCCCACTACCGAGTCAGTCTGGATGAGGCGAAAAATGATTATCTTAGATTCACCGAGCAAGTCTTGACCTTGATCGAGACGCCCGACTTAGATCCGATAACGTTCTTGGGCTTCGAAAGGCAGATGCCTTTCAGCGGTCACATACGTGCGCCATACCGCCTGGACTGCGCCATTACATATTTGACACGACAATCATCCGAAGGACAGGTGTCTCCACAAGAACGCGTCAAACGAGAACTCACTACCCAAGAATGGCAGGCGATTTTTGAAAAAGCCTGGAAAGCCGGCATTCCCCAAATCGTCTTCACCGGGGGTGAACCTACTCTACGACCAGATGTGACGGATTTGATTGGCTACTGCGAGAACCTGGGACAGATTAGCGGCCTGATTACCGATGGGCTTAGCTTGTTGGAAAAAGCCTACCTGCAATCCCTCCTGGTCACCGGACTTGATTTCCTCATGTTGATTTACCAACCCGATGAAGACACCTCCTGGAAAATTCTGGATAACTGCCTGGCAGAAGACATTTTCGTGGCTGTTCATCTTACCTTGAACGAAAATAACCTCTCGCAGATAAAATCAATTCTTCCCGAAATGTCTGCACGCGGTGTAAAGGGGATTTCGATCAGCGCAGCCTCCCCAAGTCTGAAGCCGACAGCGCTCCAGGTGCGTCAATGGATCGCCGATCATGGCCTCGACCTGATCTGGAATCTTCCCGTGCCTTATTCCAATCTGCACCCTGTGGCGCTTGAATTAGAAGGGGTGGATGTTCCCGAAGGTGCAGGCAAAGCCTGGCTATATATCGAACCGGATGGGGATGTCCTCCCTGCCCAAGGCGTCCTCACCAGGCTGGGAAACATGCTCGAAGACCCTTGGGAGACTATCTGGAAAGCGAGCGCCTGAGAGGGCGACGTGTGATTTCCGACCGCTCCTTTTGGCATCTAAGGTTCACCCAGCAAGCGCAATGGAGCAGACCTTTGCGTTTGCACTTCGCCGAATCCATTCAATTACATCATTGTACCCGCATACTTGAAGTAGGATGTGGCAGCGGCGCCGTGCTTACCGATTGGGCAAAGAATCCGGCGGAGGTACATGGGTTAAAACATCCCCTTTTCATCGGGCTGGATTTAGACATCCAATACCTGCGGTTGTTAAAACAAAGTCACCCAACTGCTGAAGCAGTGTGCGGGGATGGTTTTACCCTTCCTTTTCCCGACGAGACGTTCGACCTCACCTATTGCCATTATCTCCTGCTTTGGGTCGAAGAACCGCGAACCATCTTGACCGAGATGATCCGCGTTACCCGTGAAGGAGGTTGGGTGGCGGCGTTTGCCGAACCGGATTATGGCGGGCGCATCGACTATCCGCCAGAGCTTTCTCAACTGGGAAAGCTGCAAACCGAATCGCTTCAAGAACAGGGTGCTAATCCCTTCATCGGACGAGAGCTACGCGCCTTGTTCGTTAAGAGTGGGCTGAAGAACATTCGGGTCGGTGTACTGGCTGGGGAGTGGTCAGAAACGAACCCGACCGATCAATCACAATTGGAATGGGAGGTATTGTTAGCGGATATAGGCACAAAACTTCCCCCTGAAGCTCTCGATCCGCGCCGGGGTGCCGCTTACGCTGCCTGGATGAGGCACGAGCGCATTGTTTTTATCCCCACATTTTACGCCTGGGGGCAGAAATTGTCCGTACGATGAGCAGATACCTTATCTTTTTCGAGGCACCCCAACTTCAAGCATTTCGCCTTGGATGCGCACCGGGTACGCGGAGATATCCACCACAGCAGGCAAAGATAGGGCTTTGCCACTGCGCACATCAAATCGCGCCCCATGCCGCGGGCAGATCACATCATACCCTTCTAATTCACCCTCCCCCAAAGGACCTTCGTCATGGCTACACCGGTCATCGATGGCATAAAACTGGCCGGCGATATTGAAAATAACCATCTGTAATTCGCCGATCTGGATAAAGACTTTCTCACCGCTCTTGATTTGATCCTTGGGTAAAACCGGGATGAAATCACACTGTTCGGGTTCAAGGCGAACATAGTTGTACATACGGCCTACTCCACAAGCTCATCGCTGGCTTCGCCCAAACCATAGACTCCCGCTTTGAGTACCTTTAGCGAAAGCAACGCACACTTGAGGCGAACGGGTCCTAAATCTAAACCAAGCAATTCCAGCAAATCTTCTTTGGAGAAGGCTTTGACTTCTTCTAACGACTTCCCCACAATCTCTTCAACCAATAAATCCGCCGAAGCCTGGGAAATGGCACAGCCCTGCCCATCGAAGGTTGCGTCAATTACTTTACCCTGTCCATCTACACGCACATCAATGCGGATATGATCTCCGCATAAGGGATTGTCATCTTCAAAAGATATATCATGAGGTTCTAGCCTTCCTTTGTGGCGTGGGTTCTTGAAGCGGTCGATGATGATCTCGCGATATAAATCTTCCATGATTATTTGAATATCTCCAGCACTTTATAGAGTGACGCAACCAGGGCATCGATTTCTTCAAACGTATTATACAGATAAAAACTGGCTCTGGCGCTGGCTGAAAGGCGGAACCTTTCGTGCAATGGCATGGCACAATGATGTCCGGCGCGTATGGCAATCCCGTCACGATCCAAAATTTGGGAGATGTCATGAGGGTGAGCTGCATCCATGAAAAAGGAGAGTACACCACCACGCTTATTTGCCGCGGCACCCAAAACATGCACCCCGGGGATTTCTTCCATCCTCTCCAGGGCATAAGCCATTAGTTCATGCTCATAAGCTTGTATCTTATCCAAACCGATCGCTTCAAGGTAGCGAACCGCCTCCCCCAGACCAATGGCTTCCGCAATGGCGGGCGTGCCAGCTTCGAACTTATAGGGCAATTCGTTGGCTGAAAAGGAGCTCAAGCGCACGCGTTTGATCATATCTCCCCCTCCCAAGAAGGGAGGCATGGCCTCCAGAACTTCACGCCTGCCATACAGCACGCCAATACCTGTCGGACCGCACATCTTATGCCCAGAGAACGCCAGGAAATCTGTGCCTATTTCTTGCACATGTACCGGCAGATGGGGAACCGATTGTGCCGCATCGATCAAAGTAGTTGCCCCAATCCGCTTCGCTGCCTGCACAATTTCTTTTACAGGGTTGATCGTCCCCAAGACATTGGACATATGGGTAACGCTGACCAGCTTCGGCTGCAATTCCAGTAACCTGTCGAAGGCGTCTAAATTCAATAAACCCTCGTCTGTGACCGGGATGAATTCCAGGTGCACCCCTTTTTCGGCTGCCAACATCTGCCACGGGACGAGGTTGGAGTGGTGCTCCATCTCCGTAAGCAGGATGACATCGCCCGAGTGCAGGTTGTGCCTCCCCCATGAATAGGCCACCAGATTTATCGCTTCTGTAGTGTTGCGCGTGAAAATGATTTGTTTTGGGGATTCTGCGTGAATGAACTGTGCTATTTTTTCACGCGCCTCTTCGTACATCGCGGTTGCTTCCTCAGCCAAAAAGTGAATGCCTCGATGAATATTCGCATTTGAACGCTGATAATACGCATTCATTGCCTCGATAACCGAATTTGGCTTTTGGCTGGTGGCCGCGGAATCCAAATAAATCAGCGGGAGGCCGCCACGTGCCTTCCGCTGGAAGATTGGAAAGTCGGCGCGTATCTGCTCAACTTCCAGCACAGATGAATGATTCTTTTTTAGAGATTCAGGCATTTCAATACCCTGCGAGGTTATCTTAGTTTTTGGTGAGTGGTACGTCGCCTTCGGGAGATTTTCCGCAAATTACGTGAGTCTTTCGGGCACCACAAAACATGATCCGGCACCATCCATCCGTCGGTCAGGTAAACATTCTCCCTGAACTGAATGGCAATCATCTTTGGATCAACCTGAACGACAGTACCCACCAACCACCCACGTACACGTTCTCCGTTTTTATCATGATCGCAAAATACTTCCACTCGGTCTCCTACCTTGTAGGTCTCCTCACGATCGGGTACGGAAGTAAAGTATAAGCTTGGCAATCTGACCTCCTTGAATACCTCACCATGGCAAGTTCGGTGAACCTATTGATGCGTTACCACCCCCGCAACCTGCCAGGTATGATTTATAACCAACCAACGGGCGTCTTTTCGCCCGAAATTTTTTCAACAATGGCGCGCTTGAAGCGTTCTCGAACACCCTCAAATGGTATTCGTTCCATAATCGGTTCAAAGAACCCGGTAACGATCAATTTTTCAGCTTCACGTTGTGGAATGCCTCGGCTGCGCAAGTAAAAAAGTTGTTCTGCATCTATTTTACCAACAGTTGCTCCATGTGTACAGCGCACATCGTCGGCCATAATCTCCAAACCCGGGATAGAATCGGCGCGCGCTTTAGGGCTAAGGATGAGGTTGCGATTCGCCTGATAACCATCCGTTCTTTGAGCGCCAGGAGCGACGTAGATCATCCCCTGCCAGACAGACCGGCTTCGGTCTTTCAACGCGCCTTTATACAGCAGGTCAGATGTAGTATGGGTTGCCAGATGATTTTGCTGGGTGTCATGGTCAAGATGTTGTTCCCCATCAGTGAAATAAAATCCAGACATCTTCCCCACTGCTCCTTCTCCTACCAGGTTGATATCCGAAAAATTCTTGGTCAAGTGGCTCCCAATTGCCCCAAACACCCATTCCAATTGAGCTCCGGTTTGTACCAAGGCGCGCTCATGGCTGAAATTCCAAACATGTTCTCCCCAAGATTGCAATTCAACAAATTTCAAGTGGCCATAATCTTCAACCAAAATTTCTACCAATCCCGCATGGAAACTATCCCCTTGGGTTTCGGTGGGTGAAGCCGCTTCATGCACAAAGGTCACCGAGGCATTCTGATCCACAAACACAACGATGTGCGAAACATGCGCCAGCGATGCACCAGGTCCCCATAATATGCTATGCAGTGGTCGCTCGACCACCAACCCTGCAGGGATATAGACGAACACACCTTGTTGAGCAAAAGCCGCTGCCATAGCGGCAAATTTGCCCTCATTAGAAGAAATGACCTTCCCCATGACTTTCATCAATAAGTCTGGGTGACGCTCTTCGGCGGTTTTGAAATCTGTGAAGATAACCCCCTGTTGGGCAAGTTCCTCATCCAGGCGAACTTGCGACCCGCCGGACGTCAGAATTACCTGACCGGCGTATTCTTCGCCAGCCAGTGGAACGAGAAGGTCCTCCGGCACGGGCGGGAATGCCTCTTTTGGGATCTCCGCTTCCACAATCCATCTAAACTCAGAAACCGGCATCCTGGAAATATCCGTTCGGCGCCAGGCTTCTAAATCTGTAGTAGGCCATGGCAACAGCTCATAGTCTTCCCAAGCGCGTTGGTGGTATGCCTGAATTTGTGGGGCAACCCGCGCGCGCCCATTCAAAGCAGAGATCATTTCCCGAGTAAGATTGAACTCTCCGCTTACCTTTTGTGTGCCAGCAGAGGTGCGTCGGATGACGATATTCGATGACATCATTAACCTATTGACCCTTCCATTTGTAATTGAATCAGACGATTCATCTCGATGGCATATTCCATAGGAAGTTCTTTAACTAACGGCTCAATGAACCCAGAAACGACCATAGTGGTGGCTTCTTCTTCGCTCAAACCACGGCTCATCAGATAAAAGAGTTGCTCTTCGCCCACGCGTGAGACTGTAGCTTCATGTCCAATGGTGACATCATCCTCATCGACTTCAATATAGGGATATGTGTCCGAGCGCGCCATTTCATCAAGCAACAGGGCGTCACAAACGACATTCGATCGGACGCCTTTTGCTCCGGCGTACACCTTCAACAAGCCACGATACGACGCACGACCGCTACCCTTACTGATCGATTTCGAAGTGATTTTGCTGCTGGTATGCGGAGCGACATGCACTGCTTTGCCTCCGGCATCCTGATGTTGCCCAGGACCTGCAAAAGCCATGGATAGAATCTCTCCCCTGGCTCCACGACCCAACAGATACACCGAAGGGTATTTCATGGTTACTTTAGAACCCATATTTGCATCCACCCACTCCATGGTGGCATCTTCATGCACCAAGGCTCGCTGGGTAACCAGGTTATACACGTTCGTCGACCAGTTTTGGATGGTTGTATAGCGCACCCTCGCGCCTCTTTTCACGACGATTTCGATAACGCCGCTGTGAAACGAATCTGTGGTGTAGATCGGTGCGGTACACCCTTCTACATAGTGAACATGTGCACCTTCGTCGGCGATAATCAAGGTGCGTTCAAACTGACCAATATTGGCCACATTCAGGCGGAAATATGCTTGCAAGGGTAAATCCACTTTAACACCTGGCGGGATGTAAATGAAAGAGCCACCCGACCAAACCGCACTGTTCAACGCCGCAAACTTGTTGTCTTCAATGGGAACAACTGTTGAGAAGTACTCCTTGAAGAGGTCCGGGTGCTTTCGTAAGCCATCTTCGATGCTCAAGAAGATCACCCCCTGAGCTTCGAGATGCTCCTGCACTTTGTGATACACCATTTCAGACTCATACTGCGCCCCCACCCCTGCCAGAAATTTCCTTTCCGCCTCAGGGATTCCCAAACGATCGAAAGTCTTTTTAATCGTCTCCGGGACATCATCCCATGAGCGGCTTTCCATTTCCGCCGGTTTCACATAATAATAAATATCATCTAAATCGAGTGAAGAGAGATCCGCTCCCCAAGATGGCATAGGTCTCTTCAAAAAGTGATCCAAAGCCTTTAGGCGGAATTGCAGCATCCATTCAGGCTCTCCCTTCATCGCAGAAATCTGTTCCACTACCTCCCGGTCCAACCCTTTACGGGACTTAAACACATATGTTTCCGGGTCGCGAAACCCATATCGGTATTCTTCAATCCCTTCTAAAAGCTTCTCGTCGCTCATGGAGGTCTCCTTGCTACCGATAAATACATTTGTTATGCTGGAGCGCCGTTTTTCTCACGAAGCCAGTCATAACCGTGTTCTTCCAGATGTAAGGCAAGATCCGCACCGCCCGTCTCGACGATGCGCCCACCCAGCATGATGTGCACAAAATCCGGTTGGATATAGTTCAATATTCGCTGGTAGTGTGTGATCACCAACACACCGAGATTGGGCCCCTTGAGCGCATTGACACCCTCTGACACAATGCGCAACGCGTCGATATCCAAGCCGGAATCGGTTTCATCCATGATGGCGATTTCAGGATTGAGCACAGCCATCTGTAACACTTCCGCGCGTTTCTTCTCCCCACCAGAAAATCCTTCATTCAAATATCGCCCAGCAAACGCGCTATCCATCTTCAATAAATCCATCTTCTCTTTTAATAACTTCCTGAACTCAGGGATGGAGATGCCTTTATCATCTGCGTCCTTTGCCTTACGTTGCGCGTTCAGTGCCGTACGCAGGAAGTTGGCTAGCGAAACACCAGGGATAGAGACAGGATATTGAAAAGCAAGAAACAATCCTAAATGTGCCCTTTCATCTGGTTCCAACTCGAGGAGGTTTTTGCCTTTAAAATACACCTCCCCAGCGGTTACTTCATATCCGGGATGGCCCATAAGCGTATAAGCCAGGGTGGATTTCCCCGTGCCATTAGGTCCCATTAACGCGTGCACTTCCCCCTGTCTCACGGTCAAATCGACCCCTTTGAGTATTTCTCTTCCTTCAACAGCAACATGCAAGTTTTTTATTTCTAATTCTGACATGAGACTTATACTCCTTGTTCGACGGAATGCAAGTTGTTGTACCGTCTAGGCGTGCAATCTACAATTAATCTTTAATATGTGCACATTATAGCAATAATCTTCGATTTAGTCAATGATATTTAATATAAAAATCTTAAATATTGACAAAAATCTTACCAGATGTTATACTGTATCCGCATCCTCTGCTCATTCATGCATGAGGAGATGAGCGATTCAAGGAAATGTTGATGGAATCAAAACAAGCGACGAGCACACGCGAGCAGGTCTTGCGCGTCCTTCTACAGCGAGAAACCTGTTCCATAAACGAATTAGCCGAAGCTGTGGGCATTAACCCTATCTCTGTACGCCACCATCTCAACCGCCTTCAAGCTGAAGGCCTGGTAGAAGGAAAAGAAGTCCGCCATGGTGTTGGGCGCCCAAAACTTGTTTATTCCTTGACCACCGCGGGCCGGGAACAATTTCCGACACGTTATATCCAACTGACTTTGCGTTTGCTGGAGCAGCTCAAAGAAACCATGCCGCCGCCCCTGGTACGGAGTCTGTTCACCCAAATGGCGATAGACCTAGCCTCTGAATATCAGGATGAGATCGATGGGCTTCCCATCGAGGAACGCCTTAAGTTGATTCAGGAACTTTTGCGCGGGGAGGGATTTCACGTCGAACTCGATGTTCAGGAAAACCATTATCGTCTCCGCGAAGTGAATTGTCCTTACTATCATGTCGGTCAAAGCCACCCGGAAGTTTGCTCGCTCGATCAAACCTTGATTTCAACCTTGTTAGACATACCGGCGCAAAAAATCCAATGCATGTTGGATGGTGACAGCTATTGTGTCTATCTCATCCCAAAAGAAAAAACACCTGAAATGGAAGCAAACCAATGAGCGACGAAAAGAAATATAAAGTCACCTGGTCCATTGAAGAAAGCCACCCACACCTGGTTGAAAAGTTACGCGCCAGCCTGAGCGAAGTCGTTGACCCAGAGATCGGTCTGAACATCATTGAATTGGGACTGGTGCGAGACGTGCGCTTGACTCCCGAAAGCGCCGAAATGAACATGATCTTGACCACACCGTTTTGCCCATATGGCCCGGCGATGCTCGAAACCGCCCGCAAGAAAGCGGAAGAAGCCCTGGAAATGCCGGTGACCATAGAAATGGGTTTAGAGATGTGGCATCCTTCCATGATGGAAGAAGGCGCCGGCGCGGAGTGGGGATTGTTTTATTGAAAGAGCTTTGGAAAAAATTTGCCCGAATTTCGCCTGACAAAGTGCATCGCACTTTGAGAATTAGTTTCGTATCTGCGGAGGTTTTATTCTGAGGCATAGCTGGGGGTTACATGAATCATTGCATGCCTTCTCGACCTGAGATTGCTCCCAGGTTGTTGTTTTAAGGTTTATCGCATCACTTGGCTAGGCTTGATGCCAGGCGCATGATAAACAGCGCCTCTGGGTTCCCTATCTGGAATAAGCATGGTGTGATTGAGAAGCCCAGCACAAGGAATATCTAATCTCTCCTCATGACGTGAGGCTTTTTATTCGTTGAGGCACTGGCATTGATATTGCATGGTGATGCGCACCGTGTATCGCGAGCCACGGTTGTGATCATATAGAGCGGCACACCTTTCTCGATAGAATGAAGTATCTTGATAGATTAGTCTTTTTAAGGTAGGATAATTTTCGATGGGAATTGCCTCGCACACCGACGAAAAAGCAGCATCTAATAAGGAACGTATGAGCACCATGCGCATCCTTCAATCAACCCTGGGTGTCGCATTTGTCGTCGCCACAATTTTCACCCTGTGGACTCCGAATCAGAGTACCCAACCCGAAACTGGAGCAATCAATATCCTGCGTTTACCTACTGGTGTTCCTGCCTCTGCACCTACTCCAAGCGTAGATGTTCGCACGCACATCGGTCTGGTCGCCGGGCATTGGGGCAACGATTCTGGCGCCGTGTGTGCAGATGGCCTCACAGAAGTAGAGGTCAACATTACCATCGCCTCTCTGGCGCGGGAATATCTCATTAAACTAGGCTACCAGGTTGACTTGCTGGAGGAATTCGATGTCCGTCTTACGGATTATCGAGCTGCCGCGCTCGTCTCCATCCACGCCGATTCATGCGCATTCATCAACAACCAGGCCACTGGCTTCAAAGTCACTACCGCGTTAGCCACCCTGGTTCCAGAGGAATCCAGCCGCCTGACTGCCTGCATACGCCAACGGTATCAAACCAAAACCGGACTGCCTCTGCACAGCACGAGCATCACCAAAGACATGAGCAGCTATCACGCATTTGACGAAATCAACGCCCTGACTCCCGCTGCGATCATTGAAACCGGTTTTCTAAACCTGGATCGACAAATCCTGGTAGAGTCGCCTCAACTGATCGCCCAAGGGATTGTCGATGGCATTCTATGCTATCTGCGCAATGAATCCATAACGGTGATTACACCTATTCCCTCACCGACTTCCAGTCCATGAGCTCATTAGAAATTGATCTGAACCAGGTTCTTCAACGCGCCAGGTCAGCAATCAAGAAAGGCGATCGGCAAGCCGCACGGCGCCTGGCTCAATGGGTTTTAAAGCGCGCCCCCAAATGCGAAGAAGCCTGGCTGATCCTCGCCGCCATCGCCAACCCCAAAGCCAGCATTTATTATCTGAGAAAAGCGCTTCAGATCAATCCTGGTTCCTTGCGCGCCAAAAAAGGGATGCAATGGGCTATTCAAAGGTTAGCCCAAGAAGAAGCCTCGCGCCAGAACCTCCTTCCAAGAACCTTTAGTTATCCCTCCACGCGTGCACGCTCCTATCCCCGGAAAAACGTTTTCTTTTATATATTGTTCGCGTCTTTTATCTTACTCGGAGGAATGGGGAGCCTCATCCTGTTTGGCGGATTGATGGCACTTCAAGCCCAAGTTCCTTTTCGCATGACCGGCTCGTTTTTCGATAGCCTCATTTCTACACCAACCACAACCTGGACTTCAACCCCAACCGATACTCCTACATCTACATTTACATCTTCACCCACATTTACACCCACAAGCACATCTACTTTTACCCCCACGGCAACCTTCACGCTCAGTCCATTACCCACTTTTACGGATACACCTTCCCCAACGCCCATACCCTCACCAACGAAAAAGAAAAAGCATGGTCCTGCACCCCGACCTGAAGTAGTCGGTGCATCGGAGCGCTGGATCGATGTCGATCTCTCTTCCCAACAACTCTATGCCCTGGAAGGGGACGTTGTATTGCAAACTTTTTTAGTTTCCACGGGTACCTGGCAGCATCCCACTGTAACGGGCCTGTTTCGCATCTATGTCAAATACCGCTCGGCACACATGTCCGGTCCTGGTTACTTCCTACCCAACGTACCTTACGTAATGTATTTCTACAAAGACTATGGTTTACACGGCACATATTGGCATAATAACTTTGGCACACCCATGAGTCACGGATGTGTGAATTTGCGCATCGAAGATGCAAAATGGCTCTACAACTGGGCTTCCATCGGTACTGTGGTCAATATCCACCCTTAAGAACCAACCTGGTAACGCATTAACCAATTGTCCTGAAGATCAGTTAGAATATATGCAATAAGACAACGACCATTCGTCACAACGACCGAGTGTTTGAATTTTTCTTGGAAATTGGCATGAGCTATCGCCCTGTTTTTGAAGGTCTGGTATTCGATGAAAACGACAATCCGGTGGAGGTGCGGTTTGTCGGTGAAGAACCATGCTATGTGGTCGATGACGATGGATTTCACCGTCACATCCCAAGCGAACATGTCGACCGGCAGGTGCTTCAGGCGATGGCTGACGCGATCGAAGGGCACGAGAGCTTTATTAGCGAACAAACGGCGAAGATGCTCGGTCAGGATGACATTTTTTCGCGTGCCATGATCGAAGCCCAACTGAAAAACATCGATCAGCAGTTCGAGAACCTGCTCACCATGGGTTTACCCGAAGAAATGCGTGCGTATCTGGGCATGATGGGGTTCAAAATCCGCATCAACATCCATGGCGAGGTGATCGAAGTAGAACAACCGGGTATGGTCGCGCCAGACGACGAATGACCCTCAATCGGTTGCGATAATCCAATCATGAGGCAGGAGGTCAGCCACCTCGGCGCGGCGATAGAACGCACGGTAGGCGCGCGCCTCACTCAGCATCTGCATCAACCGCTGTGGCGCGGCGATAGATTTCGCGGCTATTGCCCCAGATTCAATGTGAAATTCATCATCGCGCCATTGAAGAATCCGAATCACATTGATTTCGTCCAGCCAGTGGAGGGAATAACGCACCGTTTCCTGTCGATGAGCCATCGCGGAGGCAAACTCAGTACAAGACCCGATGCCTCCCCTGTTATTCATGGTGAATTTCAAAATGCCCACGAAACGCTGCAGAAAGTCTTGAAATCCATCCACGTGAGGGTCAAGAGCACATAAAACTACTAAATGAGGCATACATTTGTTTAAAACAGCTTGTAAGGTCTGTCGATCAGGAGGCGCGGTCAAAATCACCAATGTCTCACACAATGGAAGATCCTTACGCGTAAACGCCTTCCATCGAAATAGCTTTTCTGGAAGATCGCGAGCCCAGTCGCCTTCTGCCCAAAGGCTCACATCTCCAGCGAGCGCATTGATTCTAGAGATGAGTTGCCCCTCATTGCGCCAATCCAAAACTTTGACGGCGATCTTTCTTCCCGATTCAACGCTTTGGTCTGCGCTCGGTCGAAATGCCTCGCAGATCAGTTCCAATCGATTTCGCCCTCGATAGTCTCGCCTGCGCACAGAATAGACCAAATCAATCTCCCCTGGAGGCATCTCTATGGTTGCAACCTCTCCATAACCAAACCAACGAACGACTCGATGCACGTTCCCTTCTTCGTCTTTTACGCTCCAAGATACGCCCGCCTTATGCCTGCCAATGGGTGTGGCTTTCTGCACATAGGCTTTCTCATGAAGAAATTTAGGAGCTGGATTGCCGCGTCCAAAAGGAGCCAGCCTTTCGAGATGGATTAATAACTCGGGTGAGAGTTTCCCCATCTGAAGCCTGCCATCGACCTCTAAAACCTCTCGTGCTTCCGATAATGTCCCTGCCAATGTGGATATCAGGTGATGGTGTAAATCCTGCAATCTCTCTGCGCGCACGCGAAATCCGACGGCGTGTGTATGCCCATAATGCTCAACGACAAGGTGTTTAGCGGAATGGAACACGGTCAAAAGGTCCACGTTCTGAGGGCTACGCGCAGTACCGCTAAACTCATCAGGCATGCTCGCTGTCACCATGAAGACGGGTTTTCCATAATCCTCAGCCATACGGCTGGCTATCATACCGAGCACCTCTCGTGGCCAATGCGGGTTGACCAAGAAGATCACACCAAATCGCTCCCAATTGGGCTGAGATTCGAGCAATTTCAAAGCGCTCTGATGCACCTGTCGGATCAACATTTTCTGTTTGGCATAAAAGCCTTCAATGTCTGAAGCCACCTCACGCAAGAACCCAATCTCCTGGCTGAGCAGGAATTCGACCAAAGTAGCTCCACCTTTAAATCGCCCATATGTATGCAGGCGAGGAATCACCTGATCATTAAGATGGTCTTCGTTGACCCCTTCTGCTTCCAAGCCAATCTGCCCAAAAAGAGCCAAGAGAGAAGCACGTGTCGCACTTTGAATTGTCCGCAAACCTTCGCGGACATACAAGCGGTTTGCGCGCAAGAGTTCCCCTTGATCGGCAATCGTGCCCAATGCTACCCAGTCATTATTAGGTTTCCAAGAGGGATCTTTTTTCAGCCGTTTCTCCAACACCTGCATCCAGCTATAGACCACCCCTACGCCACACAATGGTTTGTAGTAATCCTCTTCTGGTAAATTCGAAGTGCACATTTTGAAGGAGGCGGGGTTAGGAACGTCGCTCACCAGCGGGTGATGATCCGTAAGGATGACTTCCACGCCTCGATCGAGGGCAAATTGAACGGCGTGTGGTGAATTCAACCCCGTATCACAAGTGATGAGCAGTTGGTTGCCCGGCAGCACACGCCTGAGCTCCGATATGCTAACCCCGTGTCCACTCTGGGAGATATGGAACGTGACTTTGGCGTTCAATGCACGCAGGCGTTCCAAAAGCAACGCAGTGGACGCAATCCCATCCACATCGAAATCCCCCCAGATTAAAATCCCCTCCCTTTTCTGGATGGCTGTTAGTAAACGTTCGCAAGCTCGATCTACATCCAGCAATGGATGAAATGGAGGTGAAGGAAATTGCTCTGGAAAGAGAAATGTCTGTGCCTCTTCTACATTCTTTATTCCTCGACGATACAGAATGGATGCCAGGGCTTCATTGCCATCGAAAAACGAAACAAGCTCTTTGGGAAGAGGCAGATTAGTCGGCTGCTTCCACGCCACCATAGCGACTTAGAACCCAGTTTCTAATATCTGCTCAAAATCAAGCTCGGCTACCCACCCTTCATCGTCCAGGTCGAAGAGCTCTTCGGTTAAATGACCTGCCCTCTCGCCTCGGGCACATAGCGAGCGATAGACACAGGCGCGGCATTTGCGCTCGTCTTCCGTCATGATGAAATGTTCTTCTGGAGAATTGGCAATTTCTACGATCATCTGGGAAATCAATTCCCAATCGCGCCGCATCCTATCTTCATTGTAGGCAATGCTCATGATCTCTGAAGGAAAGTTTGCAAACCAATACATCATCTGAATTTTTTCTGGGGCGGTTTTTGCTTTGTGTCCTCCCTGTGCCAGAACGAGAGGGTAAACGATGCTTTGCAATCTTGCCTCCAGTTGATGATATGCTGGAAGCGCAGGAGATGTTTTCCAATCCCAAATCTGAGCCCGCCCTTCGGTGGTAATCATTAAGAAGTCGAATTTCGCCACCAAAGGAAATTCACCTATGCGCAATGCCACCAATATTTCAGGTGCGTAAACCACACACTTTCCCTCCCAATCCATAGGAGCCACCATCGGGTACATGTGCCGTTCGAATTGCTCCAGCCAATGGAGGACCTGCTCATCTTTTATAAAAGCCTTTACCTGTTCCGGCGGGATGCCGCATAGCAATTGTCGCACCGATTGGTGAAAAAGCCAACCAATTTTCCCTAAATGTTCGAACTCTTGCGCTGGTTCTGCAACCTGTGCAGGACAAGGCAATTCTTGGATATAGCGCCAATAAAAACGACGTCGACAGGTGCGGTAATCTTCTAATTTTGACTGGCTAAAAAAGAACCCCTGAGGTAACTTCATCCGACCTCCGCTTTGTGTTTCTCCCAAAACGCCATCAAAGCCATAAGCGGACGCGCCATCCTTTGAGTGCCATTCTTCCCCGAGTTCCAGGTGATGATCAATTCACGTTTCGCGCGCGTGATGCCCACATACAACAATCTCAATCGCTCGCGTATGTAGTCCACACGTGCCTGATCGCTGGCTTCACCCAGGTAATAGGCATCAAACTCACCGATTGAGAGCACAGATTTCAATTGCGCCAGCGTTTCTGCCTGAAAGTTGAACCCTTTTTGGAAATACCATTTTTCTTCATAATAACTGTCATAAGCATCTCCGGAAGGAAAGTCGTAATTGTTCACCGAAAGAAGGTACACCCGGTCCCATTCCAGACCCTTTGCTTTGTGCATCGTCGTTACGACCACCTTGCCGCGATAATCCCTTGGGTCAAAGCCTTTCTCCCAATCACCAAATCCCCAAAAGCGTTGCTGGTTGCTGGCGATCAATTTCATTTCCTGGGCAAAATCCAGCAACCTGCTATCAGGGTGCAATTGAGCAAATCTTTTCAACAACCTGGCAAACTTGTGTGCCAATGCCAGTTCTTCGGATTCATAGAACAAATCGTGAGCAATGGTCAGAATTAATTGATCAATCGGTAGAAGAACGGCGCGATGCCACTTTTGAATGGTTTTACGAAATTCATGCAACCCTTCGACTCGCTCTTCGAGGATATTGCCATCGTTCATGAGCTCACCCCATGGGTCATGCGCAGCAAAAGGCCAGATGAATGCTTCCAGATTCTTAACCTTTTTCAATAGAGCCCATTCGTGCACATTATGGGTAGAGTCATTCGAAGAAGAGTTCCGATATCTCTTCTTCCACACTCGATAAACCTCGAGTAAGGGAAACATTTGGGTAGGTTGCGCCAGGGAGCGTAATATTTTCTCTAACTCATCAGCTATGGTACGCGTTGTGGAAGAGCTTCTCAACATGTCCACTGGTGTAACGCCCAACTTCTGCAAGGCGGTTACCAGCTCTTCACCGCGTTGATTGCGCGGCGCGAGTGCAGCGAGCGTAGATTCTGGGTGATGCGGCAACCAAGCAGCAATTGACTTGGCTACCCATTCACACTCCTCGGCAGGAGTGAACGCAGTCTCGATGAGTTGAATCCCCTTTTCATCATCCATTGGGTTGGGGTGCGGATCATCTGCAGACGTAGGTTGAATGTAGGGAGGCGCGAAGAAGGCATCTCGGGCTTCAATGAGAGGATGATGGCTTTTCGTCCATTTCACCAGAGCATTAGCCAAATCGATGATGCTTTGCGTCGAGCGCCCCGATTCCGGAAGCTCATGGTGACGAACTCCATCTTCTTCGATAAAGTTTGCCAAGAACTTCGGATTTGCCGTGGTGAATGTTTCGTAGATGGCTTGATTCATGTCTCCAACTCGCACCCAATTGCCATCCGCACCGCACAGCAATCTGAGGATCGCCTCCTGCAATCGGCTGCTATCCTGGGCTTCGTCTTCCAGAATGTATGGCCATCTCAATCTTAGCCGCTGTAAGTATGCCTCGTCTGCTTCCAGGACTTCTATGGCATAGCGAATGAGGTCATCAAAATCAACCCCACCGCGGTAGCGCAACGCGTTTTGATATTGTGCATAAATTTCGCTTCCCATGCGTCTTAATGGAAGATCTATACTTTGTTTTTCGAGCGCCCTTTCTAAAAACCAGGGAGAAAGGCGCATATCCTTGACCGTGCGCACACATGCTAAAGCGACTTCTTCCAACAAGCGCGGCAGGTCCCTCGTAAAAATGCGCTGTCTGTCCTCCAACGAAATATCTTCGATTAGCCACGGGAGAATGGTGGCTTCATTTCCCTTCAACCAGGCTAAGGTCACATCGCTCAGGATCGCCCGCGACTCGCGTTCGTCCAGGATGACAAAGTCCTCAAACAGTCCTACCAGGTCGGGGCGCTCCCGCACAATGTCATGGGCCAGCCCGTGAAGTGTGCGCACGCGAAACCCAAAATCTGGCATCAATCCCATGCGCTTCAAATGGGCATTGATCTGTTGCTCGAAGTTGTCCACGGCCGAGTTTACCAAAGTGACAATCAGCACCTCCTGATCGTCTTCGATACGTCCATCGGCAATGAGATTCGCCGCCAATAGGGATAATGTAAACGTCTTCCCACTACCAGGCACGGCGACGATGCCCATTTTCCCGTTTCGATAATTGAGGATTTGCTTCTGCGCCTGCCTCAGGTGAATGGATTCGACCATCTATGCCCCTGAAACTTGTCTGCGGTTCATTCGCTGAAACGCCTGCAAGAGAGGGCCTTTGACCTCATATCCACTGGCGCCCAACTTCGATATCCCTAGATATACCCTTCTCCTGCAGCGCCGCAACAAACCGAACACCATGCGACTGAGTACCACACGGTTCATGCCAACTTCATCTTCATCGCTCCATTTCTCTCCCCATGGCCAACCACGACTGAGTACATATGGGTGTGTCAGAGGCTGATAAAGCCGCTCTGCCCACCCTCTTGAAGAGACATCGATCCAAAACTGTACCTCTACAGCCTGGTTGCGCATCAAGAAAGTAAAGGCTGGAGCGATGAGCACGGCATCGATGTCATCCACCTGCCAGCCCCGCAAATATTGGGCAGCAATCACCCCTGAAAGCAGCATGTGCACATATTCTTTTCCCACCAACACCCCCTCCTGTTCTAGCACTTCCCCCACTGCCCAACGGAACTTTTGCACGGACTCTACGAGGTTATATGCCAGACGAATGGCTTCAAAATCACGGTGGAAGCCATAACCGGGTTGAGAGAGCACTTCACCAAATAAACGGTTGAGAAAGTAATCGTATGGCTCCTGTCGATCGACTGCCTCTAACAACCATTGCCTCAAGCGCTCATACCGCTCTCCTAACGTGAAGGTCAACCTTTCTTGCATTGCCGGTTGAATGCGATCGAAAGAGCTTAACTCAAATCCATCCTTGCGCACACGATACACGATTTCGGCAAACAAATGGGCGCGGATCAAATCCATGTCACCGATGGCGCGCGTCAAGGCATGCGCAAAATCTTGCCTGGAGGGGACCATGCCCCACTCAGGAAATGCCAAGCAAGACAAGGTTAACATGCATTTCACGGCCGGCTCTTCCACCAGGGCGCGCGAAGGTCGATGCGTTCGCCATGGAATGCCTTTCTCCTCTAACCTTTCGCTCAACGAAAAACTGAGCATATCCGGCATATACGGAGATAGAATGGCAATCTCTTTTGGAGGCACCCCTTCCTCTTTGACCAGTTTTTCGGTTTCTTGCGCAACCCATGCCAACATCGAGGGGAAAAATGAATGATGGCCATAGATGACCTCCCTCCCTTCAGGCGTTGAGTCCTCAGGGGCTATCTCCGAAGTCATCGCATTGGCATGCATGCGTAGCGTGCTTTCGATCTGAGAGGCTGGGGGGTTGATCTGCTCCACCAACCTGTTGGCTAACCTTTGTAAAATTGAGGAGCTCACATAAGATCGTGTGGTTTCGAAACTTTCATCGCAGGCTTGTTTCAAGCGATATCCAGAAACCGGGTCGGCTGCCAGGAAACTTCGGTACCCCGCATCCCAATCGTAGATCAGAAGTGCCGAATCCATGGTCGGAAGAAGCTCAAGGAGGATGTCATGGGTGAGAGGAGCGTCCTCCTCGAGGTTGTCATAAATCAGGTGGTGATACGCAGAGAACAAAACCTTTCGACAAAACGCAGAAGGCCAGATCAGATCTCGGAAGATTTCCACTTGCAAAGAGAAATCAAGCAAACTATGTTGCAAGCAATAACGGCGAAAAAGGGTGGCACATCGTTGTGCATCGTCATAGATACTTTTCTGTTCTGGTTTACCGACCCACGCGGATTTTAGTCGTTCAGCGATCGTGTCATGAGGAAAACCGACCAGAGCGGCTTTGTTGAGGTTATCCAAAATCTGGCTGTATAACCGATTCCGATCCATGGTCAATGTTTGGAATAGACCCTGCTCCCAAAGTGGTTCGAGCAGACGTGCCAGAAAAAATTGAGCTGTCTCAATGGTCAGGAACACCGGTACTTCCGCAGGGTTTTCGAACCCCGCCTCTCTGGCGATCAATGGCCAAAAAAGTTCGACCGAACGGCGCGCTAAACCGCCCAAAGTTAAAGGCGAAAAGACAGTCCCATGAAACCAGGTTGCCTCACGCAGGGCTTTGAGATAAGGCTGAGCCAGGGTCCGCTGAGGGAACAACAACAAAATCGAATCGCTCTCTACCCCTTCTCTCAGTAACGCAAGCAAGCGTGCTACGGCGAGGGTTGTCTTCCCCGTGCCTGCAGGCCCCTCTAAGAAAAACCTCTTATCAAATGGAGGGGTGTGCAGGTTTTCAAGCGACCGGTTTTGAATCATTGAATGGTTTCGATCATGCGCATTGCCAGCTAGATTGTGTGAATAAGAACTTGTTCTCCAGGATGGTGAAAGGGTTCATCCCTGTTCGATCGAGGCGGAGGCGATGATTTTTTCCAGTTCGCGCTGAAGCGAGGCTTCCAAAGGTTGGGGGTGATACTCGCGCAATATCTGTTGTGCCTTAGCTAAAGCCCACTGCCGTGCGCCATCGCGCTCTCTCTGCCAGATTTCATACGGACGTCGGTCCATCAACCGCGGCATCCAACGCTCTCGCATATGCGCGCGCGTGTGCTTCTGGGATAGATACGTTCCACCAGGGCCCACAGCTCGAATGACATCCAAAGCCAGGGTTTCCTCGTTCACCACGATACCATGAAACATATTTTCCAATAAGCTCCAGATTTCAGCATCCATGAGCAACATTTCATAGGACAAAATCCGGGAGCCATGTAACAACCCGGCTCCCAGAAGCATATCCGAAAGCGTAGATACAGCCATAAAAGCAGAAAGGCTATTGTCCACCGCAGCCTGCCAGTCCGGTTCTTTAGCACCTGTGGCGAAGGCGCCCATCGAAAGCGGGATTTTGTAGAAATCCGCCAAAACGTTCGTCGCCGCACCAAAGAGGAAGTCTTCAGGTCCTCCTCCCGTATAAGCGCCAGTGCGCAAGTCGGTTGCTGTCTGTGCCGCAGCATAGAATACGGGACAACCTGGGGCGACCATTTCCATCAAACATAGCGCGGAAAGCACCTCGGCATTCCCGACGACCAAAGTACCCGCCAGGGTGATGGGGGCATTCGAGCCTGCAGATGCCATGGTCATAAAGCCCACCGGTAAGCCTGCCTGCGCGGCGATCATGCCCGCTTCCAAGCTGCCGCCATCATGACATAGTGGACTCAACGTGCATTGCATAATGGATAGAATGGGACGCTGGCACAACGCCTCTGTTCCTCCTACCAGCAAAGCCGCCATTTCGACGGCTGCTTTCATTTCGCGTGCATTCACAATCGACTCGGTTTGCACGTGTTTTTTACTCACCTGCCAGACAGCTTCCAATTCATGTAAACTGCGCACTTCTGCAGGGTAATCCTGTGCCGAGATCGCCACCCAATGGAAGGCAATTTCCTCAAGGTAATCGGCAACGCGCGAAACATCTACCAAATCTTTCTTTGTTGTCCGGCGCAACTCGCCTGTAAAGGCATCGATAATTTCCACCCCGCAGCCATCCGTACCCAGGTAGCTATGGTTCCCGTCCAGAGGCAAGTCCAAAGACTCATCCAAAGCAGCCAGTGTATAAGTTTCCGGAGCCATAGCCAGATATTTCTCGACGATATCTCCGGGTATTTTGGCGATCATCCTTTCGCCATCGACTTTCGCTCCGTGTGCTTCCAGCACTTCTAGGGCTTTACGGGATGGAAAGCGCACACCAACGCTCTCGATGACCTCCAGAGTACTATTGTGAATTTGCCGAACCTCATCCTCGCTGAGGATATCCACGCGCAATTTGGGGTTAGAGATGCTCTTGATCGCTTTCGACATGAGATACCTCTTTACGTACCGGGTTCATCCGCTCACCAATGTGCGCGCTAATTTCACCGCGCCCATCGCATCTTCTGCATATCCATCCGCGCCGATCTCTTGCGCCCAGCTTTGGGATACTGGCGCACCACCGACCATGACTTTTACGCGCTCCCGCATGTTCGCCTGCACCAATGCCTGAATCACCTCGCGCTGCACGACCATCGTTGTGGTGAGCAAAGCCGAAAGCCCGAGTATATCTGCATGAGTCTCCTTGACTTTGGCAATGAAATTCTCGGTCGGCACGTCCACTCCCAAGTCATACACTTTGAAGCCATTCGCCGATAACATGGTCGCCACCAGAGATTTACCGATTTCATGTATATCCCCTTTCACTGTGCCGATGACCACCACACCTGGCGTCTCAAGCCTTTGTTCCCGCTTGACCAATTCAGGTTCGAGCAGTTCCATGGCGCGCTTCATGCCATCCGCAGCGATAATAAGGTCTGGTAGAAAATAATCCCCTCGGGCAAAATAATCCCCCACAACATTCATACCTACCATCAAACCATCGCGTATGATCTGCATGGGTTCGAGACCGATTTCCAGTGCTTGTTGGGTGTATTTCACCGAATCATCCGGCTCGCCGTTCACCAAAGAATCGGCTATGTTTTTCAATATTTCTTCGTTCATCCTTTGCTCCTTGCGTCTTTATGAGGTTTCTTCAATGCTGGGTAAAGCTGACATCCCAAACTTCTTCGCTATGGATAAGGTAATTGCAAATAACTCCCGGCGTGCTTCGCTGGATAAAGTGTTGGGTGTGTATTTTTGCAACCATTCGTTCACTGCTTCTCGCGCCCGTTCGTGAGTCGATTTCGCCCCCGAAGCAATCCAGCCATCCAACGAGTTTCGATCGATCACCTTAGAAGGCGCGCTCAATTCCTGCCGAAACCAGCGGCGTGTATGGGGCAGGGAGAGGAAAGCTCCCTGGTGGCCCGCCTGGCGAATAATCTCAGATGCCATGGGTTGCTCGCGAATGGCAATGCCTTCAGCCACACGCTTCGCCAGGTTAATGATCTCCGCATCAATGACCAGCTTTTCCAGGCTCAGGCAGGTTTCATAATCCAACATTCCCGCTCCAGAAACCATATTTGCCCCGCACAACGTAGCCATTAATGTGCCCCCCATGGACTCCAGCCCACACTGAGCATCCACCACTTTTGTATCGCTCATCCCCATATAAACATGGGTCGGCAACCCCAACGCTTTGCCGATTTGCACATAACCCAGGTCAATTAACCATGTTTCCGCGGCGCCCATGGGAGTTGTGCCATAGCGCATATCAAAAGCCGCGGGAGATCCTCCCCAAACGATGGGCGCTCCCGGTTGAGCAAGCTGGTGAATGACAATGCCACTCAAACATTCCGCCGCATGTTGCACAACCGCCCCTGCTAGAGTCACCGGCGCAGTAGCTCCTGCCAACGGCATCGAAACGATTTGCGCGGGGATGAAGTTGCGTGCGCAGTCGATCAGGTTCTGACAGGTGAGGTCGCTCCACATCAACGGTGGAGAGGGGCAGACATCGAAAACCGCCAGAGGTTTCTGCCGTAGTTCCTCTTCCGACCCCCGCACTACAATGAGCAGCTCACGCATTGTCCACCACGTATCCTTACGAAACGCTCCGGTGATAATCGGCTTATGCATGTAATTCAGGGCAATGTACAGGCGATATAAATCTCCTATTTCTTCCGCCACATCCTGACAAACCATTGCTGTGCTCTGAGCATCCAACGCGGGAAGCACTTCCACCAACTTAACAAAAGTGACAAAATCTCGGGTTATTGGTGGTCGATGCTTCTGTGTTTCCATGTCCAATACGGTAACCCCTGCAGAGCCTGGATCGAAGTGCACATGATTTCCTCCGTAATGCACCACAGCCCTGCCCGTCATATCATACAGATCAAATTCATGTGGGGCGCTTTCCAGGGCTTGATGCACCAAACTTTCAGATATGGAAACGCTCGCAGAGGCTCCGATTTCTTTTGCGCCTGCCTCCTTAAGCAGTCTCAAAGCTTCTCGATTGTGTACTTGGATGCCCGGGTCTTGAAGGATGGCAATGGCTTCATCGATAACCTGTTGAACGACATTTACTTCGAAAACTTTCAACGGATTGAGTTTTAACATGAGCCACCACGTTGCTATTGATTTGATTCTGACTTAAAGAAATCAGCCGGATAAGGTTCTATAAGCGAGGATTCATCGCGAATCGCCAGACCCAAGATTGCCTCGCCAGGATAATAATAGATACCGTGTTGGCGTCCAATGACAAACCCTTCCTCATCGGAAGTCAAAAGACCTTCAGGTAATAAACGACCCCATATATCCCGCATTTCTGCAACTACCTGTCCTTTCTCTACCCAATCGCCTGCCTCCACGGTGTGCAGGACAACGCAAGCTTGGCGGACGCGCGGATGTATACACCGTTTGACGCTAAAACCTGGTCGAATGACTTTAATCCCCTGGATGGGTTGCATATCCCCCTCGAGCATTCCCATTTGCTTGAACACATTCTTCGTCCCCTGAACAGCAGCAGCCACGATGGCAGGGTCGGGCATATACCCCGTCCCTAACTCCACCGTGAACGCTGGCTTTTGAGCGATATACATAAACGCGGCTGATGTAGAGCGATGCAAATCCTCTTCAATGAGCTTGCGCACAGACATCTCTCGAATGATCGTATGCCCATAAGCTTCCAGTAATTCCGCCTGTTTCGCGGACAGTGCCTCAGCCTGTTTACGATTTTGGTCTGCATGGGCATCTTGCCGATATGGAATCCGATCTTGGAACGCAAAGGAAATTGACCCCGTCCAGGCAGCGTGATAATCGATGAGCGCATCTCCAGTCTTCAGTATTTCTTCAAAAAGCTTCTGGTAGGCGATTTCGAGGGCGGTAGGAGGCTCATCTTCAATCCCGACCTTTTTTGGGGGGCGGGGTTCCGGCCACAATCGATTGGGGTCTTTTTCGATACGATAAGGTTCGCGCTGCATGGTACGAAGGCCTGCCGGGTTCAACGCGGGTACCATGATCACAGTGCCACGCAGGTTGTGTACATCAATACTTTCTAACAGCTTGTACAAGACATTAGGACCTGCGTGTTCAACTCCGTGTATGCCTGCAGTCAGCCAGATACAAGGTCCATCTTTGTTCCCCCGCATGAGAACGATGGGGATAAACTCTTCATGCCCCGTAGGGTGGGAGTATAAAACCCAACGATGGAAACCGATCTCCCCTGGTTCGGGCATCATGTCGTGAAGCGTTCTAATTTCCCGATTCATCAAATTGGTGGCTCCTTTTATCTTTTATAATTGGGCAATGAGCATGTCCAAAAACAAAGGCGTTTAGAATTTTTAATATTTGAGCATGAAGTTAGGACTATAATAACTGCTACCAACTAATATTACATCCCTGATCGAAAAGGAGGTGCACGCGAAGAATATTATAGCAAGAAATCGGAAACTGAAATGCATGTGAGAAGACTTGAACCAAATAAGATATTCCTGAACAGTGTCAAAACCTGGAGGAGAAATGAAAACTAAGCCATTCCTTCGCAGCATTGCTTTCCTGATCGTCATCTTTAGCCTGGCAATTGCTGCCTGTAAACCTGCCACACCACCCCCCACAGAAGTAGCACCACCTGTTGAAGAGACTGAACCTGTCGCTCCGCCTGTCGAAGAACCCACACAGGCGCCTGAAGCGCGCAAAGTGGCTACCTTCATCTGGACCCAAGAGTTCGACACCCTGAACCCGCTCTACACCAACATGTGGTTCTCTTCCATCACTCAGCAAATTTGGAACTGCTGGGCTTGGGACTTCGACGATCAGAATGCACCTCATCCTGTGCTGGTCACAGAAATGCCAAGCAAAGAAAATGGAGGCATTTCAGAAGATGACAAGACGATTACCCTAACGCTGAGGGATGACATCGTCTGGTCAGATGGCGAGCCAATCACTTCCGCGGATTTCAAGTTCACCTACGAAATGGTCATTGACCCGAAAAACACGGTTGCCTCCGCGTACCCATACGACCTGATTGCCAGCCTGGAAACCCCCGATGAACGCACCGTGGTCATCAGCTTTAATGAACCCTTTGCGCCTTGGGCAGCTTCGCTCTGGCATGGTCTGCTCCCCGAGCATGTGCTCAGACCCGTGTACGAAGCAGAAGGCACCATCGACAACGCAGAGTGGAACCGTGCTCCTACCGTAGGATGTGGTCCATTCACGTTCGTGGAATGGGAATCGGGTAGCTTCGCTCGCTTCGTCGCCAATGAAAATTACTGGCTTGGCAAGCCCAAACTGGACGAAATCTTCATCCGCTTCGTGCCGGATGACGCCTCCCAGATCGCGGCTCTCAAAGCCGGAGACGGAGACCTGGGCACCTTCTTTGCCTACTCCGATGTACCCGACCTGGAAGCCGCCGGGATCCAGATCATCAAAGTCTTCTCGGGTTACAACGAAGGCTGGTTCTTCTACCTCGACCCTGAAAAAGGTCATCCTGCCTTGCAAGATGTGCGCGTGCGCCAGGCAATTGCCATGGCCTTCGACCGCTTCTCGCTGGCAGAAGACTTGCTCCTTGGCTTGACCCAGCCTGCCGTTACTCTATGGGATAACACCCCGTATGCAGATCCAACCCTGGAAGCCTGGCCGTATGACCCTGAACGCGCCAAGCAACTCCTTGACGAGGCTGGCTGGATCGACACCAACGGAGACGGCATCCGCGATAAAGACGGCGTCGAGCTTGTCTTGACCTACGGCACCACGACGCGTGAAGTGCGCCAGGACACTCAAGCTGTCGCTCAACAACAACTGCTCGAAGTCGGCATTCAGCTCGAGTTGGTGAACTTTGATCCTGACCTCTTCTTCTCTAGCTATGGAGAAGGTGGGCCAGCTGCCAAGGGCGAACTCGATATCTTCGAATACTCCACGACCACAGAATTTCCGGACCCGAACATGGCCGATTTCCTGTGTAGCGAGATACCGACCGATGACGCCCCGGAAGGCGTTAACTGGGAATCGCTATGTGACGAAGAACTGGATGCCCTGTTCCGCTTGCAAGCCACGCAAGTTGACTTTGCCACGCGCCAGCAAACCTTTTATCAGATCAGCCGCATGATTTTCGAGAAGGTGTACTGGCTGGGTGTATGGCAAGACCCAGATCTCTTCGGCATTTCAGGAAGCCTGCTGAATGTCAAGCTCTCCGGAGCTACACCATTCTTCAACATCTTCGAATGGGACCTGGCAGAATAAGCCCCATTGATTGAACTCATGATAGGCCGGGAAATCGTCCATTCCCTTCCCGGCCTATCCCTTTTCCATATTGCTCGGAACGCAAAAAGCAGATGACGCGCTACATCATTAGAAGGTTATTACAAGCCATACCTCTCCTTTTGATCATCAGCCTGATCCTCTTCTTGCTGATGCAAACCATGGGAGACCCGCTGGCAACTATGGGCGGTCGCACGGTGACGCGGTCCGAAGACCGAAAACGCCTCACCCGTCAGCTTGGCCTGGATAAACCCCTCATCGTCCAATACTTGTACTGGCTGGTGGGCAACGACTGGACGAAATTGGATTTAGATGGGGATGGCATCCTTGAAACGCGGGGGACACGCCGAGGGGTATTACGGGGAGACTTCGGCACATCTTTAGTCAATCGTGGTGTACCGGTCACCCAGGTGATCTGGTCGCGTCTTCCCAATACGCTTCTGCTTATGCTAACGGCTGAAGCATTCATTCTCATCTTGGCATTAATCATCGGCATCTACTCGGCTTTGCGCCAGTATTCCTTCTTGGACAATATTGTTACCACCATTACCTTCTTCTTTTACTCCATGCCGGTTTTTTTCTTTGGTCTCGGCGTCATGTATATCTTCGCGGTAAATTTCAAAAAATGGGGGTTGCCTTACCTACCTACTGTCGGCATGTTCGAACCTGAGGCAGGAAAATCCACCTCGCAAATTATCTGGCATATGGTTTTGCCTGTAGCGACCTTGTCTTTTGGGTTTATCGCCGGTTATAGTCGTTACATCCGCAGTACCATGCTCGAAGTAATGGGACAGGATTATGTGCGTACGGCAAAGGCAAAAGGCCTTCCCAGACCGCAGATTATCTATATCCATGCCTTGAAAAACGCGGCGTTGCCCATTGTCACCATTGTCGGTTTGGACTTGCCGTTCCTGCTTGGAGGCGCCATAGTCACCGAACGCATCTTTGCCTGGCCCGGCATGGGACGTTTGTTTCTCGACCATGTCTCACGCAGCGATACGCCCGTCGTGATGGGCATTTTGATGATGATCGCCATTGCTGTGATCGTCTTCCAGATCATTACCGACGTTACCTATGCCTGGTTAGACCCGCGCATTCGTTACAAGTAACCTCGGAGACCTCTATGAAGCCCGATGAACCTCCTGCTCCCCATGCACTCCTGAACGCCGATGAACTAGAAACACCTCCCCTGACCATCGCCCAACTCACATGGCGACGCTTTCGTCGCCATAAAATGGCGCTATTCGGAGCGACAATGCTCTTTCTACTCGTGCTTTACGCTTTCGCAGGGACGATATTCTTCAGCGAAGCTTACGCCAATAAAACCGATACAAAAGCCAGGTTGCAGCCTCCTTCTGCCGCACATCCTTTCGGCACGGATACGGTTGGCAGAGACATCCTCGCCCGCACGATTTATGGAGGCCAAATTTCTATCATCATCGGACTGACGGCCATGTTGGTGGAAACGATCGTTGGCGTAGTGATTGGAGCATTGTCCGGGTATTATGGAGGTAAATTGGATAGCCTCTTGATGCGCGTAACCGAAGCGATCATCGTTATCCCTCAAATTTTTTTATTGTTGGTCATGGCAAAATACTTTGGCGGCAAAGTGCCGAATATCACCCTGCTCGGCAGAACCTTTAGCGGCAGTGTCGTGGTGATCATTATGATCATTGGCCTGACAAGCTGGCCTTACCTGGCGCGTATCGTCCGTGCCGAATTCCTCTCCCTCAAAGAAAACGAATTCATCCTTGCCGCGCGCGCCATCGGCACACCGACCCACGAGATCATCTTGCGGCATATCCTGCCAAATAGCATTGCTCCTATTATCGTCGCAGCAACATTAGGAGTCGCCAGCGCTATTACCACAGAGGCGTATATCAGCTTTTTAGGCTTAGGTGTGCGCCCTCCGACAGCCACCTGGGGGAATATGCTCGAAGGGGCGTATAACTACATTGAAAATGCATACTGGCTTTGGGTATTTCCAGGATTTCTAATCGCCATTACGGTGCTCAGCATCAACTTCCTGGGAGATGGCTTACGTGATGCCCTTGACCCCCATAGCAGAGCGATATAAAGCGAGAACCGATGAATCCACTGCTCCAAGTTAGAAACCTGATTACACGCTTTCACACTCCCGAAGGAACAGTCTACGCAGTTAACGGTATCTCCTTACATGTAAATGAAGGAGAAACCCTCGCCATCGTCGGAGAGAGCGGTTGTGGCAAATCCGTTACCATGCTCTCAATCCTCAGGCTGATTCCCATACCTCCTGGCGAGATCGTGGCCGGAGAGGCAATCTTACACGACCGCGACCTTCTAAAAATGAAAGACGCAGAATTAGAAAATATTCGCGGTAAAGAAGTATCCATGGTTTTTCAGGATCCCATGACTTCTTTGAACCCGGTATTGACCATCGGCAGGCAAATCAGCGAATCGTTACGCGTACACCTGGGTATGGAAGCGGATATGGCGAAGCGACGCACAATAGAACTTTTAGAACAGGTTGGCATTTCCGATGCAGAACACCGTTTGGGAGACTACCCCCATCAGTTTTCGGGAGGGATGCGCCAGAGAGTGATGATTGCTATGGCTCTGGCATGCGCTCCGAGCCTGTTAATCGCCGATGAGCCCACAACCGCATTAGACGTGACCATTCAGGCGCAGATCATGGAATTGGTCATTCAACTGCGTCAGCAACTTGGCATGGCGATCATTTGGATCACACACGACTTAGGAGTTGTAGCTGGGATCGCACACCGCGTCATTGTCATGTACGCCGGGTTTATTGTAGAAGAAGCCCTCGTAGAAGACCTATACGAAAATCCCAAACACCCCTATACAGCATCACTACTTGCCGCGTTGCCGCGCGTCGATCGCCGGCGGGATCGCCGACTGAAATCCATCCCAGGCGCACCACCAAGCCTTTTAGTTGAACCGAAAGCTTGCCCTTTTTCTCTACGCTGTGAATTCGCATTGGAACAGTGCGCCGGAGAAAATCCACCCCTTGAGCAAATCAGCCCGACCCGCAAGCTCGCTTGTTGGGTAGACATCAGCACAGGAAAGGCACGATGAACTCTTCCCAACCATTGGTTGTAGTACAGAACTTGGTGAAACACTTCCCGATCACCAGAGGCCTGGTATTCGAAAGGACGGTAGGCTCGGTGCGCGCCGTAGATGGTATCAGCTTCGAAATTTTCCGTGGCGAAACCCTGGGATTGGTCGGCGAGAGTGGCTGTGGCAAAACCACGGCTGGACGTACCATTTTGGGACTGTATCCGCCTACAGCGGGCACCATCGTCATTGACGGAACTAAAGTGGATTTTTCTTCTCGAAAGAGCATGCAATCCGTGCGCCGAAAGGCACAGATGATCTTCCAGGACCCTTATGCTTCCCTCAACCCCCGTTGGACCGTCGGTGCCATCGTCGCAGAGCCATTGCGCGTGCACAAACTCATCACCAACCCCAAAGAGCGCACGGAGCGGGTAAAGGAACTACTCTCTTTGGTGGGGATTAGCAATCGTTTGGTCAACCGCTTCCCGCATGAGTTCTCCGGGGGGCAACGACAAAGGATCGGCATCGCGCGCGCACTAGCCTGTCAACCGCTTTTTATCGTCTGTGATGAGCCCATTTCTGCTTTGGATGTTTCCATCCAGGCTCAGGTGGTCAACCTCTTGGAGGATTTACAGTCCCGGTTTGGCCTCACCTACCTCTTCATTGCCCACGACTTGAGTATGGTGAGGCATATCTGCAACCGGGTGGCGGTGATGTACCTTGGACTCATTGTCGAGCTGGGCTCACGCGATGAGGTGTACGAACACCCTCAACACCCCTACACCCAGGCATTATTGTCTTCCGTGCCCATCCCCGACCCTAAGAAAGACCGCATGCGCAAGCGCATCATTCTCAGCGGGGATGTGCCCAGCCCGATAAACCCACCCAGTGGATGCCGCTTCCATCCACGCTGCCCCATCGCTATGGAGATTTGCTCGCAAACAGAGCCTGAATGGAAAGAAGTCGCTCCAGAACATTGGGCGGCATGTCATGCTTTGTAACTCCCCCTCGGTGTTGACTCATTCAGAAACGGCTTCACCCTTTCAGAATAAAGGTTGACCAGCTTTGCTCCCGCCCGATGAACCTGACGGAAGTTGCCTCCCTGGCTGATCACCTCCAATACTTGGGGGATATTTTCTACGACACAACCGCAAAGGACATCCACACCAATATTGAATAAAAACGGGCTGAGCGGTGTACTTGGACCGATTAACATCACCCGTGCATTTTCAGGCACCAGGGCAAGTAACCCTTCGAATGTATGATTGATCAATGCCATACTGGTGATCGCCACGACATCGGCAACAGGAATGACATTCTCTGCCTCTGTTGCCGGCAGGTCACCTGGGGATGGGCGAAGCTCTAAAATCTGAAGATTCGGGATTTTTTTCCTTAACGTCTCTACAAAAGGGAAATGCCCTACCAACACAACCTTTTTCCCGTGACCGAGAGTGGCAATGATCTGCTCTGCATTGCGCACCTCAGCGCCCGGAACACTTAATGGGATGATGGAGTTCAACGCAGCCAAGCCAATACTTCTGAGGATTCCATGGTCTGCATAGATCATGGAGGCGATGGTTTTTGTCTTTTCCCCAATGTAATGCCCAGCTTTTTCAACCAGAGCCTCTCCATGCACGTGTTCTTCTGGATAAAGTGTGGAGGCAAGCCCACAATGAATCTGGCCCTTCACTTCGGATACCACTCCTGTCCAGAAGAGGCCCACCCGCAGGTCCACCACTCTTCCCTCTGGAAGGGGTTCGAGCAATCCTTCAAAGAGATTCAACCGAATCTCCTGCTCACCATTTTAGAGGTAGCTATCCGTTATATCACGACAGCAACGCACAAACTCTAAAACTGTGGGGACATTGCGCATCAACACCGCCATATTCCCTTTGACACCCAACTTTCGGGTGAGCAATGCTTGCATGGGTTCCAATTCTCCTTTCAGCAATCTGAGATAATTTTCGTATGGACCAGAAAGGAGAAAAGTTGCCTCGATGCTCGCTTCGTCTTCGATCACCTTAACTTGACGGCATTTCCCGTGCCACAAATCCAGATAAAAAACAATTCGTTCTTGCAATGCGCCAGATGGTTCGATGACGAATTTCATGTCCCCCTCCCAATTTCGGGCAGTGTGACCATATTTTTCATCGGAATTTAACTTCTCCATCAAGGCAACCAACCATTCCTGGGACGGGAATTTTGCCATATGTCCTCCTTATATATAACGATTGCTGAGGTTGTATGTAAAAAGTTATTTATATTATACCTCTTGCGCTAGAATTTTTGATATACTTAGCAAAGCTTGCACAGCAGACTGGGTCAGTAAAGACCCAGGGGAATTGCTTCTGCTGTATCCGACGATTTCAAAACTTGAAGGAGAGAGAATATGAGAAAAATCTATTTGCTTTTCACCCTGACTATTGTCTTGAGCATGTTTTTGGCAGCCTGTCAGCCAAAACCTCCTGCCACCACTGAAGCCCCTCCACCTGTAGAGACTGCTGCGCCTGTGGTTACAGAAGCTCCTGTCGAGGAAGGTGGCTTGCCCGACCTGGGCGGTCGTACGATCACCGTAGCTGTGGAGAACGCCTATCCGCCCTTCAACTACATCGACGAAGCCACTGGTGAAGGTGTCGGCTGGGACTACGATGTGGTGCGCGAGATTTGCGCCCGCCTCAACTGCGTCCCAGAGTTCAAGCAGGCTGCCTGGGACGGCATCTTCCCCGCCATGCAAGCCGGTGAATACGACATGCTCGCCGACGGTGTCACCATTACCGCAGAACGCGATGAGATCGTTGACTTCTCCATCCCCTACGTCACCATCGGTCAGGTGCTGCTCGTGCGCGCCGATGAGACCGCAACCGTCGAAGAGATGAAAGCCGACGACACCAAGATCATCGGCACCCAGCTCGGCACCACCAACGAGATTGTCGCCAAGGAGAACTTCCCTGAAGAGCGCATCAAATCCTTCGAAGACTTCGGGGCTGCGGTGCTCGCCCTGCTCTCCGGGGACATCGACGGCATCGTCATCGATAACGTCTCCGCCTTCGGTTTCATGCAGGAGAACCCTGACAAGATGAAGATCGCCGGCACGCTCACCTCTGATGAGCAGCTCGGCTTCGTCTTCCCGCCCGGTAGCGAACTCAAAGCCGCTGTGGACGCTGCCCTGCAGTCGATGATCGAAGACGGCACTCTAGAAGAATACAACCAGAAATGGGGATTAGCTCCCTCCGAGGAAGCGCCAACCGTCGAGTTGCCCGACCTGGGCGGTCGTACGATCACCGTAGCTGTGGAGAACGCCTATCCGCCCTTCAACTACATCGACGAAGCCACTGGTGAAGGTGTCGGCTGGGACTACGATGTGGTGCGCGAGATTTGCGCCCGCCTCAACTGCGTCCCAGAGTTCAAGCAGGCTGCCTGGGACGGCATCTTCCCCGCCATGCAAGCCGGTGAATACGACATGCTCGCCGACGGTGTCACCATTACCGCAGAACGCGATGAGATCGTTGACTTCTCCATCCCCTACGTCACCATCGGTCAGGTGCTGCTCGTGCGCGCCGATGAGACCGCAACCGTCGAAGAGATGAAAGCCGACGACACCAAGATCATCGGCACCCAGCTCGGCACCACCAACGAGATTGTCGCCAAGGAGAACTTCCCTGAAGAGCGCATCAAATCCTTCGAAGACTTCGGGGCTGCGGTGCTCGCCCTGCTCTCCGGGGACATCGACGGCATCGTCATCGATAACGTCTCCGCCTTCGGTTTCATGCAGGAGAACCCTGACAAGATGAAGATCGCCGGCACGCTCACCTCTGATGAGCAGCTCGGCTTCGTCTTCCCGCCCGGTAGCGAACTCAAAGCCGCTGTGGACGCTGCCCTGCAGTCGATGATCGAAGACGGCACTCTAGAAGAGTTGAACCGAAAGTGGGGGTTGATCCCATAAGCCACGGTATCCGCGTTTCCTATTTCCAACGAGAAACGCCGTCGTAAAAAAACATTGGCTTCCTCACGTCATGCGCCAAGCAGTCCGTGAGGAAGCCAATTACCCAGGGATTGGTGAAATTATGCAAGCGATACAAAAACGCACCTTGCCATCCGAACTAGAAAAAGCAAACCGACTCGCTGAAGTCCCCTGGTGGGCGCTCATCCTCATCGCCACTGGTCTCATTCTGATTTACTTGATCCTTTCAGACACGAATTACCGGGAGACTTTCATCTATTTACGCGCGGGCGTATCTACCACCTTGAGGATAACCCTGATCGCCTTTCCGATTGCTACGGTTCTTGGTTTATTCACCGGCCTGGCACGCCTTTCTAAAAACATCGCCCTGTACACCATTTCAACAATTTATGTAGAGGTAGTGCGAGGGATACCTTTGGTCGTCTTGATGTTGATGATGGCATTCGCCGTTGTCCCATTAGGTATCGACCTGATCAACAAGCTTGGCAATTGGGGGCTGACAATTTTCAATAGCGGCTTTCTCAACGAACTATCTCAAAACCTGGCAAATTACAGCATTCGTTCGATCTCTATGGAGTTACGTGCCATACTGGCGCTTGCCCTGGGTTATGGCGCATTTGAAGCCGAGGTATTCCGCGCCGGCATTCAATCGATCAGCAAGGGGCAAATGGAGGCAGCCAAATCTTTGGGGATGAGTTACTTTCAAGCGATGCGCTTTATCATCCTGCCTCAAGCCATCCGCAGAGTGTTACCTCCATTGGGGAACGACTTTATCGCCATGCTCAAAGATTCATCACTGGCAACAGTGCTGGCAGTGAACGAGCTTACCCAATTGACACGCCTGCGACGGTCGAGCACCTTCCGGGTCATGGAAGCTTTTAACGTGGCCGCATTTCTTTATCTGGCAATGACCCTTCTCCTTTCCGCTGGTGTGCGCGTTCTAGAACGCCGCATGAAAATTGAGGAGTAAATCAAAACCCCCATAAAAATGTTTATGGGGGTAAACATGCGCTGGGGGGGAGTTGAACCCCCACGCCTTTCGGCACATGGCCCTCAACCATGCCTGTCTGCCAGTTCCAGCACCAGCGCCAGAGCAAAGGTATTATAATCTGCTCTCAGAACTTGTCAAGCAAGATCCGAGGTGTACACATGCGCATCGTCTTAGACGCCATGGGCAGCGATGATTGCCCTGATCCGGAAATTCAGGCAGCCATAGAAACTGCCACTACATATCGCCAGGAAATCTTTTTGGTCGGTCCTGCAGATACCTTGCGTGAAAAACTCGCCGCTCGCAATGCACTTTCGCTTCCCATCCACCTGCTCGACGCCCAAGATACCATCACCATGCAGGATAAAGGACTGAAACTAGCCCTGAAAGCGAAAAGGCAAGGCTCAAAGACATCCATGGCGATAGGCATGGATTTATTGAAATCCAATAAAGCGGACGCTTTTGTCACGGCTGGAAACACCGGTGGCGCCTTGGCAACCGCTTTTTATCGTTTAGGTGTGCTCCCCGAAGTAGAGCGGCCTGCCCTATCGGCCTTCTTTCCAGTTCAAGGAGGCCACTGCGTCGTCCTGGATATTGGTGCAAACCCCGAATGCAAACCTGAGCATCTCGTGCAATTTGCGGTAATGGGGAGCGTATATGCTCAAGTGGTGCGAGGGATACAAAATCCGCGCATTGGCTTGTTGTCTAATGGAGAAGAACCCGGAAAAGGCAATCAGCTTGTCCAAGAAACCTATCCCCTGCTTGAAGCTAGTGGTTTGAATTTTATTGGCAATGTAGAGGGGAAGGAGCTATTTGGAGGTAAGGCGGATGTGGTTGTCACCGATGGATTCACCGGGAATGTCTTATTGAAATCCAGCGAAGCGGTCGCCAAGCTGCTCATCGATATCTTGCGCCAGGAATTGACCAGTAGCCTGAGAACAAAAGTTGGCGCGCTTCTGGCAAAACCTGCTTTTTCCGAAATCCGCCGTATGCTCGATCCGGCTGAAGTTGGCGCTGCGCCGTTATTGGGGATCAATGGGCTCGTGTTCATTGGTCATGGTCGCAGCGACGCGCGCGCTCTGGTGAGCGCGATACGCACCGCCCGAAAAGCCGTAGAAGCGAACTTACTGGCTTCACTAAACCAGGCGATCCAACGCCAGCTCGGCGAATTTACCCCAAGAGTTTGAGCACTACATGGAAAGAAATTATGACCGCGTCGTTGTCATTACGGGACTGGGGGCAGTCTCACCTCTCGGTTCTTCGGTGGAGCAATTATGGCAGGGGTTAGTTCGTGGAGCCTCAGGCGTACGTCGCATCACTCAATTTGATGCCAGCGATCTTCCCTGTCAGATTGCCGGTGAGATTCCTGATTTCGAACCTGAAATGTACTTCGATAAAAAGGAAGCCAGGCGCATCCCCCGTTCTGCGCAAATCGCCTTGGCTGCAGCCATGCAGGCGGTTCAAGATGCTGGCTTACCCGAAACCATGCCAGACGGAGAGAGATGTGGTGTCATCTTTGGCACAGTTGTTGGAGGTATGGATCGCGCCGATGAAGGGATCCAAACTCTGCGCACACTCGGGTATGGGCGTGTAAACCCTTTTACCTTGCCAAGTGGCATCCCCAACCTCTCCGCCTTTTTGATCGCACGGCAATTTCAGTGTCTTGGTCCAAACAGCACCATCTCCACCGCATGCGCCACTGGCACACAGGCCATCGGCGAAGCCATGGAGGTTATCCGTCGTGGCGCAGCCGATTTGATCATCACTGGGGGTACCGAAGCCCTGATCCGCGATTTTACGATCGCCGGCTTTTGTGCCATGCGCGCCTTGCCAGTAAATTTCAATGCCCAACCTCACGCCGCCTCACGCCCATTCGATGCTAAACGCGAAGGATTCATCTTTTCCGAAGGGAGCGCTGCGCTGGTGCTGGAAAGTCTGGAGCATGCTCAGGCGCGTAATGCTAAGATTTATGCCGAAGTTATCGGCCAATCCTCGTCCTCAGATGCTTTTCATGTCGCCGCACCAGATCCCTCGGCGCAAGGTGCCGCACGGGTGATGCGTTGGGCTCTCGAAAACGCAGGGATTCAACCTGATGAGGTCGATTATATTAACGCTCATGGCACCTCGACACCATTGAATGACGCCAACGAAACCAAAGCCATTAAAATGGTTTTTGGTGAGCACGCCTATCGCCTGGCGATCAGTTCGACGAAGTCGATGCTTGGACACGCAATGGGTGCATCTGGAGCTTTGGAAGCGCTTGCAACAGCGCTCACCATTTACACCAGCATCATTCCTCCTACGATAAACTATGAGTACCCTGATCCAGAGTGCGACCTGGATTATGTCCCGAATATCTCCCGCCAGATGGAAGTTCGTGTTGCTCTATCGAACTCGTTTGGCTTGGGTGGCCAGAATGCCTGTCTTGTGCTCAGAAAATTTCAACCCCAGGAGGTAAGCCAATAAAATGAAGATCATCCGCGATGAAGCCATGATCAAACGCAATGCGCGCATCGCCCAATTCACCATGCTAGCTGGCTTGCTCGTATTGGCTGCAGGTATGTTTGTGTCTTTTCGTTATCAAGAACAATTCGGACTTTCCCTGGCTGCGCTGATCCTCGGTTTTATGCTCTCTCAAATTGGTATTTATTACTCCAACCGATGGGGGAGGCGACCACGACCAGACGAACTACTCGATCAGGCACTTAAAGGCCTGGATAACAAGTTTACCCTGTATCATTATCGTTCTCCCGTCCCACACCTTTTAATCGGTCCTGCTGGGGTGTGGATTCTGCAACCTTATCATCAAAAAGGGAAGATCACTTTTTCGAATGGACGCTGGCGCCAAAAAGGAGGCAACATTTATCTAAAGATCTTCGCCCAAGAAGGGATTGGACGCCCCGACTTGGAGATTAGCGGTGCCAAGCTCAGCCTGCAGAAGGCACTTTATAATAAACTCCCTGAAGACTTCGATCTCCCCGAAATCAAAGTCGCCCTGGTTTTTACGCACCCAAAAACTGAGATCGAAATACCCGAAGATGAACAGCCCCCTGCAGAGACGGTGACTCTGGGCAAATTGAAAGAATTGATTCGTAAAGCAGCGAAAGTGAAGGCCCTATCTCAAGTAAAAGCCGAGACGATTAACCAGGTGCTACAGCTCTAAAAGAGGTCGGCGAAATATCGCCGACCTCCCTCGTATCCTCTAAGCCTTTTTATCCCGCCAGATATTCCTCCAGCGCGGATTTACTGATACGGTACGCGTTGCCGATCTTCTTGGCTTTTAGCTCTCCGGCTTGAATGGCAGCGATGACATCTTCTTCAGAAACGCGCAAGAAGGCTGCCGCTTCAGCAGGGGTCATCACATCCGGAAACCCTCCAGCAGGAGGTCCGCCGGGTTGAGCAGGCTGAGCCCCAGCGCCCGCAGCGCCACCTGCCATCCCACTAAGCGATTGACTGAGCACATTACCGATGCCCATACCGGCTCCGATCCCGGCGGTGAGGCCCGCTCCTCCGCTTGGGTTCTGCGCAGCATCGCGCAACGCGTCTGCTGCCTGCAATTGAGTGTATGTCTGCATGTCCAGCAAACCCATGGCGCGCAATTCCTCTGCCGACTTACTGGACGGTTTGAGGTTTTCGATATAAAAAGTTTTTAAGGTCAAACCGATGGCTAAAAAGTCATCTTGAGCTTTTGCGCGTACGCCAGCACCCAATTCTTCAGTCAACCCAATGAGTTCCGGTACGCTGTGCTTCGCTGCCGTCTCACCAAGCAAGTCTTGCAGTTTGGAGATCAACATTGAGCGCAAGCGGTCTTCGATGTCCGCGATGCGATAACGCCCTTGAGCTCCGACAATTTGAGTGACGAATTGTTGCGCATCTTTCACCTGAAAACTATAGGTGCCAAAACCCTGAAGCAGTGCCACCCCAAGACCCATGTTTGGATTGCGCACTACGATCGGTTGGGCGGTTCCCCACTTTCGATTCGCGAATTCGATCATCGAAACAAAGTACACTTCGGCTGGGAAAGGGGTCTTTTCGTTGAATAAAGCGCCCAACTTTTCGATCAATAAGGGGATGTTGTAGGTGACAATCGTGTGTCTTCCAGGTGAGAAGACATCCAATGCCACACCATCGCGGAAAAAGACCGCCGCCTGTGCTTCCCGTACGATGACTTGAGAGCCAATGCGGAAGGTTCCAGGTCCTTCCTCAGGAAAACGATGTACAATCTCATCGCGCATTTCATTGGGATATTCGATTACATCAAAAATTCTAGCCATAGTTATTTACTCCTTCAAAAGATGTGCATTTAAAAATCAGCTACTTCTCCTGCGCCATTCCCGTGATCACTTCTTCACGCCGATCGAATGTTGTGATGCATTGCTCCGCCACGGATTGCAGATGGCGAATCGCAGCCTTCAATCCATCCGTCCCCACCGACTCCGCGATGTGATCTACTGCACGACTAACTTCATCCACTAAATCCAGCATGGCGACATCATATTGATATAGTTTCAGAAGCTCTTCTTCATTGATTTTGATCGCATCGAAGAGGCCTGAATAACCTCGTGAAGCACGCCGGATGCGGTCAGCAAACGTGCGCAGTTTGATCGCCCCAGCTTCAAGATCATCCACGTAGGCAATTTCCCCTTCGCTGATGAATTCACGTTGAAGTTGGGAAACGCGTTGCCATTGTTCTTCGAACCGGTCTGCCAGCGTCTCTCTAAGCAATTTATCTGCATCACGCCGGTTTTGCCTCTCGATATACCCCCCAAAACCTGGGACCTTACTCAGAATCTTTTTGAATAAATCCATATCGGATTGTACATGCTCAAAAAGTTGATCACTCATTCGATGTCTCCTTCCCGCGATTTTAATATTTTGTCTATATTATAGCCTATCATAATAAAACGCGCCGTCCGAACTTTCTTTTAATTTACGCATATCATCTAAAGAGGTTTCATCTGCCCCCATCTCGTCAAAGTGAAAATGATATAATTCGATAAAGAGCGTGTGATTAAGAAATCCATGTGTTATCAGTTTCGTTCCATCTGGATGTCTAGAATAATATGTACTCCGTTTATTTGCCTGTAAAAGGTCTATGGCTCTTGTCGATTAGAAAATAACTTAATAAAGGAGTGGATCATGATGAGCAAGGCAACGGTGCAATCTTTGGTGGATCTTTTAGACAATAGCATCACATATACAGATCATTCCGTTCAGGTGAATCACCCCGAGTTGGTGAGAACGCATATCCACCGGTTGGCGTCTGTTTCTGCGTTGGAGTCAAACGCCAAAGCCGCCTGGGCGCGCTATCTCATCCGTCTGATAGCCCTAAAACTAGATGTCATCCCTGCCTCTATTGATGGCTTATACCGCGCGCGGGGAAGAGGCGAAGTGCCAGCACATTTTACCGTTCCGGCGATCAATTTGCGCGCCTTATCCTTTGACGCGGCGAAAGCCGTCTTTCGCGCCGCCAAGCCCCTCGATGCTTCCGCGATCATTTTCGAATTGGCACGTTCGGAAATGGGTTACACGAACCAGCGACCGGCGGAATATGCCAGCAATGTCCTGGCTGCGGCTATCGCTGAAGGATATCGTGGGCCGGTTTTTATTCAGGGAGACCATTTTCAAGTCTCTGCAAAGCGATATAAAGAGAATCCAGAAGCCGAACTACAATCGGTACGGGCATTGACCGAGGAATCCATCCAGGCTGGCTTTTTCAATATTGATATCGATACCTCCACCCTGGTTGACCTCTCAAAATCCACAGTGCCTGAACAGCAATATCTCAATACGAAACTGACAGCAGAATTTTCATCTTTGATCAGAAAATTGCAACCTGAAGGCGTTACGATCTCGATTGGCGGTGAGATTGGCGAAGTGGGAGGACACAATTCCACCGAAGAAGAGCTGCACGCGTTTATGCAGGGCTACCAAGCTGAATTATCCAAGGCTTCTCCCGAAGCTGTGGGTATCAGCAAGATCAGCATTCAAACCGGCACTTCACATGGTGGTGTCGTTCTCCCCGATGGGACCATCGCCCAGGTGAAGGTGGATTTCGATACGCTCACCCGCTTGAGTCGCATTGCCCGTTTGGAATATGGTATGGGAGGTGCCGTTCAGCATGGCGCTTCCACCCTGCCTGAGGACGCCTTTGGCAAATTCGTTGAATCCGAAGCCGTGGAGGTACATCTGGCCACGAACTTCCAAAACATGCTCTACGATCGATTACCAGCTGACCTCAAAGCAGAGATGTACGCATACCTGGAGAAAAATCACTCCGACGAGCGTAAGCCGGGCATGACCGATGAGCAATTTTATTATCAGGCGCGCAAGCGAGCCATTGGCCCATTTAAGTCCGAATTGTGGCACCTTCCCTCGGAGACCAAAGAGGAGATCGCTCAAGCCTGGGAAGCACAATTTCACAAGCTCTTCACCTTGCTGGGAATTGCCGGCAGCAGAGCCTATGTCGAACAAACCATCAAACCTGTTGCCGTTCAGCCTCAGTTGAAGTTCTATCTTGGCGAAGAGTATTCCGAAGAAGGCGCCTCCGACCTGGCTGATTGATCGGTTGATGATCCAGGGGCTGTCAAAAAAATGGGAAAGCGCAATGAATATCGCTCTACGTATCCTAAACATGGTGCGATGCGCTGATCCATTCATTGATACTGCGTAGAAAAAAGTTCGTTATCAGACAGCCCCTCTTCTCCTATAGTGTCGCAGCCCATTACCTCTCCCCCCAAAAAACACCCCCAAGGCGATCTACGCGGGCGTTATCAGATCGTCCCCAGAGTGCTCGTCTTTGTCACTCACGAGCACCGCGTGCTTTTACTGAAAAGGAGTCGCTCTAAGAAACTGTGGCCAAATCTTTTCAACGGCATAGGGGGACACATTGAGCAAGGCGAAAGCCCGGTGCAAGCCGCGCGCCGTGAGTTGGTCGAGGAGTGCGGCATTGTGCCTGATCAGCTCTGGCTGTGCGGTGTCGTTACGATCGACACTGGCGAAAGCCCTGGCGTAGGTTTGTATATCTTCCGCGCTGAAACACATTCCCCAAAGGTGATCCCTTCTTCGGAAGGGAAACTCTTTTGGGTGCCCGAAAAGGAAATCGAATCTCTTCCCTTAGTCGAAGACCTTCCCCAACTTTTGCCCAAAGTGCTCGCGGCAACGCCGCAAACCACTCCGTTCTCGGCGCTTTATCGTTATTCAAAAGAAGGTCAGCTCAGTATTCACTTCGATTGAAACCCGGAGTTCATTCTTTCTGTTCGCCCAGGAGTTCTTCAGGTAAAGTGAAATGCATCAAACGGTGATTTCCGCTATCCACCACCCAGATGCCTCCTTGTGCATCCACAGCAACCGAAGCCGGCATGCCAAACTGGTTCATCCCCATACCAAAATCCCCCCAGAAGCGCACTGCCTGACCTTCGATGGTAAACTGTAAGATACGGTAGCCCTCTGGATCGGCAGCAAACACATTTCCGAATGCGTCCACATCTAAAAATGGTTTGTTATCCAAAGACTGCCCAAACCAGGCGACCAGATCCCAAATGGAAATCGAGATGAAAACATTCGTCTCGCTTTCCATAAACACTTGAATCCGCCGGTTCCAGGTATCGGCAATGTAAATCCTGCCTAATGAATCGATAGCAATCCCTACCGGCTCATCCAACTGACCGGGCGCATAACCAGCACTACCAAATTGGGTGAGGTAATTGCCCTGGGCATCAAACACAACGACGCGTTTGTTTCCGGTGTCGGTGACAAAGACACGCCCCTGTGCATCCACGGCCACATCCCGCGGACCCCAAAACGCTTCGGGGGCTTCACCCTGCCCAAAATAGCCCCACATGGTAATGAATTCCCCCTCCGCGGTGAATTTTTGAATCCGATGGTTCCAAGTGTCTGCAACATATACCGAACCATCGCCTGCCAGGCCAATCCCCCAAGGTTGGTTGAACGAGCCGCCAGGGGCAAAGCCTGCTGTTATGTCCCCATATGTTCCCCAGATGTGCAACACACGACCATCCGGAGCCAGATGTTGAATGCGGTGATTATCTGTATCTACTACATATAAACTGCCATCCGCAGCCACCTCTAGGTCACGCGGACGCTGAAATTGCCCCGGCGCCGAACCTTGCCCCCCTAAAATGCGGTCGGCAAATAAATCCACCTGTTTCCCCTCGAATGGGTCTGCTTCCACTTCTTCGAGCGAAGGCGTTGCCCCATACTCCCACAATTGAGCTACGATATCCTTACGGATATACAAACGCATCCGTGCAGATGGGGACCAATTGGGCAAGCTCATATCTCGATTGGTCAGTTTTCCATACAAGGTATAATCCCGGTTAAGCCAGATTTGAAAGAGCGCTTCACGCATAGAAGCATCACGCCAGGCGTTCCAAATGCGTTCCCATGTCAAATTGAAATAATCTTGATTGGGCCACCATAAACGGATGTAATCGAAGCGATAATATGCGTTTCCCACGATGGGTTCAATCTTGCCATAGTTCTCGTCACCTACCAGGATCACCGGAACATCTCGCAAGCTGCGCGTTGGATCAGCACCATAGTAACGCTGGTTGGGGTAATTTCGTAAATACCACCAATAGGGATAAGATGTAGCATTGTCATAAGCTACTTGCAGAGCAGTGCCATTCGTGAGCCGTAGAGAGATTTCTTCGATTTGACTTAGTGCTCGCTTCACCCCCCCTGATGAGTGCGCATAAACCAGCAACTCATTGGCGTTATCATAGTTGATGTACGCTGCCTGACCAGCAGTGCGTGCCGTGAGTAAGGCCATCCCCGCCAAAATTAATTGACCCACAACCAGGACGATTTGCTTAGGTTCCCATTGTTTAAACTGGTTGTATAGAAAAACCCCACTGACAGCCATGACTAAGAAACTGGTCAGGAATGTGCTCGTATCACGCAGCTGTTCAAGGGTTTTCCCCTGAAACGGTGGATGGGTGCCGAGGATTGAACCGAACACCGCCAGTGCACTGATACCAAACACCATCAAGATCAGCAACGCCAACCAAGTGCGAAATGAGCGAAACGCTTCCCAGTGTGTTTGCTTTGCCAATTGATCGAATGCCCAGGCTGCACAGAGGATCATGGGCATGGTGATATGCACCGTCAACCAGGGCATCTTTTCGCCAGCAATAGTATAGGCTGCCAGACTGCTAAACGCCCAAAATCCGAAGAGGGTTATTGCAGAGGAAGCAGGGTTTTCCTTGAGCATCGTTCCAATGGGTTCTGGAAGCGCTACTTGAACCGCTGACGCTCCATTCGAAGTGGTCTTTTTCCGAAAGAGCCATAGACCGTAAGCCAGTACAGTGCCGATGGCGGGTAGATATTCGTACACCGGCACCTGCACAAATGCATAGTAATACCAGGGTTGACTGCCTCGATTGACACCCTGCTGCTCTAACCAGTAACCCAACGAGCCCACCAGGCCGGTGAAGAACCCTGCCCCGTTCGTAAAAATGGACGTAAAGAAGATTGTGAACAAGCCGTAGAAGATTGCCGCGTTGATCCACCATTGTTTACGGTTCCATGCCAAGCCAATACCAATAGAGAGCGCCACCAAAGGGAGCACAATCAAAGCAATGCGCCAAATGTCATCAAATGTGAGAGCCATCACCTCAGATGCGTTTGTCGGCAACTTCCAGCCGATAAAGCGTAGCGGAAATGCGGAAAGTTGTGGAAGTACCATCGTGCCCAAAAGAATCGCCAGGCTCATGGCGCGGTTTTTGCGCATGTTGTTCCATCCATATCCTTGTAGCAGAATAAAGGCGGCGGATAACAGCAGCATTAGACTTAGCCCGAGAAAGATGAGGCGATACTCAGGCAGTTTACTCATGGTTGCAAGAGGATGTTCCTCGCCTGGCATGGATGGAGCTACGGTTTCCGCGGCGTTGAGCGCTTGCTCAGTTTGACCGATAACCCCGGATATGCCAAACGCAAACAGGAAGAGCATGCTGGCGGTTAAAGCCAGGAAAAACAACTTTCGGTAGCGAGGTACCTTCCAGGTATCCTGGTAAATTTGATAAACGAACAAACCGGCTAAGAATAATAACGCCTGGGCAGTGTAAATAAACGCCGTTTCCTTAGCTGTAAAATGCAGAGCGGTCGCCGCCATTAGGGCATAGGCGTAGCGGTAATCCTCAGTATCTAAAAAACGCAAAATCGACCAGATGGTCACCACACCAAACAAGGCAACAAACGCCTCATTGCGCACATATCGCCCATAGTAGAGCATATATGGGGAAATCAGGAAAAGCAATGCAGCTAAAATACGCCCAATTTTACCTAAATAGGGCTTGTAAAACCACATAAAACCGATGGTAGCAATGCTGAAAAGCACACTGGGAATGCGTGCGGTAACATCGTTATCGCCAAACAGGAAATAAGAAAGTGCCACCAGGTGCAAGTGAAATGGACCATGCATCAGAGGGTCATGCGCCAATCCCTGACCACGATAAAAGCGCCATGCATAAAAGACGTGCGTGTTCTCATCGTGGCTCATCACACGCGCACCTAAATCGTAAAAGCGGCTGACCACCGCGAGAATGAGAATCACACCAAAAATCAGTATCTCTTTACGAATTTTGCCTTCAATCAGAACGTGATCCAGCCAAGATGTTTTGCCTTCAGAAATGCTGATCATTTTCTCCTCGTCTGGTTAGATACGATTTTGTTACCTTCGTCATCAAAACGATGATCTGCTTCGTTTTCGAGTTGGTGGCGGAACCTTGTGTTTGGGAGGTGGTACAGCTCTTGTTCTTCCACTCTTTAGAGCTGCCACCTCTTCTTGCGTTAGGGGTCGATATTCTCCGGGCTTGAGCTTTCCCAGAGTCAAACTACCGATGCGCACCCGGATGAGTTTTACAACCGGCAATCCGATGCGCTCACAGATGTTTCGGATCTGTCGCTTTCGTCCCTCACGCATGATCACCCTTAACCAGGTACCTTTACCGAAGTGAGATTCTACCCGAACATCGGCTGGTCTGGTTTTGTAGCCATCCTCTAATACTACCCCCTTACGCCATATTTCGAGCTGGCTTTCATCTGGATGTCTGGCAACCAGAACACGATATTCTTTTTCATGTCCATAGCGTGGATGGGTCAGAATATGGGTCAGCTCGCCGTCATCCGTGAGCAAAATCAAGCCTTCGCTATCCACATCCAACCTTCCGACAACAAAAAGATGTCCTTCCACTGGAACCAGATCTCGCACTGAACGACGGCGGTCGCCCTTGTTCACCCCTGAAAGTACATTACGCGGCTTATAAACCGCATAATACTGGGATGTCTTCGGCAAGTGTACTTTGACTCCATCAACACGAATATCATCAATGTCATGATCTGCTTTTTCTCCAAGTGAAGCCACACGATCGTTTATTTTAACTCGCCCCTCTACGATCAACTTTTCGCAAGCGCGACGCGATCCATACCCGGCGCGTGACAAGATTTTCTGCAAGCGTTCTTTCATCTCATCCCCAAATGCAATGGTCTCATGTACAGACAGGGTTGTTTACACATCCGGGGTTGATCTCTCATTAGGCAATTCTTCCTGGTCAAGTTGAAGCGGCGGCAGCTCTGCTAAAGAGGTCAACCCAAAGTGTCGCAACACATCTTGTGTAACCGCATAGAGAATAGGACGTCCAGGGGAGTCATCTCGGCCCACTTCCTGAACAAAACCCTTATACACCAACCCGCGAAGCACGGCATCACTGCTCACCCCGCGAATGGCGTCAATCTGCGGGCGAGTGATCGGTTGTTTATACAGAATGATCGCCAATGTCTCGAGCGCTGCCTGACTCAAGCGCGCTTCCATCTCCAAGCCCAGAAACTTTTCAATCAGAAGCGCTGCTTCTGGCATGGTCACCAGTTGAACCCGACCGCGAAACCGTTCGATGCGTACCCCTCGTGGCATCTCTATACTGGTATACACTTTATCTAATTCATCCAGCCAATCGTTGACTTCATCCGTACTCGCGTCCAGGGCTACTGCCAGTTGAGTTATCGTAACAGCTTCTGGAGCAATAAATAAAAGCGCTTCTAACTGCGCCAACCGCTGTAAGAGGTGATCATTTTCCATGGATTTTGAGCTGTGATACAATTTCAACTTGCGATTCCTCGTACTTTGAATGTAATCGCCACAGGACAACGTAGGTGAAGCATATTTCTACAATGTATCAGCACGAGATTCTAATGCTTCCGTGACGATAGAGCGCGCGATTTGTCCTGGACATCATTTATAAATTTCAAGGAGCATAACTGGTACATGCCAACACAGAAGTTTATCACTTTTTCGTTGATCATGTTGATTCTCGCCACCATGGCGTGTAATCTGACAATGCTATCCCGTACGCCTACCCCCACAACCATACCGGTTTCTTCCGAGGCAGTAGACGAACTCGTTGAGAATGTCGCTGATGCGGTACAAACGGCCATAGCCACAGGGGAAATTCAAGTGACCTTTACCGAACAGCAATTGACTTCGTTGGCCGCTATGGAACTTGCCGCCTCAGGGGAGACACGGGTGCGCGATATTCAAATCCTCTTGCGAGATGGTTTGATGCGCATTTCCGGTACTGCGGTTCAAAGTGGTCTTCAACTCCCCCTCTCCATTGATGTACGTTTTTATATCGATGCACAAGGAAAACCTCATTCGCAAGTCGTTTCTGCAAAAGCTGGCATCTTTTCCATCCCGGATAGTATGATTGCTGAATTGACTACTCAATTGGATCGAGCCATCCAGGAGGAAATAAACACTTACGGAGAAAACGTTTACATCCACTCAATTGTCATCGAAAATGGCATCATGACGATTACAGGTGAAATCCGTTCATGAAAGCAATGGGAAGGCTGGCGAGCTGGATGCTGATCCTGATTCTATCCGCAGGATGTATCCAACCCCAAGCCACACAAGCTGCGATCCAAGTTTCGGTCATCGCAGATGGTCAAATAAAAAATGTTACCTTACCCGCTGGCTCCAGCGTTCAAAAAGCCCTGGAAGCGGCGGGACTAGAGCTGGGCGCTTTGGATCGCACCGAGCCGCCAATCTTTACATTGCTATCCAATGACTCGCAAGTGCGTGTCATCAGAGTGGAAGAAAAATTCGAAATCGTCCAGGAAGCCATTCCATATGAAATTCAAACGTTACGCAACGAATCCCTGCCTTTAGAAGAGGAGATTCTCATTCAAAAAGGCAAAAATGGCCTTCGAGAAATTACCTACCGCCGCCTCTTTGAAGATGGGGTAGAAGTATCTAGCCAAGCCGCACCTGTGAAAGTCGTGGTTATCGAAGCGCCTGTACCGGAGATTCGGATGGTGGGCATTCAATCCCCATTTGCTCCGATTTCCATTCCAGGTCGAATTTTTTATGTTCACGACGGAAATATTTGGATGATGGAAGGTAGTACGGGCACCCGCTATGCCCTGGTAACTACAGGAGACGCGGATAGTCGTATCTTCAGCCTTTCCGAAGATGGGACGTGGCTGTTGTTCACGCGCGCCACAACAGAGGCTGAGAGCATCAACCGCCTTTGGGCTGCCTCTGTGGATGCACTGATTGGAAATGCAGCCCAAACCCCCTCCGAAGACTTGTTGTTGGATTTGGGCGTTGAGAATGTCATCCATTTCGCTGACTGGATGCCAGGTTCTTCAAATCGAGTGATTTTTTCCACCGTCGAACCGCGCGCGGCCCCTCCTGGCTGGCAAGCCAATAACGATCTCGCCATGACCACTTTCAGCTCTAGCGGCTGGACCACTAAATGGGTTCCGCTTTTGGAAGCAAATTCTGGTGGTATCTATGGTTGGTGGGGTACTAAATTTCTGTGGAATTACCCAGAAGGAGTCCTGACCTATACGCGTCCAGATGGCATTGGATGGGTAGATCTAGAAACTGGTGTGATAACTTCCACATTCTCGATCGTGCCATACAACACCCATGCAGATTGGGCATGGGTTCCCGGCGTAAGCTGGGGACCGGATGGAAAGGTGCTCTATGCGGTCGATCATGCCGTTCCTCCAGGCAGCAGCGCCCCAGAAGAATCTCCAGACTTCGACCTCATTGCTCTTCCCGCGTTCAGCAACACTCCATTGACATTGGTTTCTCAAGTAGGCATGTTTGCCTACCCCATCGCCTCCCCGCTTTTTACAAACTTCAACAGCGGAGAGGCAGATTATTTACTCGCTTACCTTCAAGCGATCTTCCCTGAGCAGAGTCACACCAGCCGATATATCGTCATGGTCATGGACCGAGACGGTTCAAATCGGCGTCAGGTCTTTCCAAAGGAAGAAATGCCGGGCATCGAACCTCGCGAGTTTTGGGCTACCTGGTCTCCTCAGCCATTCGGCGAGCAGAATCACCTCTTCTTGGCATTGATCTATGAGGGCAATCTTTGGCTTGTGGATGTCATTGATGGCAGCAGCTTTCAAGTTACTGGAGATGGTTTGATTACCCGGTTAATTTGGAAGTAAACCAAGTCCTATAGGAGCTGGAGATGCGCGTACTAATTACGGGAGCTGCGGGGTTTTTAGGTTCACATCTGTGCGACCGTTTGATTCAAGAAGGGCATCAAGTGGTGGGGATGGATAATTTCATCACGGGCAATCCGAACAACCTGGCGCACCTGGCAGGCAATCCGAATTTTTCCTTCATCCGTCATGATGTGTCGAACTTCATTTTTGTCCCGGGTTCCCTGGACGCCGTTCTGCACCTTGCCTCTCCTGCCAGTCCCAACCCTGATTCACCCTATGGCTATGTCAATCTACCCATCCAGACCATGAAAGCCGGTGCTTTGGGCACACATAACACCCTGGGCGTCGCACGGGCAAATCAGTGTGCATTCCTTCTGGCTTCCACAAGTGAAATCTACGGCGACCCCTTAGAGCATCCTCAAAAGGAAAGCTACTGGGGCCATGTCGATCCGATTGGCATCCGTTCGGTGTACGATGAAGCCAAACGCTTCGCTGAAGCATTGACCATGGCCTATCACCGCTTCCATGGCATTGACACACGCATTGCGCGCATTTTCAACACATATGGCCCCCGTATGCGCTTGGATGACGGCCGGGTGGTGCCGAATTTCCTCACCCAGGCTTTGCACCATCAACCACTGACTATTTATGGAGATGGCTCTCAAACGCGCAGTTTCTGCTATGTCGATGACCTCATAGAAGGGTTATATCGTCTTTTATTGTCTTCAGAGCATGATCCGATCAATTTGGGGAACCCAGCAGAAATCAGCGTTTTGGAGCTTGCCGAACTGATCAATCGTTTGACGAACAACCCCGCGGGGGTGGTTTTCAAACCGGACAAACGCATCCAAAGCGATCCCCAAAAACGCCAACCGGACATCAGCAAAGCTCGTGAAATTTTACATTGGGAACCCAAAGTGTCATTGGAGGAAGGGCTGCGTCGCACCATAGAATTCTTCCAAAAAAACATGGGGAGAAAATGACCTCGATAATCACCAACCCACGAGAACGCACTCGTTTTTTACGCTTTGCTGTCGTAGGCGTGATTGGCGCCATTGTGGACTTCGGGACAATGAATCTCCTCGTCAATGTGTTTCACTTTGCCTTAGTTTTTGCGGGTACCGTTTCATTCATTGCAGCTATTTTGAGCAACTTCACTTGGAATCGTATCTGGACTTATCCCGATTCGCGCTCCAAACCCGTTGTGCGGCAATTAGTCCAATTTGCGGTGATCAGTGTCTTGGGCTTAGGCATTCGTGTACCCATCCTGGCAATCTTAGAACCCCTCACATACGCGCTCATCACATCATTGCCCTTTACATTCCCTTTCTTTACCCCTGAAGTGCTCAGCGACAACCTTACCCTGGCGATTGCTGTGGTCGTGGTCATGTTCTGGAACTTCTTCGCCAATCGTTATTACACCTACAATGATGTGACGTAACCCCATTCGGATCTAAGCGCTCAAACCTTTGTACTCAAGCCTTGCACTTAAAAATCGCATGTGACCATACAATCAAACACTTTCCAAGGTACACTGGGCAAATGGGTCTATGTTCCCCTATTCAAACGGCGGGTTTGTGAATTCGAAAACCGCCGATAGATGCCTATAGTCTCAATAGTATAATTCCATTGAGATGTAAGGCATGATTCAACTGAAAGTTGAATCAGAAGGCAAGCATAAGAGGTGCGATGGAAACCGATTTGCCTGAGCGAGACTCATGGGACGATAACCCAAAGCTTCAACGCGAGGCGCATCAAACACATCCTCCGCAGGACGAACCCTCCCTTTTGGATGAGATGCCTTCGGGAGTCAAACCTCCCCGCTCGTTGAAGGAATTGATCGAGCGCGTCTCCGGTCGCAACCTGTCTGGCACATTCCCGCAAGAAGATGCTGGTATTGCTGAAATTCTACCGTTTCCATTTTTGGGCATCGTTGGCCAATCCGAAATGAAGCTGGCACTGCTTCTGGCGTTGATCAACCCGGTTGTTGGCGGGGTATTGCTGATTGGCCCACGAGGCACAGGCAAAACCACCGCGGTGCGTAGCTTGGTGGACCTTCTGCCAGATGTGGAGCGCAGCCTGTGCTATTACGGATGTCTACCGGAAGACGTAGAAACGGGCGGCATCGACGCGATTTGCCCGAACTGTGCGCAAAAATTTGCCCAAGGCGAACCACTCTCAAAGCCTGACCGCGTTCGCTTGATTGAACTACCCTTAAACGCCAAAATGGAGGATGTCGTTGGAGGCATTGACGAGCGCGCCGCGATCCATGAGCGCATGCGCATTCGTCGTGGCATTCTTGCACAGGCGGATCGGAACTTGCTCTATGTGGATGAAGTGAACCTGCTTAGCGATGATCTGATCAATGCCATCCTCGATGCAGCCGCGATGGGCCGATATACAGTGAGGAGAGGCCCGTTGTCAGCAACCTATCGATCCCGATTTACCCTGATCGGTTCTATGAACCCTGAGGAGGGAAACCTGCGCCCTCAAATCCTGGACCGCTTTGGTTTGCGTGTGATTGTGCGCGGTTTGAGCACCTCCCAAGATCGTTTGGAAGCCTATCGCCGCGCTCAGGCGTACCTCACCAACCCTAGAAGGACGGTCCAGGAATTCGCCTATGAAACCTCCTTACTGCGCGAGGAAATCCAAAGCGCGCGCGAACTCATCCGCCAGATTATCATTCCGGATGATGTAGCCCATTATGGTTTGATGGTGATCAAAGAGATGCAGATCGATTCGCTACGCGCGGAGATCACCCTTTTCGAAGCCGCGCGTGCCTACGCGGCTGCAGATGCGCGCTGCGAGGTTTCGGTGAGGGACATTCAAACGGTCGCTGCCATGGCATTGCGTGGCCGGCGTTCAGAATTCATCCACAAGTTCTTCTCTCACCAGGAAGAAGAAGATGCAGATATTCAAACGGCAATCGAAAAATCCTTTATTCAAAGCGAAAAAAGCGGCTAGAAAAAACCTTCCAAATTGATGAGCCTCCCGTTGAATGAACCTTGGAATTTTCCTTCCTATTCTTTACCAATTTTCAATGAACAGGTAATGTATCCATGAAAGACCCAATCTCACATCGCGAACGCCTCAAAGCCTGCCTCTCTGGAGAGATTCCAGACCGCGTACCTGTGGCGCTTTGGCGCCACTTTCCTGTGGATGATCAATCCCCACACCACCTCGCCAAAGCGATTCTACAATTCCAACATATGTATGATTTTGATTTTGTAAAAGTGACTCCCGCCTCCTCATTTTGTTTGAAGGATTGGGGGGTGGAAGACGCATGGCGTGGAGACATTGAAGGCACGCGGGAATATACCAAAAGGGTGATCCAGCATCCCAACGACTGGAAAAAATTGAAAAAACTACACCCAAAGCGAGGTTATCTGGGTGAGCAATTGACCTGTCTTGAATTGCTTGTGGCACAACTCGAGCCCGATACACCCGTCATCCAGACCATTTTTAGCCCTCTTGCTCAGGCGAAAAACCTGGCGGGCGAAAAGGTTTTGCTCTTTCATTTGCGCAAGTACCCCGAAGAATTGATTGTAGGTCTAAAGACGATCGCGGAAACAACCATTGATTTCGTTGAAGCCTCGCTGGAGTGTGGCATTTCAGGTATTTTCTATGCAGTTCAGCATGCCCAATATGGATTATTGAATGAGGCAGAATATCAACACTTTGGCGTGCCTTTTGATCGGCCGATATTGGAAGCAGCGCAAGAGGCGTGGTTCAATATGCTCCATATCCATGGTACGGACATTCACTTCAACCTTTTCTCGTCTTATCCAGTGCAGGTAATCAACTGGCACGATCGCGAGACCTCTCCTGATCTCAAAGGAGGTCAGAGAGAATTTCCAGGTGCGGTGTGCGGGGGCTTATCTCGCCATTCCAGTTTAGTTCTAGGAACGCCAGAAAGTGTTCGCCAAGAAGCCCACAACGCCATTCGCGCTACCCAGGGAACGCGTTTTATCCTCGGCACAGGATGCGTCACCCCCATCATCGCACCCCATGGTAATATACTGGCTGCCTGCCAGGCGGTGATCCAAAATTGACGTGAAATAAGCCGCGGAGACTATCATGGGCACCTTACGCGTCATTGCTGGAACAGCAAAAGGGCGGCGCCTGATGAGCGTACCCGGGAAGATGACGCGCCCGATCACCGATCGTGTCAAAGAAGCCTTATTTAACATCTTGAGCGATGAGATTTACGAAGCAGATTTCCTCGATCTCTTTGCCGGCACAGGCAGCGTAGGCATCGAAGCCATGAGCCGAGGCGCAAGGTTTACTCGATTTGTCGATGCTAGCCCACAGGCCATTGCCACTATTCGCCACAACCTGGAAAGGACGGGCTTCAGTTCTCAAGCACAAGTCATCCGCAAAGATGTCTTTCGCTTCCTAAAAACCCTTCCAGATCAAGAGTTTGACTATATCTATGTCGCACCGCCACAATACCAAGAGCTTTGGGAAAAAACTCTCATCTGCCTGGATGATAACCCGACCTGGCTCAAACCGTCCGGGATGATCATTGTTCAAATCCATCCAAGAGAGTACCATCCGTTTACACTTCGATGCTTTGAAGAATCAAGCCAACGCAAGTATGGCAGCACCATGCTAATATTTTATAAGTGGAAAGAAAAAACCAACTTACAAGGAGCGCAAACATGAAAGACTTTATTGCCATCGCCGACTATTCGCCCAAAGAGCTACAAGAATTGTTGGATCTCGCCGTGAGGTTGAAAAAGGAATGGCTTTCCAGAGGGAATCCACCTCTGCTCGAAGGGAAAGTGCTCGCCATGGTGTTTCAAAAGCCAAGCTTAAGGACACGTGTGTCATTTGATATGGCGATGCGTCATTTGGGGGGCGATGCCCTGTATCTATCCCCGGCAGAAATTGGTTTGGGCAAACGTGAAGCGATTTCGGATGTGGCGCGTGTGTTGAGCGGCTATGTTGACGCCATCATGGCGCGCGTCTTTGACCATGCACACATCCTCGAGCTGGCCAAATGGAGCACCATCCCGGTGATCAATGGCCTGAGCGATTACAACCATCCATGCCAGGCAATGGCAGATGCCCTGACCATATACGAAAAATTCAACACCATGAAAGGTATCCGTGTTTCCTTTGTTGGAGATGGGAACAACGTCGCCCTTTCTTTAATGCACATCTGCACGAAATTAGGCGCCCATTTTTCCATTGCCACTCCAAAAGGCTATGAGCTTCCTGAAGAAGCTGTTCGCATGGCACGTAATTTCGCACGCGAAAGTGGCAGTGAGATTCAAATTACCCATGACCCATTCCAGGCCGTGCACAACGCCCAAGTGATCTATACTGACACCTGGACGAGCATGGGACAGGAAGAGGAGGCTGAATTACGTCGCCAGATATTCCCACCCTACCAGGTAAACCAGCAATTGGTCGATCATGCCCATCCTGAGGCCATCGTGATGCATTGTCTGCCTGCTCATCGTGGGGAAGAGATCACCGATGAAGTCGCCGATGGACCGCATTCGATGCTCTTCCCGCAGGCGCACAATCGGCTACACGCACAAAAAGCCATTCTGGCGCGCCTCTTCAACGTTGCCTAGCCATCATGGCTCACCCTATGGGTACCTCATCATAAAATATCAAACTCTTCCACACCACAAAACCCGGCTTCCCTCCTCCACTCTGGCGTCAGAAGAGGGGAAAGGGAGCAGGGTTGAGGCGAAGCTGAAATGCATTGACTCGGCAAGAGGATTGTTGAGACCTCATGCACTGTGAATTCAATCTAATTTCCATATATACGAAATTTCTCTTCTCCCAGGAGACCTTTATATGAATATTGGGATTCCCAAGGAAAGACGCCCTAACGAATATCGCGTTGGCATTTCACCCGCAGGCGTGAAGATGCTCTCTCAAGATGGGCATATCTGCTATGTCGAGCATGAAGCAGGTTTAGGTGCCGGTTTTAGCGACCAGGATTATGAAGCCGCCGGGGCGCGCATCGTCTATTCCCCTCATGAAGTCTTTGGCAGGGCAGATTTATTACTCAAAGTTGCCCGGCCTTTGGATGAAGAGATAGAGTGGTTGAGGCCAGGCTCAGCCGTAGCCGGGCTGCTTCATCTCGGTTCTGCACGTGCCAAGAAAATCGATGCGTTCATAAAAAACAAGGTGACGACCATCGCCTATGAGCAGATTCGCCTCGACGATGGCACTGTGCCCATTCGCAAACCGCTCAGTCAGATTGGGGGTACTCTTGCCGCCCAAATCAGCGCCCGATTGTTACAAAACAACGAAGGAGGCAAAGGTATCCTCATCGGGGGAGGGCCGGGTGTCCCGCCTGCAGAAGTGGTGGTCATTGGGGCGGGGATTGCCGGCTCGTGCGCCATCAAAGCATTCTTGGGCATGAACGCTCATGTGACGGTGCTGGACACCGACCTGAATGCCTTGCAAAGGGTGTATCAGACATATCCTGGTGTGGTTACCATGGTCTCAAACTCCGTGAATATTGCCAGAGCGGTCTCCTATGCTGACGTTGTCGTTGCCGCGATTCTGGTACCCGGTGCCCCACCACCCAAAATCATCAGCCGAGAAATGGTCAGAACGATGAAGCCTCGCTCCATTCTCATGGACATCAGCATCGACGAAGGTGGTTGTGTGGAAACCTCACGACCGACAACGCATGAAAAACCCACTTTTTTGGAAGAAGGGGTAATCCACTACTGCGTACCCAATATGCCCAGTGTCGTGGCGCGCACTTCAACCCACGCATTCCTGAACGCGGCTTTTCCTTACATCCGCGAACTCGCTACAAAAGGTATTGAAAAAGCGATTCGCGACAATTCGGCGATCGAACGCAGCATCGGAACCCATATGGGAAACGTGTGGCACATATCTTCGTTAACCTCATTAGCTGAGTTGGAATAAAGATGGAACTCGCGAACTTATACAAATCACGCCTGATGACCGCGGAAGAAGCAGTGCGCAAAATTCAGTCGCATCAACGCGTGTTTCTCACAGGCAACTGTTCTGTGCCTCTCAAGATTCTTTCCGCACTTGTGGAGTACGCTCCGAACCTGGAAAACGTAGAAATTTGCCATGCGTTAACTGTCGGTCCAGCGGATTATGTCAAACCCGAATTGCAAGGCCATCTAAAAGTCAATACTATGTTCGTCAGCAGCAACATTCGTCAGGCGGTACATGAAGGTCGAGTGGATTTTACCCCTGTATTACTCTCTGAATTTACCCTGCTCTTCAAGAACAAAATTCTCCCTCTGGATGTGGCTCTCATTCATGTCTCACCGCCTGATGAACATGGCTTCTGCAGCTTTGGTATTGAAGTAGGTTTGACCAAGACGCCGGCCGAGTCGGCCAAAATGATCATCGCAGAAGTCAATCAAAAAATGCCTCGCACCTTAGGCGATTCCTTTATCCATATCAGCCGCCTGGATTGCATCGTGCCGGTAGATTACCCGCTCCCAGAACTGCCCATGAGCGACAAGGAGAACGATGAAGTTGTCGATCGCATTGCCGCAAATATAGCCGAGATGATCCCGGATGGTGCCACGATGCAAATGGGCATTGGCGCCATCCCAAATGCGGTGTTGCATTACCTGTATGACAAAAAAGACCTGGGGGTGCACACCGAGCTCTTCTCCGATGGGGTCATTGGCTTGGTAGAAGCCGGGGTGCTCACAGGTGCCCGAAAAAACATCCATCGGGGCAAGATCATTGCCGGCTTCGCTTTGGGGAGTCATAAACTGTATGATTGGGTGGATGATAACCCATTAATTGAACTTCACCCAACAGAATATGTGAACGATCCATTCGTCATCGCGCAAAACGAAAAACAGGTTGCCATCAACGCCGCGCTTGAGGTGGACCTAACCGGACAGGTTTGCGCGGATAGCATTGGCCCTAAAATTTTCAGCGGAGTAGGAGGCCAACTGGATTTTATTTACGGAGCTTCTCGTGCAAATGGTGGTGTACCCATCATTGCTCTACCAAGCACAGCCAAGCTACGCGATGGTAGCGTCATCAGCCGCATTGTGCCCATGTTGAAACAAGGCGCAGGGGTTGTGACCACACGAAATCACGTGCGGTACGTCGTCACAGAATATGGCATTGCCTCTCTCTATGGTAAAACCATCCGCCAACGCGCTCAGCAACTCATCCAGATTGCCCACCCTCAATTCAGAGAGCAACTTGTGCACCAGGCAAAAGAGCTGCACTATCTATAGCCGCGAAACTGTATCGGATGATTAAATGACTTTGATGAAAAGGAATACGAAGATCGTTGCCACATTTGGACCGGCTACCGCAAAGCCAGAAATGATCCGCATTCTCTTGAACGCCGGAGTGGATGTGGCGCGCTTGAATTTTTCACACGGTACACATCGAACACACAAGATTTTATTCACGCGCCTGCGCGAAGCTGCCGCGAATCTCTGCCGGCCACTTACCATCCTTCAGGACCTTCAAGGCCCGAAAATCCGCGTGGGCACGTTGAAAAACGAACCATGGAGCTTGAAACCGGGAGAAGTCCTCGAGATCACCTCTGCGCGCAACCAGAACCACCCCGCTCATCTTCCTATTCCCCTTGAAAATCTACCGAGGTTGTTAACGCCCCACGATCACATCCTGCTCGATGATGGGAATATCGAACTCGAGGTGGTTTCCATCCGCGGAGAGAGCATCCAAGCGCGGGTGCTTTTGCCCGGAGAGGTCTATTCCCATAAAGGTGTAAACTTGCCTGGAGTGTCATTACCCACGGGCGCGCTAACACCCAAAGACCTGCGGGATTTGAAATTCGGACTGGAATTGGGCGTCGACGCTGTGGCAATCTCCTTCGTGCGCAAAGCAGAAGATATCGAATACATACGCGAGCTTTGCCAAACGCTATCCCCGGAACACGCCGACATCATGTTGATTGCAAAACTCGAACGCCCCGAAGCCCTCCACAACCTGGAAGCGATTATCCAGGCTTCGGATGGGGTCATGGTCGCCCGTGGAGACCTTGGCATCGAGCTAAGCCCACAAGCTGTTCCGATTGCCCAGAAGCAAATTATCCACACCGCTAATCTAAATTTGAAAATCGTCATCACTGCAACGCAGATGCTGGATTCGATGACCGACAGCCCACGGCCAAAACGCGCCGAAACCAGCGATGTAGCCAACGCCATCTTCGATGGCAGTGATGCCGTGATGCTCTCGGCAGAAACCGCCAGCGGCAAGTACCCCCTGGAAGCGGTGAAAATGATGCATCAAATCATCCTCCAAGCGGAGAAGCACCTCGATCGATGGGGACATTGGAAAGGAATTTTCCCTCATACACAATCGCAGGACGATATCTTTTATATGTCGTTGGCTGCCAGAGAACTGGCACACGACCGAAATGTGGCTGCAATTGCTGTATTCACCATGTCTGGAAGAACGGCGCGATATATGTCCAAAATCCGTCCTTCAGTACCCATACTTGCGTTCACTCCACGGGAAAAAACCTATCACCGCATGAACTTATTCTATGGGGTGATTCCGCATCTAGTCCCTGAAGCTCAAACCATCGAAGAAATGCTCCACGTGGTTGAAAATGCTATGGTGACATCAGCCGCCATAAGAACCGGGCAACAAATTGTTCTAATCTGTGGCTACCCGATTCAATCCAGCGCACCTTCGAACCTGGCATTGCTCCATACCATTGGCGGAGTCAGGTGATTCGCATTTTACCCCATGGAGGATATATTAAAACCTTGAAGCCTGTTTCGAAAATCTGTGTCACGGGAGCGTATGGATTTTCAGGAAAATACATCGCTGAAAAGTTCCTTTCACACGGTTATGAGCTGATTACCCTGACCAGTCACCCAAAAACATTTTCCTCAGGTGCACCTCAAATCAAGGCACTTCCGTTTGATTTTTCGAACGTGTCTCAAATGAAGTCGTATTTGGAAGGTTGCGATGTCTTCATCAACACCTACTGGGTGCGTTTTGCTTACCGACAGATCACCTTTGACCAAGCGGTTAGAAACTCATTTGCGCTGATCGATGCTGCGCGATCGGCTGGTGTACGACGGTTCATCCACATTAGCATCACGAATGCAGATGCACACTCTGTTTTGCCCTACTTTCGAGGCAAGGGGCTTGTCGAAGAATATCTGAAGAATTCTGGTTTGCGTTACGCCATCCTGCGGCCAGCGATTATCTTTGGAGATGAAGACATTTTGATCAATAACATGGCATTTTTATTAAGGCGTTTTCCGTTGTTTGCCATACCGGGGCAAGGAGACTACAAGCTACAACCGATCTTTGTAGATGATTTGGCGGAAATTTGCTTCCGCGAAGCTTTCAATGAAAAAGACATCACCCTCGATGCCATCGGTCCAGAGACATTCACATTCCGTGAATTGGTGCGCCTTATTTGCACGATCTTGGAAAAACCTCGTTGGATCATCCCCCTACCTGTGAAAATGGTATATCTCCTGGCTCGCGCCTTGAGCCTATGGCTGGGAGACAACCTGCTCACGTGGGATGAAATACAAGGTTTGACCTCCAACTTGTTGTGTACCCCATCGCAACCAAGCGCTTATACCCGTCTATCTCAATGGTTGACAGAACACAAAGACACCATTGGAACACAGTACGCTTCGGAATTGAAGCGTCATTATCACCGTTCAAAAGCGCGATAAACTCGACTCAATCTCCTCTTGTATCCATCTGACTTTCCTGTATACTAAGGTTATCAGGAGGCAGAAATTGTTCAACGCTTTGGCTTACCTTCCCGGTAGGACCTTAGCCAGTACGCCCCTGCTTTCTAGGTATCTTCCATCGACACCTGCAGGAATTACGCAAACCTGGCTGGCTCAGCATTGCCAACCAGGCGACTGGGTATTAGACCCTTTTGGCATTTCTCCTCACCAGGTGATTGAAATCGCCCACGCAGGTTATCGCGTACTCACCACCGTCAACAACCCTATCGACCGGTTTTTACTCGAATTGTACGCCCACCCACCAAAAGAAGAGGCTTTGCGCGCCAGCCTGGCAGATTTAGCCAGTTCTTTCAAAGATCGCGAACGATTAGAACCTCACATTCGCTCTTTATACCAAACCCATTGTCCCGAATGTGGCGCTGAAACCGAAGCCCACTATTTTATCTGGGATAAAGCCGCCAACATCCCAATATTGAAATTCATCTCCTGTCATGCATGTTCGACAACCGGTGAGAAACCTACCTCATCGTTGGACATCAACAAAGCGAAGCAATTTACCACCACCAGCCCATACATCTTCCGGGCATTGGAACGCGTCGCGCCCCTATACGACCCAGATAGACCTTATGTCCAAGAAGCTTTGCAAACGTACACCCCGCGTGCAGTGTATGCTTTGATGACCATCATCAACAAGCTGGAGACGTTCTCTGCCGAACGCCAGCGGTTACTCGGCATGTTGCTGCTTCATGTCTTAGATGAAACCAACGTGCTCTGGACATATCCCGCGACTCGTGGGCGACCGAAACATTTCGTTATCCCAACAAAATTCCGCGAAAAGAACGTATGGTTCGCACTCGAAGAAGCCATTGAAGTCTGTCGAATATTATTCCCCACTCAAACCGCGCATCATGATCTCGAACTCACCTATTGGCCTGCGCTACCCTCCTCGCATCATGGCGTGTGTCTTTTTAAAGGCCGCATCCGAGATCTCGCCATGCAGTTGAAGTCCCAACAAGCGCTCCCCTTTGACATAACTACCGTAACCACAACGCTGCCCCGTCCCAATCTGGTTTATTGGACCCTATCAGCCCTCTGGTCCGGTTGGTTGTGGGGTCGCGAAGCATCGGTTCAGATGAAAAGGGTGATCCGCCGCCGGCGTTTCGGCAAAAGCCTGTATGCCATGGCGGTTTACAGTGCCTTGAAATATGCAGGGATGCTGTGCGCGCAAAGAATTCCCTATTACTGTCTCATGCCGGAGACGGACATCGGTTACATCCACGCCACGCTCACCTCAGCCTGCAAAACCGGGTTGGAGATCAGAGGGGTTGCCTTTCATCCTCACCGAAAAGTAGCCTTGTTTCACTTCGCCCAGGGGAGAAAAAGAAGCGCTTCCACAAGCACAGAGGAGGTGCGCGAAAAAGACGTGCACGACATTTTGCGCTCAGGGATCAAACAGTTTCTTAGAGAAATAGGGGAACCAGCCTACTACACCCAAATCCACCTCGCTGGTCTGCTTGCCTTACTAAATTCCCCTCAAGGTGCCCAATCCCTGGATGATCACCCTTCGAAAGCATGGTACCAATCGAATATGCTCATCAAGAATGTCCTCCTCGAAAGCCTGGGAAAGGAACTTATCTCTCAGAAGGAACGGCAACTGCTTACCAGCTTGTGGTGGTTATCCCAACCCATTTCAACGCAATTGCCTCTTGCCGATAGAGTTGAAAGAAAAATCTTTTCTCTGCTCCAAGAAAATGAAAAAATCGATTTTCCCACGCTTGACAGCCAGCTTTGTAACACATTTCGAGGACTATTCACTCCTTCTCAGGAGATCATCCTTCAATGCCTGGAATCGTATGCTCAGGTTGACCCAGAATTTCCTAACCTGTGGTCGCTCAACCCTGCCAACCGCGCTGAAAACCGTAAAAAAGATGAAGATGAGCTTGTCCACCTGATTACCCTCTTAGGGCATCAATTGGGGCTAGAAGTTTCAAGAACTGAATTCCCGCCATTGGAAGAAATCCATCCCATACTATGGAGGCAACCAGAGAAAAACGAAGTGCTGTTTGCGTTCTTTCTCACCACTTCTGCCGCATTATTTGCAATGATTACCGCATGGGAGCATTTCATTAAGACAAATTCCTCATTGAAGGTTTCTCCGCACCTCATTAAAGTTATCGTTGTCCCGGGCAGTCGTGCACAGCTGATATTGTTCAAAATAAGCCAAAATTTTATCCTTCAATCCCATCTCCAAAAAGGCTGGAAATTCCTCAAGTTCCGAAAACTCAGAAGCCTGGTCGCAGACACTCAACTCACGCTACAAAATTTCATTGAAGCGTTGGATCTCGATCCACTATCTAATATCGACCCCCAATTGCAATTGCTTTGAAAAAGTTCTCCATGATCATCCTCCCTATCATTGCCTAAGGCCCAGTGGGGAGAGGAGGAAAGGTCGGTAAAATCCAAAATGTCTCCGTCGGTGTTGCAGTGGATAAAGGGGTTGGAGTAAGGGTAGGCGAAACGGTCTCCGTGGGCGTTGGCGTTTCTGAGGGTGTGGGTGTTGGAGTCTCCGTGGCGGTTGGCGTCGGCGTTGGAACTTGAAGCTGGATCCTGATCTCCTTTTTGGCAAAGGTGTCTTTAGAGCTACGTATGGTCAATCTCAAGGTGATCATCCCTGGGGGAAGATCAATCAGTTGCCATTCGAGCAATACTTCCGGCCGAGGGACGCGGAAATTCCCTTCGAGCAGCACCTCCCATTGAGAAGGTTTCTCTCCAATGCCATATTCCAACCTCATCGCTTCGAACCAATTCGTGGCATCGACTACCGCAATAATAGGGAGCGGCGACGAAGTCACCACTTCACCATCTTTTGGTGAAACAAATTCCAAAATCGGTCTAGGATCATCCGATCGGCACTCACGCGTCGGGCTGAATAAAAACGGCTGTTTAAACCCCATCTGACGCGCCCACTTCTTCCCTTCGTCATCTTGTTTGATCCATTTACGCGCCCACTCGTCCTTGACGTTCAGCACGAACACTTTTTCCGTGAAATCTGGGCAAAATGGGGAAGCTTTCAGGCCGGTCCATGTATCGACTTCTACTTCCTGCCATAGATCCTCTTCTTTTGGCAGGGGTGGTTGATCGATGGCAAAGAGTTCGTTGATTTGCTGAGGGCACCATTGGGAAGGTATCGTTCCAGAAACAGCACAGACCACCTTATTGACAATACCCGCTGGCTGTGGGAATGGAGAGACATTCCCAGAAAATAAGAGGTTTACCGCCTCTTGCATCATGCGGTTCCATATTGGCGCCGCCCCGGTCAATCCACTCGTATTCTGCATGGGGGAATAATCGGCGTTTCCGACCCATACCCCAATGGCAATTTCCGGCGTGTATCCAATCGTCCAATTGTCTCGAAAATCGTTTGTCGTACCTGTTTTTACCGCCGCCGGAAAAGGCAATTTCAATACCGAATTCGCGCCGAAAGCCGGAGTGCGCGCCTGATTATCGGCGAGGATTGAAGTGATCAAATAAGCATGTTCTGCGCGCACAACTTGTTCCCCAAGAGCAGGCTCTACATGGTATACCTCATTCCCCTGGTGGTCGAGTATGCGTGAGATCGCATAAGGAGGGATTTTGCGGCCATTATTGGCCAACACTGCATATGCTCCGGTCAGTTCGAGCAATGAAACCTCTCCACCTCCCAGAGTCAATGAAAGGCCATAATCCTCTCGATTCAATGTAGTAATGCCAAGGCGGCGAGCCATAGCAAGCAACCCGTCTTCTCCATCTATTAGCGGGTCATCATATATACCGACAAAATGCAAGGTTTTTACCGCCGGAATGTTATACGAATTCGCCAATGCGACTCTGACAGTTACAGGCCCATGAAAGCGACCATCGTAGTTGACAGGCACATACGGCGGACGTGGGTCGTCTTGTCTCCCCGATGGGGGGAACTCTGAAGGGACATCCCAAAGCAAGGTTGCCGGCGTCCAGCCTTTTTCAAACGCGGCAAGATACGTCAGAGGCTTGATCGCCGAGCCTGGTTGACGCGGGCTAATCGCCATGTTCACCTGTCCGGATATGGCCTCGTTGTAAAAATCCGCTGATCCAACCATGGCTAAAATCTCACCCGTCGAAGGTCGGATGGCCACCAACGCTCCGTCCGTAGCGTGATTGGCAGCCAACTTGCTTACCTGCTCAGCGACGGCTTGTTGAGCTTTTTCCTGCAGGTTGGCATCCAGTGTGGTGTATATCGAGAATCCTGAACGATAGATTGTTTGTGGATCATAGCGTTGTTCCAACAGAGCTCGAATGTAAGTCACCCAGTGTGGAAAACGCATTTCGACTGCTTTTGGAGTGAAATTGTAGGCTTTGATCTCATTGGCAGCCTGAGTGGCGGATATTGGGTCGACACAAACACGTTCATCAGAATTGCTTACGTAAATACACCCCTGTTCCTGACTGGCTCTAAACATGAGCACGAGAACATCTTCCATACGCTTGAAGGTCGCCTCAGGGTTGGTATATACATCATAAACGGCTGGTGCCTGAGGCAAGCCGGCAAGGAACGCGGCTTGCCCTAATGTCAATTGATCCGAGGAGGTGTTGAAATATGTCTCTGCTGCCGCTTCGACCCCATATGCCAGGTTGCCATAATAAATCTCATTCAGGTACAGCTCCAGGATTTCATCTTTCGAATAACGGCGGGTAATTTCTGCCGCCAGGATGGCTTCGCGAATTTTTCTATAATAGGTTTTTTCGCTCCTTTCTTCCGGAGAAAAAAGCAACGCCCGCGCGAGCTGCTGGGTGATCGTGGACGCGCCCGATACCGTTTCACCACTTTGGTAGTTTTGCCAAAAAGCACGCACGATTGCAAAAGGATCGAAGCCAGGATGTTCATAAAAACTTTTGTCTTCCGTAGCAATCGTTGCAGCTACCAGGTAGGGGGAAATCTTCTCCAAAGGGACGAACGTGCGCCTTCCGGCGTTGGGATCGAGAATCTCATACAGCAGGTTCCCCTGACGATCGTAAATGCGCGTGGTCTCGAATTGGGAGGCACGCTCACGTAAGTCTCGAATGTCTGGGAGCGTTGAGGCGATGCGATAGTACTGATAAAAAAGCACCGAAAGCCCGCATAATCCTACGAATGTACCAATGAATACGCACGCGATGAGCACGCGCAAAGCGCATCCCACACCTGCTCCACCCTGCCATCGGCGAGGTCGTACCCTGGACGGAGGCACACGGCGAGGGATGGCGTCACCGATTAGCCCTGCTGAACCCCTCTTATCTTTTGGAGGCGCACCAGGCAAAGGGTTATTTCTATCTCGCATAGACCGACCCGTGGAAGGCAACGGTGCTGGCCGGTTTTTCTCTTCCTTCATCGAAGTATCCATTAGCCTGGGCGTTTCTTTAGGGTCAACCTTCCCAGTGGATTGCTGATTCGGCCCTCCAAATGGCTGCGGTGGAGGTGAAGAAACCAAGACAGGTTGCGTATCCTCTTCATCCCGTGCGATCTCACCCTCGCGAGGCAGCGCATCATTCATCGAAGTTGATAGGTTCGAGGAGCCTTCCCCGGATCTGTTTTGTTCTGGATGATGCGCCCCATCTTCACTACCTTGGGGGTTTAGGCGATCACTTTCGAGCGTTTCACTCATGGATCATGATCCATTGGATCGAGATTGCACAAGCACAACCCAAATCCCTTTTTGTACTATATCGCCATGTTGGTTAAAAACACCTACCTTGATCTCTACCGACCCACCCCTGAGCCGTTTGACCTCTATCGCGGATTGAACTTCTAAAACCGCATGAATCGTATCCCCTATGTAGACGGGCTTAGAAAACTTCCACTCGCTCACTTCTCGAAAGGCGAGCACGGTACCTTCCAACACACCTGTCATGACCGCCAGCCCGGAAACGATTGACAGCACCAATAATCCGTGCGCCACGCGCGCGCCGAAGGGGGTACCTTGCGCATACTCCTGATCCACGTGCAATTGGTTGAAATCGCCCGAAAGGCCGGCAAAATTCACCACATCGGCTTCAGTAATCGTCCGCCCGGCAGTGGTAATTTTGAGCCCAGGTGTAAATTCTTCGAAGAACATGCCCCTGGGTTGATGTTGCTCTGTGTTCATTTCACCTCCAATATGCGTCCGTGCAATTCCGGTACCATTCTAGCATATTCACCATTCAGAGATTGACCCATTCGTCAAGTTGCCATAAAATCAAGTCATGCGACAATGGAACCTCACAAACGCTCAACCCTATTCTTTAACACTGGCTGCTGATGCACGCCTCACCTCCATTGACTACTTTAATGATCACATCTGGCGTTGTTCACTACAAGGTGGAGAGCCTCCAACTCTGATGGTTTTCACCACCTTTGGCTTGCGTGCCCGCGCGATGCGCATTTTCCCGATTTTTATCGAAAACGATCGTCAAGTGTACGATCCACAGGATTTTTTCAAACCACCATGCATCCAAACCGCCTTGCCAAATTACCTCAACCTGCTCTTCCACCCCTTTCAAGGAATTGAAGCCATCCTGGAACTGCTTGTCCCGCACTCGCACGTCTTACTTGGCAGAGTCAAAGTTAGCAATCAGAGCGAGAAAAACAGAGAAATTGTGCTTCAAATTGCCGCCCAGCTATTCCCCAACCCAGGTGAACACCTCACCCATAAGGAATTCAGAGCGACCAAAATCCTAGCAGGCAAAACGTATAACCTCTTTCCTGTAATCTTCATCCAAGGAGGTGCGGATTTCGCCAAAGGGTCTTTTCCCGCGCTTCAAAAGCGGTTGTCATTGCCTCACCATCATGATGAGATCATCACCTGGGCACACGTTGCCGAAGATTCTATCGAAGCCTCCTTTGATAAGGCGCGATCCTTCGCCACCTTCAACTGGTCGGCGGAAGTCGCGCGGTTGGAAATGCTCAATCGATCCATATTAAATTTCTACACTGCCAATCCAGAATGGGATGCAAGTCTATTCTTTTCTCAAAAGGAAGCGTTGAATCTTTTCGTAAATGCGCCTCCTGCCCATCCACATATCTCTTTTGTCAGCATACGTCACGTCGATCAGGGTTTTTCCAGGCGTGGAGATGGAAACGATTACACTCATTTTTGGAGTGGTCAGACTCCGTTAGAAGTCTTTCACCTAGCCAATATAATGCTCCCCTCATCACCGGAGATCATCCGCGATCTAGTAGACAATTTCCTCTCCATACAACGTGAAGATGGCTTTATCGATCTCAAACCGGGGATGTCGGGTCAGCGCAGCCAGGTGCTCGCCACTCCGCTTTTGTCAGAACTAGCCTGGCGCGTGCACTTGAGGTTGGGTGACATCGACTGGTTGAAAAAGGCATACCCCATTCTCATGCGTTTGATCCGATTTTGGTTTTCACCAGAAAACGATCGCGATGCAGATGGAATACCAGAATGGACCCATCCCATGCAACTGGGTTTATTCAACCACCCACTTTATACCAGCGCCTTAGAAGATTCGCTCCACTTGGACATTTCAAAAACCGAAACCCCTTCTTTATGTGCCTTTTTATACAACGAATGCCAGGTATTGTTACGCATGGCGAAGAAACTCTCCATCGAAGAGGATTATCCTTTCCTAGAAACTTGCATGCTCAGAATGCAAAAAGCAATCCAAGGAATGTGGAATGAAGAGTATGGCTTATTCATGGACTGGGATCGCGACACACACTTGAGCCAACCTTCGATTTACCTGGGTGATGTGCAACCCAACGAAACATTGTTCCTGAATTTCGAATTCCACACCCCTCAACGGATTTTGTTGCAGGTCACCTCTCCCGATCTGCGACCGCCAGACTTCACTTTGGTCATACATGTGACCGGCATCTCAGGTAAGCCGCGTATCATCCAAATATCCTCAAAAGACTTCCTTTGGGAAGTGCATCAAGGCTATTTTTCCAGCGATTGGGTCGTTACCGGGATAGAGAAAATCGAGCTGATCGCGCAGGACGCTCTCATTCAATGTAAAGTGCTCACTTATGGCACCCTAAATGCCAATCTCACCGGCATCCTTCCATGGTGGGCGGGGGTAGAAGTAAGTGAAGAGATCAACACACGCATCCTTCAAACAATCCTGGATGCAGAAAAATTCTGGCAACCTTTTGGCATGCCATTATGTCCTCTAGGCGATAAGATAAGCAATCCGCAACCGTTTCACCATGTGAACATGCTCTGGAATACCTTCTGCCTGGAAGGCCTCATCCGCCGTGGTTTTATTCGGGAGGCATCATTTCTGTTCACAAAACTGCTCAATGTAAGTTCGCGCGCGCTAAAACAAAATAAATGTTTCTCTTCATGGTATGACGCTACCGAGGGATATGGGCGTGGAGAGCATAACGAATTGAGCGGTTTGCTACCGGTCAGTACATTCCTGGACCTTTTGGGAGTGCATTTTCGGTCAGACGATCAAATCTACCTCGAACCAACTTTTCCTTTTTCTGAGAATATCACCATCCAGTATAAAGGGCTGACCATCTTACGAGGGAAAGAAAAAACAACCATTAACTTTCCTAATGGCCAATCCGTTATAATTGAAAACGACCACCCTCAATGGATCAGCATGGGGGATTCTCCCTCCCCCGTAAAGTGACTGAAAAGCAACCGATGCCGATATCAAATTTGCTCCTACAAGTTCTCATCCTGAGCATGGCTATCGCCACATTCGTGGGCTTTATCACGCGCAAAATGCGCCTGCCGTATACTGTTGGCCTGGTGTTGGTCGGCCTGGTAATTGGGCTGGTGAATCGCGTCGAAGATGTCGCTCTTCCCCAAAGGTTTGTCGAACTGGTTCAATTTCTGTTATCCAATATCACCCCCGAATTTATCCTCGGCTTACTCGTTACGCCTCTGATATTTGAAGCTGCATTTCACCTCAATTGGGAAAACCTTAAGCGGGATTTAGTGTTCATCCTGGCGCTCGCTGTGCCTGGTGTCATCCTCACCACATTGTTGGTAGGCAGTATTTTATACTCCAGCACCTTCCTGATCAGCCCCATCTTTAGCTTTCCTTATGCATTGCTATTTGGCGCGATGATCGCTGCCACCGATCCTGTTGCGGTCATCGCACTGTTCAGAGCTTTGGGCGTTCCAAAAAGGTTGCAGGTCCTTATGGAAGGTGAAAGCTTGTTCAATGATGGTACAGCGATTGTGGTTTTCGCCCTCGTCTCGAACATCGTACTTCAATCCACCAAAAGCGGAGAATATCAGGCTTTGCAATTAGTCCTGATTTCCATCTCCGATTTTATCCGCATCGCAGGTGGAGGTCTAATCATTGGTCTGCTTCTCGGTTGGTTAGTCTCACAGTTAATCGCCACCATCGACGATCGCCTATTAGAGACTACGCTGACCACGGTGTTGGCTTTTGGCTCCTTTTTAATTGCTGAAGAATTTCATGTTAGCGGCGTCCTGGCGGTGGTTGCGGCTGGCTTGGTCAACGGCAATATCGGACCGAAAGGCATGTCGCCAACGACACATATCCTGGTTACGAATTTCTGGGAATATGCTGCGTTTATATCGAACTCGATTATCTTTTTATTGATCGGTTTAGAGATCGATCTCACAGCTCTGGCAACAAAGTGGAACGCCATATTTTTGGCAATCATCGCGGTATTAATCGCGCGCGGGGTGGTGATCTACGGCCTCACCTGGATTGGCAGAGATGTAAACATGAAGTGGCGGCACATCCTTTTCTGGGGTGGGTTGCGTGGTGCCATTTCCCTCATTTTGGCGTTAAGCCTACCGCTCGACCTTTCTATGCGCGGGGATTTACAGCTCATGGTTTTTGGGGTAGTGCTTTTCACCATCCTGGTTCAGGGCATCAGCACCCCAACCATCACGCGGTTGTTGAAATTAAGCGAACGCTCTGAACTTCAAGAAGAATATGAACGACGCCATGCGCGAGCCGTGGCTGCCAGAGCTGCCTATGAACACTTGCAAAAAATGCATCGAAAAGGCTTATTTTCTGAGCATACCTGGAAAAAAATCTCCTATGTGCTCAAAGAGCATGCAGAAAAACTGGCAGAAGCGGTTCCAGAGGTCATGGAGGTTGAGCCAAACATTGAAACCGAAGAGCTCATCGCCGCGCGGCGTGAAGCGTTAGGCGCCCAAAGGAGTGTGCTGAACAGTCTGTTAATTGACGGTGTCATATCGGAAGAGGTTTATGACCAACTTGTGCGCAGTATTGACGTGCAATTTGCCCGACAGCCCGATGAATGGGCGGAATATATCCGCTCGAGCGCCAAACCACGCTCCATCACCCAGCTCATTTCAGCTATCGTCCAAATTCAGGATGTTGAGAACGCCATCGCAGGGCTAACCGACGCCGGCTTTACCGTTACGCGCATGTCTTCCAGCGGGGGCTTCCTAAAGAGAAAAAACGTCATCCTGATCATTGGATGCGGGGCCGGGCAAGAGAAAATCATTATCAATCTTTTACGTCATATCTGCAAAAAGAGGGTCGAATATATCTCATCTCCTTTGGAATCTTACCCCATTCATATGCCCATCACCACCGCCATCACGGTTGGGGGTGCAACGATCTTCACTATAAAGGTTGAACGTTATGAGGAGATTTAGATGAAGTTAATGATGATCATCATGCAAAGCTCGGATGTAGATGTGATCGTCAACGCGCTCACGGAGAATGCTTTTCGCGTCACACATATTGCCTCTACTGGAGGTTTTCTAAGGCGGGGAATGAGCACACTCATCGTCGGGGTTGAGGATGAAAAAGTGGATGAAGCAATTCAGATCCTGCGCTTCAACTTGAGCCCTGAACTTGATCCCAGCATGCGCCGCGCCACCATATTTGTCCTCCCTGTAGAAGAATTTCACCAGGTGTAGCACCTCTATTCGTGAAACTCCTCCACCTGATAGACCTTAACGTTCAACTTTTTATATCGCCATACATCAGGATGCGCACCCATTTTCTGGCACAGATGGCTGAGGAAATCCTCCGGACGAGGGAGCTTTTCCCATACTTGCGGAAGGAAGGTCGCACGAGAAACCCCGTCTTGTAATATGACACCGTGTTTATGGGGGATCAGCTTTGATACCAGGTCTTGATCGTTTTCATACTCTAACTCTTCCGAAGGCATAATGCGGGAGATCTCAATACGAATGTCTTCAAGTTCATCGGGTTGCACCGCAGGGAATCTAAAATCATGCAGTGCGGCAGCAACCGCATGTTCACGCACATCTTCAGCAAGAGGTTGGTACGCCTCCAATGCTCCGATACAACCCCTCAGCTGCCCAAATTTAGTCAAGGTCACAAAACTAGCCCCTAGAGACCGCAGAGGTTCTGAGAAGTTTTTCAGGTCAAGCGGCTTGAGCATGCGGCCATGAACCGCCTCCTCCATTGCCTGTCGTGCCAAACGAAGCAAAACGCTCCGATCCTCCTCAGATAGTGGATGAAGTGCAGTAAGGTGTGTTGCTTCTTTTCTCATAGCCACGCCTCCCCAATTCTATTATTAAGAATTACACCATCATCATACATAGAGACTATAGGAAAGTCAAGCTTTTTTCATGGCATAACACCCTTCCCAAATATACGAGTTCGTGTTAATATTGCCCCTGGTTAGCCCTGTGCTTTCCGCTCCTGCCGCATCTACGATGTGTGTAGGGGCAATCCCATGGAAAGGAGAAACCCCATGCGAAATTACGAATTAGTGTTCATCGTCCATCCAGAGTTGGACGAAAATGCGTTCCGTGATGCCATAGAGCGCGTTTCAGGATGGATTAAAGAGGATGGCGGCATCGTCAATAAAGTTGATGTCTGGGGAAAACGCCCCCTCGCTTATCCCATCCGCAAACAAAACGAGGGACAATATGTGCTGTTAGATCTCCAAATGAACCCTCAATTTGGCGCACAACTCGAACGCAATTTGCGCTTCTTTGAACCGATCCTTCGTTTTCTTTTAGTCCATAAAGAATAAATGGGATGACCTTGCGTCACGTAGAGAGGTGCTGAGGATGAACCGAGGCTTGAATAAGGTGATGATCATCGGAAAGTTGGGGCGCGATCCTGAGATGCGTTATACACCTTCGGGACGCCCAGTGACCACTTTTAGCATCGGCACGAGTCGAAGCTGGAACACTGCAGAGGGTGAAAAACGCGTTGAAACCGAATGGTTCAACGTCGTCGCCTGGAATAATTTGGCGGAAATTTGCAAACAATACCTGACCAAAGACCGATTAGTCTATATCGAGGGTCGCCTGCAGAATCGCCATTGGGAAGACGCTGAGGGGCATGCGCATACTTCGATCGAAATCGTTGCCCATGAAATGATTATGTTAGACGAACGCAAAGAGCATCAAGTCAATGTCGAAAGTCGAAACCCAGATGAGGTTTTTGACGATCGGGAACGAATCTAAAGCTGAGAGAATATAAATTTTTGGAGGTAATCCAGTGAGCGATCAATATGACGAGAACCTAGAACCTACCGTGCGACGTTTCTATGCCCGGCCGCGCGAGTGTCAATTCTGCATGGATAAATCCATCGTGATCAATTACAAAAATATCGAAATTCTAAGAAGATACCTTACGGAAGAGGGCAAGATTCGCCCCCGGCGGCAATCGGGCACCTGTGCGAAGCATCAACGCCAATTGGCGCGTGAGGTCAAGCGCGCTCGACACTTAGCCCTATTGCCATTCAGTGGGGAAATTCTAAGATAACAGACCTTGACGTTCATCCACCAAGGGCTAAGTCTCTTGGCTTAGCCCTTTCTCTCTCAATTCAAAAGAAAATGAGGTATGCATGTCAAAATCTCCTCGTAAGAGAACCGCACCTACAAAAAAGCACCTGGCGAGAATCGAAAAAGAAAAACTCCAAACGCGCTATCTTCTGATTGGCAGCGTTGCAGTCATCGCCCTTGTTATCGGTCTAATTGGGTATGGCATATTAGATCAAACGATCCTTCAGGACCGTCGCCCTGTAGCCATTGTCAATGGCGAAAAAATCCTGGGCGCAGATTTCAAGGCGCAAACGCGTTACGCTCGCTATACCATGGTTGCAAATGCCATGCAAATCTATCAGTTTGCCCAAATGTTTGCCAGCGACCCAGCCTCGGCGAGCTCCTTTGTGGGTCAATTGCAACAAATCCAAGTATTGCTCATCCCAACCAATATCGGCGATCAGGTGCTCAATAAGATGATTGACGATATCCTCATTCGTCAAGAAGCAGAGCGACTGGGTATCACGGTCACCGAAGAGGAAATCCAACGCGCCTTTGAGGCTGCTTTTCAGTACTTCCCACAAGGCACACCAACACGCACACCCACCTCACCCCCCATTCCTACTTCCACGCTCTCTCCGCTTCAGTTGACCTTAATGCCTCCAACTGCGACGGCAACATTGACACCTACCCTTACAGAGACAGCGACACTATCTGTGACCCAAAGCCTCACGCTCACTGCCACCCCTGAATCCACCCCTACCCAAACACCAAGCCCCACAGCTACCCAAGTGCCTACAGAGACACCCATCCCTACACCAACTGTGACTTCTACCCCCTACACCTATGAGGCGTATCAAGAGTTGCTCCAGCAAACGCTCAATCAATTCAAAGAAGAATACGATATTACTTTGGACGATTTGCGCTATGTCATCGAAACCCAACTCTACCGTGAAAAAGTGATGGAGGTAATCCTGGCTGATGTACCTCGCACCCAGGAGAAAGTGTGGGCGCTCCACATTCTGGTTGAGGACGAAAAGTTGGCTAACGATATTTATTCCCGCCTGATGCAAGGCGAAGACTGGTATTTAATGGCTTCCACTTATTCCACCGACACCAGCAACAAAGATGAAGGCGGAAACCTAGGCTGGTTTGGTCGTGGTCAGATGGTGCCCGAATTCGAAGAAGTTGCTTTCTCGTTAGAAATTGGGGAGACCAGCAAACCAGTAAAGAGTCAGTTTGGCTGGCATATCATACGCGTTCTGGGTCATGAAGACCGCCCCATCTCGGAGACGGAGTATGCCCAACTGCGCATGACCAAATTCCAAGAATGGCTGGATGCACAACGAGAAACCGCCGAAATCGAAATTCGGGACTTTTGGATGAAAATCGTGCCTCAGGAGCCCGATTTACCTCAAGAAATCCGGGATTTCATCCTCTCCTTGCAAGGTGGCACAAATCCTTTCGCTCCATAAACGCCCCCCTAAAAGCATAAATTCTTAGGCAGACCTGAGCACCTCTTCTCAGGTCTGTCTAAGCTACATAACGCTCTACTTCGTCCAGCTTCAGGCTCAACACCTGACTCGAAGAATCATGCCCCATTGTCACCCCATAAAGGATATCGGCGATTTGGACTGTGTACCGATTATGGGTGATCAGGATGAATTGCGTTTTTTCACTGAGCTCTCTCAGCAAATCCCCAAAGCGTTGTACGTTGAACTCATCCAACATGGCATCCACCTCGTCCAGGATACAAAAAGGTGTCGGGGATACCTTCAATAAGGCAAAGATCAATGCAACCGCGGTCAAACTTCTTTCACCCCCGGAGAGCAATGCTAATCCTTGGGTGCGTTTTCCGGGTAATCGTGCTTCAATCTCAATCCCAGCTTGATTAGGGTCTTGCTCATCCGTAAGAAACAGTTTGGCGCTGCCTCCAGAAAAGAGCTTATGGAACACCTTGCCAAATTCTTCAGATACCGCACTAAAGGTGTCGATGAACTCTTTCCGCATCATCTCGTCCAATTCGCGGATCACCTGGCGGACATCTGCTTCCGCTTTACCTAAATCCTCCACCTGTTGAGATAGAAATTGATAGCGGGTAAAGACTTCGTTATATTCTTTTTCCGCATCAAGGTTCACTGGTCCCATTCTTCTTAGTTGCGCCTTCAATTCTTTGATCTGGCTCTCTAGCGTTGGCTCTAAGCGTTCCCGAAGCGGCAATGTCTCTACCATGCCATCAAACGGTAAAGGAGCAGGCCCGGAAACTTTATCGGTGTACTCAAAGTGCACCAAACCGAGGTCGTCCTCGATTTGCTTCATGAGGCTATGCAGATGCTCCTGCCGGCGTGCAAAAACGATGCGCGCCTGCGCGTAGTTATGCTCAGCCAGGCTGACTGTGTTCCGCTCCTGACTTTCCTTTTCAAATACCGCATTGAGCTCCCCTTCAGTTGAACGGATTTGTTCCTCAAGTGCAGAGATTTCTTGACGCAACCTTTCAATCTGTGCTTTTGCCTGCGGCAACCGGACTCGACAAAGCTCCATCTCCCGGTGTACGAATTGCAGGCTATCCTGCAGCTCTGTCAAACGTTGACTCAAACTCTCTTTTGTGTTGAACAATTTTTCGAGGCTGAGGCGGATCTCTTGCCGCTGTTTTTCCCATTGCTCAATCGCCTGTTCCGCCAGGGCAATCCTGGTTTTCCAGTGTGTGACCAGTTCCAAAAGCTCATCTTGCTTTCCGCTATCGAACTCCATGTGCGGCATTGAACGCTCATGCTGCAAAGATTCCAACGCGGCATTTGTTTCACTCAACTGACTTTCAACCATCAGTACATTTTGGGTTAGACGCGCGCACTCTTCTTCGAGTTGTGTTATCAACCCCTGGGATGCACCTTTTTCAGAGGCTAGAACAGCCATTTGTTGCTGCACTTGGAGCAAATCCAATTCTTGCGAAGAGGCACTTCCCCCAAGTTCGTCCACCTTCCGTTGCGCATCGGATATCTGGCTTTGCTCAGCTTGTATTTGAGCAGTCTTTTTCTCGATTTCGCGTGCTAGTTTTTTGATGTGATCGCGATCGCGGGCAATTTCCTTACGGATACGACTGATTTGCTCTGCATCCTTTGCTAAAGCCCGATTGCCCCCTGCGATCCAATGCCCTCCTACTTTGATACGCCCAATCCCGGAAAACACCTCGCCGTCTAGGGTAACCATGTGTGCATCCGAAGGGAGGTCATTCAGGAGCTCGAAAGCAACGCTACGGTCTCTAACCACCAACACTCGGCTCAGTAAAAGGCGCACAATGCCTTGCCACTCTTTTGGTGCATGGACCAGTTCGGCGCCGCTACCGAGTACTCCATCGTGATGCACGAGTTGCCCACTCAAAGGCTTGGGAAAGCGTATGCTTTTCAATGGCAATAGAATGCCCTGAACACCTTTCTGAGCCATCAACTCAAGCGCTGGAAGTGGGTCATCATTCCAAATCAACGCCTCCAGGTCTTCATCCAAAACTGCAACGATGGCTTTTTCAAATTCAGGAGGGACCGAAAGTATCTCATGAAGCAGTTGGGAGAGCTTTTCTCCATTCTGCGCACGCAAGGTATCTTGTAAAAGTTTCGCTCCTCGGAGAAAGACCTGCCTTTCCTCCAAAGATTGTTCAGTAAGCTTCAGGAGCGCTTCGTTTTGCTGCAACCTTGCTTCGACTGCGTTCTTTTCCTCCAACAAAGCATTTAACTCACTCTGCCACTTCTCCACCCTCTTTTGGATTTCATCGCGTTGGCGCATGGCTGCCTGGTGATCTTGCTTTGTCGCGTTGATCTTTGCGCCGAGTTGTGCGTATGTGTGTCTTAGAGTGGTATCACGCGCTTCAAGCTCTTGAAGATGCGCCCTTTCATTGTGTAAACGCGTCTCCAGTAATGCCATGTTCTCTTTCAATGTGGATCGTTGAGCATCGAAACGCTCGCGTTGGGATTGCAATTGTACGATTCTGCGTTGATGTTCTTGTAGCTGCTCATTGAATGCCTTGTTCAGGCTCTGAAAAGCCTCTAATTCCACCTGAACTTGGTTCAATTGACCCTTAGCTTCTTGCAGCTCTTCTTCCAGAGCGGTACATCGCTCGTTGACTTCAGCCAACCTTTGTTGCCAGATGGCGATTTCTTCTTCAGTAGTAAAAGCTTCGGTGTGCAATTCACTCAGGCGCTGTTGAGAGACTTGCATCTGTGTTTCGAGTAGGTTCATCTGGTGCAATAAGTTTGTTTCTTCTGTGGTTGCCTCTATCAGCGATTGGGTTAACAACTGCATTGTCCCCCTTAATTGCCTGAGGTGCTCCTGCTTTGAGTTAATCGTCTGCTCAACCTCTGCGCGCGATTTTTTAGCATTCTCCAGTTTTTGTAGAAATGAATCCACTGCTTTCTGTGCCAAAGCCAACTCAGATTGAGAACGGTACCAATGAAAACCATACCACTCTTTCAGCAGAACCTGCAAATCTGCTTGTATTTGTTGATATTCTTTCGCCCGCCGCATCTGCCTTTCCAGGCTACGTAAACGCGGCTCCAACTCTCCTAAAATGTCTTGAACCCTTTCCAGGTTTCTTTGAGTGATATCCAAGCGCCGCAAGGCTTCTTCGCGCCTTGTGCGATAAAGACCAATGCCCGCGGCTTCCTCGAACAATTTTCGCCTTTCGTCTGCGCGCAAAGAGAGGGCAGCATCGACCAAGCCCTGTCCAATGATAGTATAGGTCCTCTCCGCTAAACCCGAATTCGCCAATAACTCATTGACATCCTTAAGTCTCACGCGCTGACCGTTAATCAGATATTCGTTCTGCCCATCGCGGTACGCTTTACGCGTGATGGCTACTTCACTGAAATCAATGGGCAGCCAGCCATCTGCGTTATCAAACAAGATCGTGGCAGATGCCATACCCGAACGCGGACGTTTCTCTGAGCCTGAGAAGATCATATCTTCTGTTTTTTTGGCGCGCAACAGGCTAAACGATTGCTCCCCCAATACCCAACGCATGCAATCGGCGATGTTCGATTTCCCGCTGCCATTCGGCCCCACAATGGCGGTAATTGCTTCCGTAAACGCGAAGACAGTTTTGTTGGCAAAAGTCTTATAGCCGTGTAATTCTAATGACTTCAAACGAATCGCCATTAAAAATCCATTCTCTTGATGAGTTGCAAAGCTTGCTGCGCAGCTGCTTTTTCTGCAGCATGTTTGTTCTTGCCAACGCCCTGACTCAAGGAAATATCCCCCATGAGCACTTCAACTACGAAGGTTTTTTCATGCTCCGGGCCACTGGATGACACAATACGATAATACGGAGGGGGAAAGCCTCTGGACTGGATGATCTCTTGAAGTTCGCTTTTCGGGTCTCTATCCTCTCGCGTTGCCAGAATCTTTTCCACAGCCGGTTCGAGAAATGGCTCTAAAAACTGGTCGACAACATCCAAACCTCCATCCAGATAAAGCGCGCCAACCAGAGCCTCAAAAGCGCCACAGAGTAACGCCTGCCGATAACGGCCGCCTGTTTTCCATTCCCCCTTCCCCAGCCGTAACGCCTGCCCCAGTTTGATCTTTTTGGCAAACTCGGCTAATTGCTCCGTCTTCACCAGTGCGGCTCTTAGCCGTGTGAGATCCCCCTCACGCAACTCGGGAAAATGGTGATACAGCCAGGCACCCACCAGGAAATCCAACACGGCATCCCCCAAGAATTCGAGGCGTTCATTGTCTTCAATGGCCTCTGGGTGTTCATTCAGATAAGAGCTATGGGTCAAAGCCCGTTCCAATACCGATAAATTATCGAAATGTAAGCCTACACGCAACGCGAAGGCATCTGGAGTCTCTTGGGCATGGGCTCCTTGATCTTTTTGCATGGATAACCTCTTTCCAAACTCAGGGAACGCCAACAACTCCACATCTCGTCGAATGGTTGGCGATCCATAAGTTCTGAATTGTTTAGAAGTATATTGTACCAATCTTATCAGGAGTCGCTGAGCAATCCATCCACCGCTTTCACGATCAGGACTGCATTATGCCCCCCAAATCCAAAGGCGTTGTTCATTGCCACGCGCACTGCACTGTGCCTGCAAAAGTTAGGAACGTAATCCAGGTCACATTCCGGGTCCGGCGTCTGGTAATTGATCGTGGGTGGTATCACCTGGTCGCGAAGCACCAGGACACAAAATATGGTTTCTAACGCTCCAGTAGCCCCCATCAAATGTCCCGTCATGGATTTTGTCGAAGAAATAGGGATGTGCATGGATCGATCGCCAAAAACAGCTTTAATCGCGCGCGTTTCAGAGAGGTCGTTAAGCTGTGTCGCCGTGCCGTGGGCATTGATGTAATCAATCTCTGAAATCGAAAGACCTGCGCGCTTCAGAGCCTCTTGCATAGCCCGCGCCCCGCCAGCGCCATCCGCATCCGGCGCTGTGATATGGTAAGCGTCGGCAGTGGAAGCATATGCGGCAATTTCAGCAAATACCTGGGCGCCTCTCATGCGGGCATCTCTCTCACGTTCGATGACCAAAACGGCTGCTCCCTCCCCCATCACCAAACCATCACGGTTTAGATCAAATGGGCGTGGGGTGGTGTGATAGTCTTCGTTACATCGAGAAAGCGCGCCAAGGCGGTCAAAGGTTGCAATGCCAACTTCGGTGATGGTCGCCTCACTTGCCCCGGCCACAACCGCATCCAACCAACCGCTCTTCAGCATTGCCCAGGCAATGCCAATGGCATCGATGCCAGAGGCACAGGCAGAGTTGATCGACAGCGCCGGTCCTTGAAAACCGTATTCGATCGCAACTAACCCTGCAGCCCCATTCGCCATCAGCATCGGAATGGCAAAAGGGCTGATGCGTCTGGGGCCAGCGCTCTTCAAGGTGAGAAATGTATCCACCAATGCATTCAGCCCGCCAATCGCTGAGGAGATGATCACGCCTACCCGGTGAGGGGGATACGCTCCACGTAATCCGGCTTGGTCGATGGCTTCCTTAGCTGCTACGATGGCAAACTGTTCGAAACGATCGCGTCGACGTGCCTCTTTTACCGGCATATAATCTTCTGCGTTGTAGGCTTTCACTTCGCATGCAATTCTCACTTCCAGGTGACTGGCGTCGAACAGGGTGATGGGACCCACTCCGGATTGCCCCTGAACCACTCTTTGCCATGTCTCTTCAACATGGTGGCCCAGGGGGTTGATCGTCCCCATTCCAGTAACGACGAGGCGTTCATCCATGGTACATCCTTATTTGAAACGCACGCTTACAAGTTAGACTTATACCCTGTGCCTGTAAGCACGAGGACAATCGGCTCAGGGAGCTTCCCTTTCAACTGCTCCACGGCAGCCCATACGATGGCAGATGTCGGCTCTACATACAACCCCATCCGCGCCAGTTTGTCGCGCGCCGGCAGGATCGCATCCTCTTCAACCGCCACCATCGTCCCTTGATATTCCACAAGTTTGTGCAGCAATTCGTCAGCACGTGCCGGCTGGATAATCCGTACCCCTTCTGCGGCGGTTTCCCCCTCTGTCACCCATCCTAAACCAGCGCTACCATAACGAAATACTGCCCAAATTGGCGCACAAGCCAAAGCCTGTACACCCACAAAAAAAGGCATCTTTCTGATGGCACCACTTTGGATCAAGCTCTCAAACCCCATGATGACGCCCAATAATAGACTCCCTTGACCGACCGGGCAAATCACTGTGCCAGGCGCCTCTCCTAGCTCTTCAAACAACTCATAAGCTATGGTGGAAAAACCTTCCAGTGGTTGGGGGAAGTAGACATGGCTGGCATACACCTCACCCGCTGCGGCGCGCTGCTTCACTGCTGTAGCAACATCAGAACGCTTACCAGGTACAGGCACGACCTTTGCCCCAAGCGCTTCGATTTGCAACCTTTTTGGTCCTGAGGCATATTCGGGCACATATACCTCTACTTGTAAGCCAAAATGTGCCGCATACGTAGCCAATGAGGCGCCCGCATTACCAGAAGAATCCTCGATCATTCGATTGACCCCGCGCGAAAGGAAAAAGCTGAGCAATAATGCTGTGCCTCGATCCTTGAACGAACCACTAGGATTGAGGCTTTCTAATTTGAAACCATATTCGCTTCCATCTATTTTGCTCCAAATTAAAGGCGTACCTCCTTCACCCAGGCTCACTTTTGGTGCTTCGCCGGGTAAAGAAAAGAACGCGCGATAGCGCCAGATGGTTTTGTCATAGATATCGATTTGGTGAGCGTTCCAAAATGGTAGTTGGCTTATCCCCCAAACTCCTCCACAAACCTCACATCGATAAGGAACCCCTTCGGGAGGATACGCAACGTGACAATTCAAGCATTGCATTTCAATCCTCTTTTGTGGGAATGTAACTCCCTTCAACCCAATACGCCCCAGTTGAACCTACTTCTTTTTTCCAAATAGGGACAATCTCTTTCAGCCTGTCAATGCCATAGCGCGCAGCTTCAAACACACCGCTATCACGATGGGAAGCAGAACATGCGATTAGTACGGTTGGACTCCCTGGGAGAAGCATCCCGATTCTCTGGATGATGGCAATACCTTCAACGCCTGGCCAACGCTCACGCATTTCACTGGCGACCTGAGCCATTTTCTGCTCAGCCATCGTTTCGTATGCCTCATAGAGTAGGTGTTCTGTTGAGATGGTTTGTTCTCGAGTGGTCAGCCCGCGCACAATGCCGCAAAAGAAACAAATAGCCCCGGTTGTAGGTAAGGTGATTTCTTGGATAATCGCCTCAAATTCAATGGGTTGGGTTGTCAAACGAATAACGGTAGGTGATTCTGCTCCACCACTCACCGGAGGGAATAGAGCTACCTCAGCTTCCGAAGGGATTTCCTCATGGTCAAATGCATATTTTTTATTCAAAGCTACCAAGGCAGAAGGCATGGCAACTTCCAAATCTGGATATTGTTCGATCAATTTCTTTTTCAAATCGGCGATCGTTTCGCCTTGTTGTACCCTTATGGTGCACTCTGGCACACCTGCCCGATCCCTGAGCGTGGCAAAGAAGCGTACTTTTACTTCAATCATGTTGTCTGGTCAACCTCTAAAATCACATCTCCGCTTTTACCGCCGTGCTTTTCAATAAGCCGAATATTGCGAATTTGCATTCCTTTCTCAACGGCTTTCGCCATGTCATAAAGTGTCAACGCGCTGATGGCAACCGCGGTTAGGGCTTCCATCTCAACCCCGGTTTTTGCAGTGGTGCGCACTTGAGCGGTAACCTCAATGCCTGGCCATTCCGCATGTAAAGTAAAATCCACTTGTACATGCGTGATGGGCAAAGGATGGCAAAGCGGGATGAGCTCTGAAGTTTTCTTCGCCGCCATGATCCCTGCCACCTGAGCCACAGTGAACAGATCGCCTTTCATCAATTGACCGGCTTTGACCAGCTCAAAGGTCTCTTCGCTCATTCGAATTTCGCCGCGCGCCACCGCCCATCTTTCATTTTCAGACTTGGAGGTCACGTCCACCATTCTGGCTGCTCCAGCCTCATCGATATGCGAGAATTTTTTCGAAGGCATGCCCGGTATTATAGCATTTAGGTGAAAAAAATCCAGCATGTTATAATAGCTCGCCATGAATAACCTGATCGGAATCTGGAAAAAAGGGCTGGAAAAAACCAGCAAATCAGCCTTCGGGCAAATCGCTACGCTTTTGGGCTTCTCAGAAATCACACCAGACATATGGGAAGACCTCGAAGCGCATTTAATCCAGGCAGATATAGGCGTTGAAACCACGCGCAAAATTCTACAAAACCTGGAAAAGCGCACCAAACAGGATGGCATCACCAAAGCTTCAGACTTCAAACAAGCGTTGCGGCAGGAACTGCGCGCCTTGTTGCTCGATCCTCCAGCCTTCAGTCCTACCCACGTCCCCACTGTTATCCTCATTGTAGGCGTGAACGGTTCTGGAAAAACCACCACGATTGCAAAACTGGGACATTACTTCAAAAAACAAGGCAAAAGCGTTTTATTGGCTGCGGCGGATACCTTTCGCGCTGCCGCGGTGGATCAGTTGGAAATATGGGCTGAACGGTTGAACCTACCCATCGTTGCCGGCCAACCGGGCGGAGATGCTGGAGCGGTTGCGTTCGACGCCATTCATGCAGCCATTGCCAGACAAATCGATCTGGTTATTATCGATACAGCGGGGCGTTTGCATACCCGTTATAATCTAATGGAAGAATTGAAAAAAGTGTATCGTGTATGTGGTAAAGCTCTGGAAAACGCCCCTCACGTGGTCTGGTTGGTGATGGATGCAACCACAGGTCAAAACGCGTTGCCTCAAGCACAGGCGTTTAAAAACTCTGTGAATATCAACGGAGTGATCCTTGCCAAACTCGATTCATCTGCCCGAGGCGGGATGGTATTTGCCATCCAACAACAACTCGGCTTGCCGATTTTGTTTGTTGGGTTGGGCGAAAAACCCGAAGATTTGCACCCTTTCAACCCAGACGCGTTCATTGGCGGTATATTGAGCGAAGGGTAAGTGCACAGAAAAAATTGGCCTCAGGAGATAACAGAATATGGAAGACTTAATCGAATCACTAAACGAATGTCGGGAAAGAATCCAGAACCTATTGGAGCGTCTTTGACATCCCTCAGAAAGAAAACGCCATCCTCCAGCTCCGTCAAGAATCAGAAAACCCCACTTTTTGGGACAACCCAGAATCTGCCAGCCAAACGATGAAGCAGTTGGCTTCTCTGCAAGAAGAAGTCGATGAATGGCTAACGCTTAGACGAAGAATAGACGATGCGCTTGAACTGGCTCAATTGGCAGATGAAGGGCTGCGCAGCGAGCTGGAAGCTGAAATCGCCTCTATTCAGAAAGAGTTGGAGCGACGCGAATTCCGGGCGATGTTCTCCGGAACATATGATAAACATGATGCCCTGCTAGCAATCCACGCCGGGGCTGGCGGAACCGATTCACAAGATTGGGCTGAAATGCTAATGCGCATGTATATGCGCTGGTGCGACCGTCAGGGGTATGCCTATGAAGTCCTCGACCTGACCGAAGGTGAAGAGGCGGGCATCAAAAGCGCCATGTTAGCAATCAATGGTGCCTATGCCTACGGCTATCTTAAATCCGAAAAGGGTGTACATCGCCTGGTGAGGTTATCTCCCTTCGATGCAGCCCATCGCAGACATACCTCTTTCGCCCTTGTCGAAGTCCTGCCTCAGGTGGAGGAGGATGAGTCGGTCGTGATCGATCCCCGCGACCTAAAGATCGATACATTTCGCTCAGCCGGTGCAGGAGGTCAAAACGTTCAAAAGAACGACACCGCGGTGCGTATCACCCACCTCCCCACCGGGATCGTGGTCACCTGCCAAAACGAGCGTTCCCAATTGCAAAACCGGGAAAACGCCCTGCGGGTATTGCGCGCCCGCTTATTGGAATTGAAGCACGAAGAACGTGAAGAAAAAATTGCCGAATTAAAGGGAGAATTCACCAAAATCGAATGGGGCAGCCAGATTCGTTCATACGTCCTTCATCCTTATCAAATGGTCAAAGATCATCGAACGAATTTTGAAACAGGAAACCCTCAGGCAGTTTTAAACGGGTATATCGACGATTTCATCGAAGCCTACCTAAAATACACCCTGGGCAACGGTGTACAGGTAACCAAATAAACCATTGAAACAAAACCTCAATCCTCCAACAAAAAGGGGGGTTCTCCTAATTATCATCCTATCGGCTTTCGTCTTGGGAGGCTGTGTAACTATGACCGATTTCGAAGCCTCCCAAGAATATCGCGCCGATATCGTTGCGCGGGTAGAAAAAGGGACCTTTATAGATCAAACCTTCATATCCAGACGTGCATTCTTGAACGGCATTCAGCTTTGGATGCGTCTGAGTGAGGAGAAATATCATCCACAAGACAAACTGAACATCCAATTATTCCGCGCGGACAATCCCGACACGCCTCTATACTCCACGGAACTATCTTATGACGATGTCAACCGCTACTTCCCCGTAACAGTGCATTTCCCCCCAATTGAGTCCTCCCAAGACAGCGAATGGACCATTCGGTTTTCCACGCGCTTCTCACCGGTGCAAATTTTTGGCCGAAATGAAAGCGTCTATCCTGAAGGGGAGTTACGCCTGAATGGACAGAACATACCGGCAGACATTGCCTTCCGTCTATTGTACGATTATGACACGGTAGCATTTGCTTCAGATTTGCGCAGCCTTGCCCTTCAAGGAGCATCTTTTCTCCTTGCTCTGATATTCCTTTACCTACCCGGACGGACATTGTTATTTCCCATCATGCGCAGCTTGCAACACCATACCCTGTTTGAGTCTTGGGCAGCCAGAACCGCCCTTTCTATTGGGTTAAGTCTGGCTTTGTTCCCGATTCTGTTCCTTTGGACTTCTACCATCGGCATTCGGTGGAATACGTCTCTCTCGGTGGCTTACGTCAGCTTAGTGTTATTGATTTACCTCTGGGTCAAGATCAGGTCGTGGCGCAGAAAGGCATGGCTGGAACAATTGAAAAACTTCAGCCAACCCACCAATTTTGCACTCATTACCATCTTCCTTGTGACGCTTTTTGTGCGCTTTGCCATGGTGCGCGATATTTCCGCGCCTGCTTGGGTCGATTCGGTTCACCATGGATTGATCACTCGTCTGATTCTCGAACAGGGCGCGCTGCCAACGAGCTATGATCCGTATATCCCAATCGCCGCGACCTATCACCCCGGCTTCCACACTTTGGTAGCTCTTTTCACCTGGCTCACCGGCACACCGATCCATCATGCCATCTTATTCATAGGCCAATTGTTCAACAGCCTGATCGTCTTTTCTGTGTTTCTTTTTGGTTTCACGCTTACTCGTCAGCCTTGGGTGGGTGTTTTCGCCGCCCTGGTTACTGCGGTGGTCAGCCCAATGCCGGCTTATTATGCCAGTTGGGGGCGTTATACACACCTGGCGGGCATGCTCATCCTGCCGACATGCCTGGCACTATGGAACCCGATGCTGGAGACAGCAACCAAATTTGCCTCGAAGGCGTCGGCTTTATGGAAACGCCTGCCCATCCTTATCCTTACGGCGCTCTCCATAGCAGGACTTTCGATCGTTCACTTTCGCGTCACACTTTTTATGCTGCTCCTTCTTGCCGCAGAACGGACCACCCGTATTTTCTCTTATTGGCGCTCGAAAAAGAAGCGATCCTTTTTCTTCTCTAATCTATTGGCGATATGCATTTGCGCATGCCTGGCTTTGTTCCTGGCTCTCCCTTGGTGGAATTTGGGCTTTGTGCAACAAGTGGTAATGACGCTCTCCAGAAATCGGGGAGCTCAGCAGTTGTTTTATGACTTCAACCTGGGGTACCTCACAACAGGTTGGGGAAAAGATGTACTGATCATGTCTGCGGTTGCCCTGGTGTGGTCTTTATTGCGCAAACGTCGCTTTGGACTGACTGTTTTCCTATGGCTGCTATTGATGTTTATTACCGCAAACCTGGGTGTAATCCGATTTCCCGGAGCGGGCTTCATTTCCAACGCTTCGGTCATCATCTCCTTATTCCTTCCGATTAGCCTGCTGGCGAGCTATCTCTTTTTCGATGTGAATGCAATCATCGCGCCACACCTTCCCAGGTTGCTTCGCTATGTGCATACCCTGCTCATTGCTGTATCTTTGGGGATCATCCTGATTCGAGGCGCTCAAAATTTAATGCCCATCCTCAACCCGATCACCATCCTCTATCGCCAACAAGATGATCAAGCCATGGAATTCATTCGACAAAACGTCCCCAAAAATGCTACCATTCTGATCAATTCTTTTTCTTGGGGCTATGGAGTGTATGCCGGCAACGATGGTGGCTTTTGGATTGCACCTCTCACCGG
>JBBIVW010000001.1:296395-581668 GCA_037439525.1 Anaerolineae bacterium
CCATGATCAGGCGGGTTTCTCATATTCCTCTTGCTTGACACAATACACACAAATTCGTATAATCCCCCTACCCAACGCGCAATCATAAAGACGTTGGTCGTGATTATCAAATGATCATTCAATGGATTAACCATCAGGAGCGAAAGAAATGCCACCTCAACCAAAACGTAAAATCTCGCCTGGACGGCGCGACCGACGCCGAGCCCACGACGCGTTAAAAGCCAAAAACCTGGTTGCATGTCCTAATTGTGGTGAAATGCGTCTGCCGCATACGGTCTGCCCGAACTGTGGGCATTACAAAGGCAAAGAAGTCATCAGCAAAGAGTAAGCCCAGATCTGCTGCGAGCCGTGAGAACCACGGCTCGATTACATTTTTAGGATAAAACATCATGGGACAAACTTCTAACATCGCCTTTCTCTTCCCTGGGCAGGGCTCTCAAATTCTAGGTATGGGGAAGGACCTGGCGATGGCATATCCCATGGTCCGCCAAATTTTCGAACAGGCAGATGATTTACTGGGATATTCCCTTTCCTCAACGATGTGGGAAGGTCCTGAAGATGAGCTGAATCAAACCAACCATACCCAGCCTGCTTTATTCGTTCATTCCTTTGCTGCCTTGCGCTTATTACAGGAGCTATACCCCTCTATTCAACCTGCCGTTCTCGCGGGTCATTCACTGGGTGAATTTAGCGCAATCACAGCAGCCGACTGCCTGGATTTTACTGATAGCCTAAAAATCGTGCACACTCGAGGTGCGCTAATGAAACAGGCTGGAGAGAAAAACCCCGGCAAGATGGTGGCGCTCTTAGGTGTGGAGATGGAATTCGCCCAAGAGATTTGCACCCTGGCCAGCCAATCTGGCAGTGGTGTGCAGGTGGCCAACGACAATTGCCCTGGGCAAATTGTCATTTCGGGGTCAATCGAAGCTGTCGATCGAGCCATGCATCTCGCCCAGATGAGAGGATGTCGGAAGATGCGTCTCCTGCCGGTGAGCATCGCCTCGCATTCCTCCTTGATGGCAGATGCCCAACTTGAATTCAATGCTTTCATCGCATCCTATCAACTGCGAGAACCAAAGGTTCCCATCGTCGGCAACACAAATGCTCAAACTATGAGTACCGCCTCACAGATCATCGCCGACATACAAAAACAACTGATCTCACCTGTGCGCTGGACCGAATCCATACGTCATATCCTCCAAAATGGGGTTACCCAATTCATTGAAATCGGAAGCGGAACTGTGCTCAAAAACCTGGTAAAAAGGATTGATGCCCAGGTCAATTGTCTGAGTTTGGGCACGTTGGAAGACTTTGAAAACCTCCCCAAGTTTATCGCGGTATAATTCAATCCACATACTCATCTAAACAGGAGTTACATTGGATGGATTTCACCGGTAGAGTCGCCATTGTCACTGGCGGGAAAAGCGGCATTGGCAAAGCGATTGCAGCTTTGCTGGCAGAACGTGGTGCCGATGTCGTCCTGGCAAATCGAGACCTTCGGGGAGCAATCCAAACCGCAGAAGAAATTCAGCGCGCGACCCAACGCCGTGTGATCGCGATTGAGACAGATGTCAGCCAGATAACCAGCGCGAATCAATTGATCGATGCCGCGCTCCACGAATTCGGTCGCATCGACATCCTGATCAATAACGCCGGAGTGACAAGAGATAATCTCATCATTCGCATGGATGAAGATGAATGGGATGCAGTGATCAATATCAACTTGAAAGGCACTTTTAATTGCTCTAAGGCTGCCTTGCGCCCTATGCTCAGACAACGTTACGGGCGCATCGTGAACATATCCTCGGTTTCTGGTCTGGTGGGTCAGGTTGGGCAGACGAATTATTCCGCGAGCAAGGCAGGGATCATCGGTTTCTCGAAAGCTCTGGCCAGAGAAATCGCCCATAAAGGCATCACGGTCAACGTTGTTGCACCCGGATTCGTCCCCACAGCCCTGACCAATGACCTCCCGGAGGCATTGAAAGAAGAGATGATGAAGCTTATCCCGATGAAACGCTGGGGAACGGTCCAAGAGGTGGCACATGCCGTCGCCTTTTTAGCCTCCGAAGATGCGGCTTATATCACCGGTCAAGTGTTGTGCGTCGATGGTGGTATGACAATGGTATGATCACCATGCAAAAGTTGGCTCGATAAGGAAAGCGAACTATGGAACATAAAGGTAAGATAACAGTTGCCACAGATGTGCTGCTCACCATTGCCAGGCTAACCGCTCTTAATGTAGCTGGGGTGAGCCGCATGGGAAACGCCCCTTCAGCGCCCAGAAAACTGCTCCAAAGAAACATCGGAGAAGGTGTGCGTATTGAAATCAATGGGGATACTGTGACTGCGGATATTTACCTGGTTTTGAAGAAGGACGTCAACATCCGAGAAGTCAGCCGCCAGGTTCAGCATGATGTCGCCCGGGCAATCACAGAGATGGTAGGCATGCAAGTGGATCGTGTGAACATTCATATCGAGGATATCGATTATCCTTCCGAGGACATGTCACCAAAAGCGAAGGAAGAGGCCTGAGGGATGAAATCTCGCACCAGAGCGCGTTGTATCGCTCTGCAAGCACTTTACGAAATCGACCTTACCGGTCATAATCCTCAGACAGTCATCGAGGAGCGATTGAACGAAGAGCCCTTAGATGAACATCTGGCTTCCTTTGCGCGTAGAATTGTCTTGGAAATCTCCCCGATTTTCTCCTTGCTGGACAAATTTATTGCCCAACACGCGCCTGAATGGCCGTTGGATCAAATTGCGACCATCGACCGCAATATCCTGCGCATGGCGTTATGGGAAATCACCCTGTGCGACGAAATTCCAATAAAAGTCGCCATCAACGAAGCTGTTGAGTTGGCGAAAGTGTACGGCTCGGATAGTTCGCCACGATTTGTGAATGGCGTGCTGGGTAGTCTCGCCAATCATGAAAACGAAATCAAACAAGCGTTGAAACGCATCGTCCAAAAACAAATTTGAATGCATATATTTTTATCGTGATGTCATCATGGATATATTCGGTATAGGACCTCTTGAATTAATGCTCATCCTTGTCATCGCCTTGATCGTGCTTGGACCAAACGATATGGTCAAAGCCGGGCGCACTATTGGTAGGTTCATGCGCAAAGTTGCCACTTCGCCCACCTGGCAAGAAGTCAGAAAAATTCGCTATCTACCGAACAAATTGATGCGCGAAGCCGGGTTAGAGGAATCCGAATGGAACATTGCTAAAGACCTTGAAAAACAAACCAAAGATATCTCACCTTGGCTCACTCCCCCTGTTTTGGACTCCCCTCCCGCCCCAATAGGGAAAAAGCCTCAACCCTCTGAGAACGCTGGCATGGCTGAAACGCCGCTCCAACAAGGACATATTGAACAAACCGGAAAAGATCTCACCTCTCATCTATCTCAATCTGCCGATACGGATGCTCATCGATAATGCGCACGTTACTACGTATATTGTGGAGAGTCCTGACATTCCCTCTTGTCGCTCTATTTTGGCTCCTCAGCCTTAATGAACTCAAAGAGGCGCTTTTTACGAAAGGGGAAGGTGATACCCCATTGCCAGATGTCGTATCCAAAGTGTTCGAACAACCGGGGATCACGTTAGAGCACCTGGACGCACTGAGGAAGCACCTCTTCCGTGCCATCATATTCTTAGCCGCAACCACAGCCGCCTCTTTTACATTCAACCAAAACATTCTGGCATTCCTTGCCGCCCCTTTGGAGGGAGGGATGGAATCGCTGATCGCCATCGAAGTTACTGAGCCAATTGGAACGGTGATGCGTGTTGCTCTGCTCGCCGGATTTACCATGGCATTTCCATATATCGCTTATCAAATCTGGTTGTTCATCGCTCCGGCGATCATCTCACGTAAAAACCGCGTTTTCAGCCTTCTGGCGATACCGGTTGCCAGCCTATTTTTTTTAGCCGGCGTGGCTTTCGCATATTATGTCATGCTGCCTACTGCCCTGCCTTTTCTGCTCAACTTCATGGGCATAAAAACGATCCCACGCCCTTCATCTTACGTGCGCTTTTCAACAGGTCTGCTGTTTTGGTTAGGTATGGCTTTTGAGTTTCCTCTGGTCATTTATTTGATCACGAAGCTGCGCTGGATCAAACCCAAGATGCTCCTAGACCAATGGCGCCTGGCGATTGTGATCATCGCCGTCGTGGCTGCCTTGATCACCCCTACCATTGACCCGGTGAATATGTCACTCGTGATGGGTCCGTTGACTGTGTTGTATTTCATCAGCATTGCCTTTGCGTACATCGCGGCAAGGGAACCCAAACCTCGACATGAGTGAGTGTGAAATGGTCAAGGTTTCGCGAGAATAAATATGAGCACCTCACCACGTAGAGCGATCCTCTATATGCCCGGCGATGATGGGCACAAGATCCGTAAAGCCATCACCCTGGGTGTAGATAGCATCTGTATGGACCTGGAAGATGGCGTCGCCGCAGGTAAAAAACAGATTGCGCGCCAAACCATCGTGGATGCGCTAACGACTTTGGATTTTGCCCATTCAGAAAAACTGGTGCGCATCAACGCCATCGAATCGGGCCTGGCAGAAGAGGACCTCGAAACGATTGTGCCTCATCGACCGCATGGCATCGTTTTACCCAAAGTGCGCAATGCACACCAAATCCAGTGGGTGAGCAAAAAAATATCGGAATTGGAACAGGCTTCGGGTATTCCCGAGGGGGAAACTACCCTACTGGCGATCATCGAAACCGCACAAGGCATCGTGAATTTGAGGGATATCGCTCAAGCAGATGCGCGCCTGTCAGCGCTCATCTTCGGCGCAGAGGATCTGGCCGGCGACTTGGGAGCAACGCGCACGCCACAAGGCACTGAAATCTTCTATGCCAGGAGCGCGGTTGTCATCCATGCCAAAGCCTACGGTCTGGAAGCGATCGATATGATCTATACTGATTTCCATGATGAATCCGGGTTGCGTCGTGAAGCTTCCGAAGCAGTACAGATGGGATATAGCGGTAAACAAATCATCCACCCCAATCAGGTAAGACCTGTTCAGGAAGTTTTCACACCCAGCGATGAGCAAATTGCCAGAGCGCTTGAAATCATTCGGCTTTACGAAGACCATGTAGAGAAAGGAGTTGGTGCATTCGCTATCGATGGAAAATTGATCGATGCCCCCGTAGTCCGGGCTGCCAGGCAAGTGCTTGCCAGAGCTTCGGTGGCTGGAAAAATAAACACCTCGATGTAATCATTCTATTCCCAAATCTAAGGAGGTCTCAATGAGTGAACGAGTCGCGATCATCGGTGTTGGGTGGGCTGGTTTTCACACCAAAACTCAGGAACTCTCATATAAAGAAATGGTCTATCAAGCTGCTATGCGCGCGTACGACGATGCCGGCGTAGATGCGCGCGCAGATATCCAATCATTTGTCACTGTTGCTGAAGACTTTCACGAAGGCACCAGTATTTTTGACGAATACACCCCAGATCAGATTGGCGGGGCGTTGATGCCGGTGCATACGATAGCTGGAGATGGGCTGCATGGCTTGGCAACCGCGTATATGCTCATCAAAACTGGCCAATGTGATGTCGTTGCGGTGGAAGGTCATTGCAAAGCTTCCAATATCCTCACCTTACCCGAAATCACTCTATACGCTCAAGACCCGGTACTCAACCGCCCTCTCAATTTGAACTCGGAATTTATCGCCGGCTTGGAAATGAACCGCTATCTGTATGAAAGTGGAACAAGCCGCGAACAATGCGCCGCAGTTGTGGTGAAAAACCGACGCAATGCATTGCTCAACCCTCTGGCTTCGTATCCTGCTGACCTCAGTTTGGAGTACGTGCTCGAAGGTCCACCGGTTGCCTGGCCATTGACTAAACATGAAATTGCTCCAACATGCGACGCGGCAGTGGTTATGGTTTTAGCCAGCGAAGAGAAAGCGCGCCACTTTTCTGAAAACCCAATTTGGATTTTGGGTATGGGGTGGTGCAACGACTCCTATTCGCTCGAGAACCGTCAATGGGGTAGCTTAGCATACATTCAAAAAGCCGCTCACATGGCGTATCGCATGGCGGGCTTCCAAAACCCCCAGCGAATGATCGATTTTGCCGAAGTGGACGACCAATACGCGTACCGCGAGTTAATGACCCTAGAAGCTCTAGGGCTGGTTGCAGAAGGCTCCGCAGGATTTTTATGCGCTGAAGGGTACACTTCACTCCAAGGTGAACTGCCGGTCAACGTCTCAGGCGGAAGTCTGGGAATGGGTCATTTTTTGGATGCGACCGGCCTGGTGAGAACCCTAGAGGCAGTGTTGCAATTACGGGCGCAAGCCGGCTTACATCAACTGGAGGATGTCGAAGTTGGACTAGTGCAGTCCTGGCGTGGACTTCCCACCACCAGTGGAGCCGTAGCTATATTGAGCAACATGTAATCGGAGGACAACATGGGCATGCGAAAAGTTGCAGTCATCGGCGCGGGAATGACAAAATTTGTCCGCCGCGCGCTGGAAACTCCTAAAGAACTATCCTGGTTAGCAGTTCAACAAGCGCTACAATCCTGTGAGCTGACCATGGATGACATCGAAGCAGTCTGCATGGGCACGGCCCCAGACTCTTTCGACGGCCTCCACATGAAAGGCGAATATCTGAGTGATGGCGCGGGAGGCTGGCGCAAACCCTATATGCGTTCCTATGTAGGGGGAGGCACGGGGGTTTTTGTTCCCATCCAGGGGTGGTACCATGTCGCTTCAGGCTTATTCGATGTCGTATTGGTCGTCGCTGAAGAGAAGATGTCGAGCTTCTATCCACATGCACAAGCCGCATTTCTCACCATTTTCGACCATACCACTGAACGGCCGCTCAAACCCAACCTGCTGTGGATCTTCGCCCTGGAAATGAACCGCTACATGAACACGTACGGCATCGCCAAAGAGGATATTGCCAGAGTTTCTGTGCTCCATAAACGCAATGCTGCAGATCACCCCGCGGCTTTATTAGGAGATGCAAACATCACGGTTGAGGATGTGCTCAAATCCGAAGTGCTCGCCTGGCCAGTTCAAAGGCTGGATGTGAGCCCAGTTACGGACGGCGCCGTGGCGATCATCCTGGCTGCAGAACACGTCGCCAAACGCCTGACCGACAAACCCGTTTGGATCGAAGGCGTGGGATGGTGTCTGGACACAGCATACTGGACCAACCGGGATCTGGCTTATCCACGCTATGTCGAATACGCCGCTAGAATGGCATACGAAATGGCTGGCATCAAAGAGCCGAAAAAAGAGATCCATATTGCCGAACCGTACGATCCGTTTGACTATAAGGCTCTTCATCACCTAGAAGGTTTGCAACTCGCCGAGAGAGGACAGGCGGTACAAATGTACATCGACGGGACCGCAGCGCGAGACGGTAATCTACCGATTTGCCCTTCAGGTGGATTGCTTGGTGTGGGGAATCCTATCGCCGCGGCTGGCTTGATGAAGATCGCGGAACTCTTTTGGCAGTTACGCGGCGAGGCGGGTGCGCGCCAGGTGCCAGGTCAGCCTCGCAGAGGATTAGCGCAAGCCTGGGGGGACTTGATGCAAGTAGGCACGGTCGTAATTATGGGAAGATAAGGAGCAGAAAATGGCTAAACCGAATATCAATTTGCCGGGAACCTCATTGAGCGAAGAGGATTTTAAAGCAGGGAACGTACTCTTTCGGCATGACCAACTGCATGGCGAATATGCCTGGGATACCGGCATTGCTATTGGGGCGTATCTGGCTGCACTGAAGGAAGGCAAGATCCTCGGCGCCTACTGCCCAGAATGCCGCAAAACCATCGTGCCGCCTAGAATTGTTTGTGAATGGTGCTTTCAACCGATAACCGAGTATGTACCTTTAGCAGATACGGGCACGGTAAACACTTTCTCCATTTGTTATGTCACCTGGGATGTTAAACGCATCAAAGAACCTCAAATCCCCGCTGTGATCGAAATCGATGGCGCTTCTCCTCTGCATGGCATCCTGCATTTATTGGGCGAGGTGGACCCTCAAAAAGTGCATATTGGCATGCGCGTCCGCGCTGTCTGGAAGCCACCAGAGCAACGAGAAGGAGCGATCACAGACATCTTGTATTTCAAACCTATCGAGGAGGGATAAAATGAGCCTGTTAGAACCCAATCCCAAAGCACCTCAAGCCTGGTTCGGGTCTCTCCCTGTTACCAGCCGCTACACGTATGGCTTGGCTGGCGAACGGTTTTTCCGATCGTTAAAGGACAATGGAACCTTCCTGGGCTCAGTATGCCCTCGATGTGAACGGGTCTATGTCCCGGCTGTCGCGTTCTGCGAACGATGTCTAGGAAGCCTCGAAGAATGGGTAGATGTGGGTACGATCGGGGAGGTGCATACTTTCACCGTATTACACGTGAACGCCGATGGCACCCCAAAAGAATCCCCGGAGATAATTGCCTTCGTTAAAATACGCGACGGAGGAATAGTGCACAAACTGGGCGAAGTATCCACCGAAGAGGTTTATATCGGCATGCCCGTTGAAGCTGTTTTAAAACCTGCGCCACAGCGAGAGGGCTCAATTTTAGACATCCTGTATTTCAAACCGCTGACCTCAGAGAAACGCTGAACCTTGGTTCTCGCCGCTCTTTGGAAGATGCTACAAGATGAGGTTTTCCCTGTCACGCCTCAATGGCACCAGGGAAAACCTCTCTTCAATTTTTTCTCCCAGATAAATGAAAATCTCGACCGAGCTGATGCGGCTGAAAGACGCCGGCAAAACCTGTTCAATTACCTTTCGAGTTTTGATGCCCTACCAACAATCTTGATCGTTGGGGAGGCGCCGGGGTGGAAAGGATGCCGCTTTTCAGGGGTGCCATTCACGAGCGAAGCTCAGCTCGCCTCCAACAAACTGCCCTTCAAAGGGGCACCCACCAGTGTTTTTCTAACTCCTTTGAGTGAGCTAAGCGCTTCCTGTTTTTGGAAAGGAATGCAAGCCTTTCACCCAAATTTTTTAGTTTGGAATGGCATACCATACCATCCTCACCACCCAAACAATCCCACCTCCAATAGACCCATAAGCAGGAAAGAGTTGCGCATATATATACACATTCTGGCGCAGGTGGTTCATATATTACAACCTCAATACATCCTTGCCGTAGGGTTGAAAGCCGCTTTTTGCCTGGATGACCTTTCCCTCCCCTATATTTCCATCCGCCATCCCTCTCATGGTGGTAATATGCAATTTCAACAGGCGATGCACAGCTTTATGAGTAGCCTGCAGTTCACAAGTGGATCACCTGCACCACTCGATTAGGTTTGAAGAGGCAAACTCATTAAGTCGATTGGGAGGTAAGAGCCACAAAAATGATTTCTGGTTTCAGGCGCTGGTCAAACTTGATCAACCAGTTCCGATGAGGTCTTACGTTCGGAACACTTCTTGCATCGTAATTAATGGCAAGCGCTCAATTCATTCAATACACTAAAGGTATCTGATACAATTCAACCATTGTCTCAGGATATGCATCAAACCAACTCCGGTCATAGAAATCCCCACTCACATTTATTCGATGTCCGTAGAGGCGGAGCAACGCGATGAAGTTCAATGTTTCATGGGCAATAAAAATCTGGGGCGTGTTTCTCTTGCTCCACCTCAATGCCTGCTCCTTTGCTAACTATACAGACATGGTTAATTCATGGCTGAACAGCAGCCCTTCGAATCAAAACGTTTTGAAGGCGACACCGTTACCGCCCCTGCCTCTAACGATTGTTGAGTTTCATCTCAAAGTCCCCGCGAACACCCCGCCGGAAGATACCGTCTATCTGAGTATTCTGGATGAAGTCACGGGTTTAGCACTCAATGCACAATTGTTTCCGATGCAGCAAGTCGCTTCAGCAACAAGTGCGCCTCCCGGTTACGCGGCTCAGGAGTATGTGCTCACACTACCGCTATCTATTGGCTCAGTGATCAAATATCGCTATGAACGCCAATCCCAAGATATCCGCGTGGCTGAACACCTGGCGGATGGAAGCCCTGTGCGCTATCGGCTCTATTATGTTCAAGGGCAAGGTAGAGTAGATGACTTCGTCAGCCGATGGACAGATGTACCGTTCATGCTCCCATTCGGTCGCATCATCGGTCAAGTGACCGATGCCGACAGCCTCAGACCCATACCCAACCTGCTCGTCACTGCGGGAGGCGCCCAAACGGTAACCACTCTGGATGGCTCTTTTCGCCTGGATGGTTTACCACCAGGGGTACACAACCTGGTGATTTATGCCATGGACGGAATGTACCGCACATTTCAGCAAGGCGCTGTGGTAGCTGCGGATTCGGCCACACCGGCGTTCGTCTCAGTAAAACAAAGTCCCTTGGTAAAACTCATCTTTGTGGTCAGCGTGCCTCCGAACACTCCGCCTGTAGTTCCCTTGCGTCTGGCAGGAAATCTCACCCAATTGGGGAATTCTTTTGCAACATTAAATGGAGGCATGAGCAGCGTCGCTGCAAACATGCCGGTGCTGGCTCCGCTCCCCGATGGAAGATACTCCATCACCCTCAGCCTACCCGTAGGTAGCGACGTGCGCTACAAATACACTCTGGGCGATGGCTTTTGGAACGCGGAACACACCTCGAGTGGAGAATTTCGCCTCCGCCAGGTTGTTGTGCCCGAATTCAATGCGCTCATCGAAGATCAGGTAGAGACATGGTACGCAGGAAAAGAACATTCGATCACCTTTGATGTGACCGTTCCGGAAAACACACCCAATGATGACTTCGTCGCCTTGCAAATCGCTCCCATCATCGGATGGACGGAGCCCATCCCCATGTGGAAGCTGGGAGATACACGGTGGGCTTATATTCTATACAGCCCCTTGAATCTGCCGGGGAATTTTAACTATCGCTATTGCCGCAATAGCTTATGCGGCGTAGCTGATGATGTGCAAACGCCTGGCACATATGGTGCAGGGCGCCCGATGTCGATACAAGGCGAGCCACAAACGTTTATCGATCGCGTGGAAGCATGGACAGATTTGTCCCTCGAGATCCCTCAAGTGGTCGATCCACAACCATTCATTCAACCTCGAGAGCAGGGCTTTTGGAAGGGGATTGAATGGCTGCCGCTCTTCCATCCAGCTTGGACATCCACCCTGCAACAAACCGTCCTATCCGTCTCGCAAATCTCCGCAAACACACTCTTTCTTACTCCCACCTGGACCTATGGTCATTATTACCCTGGAAATACCATACCTTTATTTGAACCCATTCCAGGTAATGATATGCGCTGGGAAGAAATCACCACGCTCGTGCGCGCCAGTCAAGGACTCGGACTTCAAGTGGTTCTGTTTCCACAGGCAAATTTCTGGATGGCGGTCGATGAATGGTGGTCAACCGCACCGCGCCATGACGATTGGTGGAACAATTGGTTTGAACAATATCGTAATTTCGCCTTATATCACGCCGAACTCGCGGCACAAAACAATCTTTCCGCCATCATCCTGGGAGGTACATGGCTCAAACCCGCCTTGCCTCAAGGGGTTTTAGCCGAGGGCAATTCCTCAGGGGTTCCACAGTATGCACTCGAACGCTGGCAAAGCCTGATTCAGGAGATGCGCACCAGGTTTTCCGGAAAACTCGGTTGGGCACTGCCCGCAGAAGACATCCAAAATCCCCCCGTGTTCTTGAACAACCTGGACTTCGTATATGTACTTCTATCGGTTAACGAAGATACCAATGAACAAGGTCAGATAAGAGCTTCTGAAATCCTCTATTGGATCGATGCCTTGCTTTTACCAGCACAACAAACCTGGGGGAAACCGATCGTTTTGGGATTATCCGCGGCTTCGTCTCCTCATGTCCAAAATCAAGTGGAAGCATATAGCCTTGCGCTGAGCGCCTGCACGCAAAGGGATTGGATGCTCGGCTTCGTTAGCCGAAACTTCTATCCAGTATCTCAATCCCTGAATATCCATGATTCAATCTTTGGCAAACCCACCATGTCATTCCTTTCAACCTGGTTTGCCATGGTGAGCACCAGCACCCCCTGAGCATCATACGCGCAACCCTTTAGGACAACCCATGAATAAGACGATCGCCATCTTGATCAACGCAGATATTGAATGGTTGGTCGTAAAAGAAATCCTGAACCCTACAAAGCTGCACCTATCTCCCTTTGGAGAATGGTTTCCACTCTCATCCTTCTCCGGAACTGAATCTATGCCCACATCTGAAGAGCACCATGATCTCCTGTTCTTTCAGGGTGGTTGGGGGAAGATCTCTGCAGCCGCAGCAACTCAATATCTAATCGATCACTGGAAGCCATATGTGATCATCAACCTGGGAACATGCGGGGGCATTGCAGGTAGAGTAGAAATCGGCAAGGTGGTGCTAGTCGAGCGCGCCATTGTCTATGACATCCACGAAAAAATGGGCGACGCAGAAGAACACCTGCGCCACTATCAAACTCATATCGACCTGTCTTGGATATCCAGACCCTTTCCCCAAGAAGTGCTCCAAAGCACCATCCTATCCGCAGATCGGGACTTAGACACAAGCGAAGTGGAATTACTTAGTTCGAAATACCACGCGGTTGTCGCCGATTGGGAATCTGGCGCCATTGCCTTTGTGTGCGCCAGGAATCAGCAACGCCTCATCATCCTGCGTGGGGTATCGGACCTGGTCAGTGCAACTTCAGGAGAAGCTTACGGCAATATAGGGCTTTTCAAAGCGCGCACACAAACCATCATGCAGGGTTTGATTGAGGCGCTTCCTGGTTGGGTGGCGGCATGTAATATTGAGAAATCCATTTAATCGCCGGCGATAAATCAAAACAACTTGCGATTTCTTCCATGAGAGGCATTTTATCGACTCGATCCATACCAATGGCAAACGGCAGTCGCGGGTTGAGGCGGAAATAACGTTCTGCCAGCAATTGGCGACATTGATAATCCGCCAATCCTGAACTCCCTTCTAACATCAGTGGGATGATGTGCGGCGCCCATTGCACCATTCCCCAATCACCTTCCTGAACCTCTATAAAGTGAGGGTTATACCCTGTCCCAATAGAGAGTAGGATCACCTGATCCAGCCTCTGTGCTCCAGTTTGGGGATGTAGAGCCTGTGCTAGAGCACACATACTTGGATTAGAAGCCACAACGCCACCATCGATAAAACCATTTACAATCGGGAAATACACCGGCGCAGCGCTGGTATACAGGGCAACATTGACCACAGATTGGTCTGCATCCGAATCCTCACCCTCGAAGTTATGGAAGAACTTTGCCTTCCACATACGCATGGTACGGGCGTCGGTAGGGTTGTTATCCAAATCAAAGGCGGAAATCAAGACTTTCTTCTGCAAGTCACCTAACTTCATCTCGCCAAAATGGCCGTTCAAGATTTGTCGCAAGCGTTGGTTGGAATAGTTCGCCCCGACCAGGCTGCCCAAGTCCTTGAGGTCGTCGATGACCGAATCGGTAAACACCTGTTCACCAAACTGAAGATACAAGCGCCTCAATTCATGTGGAGACATCCCCGCAGCCAATCCTAACGCGATCAACCCTCCCGTAGATGTTCCCGCGATTAGATCCACGGCTTGTATCAATCCTGGGAGGGCATCTGTCAAGCGGCTCAAGAGAATGGCAGTGATCAAGCCGCGAATGCCTCCCCCGTCCAATGACAATATGCGATAAGCTTTCATGGCGATTTCAAGCACATGGATGCAATTCCAATGCCAACATCCCACATCAATAATCCGAGGTGAGTTACACCAACAAGATTAATGGTGATTTTGAGGTAAACTTTAACCGCCCGAACCGAGACCATATCGAACAAAGGAACCAACAATGCAACCAATTCTAAAAATCAACCTGTCCAACCATGAAACATCGGTATATGAGCCGCCAGTAGAATGGCAAGGTAAATACCTGGGAGGCGCGTCACTTGCCGCAAGAATATTATATGATGAAATCCATCCAGATATTCTCCCTTTAGATGAACAAGCCTCTGTACTCTTCCTCGCCGGCCCTTTGACCGGGACTGCTGGGCCTGCAGTTGGTCGGTCAGTGGTATGCGGACGTTCGCCAGCCACGGGCATCTGGGGAGAAGCGAATATGGGCGGTTTCTGGGGGGTTGAATTGCGCAAATCTGGCTTTGATGGCTTGTGGATTCAAGGGAAAGCCGATCAGCCTGTTTATCTTTTGATTCGTAATGGAGAAGTGCATATCAAACCTGCAGTTCGTTATTGGGGGATGAGCACGTACGAAACCCAATCGTCTATCAAAGAAGAAATTGGTGCCGCTCAAGCCAGAATCGCTTGCATCGGCCCTGCTGGTGAGATAGGCTTGCCCTTTGCCTTGATTTTATGTGACCATGGCCGTGTTGCCGGTCGCACCGGCATGGGTGCAGTAATGGGTGCGAAGAACCTCAAAGCCATCGCCGTCCTTGGAAATGGAGAAATCCCACTGGCGGATGCACACACCTACGATAAACTCAGATCGGAAATCAATCAGGCGTTGCGCGCCGACCCCATGTCTGTCACCGCGAGGCAATTGGGCACCGCCAGCATTGCAGAATATTTTGATTATCTGGGTCTGATGCCTAAGAAATACTTCCATCAGCGTAATTCACCCGAACCACTTGCCATTTCGGGCTCTACCATGCGGGATACCATACTGAAAGGGGTCAGCGCATGTCATGGTTGTGTGATCGCTTGTGGACGGGTGGTGCAATACGAAGATGGAAAAAAAGGCAAAGGTCCTGAGTACGAAACTTGCGTGGGTTTTGGTCCGAACGTACTCATTAACGATCTCAATTTCGTCAGCCGTATGGGTGAATTGTGCGACCACTACGGAATGGATACGATCAGCATAAGCAATCTCATTGGCCTGGCACTTCACCTGATCGAGATAGGGAAGATCGACCCACATGAATACTGCCTGCCCGAAAACCCCTGGGGAAACCAGGAGGTTGTCGAGAGGCTCATTCATGAAACAATGAGGCAGGAGGGGTTGGGAAGTCACCTGGCGAAAGGTGCTCTTCAGTTTGCAAGGCATTTCAACGCCTCGGAAGAGGCTATTCAAGTGAATGGCCTTGAAGTTCCATACCATGACCCGCGTGGAGGTACTGGGATGGCCCTCGTCTATGCCACTTCCCCTCGCGGGGCTTGTCACAACCAATCCTGCTTCTACTTTGTGGAAATAGGTCAGGCAGAAAGCGACATTGGTGTTGAATACTCAGATCGCTTAGGAGGGGCAGAAAAAGCTTTGAGCGTGGCGCGCCATCAGGACTGGGTAACCGTGCTGAATTCATTGGTAATGTGCATCTTCGCCAACGTCCCCCCAAACAAAACACTAGAGTTGGTCAACGCCGCAACCGGCTTCGGCCTGTCTCTAAATGACTTACTACTTTGCGGGGAACGCGGATGGAACCTTAAACGCCTGATCAACCGGCGATTGGGATTGAGCAGTGAAAATGACCGGCTGCCCAAAGCCCTGCTCACCCCTTTGGCAGATAGCGATGATACCGCGGTGCCGGATTTAGAGGCAATGCTCACTGCATACTATCAAGCACGCGGCTGGGAGGCAGATACAGGCATGCCTTCGCCACAAAAGATTGCTCAATTAGGGATTTTTTAGATATTTTTCTAACCTATCAGTGAGTTTTTGTCCTAAGGAGAAAGAAACATGAAGTATGTAAGCGTTGCCGAGATGAAAACGATTGAACAAGAGGCAAACGCCTTGGGGCTTACATATGAACAGATGATGGAAAACGCAGGATATGAATTAGCTGAAGTCGTTAACACCGCCTTCAAAGAGATAAATGCTCGAGAAAAAAGTGCGTTGGGTTTAGTGGGTTCAGGCAATAATGGCGGAGATACCCTTGTAGCCCTCTCTCACCTGGCAATAAAAGGCTGGATTACAACCGCATACCTGATCGGCACGCGGCCTGAAAAAGATCCATTAGTTGAACGGTTGGTCTCAAGAGGAGGTCGGGTCTTTTTCGTTAGAGACGATCCCAATTTTAAAGTTTTGAAGAGTTGTCTGGGATCTCATACAGTTTTACTAGACGGAATCTTGGGAACCGGTTTTCGTTTACCTCTAAAACCAGAGCTGGCAAAAATATTGAAGAGGATCAAAAAAATCCTGGAGACAACCGATGACCCTCCAGCAGTCATCGCTGTAGATTGTCCTTCAGGGGTAGATTGCGATACCGGTGAGGTCGCGCCCGAGTGCCTGTATGCGATGATCACAGTAACTATGGCAGCTATTAAACAAGGTCTTCTCAAATTTCCCGCATACGAGTATTGTGGCCAGATCGTTACCGTCCCAATCGGCTTGCCGAAGCAGGGGCGGGCTCTAAAAAGTTGGCAAGCCATCCGCAACTTCGTTCCCAGCGCAAGCATGGTAAGCTCCATGCTCCCTCCCCGCCCTCTACAAGCGCACAAGGGGACTTTCGGAACCGCGTTAATTGTGGCGGGCTCAAAACTGTACCCCGGCGCGGCGTTACTCGCCGGAAGAGCTGCCTACCGTATCGGAGTTGGCCTGGTAACCATGGCTGTTCCGGAAATCATCCAATTACCTCTTATTGGCGCTCTGCCCGAGGCAACTTGGATCCCTCTACCACACATAGACGGCTTCATCGCCGCTCCATCTGCTCAAACCTTGAAACAGCATCTAGGTCGCACCAGCGCCTTGCTGATTGGACCAGGGTTTGGTTTGCATGCAGATAGCGCGGCTTTTTTAGAACAGTTCATCCGGCCTAATCTTCCCTCCATGGTTATCGATGCTGACGGACTGAAACTATTAAAGAATTTAAAGGATTGGCATCAACGCCTTCCGAAACATTCCATCCTTACTCCACACCCTGGTGAAATGTCGCTTCTGACAGAATTAAGCGTATCCGAAATCCAGGCGCACAGGCTGGAGGTAGCCAGGGAATACAGTCAGAAATGGGGGCATATTGTCGTGCTCAAAGGCGCATTTACCGTGGTCGCTTCCCCCCAAGGCGATGTGGCGATCATCCCTGCGGCAACCCCTGCGCTGGCACGTGCAGGCACAGGCGATGTGCTTGCCGGTATTATCGTCGGTTTGCTGGCGCAAGGTGTAAACGCGTTCAACGCAGCCTGGGTTGGCGCGTTCATCCATGCCCAAGCCGGCTTGGAGGCGGCCAATATGCTCGGTAATGAGGCCAGCGTCATCGCGGGAGCGGTGATCGATATGATCCCCCAAACCCTCACCAACCTATTGACGGCAATGCCCTGAGACAACCCCTAAAAATTCGATACCATCCCCTACTGATAACAGGCAGTTCAGTTATAGAATGAAAAGGGATAGCTGCACACAACAGCTATCCCCAAACATCCTTGATTGTATATCAGGCGGTTGGTGCTTCAGCCCCTGTAGAGGGTTCTGATGGAGGCACTTCGCCTTCCTTCTTTTTTCCACCCAGCTTGGTCTCGATCTTCGCTTTTTGCTCTTCCAGCACTACCTGGCCGCGCGTCTGCAATTCTTTAGCGCGTTCGCGCGTCATCCTTGCCAGTTCATCGGCGCGCGTTTGTAAATCATCTATTGCTTGTTGTGCCTTTATGCGGGCTTCTTCCAAGGCATGTTCCGCTTTCACTCTGGCTTCCTGTCCGGCTTCGACGGCTTTATCTTTCAACTCGATACTCTTTTCTTTGATCATGGTGCGCGTCTCTTCGCCGGATTGAGGTGCAAACAGCAAAGCCACCACCGCACCTACCAATCCTCCGATCACAAACCCGGATAAGAAGGATCCCAATCCGTCATGATTATTGTTCGACATATCTCACTCTCCTAAAAAATCTTTCTTCTTCGAAGGCCTTTTTATCAACCCAATCAAGCTGAACAGTTGACTCAGCCCTGCCAGATATTCGTTGAGCTTGATGACCGGATGTACCAGGTTGTCACTTAGAAAGACTGTTGTGCCCCGCAAGTGGCTCACCGTCTCATTGGTAGAGTCCAAAATAGGCTTGATTTCGTTTTGGAGCAGGTTGATCAATCGGGCAAGCTGAAACAGGAGGATGATCAGCGTGAGGCCAATGACCAACGACTCAACCGCCATGACGATGATAAAAATATCGCGAATACGGCTCGTGTCTTTTGCCGGCAGGGACAACAAAACATAAATACCCACTACAACCAGGGCGATGAGTGCCACGAAAAAAAACACCTTCAACCCAATAGCGCGCTTTTGTTCAGGGCTCGCCTGACGGGGCTCATCTATAGCGACAATTTCTTGATCCTTTAGGTTGCTATCCATGCGAGGAAATTCTCATCTAGCAGGGTTTACTTGTTAAGATTATAACACACAAAGAAGGTCTTGCTTCGCCGCTCTATTCGGTTTATGGTTCAGCGGTTCTCCGGCTATGCGGGGTTGCCACTGCATCTAATTGACTTTGTTCTGCAAGCTGAACTCACCCTTTTTGAATGACCAATTCATGGGATATAGAGATATCCGCATGTAACGAATTGATCACAGAACAGTACTTCTCATGCGAAAGTTGTATGGCACGCCGGGCTTTTTGTTCGTTAACCTCACCCGAAATCACATAAACAAGGTGAATTGAAGTATATCGAAATGGCGGCTCGGATAATTGCTCACCCACACAATCCACGCGCAAACTCCTTAGGGGTTCTTTTTGTTTTTGTAGAATTTTGACCACGTCCCAAGCCGAACAAGACGCTGCCGCGACGAGAAGTAGCTCCGCCGGTTTCATGCCTAACCAGGGTTCTCCCTCCTCCGCCGAGCGACCCAGAACTACCGAATGATTGTTCGAATCACTTGCCGTCATCAATGTGCCTTCTAACCATCTCAATGTAACCTTAGCCATATGAAATAACACTCCTTTTATTTTCCTATGATTTGATAGAACACCCCATAAAACTTAACAACTCAAACAAAACTATTGCTCTGTCAAATGCCAGAGTTGTAATGCTCGCTCCAAAACTCCTCTCCATGAGGCGCCTTCTGCATGAGGCGCAGGTCCCAATGGATCCTGCCAGGGTTGATCAAACAGGGCTGCCAATGCCGCCTGAACACATGCCGCCCCAGCTTCCAGGTCATAACCCCCTTCCAAAAACAAAGCGATTTTTCCCTGGGAATGTACTGTTGCCCAATCCTTCAACAATACGATCAGTTTTCGAAATCCCTCTGCGGAAAGCATCAAATGACCCAATGGATCTCTCCAGTGAGGATCGAAGCCTACACTAATCAACAAGATTTGCGCCCCAAATCGGGTAAGCAATGGCAAGATCACCTCTTGCATACACGCCTGGAAGCCCACATCCCCTGTTCCCGGAGGCAAGGGAAGGTTTACCGTTTTACCCAAGCCCTCGCCGCTACCCACCTCATCCAACCTGCCGCTCCCCGGATAAAGAGGTGACTGGTGGGTAGAGATGTACAGCACATCGCCACGCGTCCAAAAAATGTCTTGCGTACCGTTGCCGTGATGCAGGTCCAGGTCGATAATCGCCACACGATCCGCCCCTGGTTTACCTTCAAGCTTTTGAAAATGGTGCCTCAAATACTCTGCGGCAATCGCCACGTTGTTCAATAAACAGAAGCCCATGCCGCGCTCGCGTGTGGCATGATGCCCCGGAGGTCGCGTAAATGCAAAGCCATATTGGCTCGACCCAGACCAAACTTCTCTGGTTACGGCGCATGCTCCCATGGCAGTATGTAATGCCAATTCCCAGGAATGAGGCGTCGTGTAGGTATCGGCATCCAAATGGCGCCCCCATTTACACGCCTCTTGTAAGGCTTCCAGGTATCTGGGCGAGTGGACTGATGTGATGAGCTCCAAGTCCAATGGTAAGGGCTCCAGTTTAGGCACTCTATCCCACCAATCTTGCTCCTTGATCCCCCGAACGATGGCTTCAATCCTATCAGGACGCTCTGGATGGCCAGACTCAAAATGTGCTTCATGGCCGTGGGGGTAATAATATACAATAGCCTCCATAAGTTGGATGTCCTTTCAAGATGCGATCGATCTTGTTTCAGTGATGGTAGAATCAGAATACCTCACCACTTTTAATTTTACTCCATCATAAAAATAATATTACCTTATTGAGGGTGTAAATCTGATGACACAGCTTCTCTATCAACTCGACAGTTATATCCGCTCGTTTCAGGCAACTATTCTTCATGTTAACGAAGATGAGCGCAGCATTGTCCTTGACGCCAGTGCGTTCTATCCAGGTGGAGGAGGACAACCCGGCGACTTTGGCACAATCAAAACCGCTGACCGTGTCTATAGTGTGTTACGACACAAAAAGGTCGGTGAAGATTTGTATCACTTCCTGGAGGGAGAAGAAGTTTTACCTGAACCAGGGGATCAGATCATTGGCGAAGTCGATTGGTCGCGAAGGTATGCACTGATGCGCACACATACGGCGATGCACATCTTATGTGGCGTTATCTTCCGCGACTATGGCGCCTCTGTGACCGGCGGAGACATGGAGGTGCTCAAAGGCCGCATGGATTTCGAATTCGAAAGTATGCACAAAGACCTGGTCGAAAGGATCGAACACGCAGTAAACGTCGAGATACAAAAAGCCCTGCCTGTCAAAATCAGCATCCTGCCTAGAGCAGAGGCTTTTCAAATTCCGGATCTGATTCGCACAAAGATCAACCTACTTCCGGAGGGTATTGAGCAAGTCAGGGTGGTGGAAATCGTCGGATTAGACCTGCAAGCAGATGGGGGAACACATGTGCACAACACCCGCGAAGTGGGCAGTGTGCGCGTGCTGGATTATAAAAGCAAGGGGAAGATCAACAAACGCATGTACATCGAAGTCCTTGACCTCGAATGAAGAATTCAGCCTTTCCGCGTTCAGCCGAAGTAGTGATTGGCGGTGCAGGCATCGCCGGAGTGAGCACGGCCTACTTCCTCACCGTGCGTAAAGGGATACACAATGTCATTTTAGTCGATCCGCTCACACCGCTCAGTCTGACCAGCGACCATTCCACAGAATGTTACCGCAATTGGTGGCCGGGGCCGGATGCAGCCATGGTCTCTCTTATGAACCGAAGCATCGATCTGCTGGAGGGGCTGGCGGAAGAAAGTCATAACACCTTCCTTCTCAACCGACGGGGCTATCTGTTCTGCTCGGATCAAACAGAGCACATCCCTTCTATAATCGAAAAAGCCGAAGCCATCGCGGCTTTGGGAGCAGGAGAGGTGCGTATCCATGATTCATCCAACAACAAAGGCTACCAACCCGCTGCTCCTGAAGGATATTCAGGGCAGCCAGTGGGCGCGGATGTACTTCTAGGCGCAGAGTTGATCCGCACGCATTTTCCTTTCCTCGCCCAAGACATCGCGCTTGCGCTACATGTTCGCCGGGCGGGATGGCTCAGCGCGCAACAATTAGGCATGTATCTTCTTTCCCAAGCACGCCCGAGGGGTTTGCTCGTGAAACAGGCTCGCGTTTCTGCGTTAGAGACAAAAGGCGGCGCGTTATTTGGCGTGCATCTGGATACCGGCGAGTTCATCCAAACTTCCAGTTTTGTGCTGGCAAGCGGTCCTTATCTGAAACAAACTGCGCAGGATTTATGTAGTGTCACGCTACCTATCGAAACCGAATTGCACCTCAAGATCGCCATGCGCGATAGCAGCCGTGTTCTTGATCGTCATGCGCCTTTGGTCATTTGGAACGAGCCACTCAAGCTATCCTGGGGAGAAGAGGAAATCGATTTCTTGCGCGCAGACGGCCAAACTCACCTGTTGAGCGAACTGCCTCCTGGCTTACATACCCGTCCTGAAGGAGGCATGCAAAGCGATATCGTTCTACTGCTATGGGAATATAACGCGCGCACCATGCCTCCCACATTCCCGATCCCGATAGACCCCCTGTACCCAGAGGTTACACTCAGAGGTCTTTGCCGCATGATCCCCGGTTTTGCGAAATACCTGCATAAAATCCCTCGCCCGCGCGTGGACGGTGGATACTACACTAAGACCCCTGAAAATCGCCCCTTGATTGGCAGATTGCCCATTCCAGGCACTTTTATCCTCGGTGCGCTATCAGGGTTTGGGATCATGGCTGCCTGCGCCAGTGCTGAACTAATTACCGGCCACATTTGCGGTGATCCGCTCCCCTCATTTGCCCAGGCTTTTAGCCCCTCACGCTATCAAGATCCAGGCTATCTGGAACAATTCCGTGCCTGGCATGACCAGGGAGAGCTATGAACTTTCAGCCCTCTTTCCCTCTCAGATGATTCACCAGGCCATACAACGCCAGGACATAACTGTACCAACCGAAACCACAGATGCTTCCCTGGCAAACCGGCGCGATCATCGAATGCCGCCGAAACTCTTCGCGTGCGTACACATTTGAGAGATGCACCTCGACAACCGGCAATGATATAGCCGCAATGGCATCGCGAATGGCAATCGAAGTGTGTCCATAACCTCCAGGGTTGATCATCACACCATGCGCCCATTGGCGCGCTTGATGCAAATAGTCAATCAGAGCCCCTTCACTGTTCGATTGGAATATTTGCAAAGATACGCCGAGTTGTCCTGCATGTTCCATAAGCAAATGGTTGATATCTTCCAAAGACTTGTTGCCATAAATGTTGGGCTCCCGTGCACCCAACAGGTTTAAATTCGGTCCGTGCAACACCATCACTTTCAACGCTTCCTGACTTGCCATCATGCATGCCTCCTGATCCGAACGGTATCGTATATCATTCGTAACCGAAGCTCCTCTTTTTGAATATTGAATTCCAGTTTAGAGCGTTTTTATTTGGACGTATATTCAATAGATGAGCAACTTTTCTAAAATTCGTTCAGGTACATCTACCCCCCATACAACCTCTCCAATCCTCAATGGCAACACCCATTTTGGCTTCCCACATCTTCTCTTCTTGTCAAAGGATATGGCCTCCAGAATCGATCCGCGGGGGATCCCCTCAGGAATCTCTGTAGGTAACCCCCACTTTTGGAGCGTTGCCTCAATCTGTTCCACTAAATCGCGTTGTGCCAGCCCCATGTTGTGGGATAGCCGCGCTGCAAAAGCCAGCCCAATCGACACTGCTTTGCCGTGCTTCAGGGAATAACCCGAAAGAGTTTCTAAAGCGTGACCGAGTGTGTGCCCCAAATTGAGCACAGCTCGCACGCCCTCTTCATAGGGATCCGCCTCAACCACGCGGATTTTTACAGCCAGCGCACGTTTGATCAGCATGTCTCTATAAAGTTCCAGGCTTCGGTTGCCCAACTGGCATAACTCGAACAATTTTTCATCTCCAATGACGCTATGTTTAATCACCTCCGCCATGCCGTTGATGAGTTCTTCATGCGGCAATGTAAGTAAAGCCTGAGGGTCGATTAAGACATATCGAGGGGCGTAAAAAGCCCCTACCAGGTTTTTCCCATAGCTCAAATCGATGCCCGTTTTTCCACCCAGGCTAGCATCCACCATTGCCAGGAGCGTGGTCGGCACAGCGATCCAAGCCACGCCGCGCATATAGGTTGCTGCGGCAAAGCCAGCCAGGTCGTTGATCACCCCGCCGCCCAGCGCCACGATTGTCCCCCATCGCTCCATGCGCATGCCCAATAAAGCTTCCCAGATCGATTGTAAACTGTGCAACGATTTGTGTTCCTCTCCAGGAGGCAAGACAATTCGCTGAGCAATATTACCTTTACGAGACAACCCTGCCATGGCTTTGTTCGCCCAAACTCTGGCGACATTTTCATCAGTAATGACGGCTATAGGCGCGTGGAGACCATTTTCTGAGAAAATACTGTCAAGGTGCATGATGCCACCCGAACGCACCATCACCGGGTATTCCCTTTGTAATCCTCCAAGACAAAATCGTCCCAACAAGATTTGGCAATCCCAGGCGATCGATTCCAGTGAACGCCTTGTGGTATCTAATTGCAGGGGAAAAGAAGCATAATGAGAAGCCCGGCGAGCCAACATCTCACCTAACGATTTCTCTTTAGAGTGGTTCCCCAATAATGGTCTGATGTGTTCATCCTGCGCAATCCTTTCAAGCAACACTTCCATCGGCGCTTGTAAACAAATCACCTCTCCGTAGTCTAAAAGACGTTGACGATTGGCTTCCGCAAGCAACGCCCCACCTCCTAGAGCAACCACGCCCGGTGGTCGTTCGAGTACCGCTTGCAACGCCTGACTCTCTATCTGACGAAACCCTTCTTCACCCATGGTGGCAAAAATCTCTTCGATGCGCATCCTATGAAGTGCCACGATAAGTTCATCCAGGTCGTAGAATGGCACCTTTAAAGCACCGGCCAGCTCTTTGCCTACGGAGCTTTTTCCCGAACCGGGAGGACCATATAAGAAAATCCAATCTTTGGAAACCAATTTACCCCTCTCCACCAACCCTTTTATCGCCCCGATCTTCTGGTTCCTTTGTAGGCCAAAACAGCTTTGAAGCACCTTCCATTTTCAAATCGTCCAATGTCGTCTTTCTGAGCCGCTCAAAAGCCTGCTTCATTTCCATAAGCGAATCACCCCCCAATTTAACGGTCAACGCATCAGCCAATACCAACGCCACCATGGCTTCCAGAATGGGCACCGCGCGTATCACCGGGCAGAAATCGGAACGTTCATAATGTGTTTCGACCTCCATGCCTGAAGCTAGGTCAACACTCTGTTGAGGCTTTAGCGTCGTCGCAATGGGCTTCATGGCAGCTCGCATGACGATGGGTTCACCATTCGAGATGCCGCCTTCGATCCCACCGGCGCGATTTCCTTGCCGGATCACGCGTCCATTTCGCACGCGCATCCCATCATGGACACGTGTTCCCAACATGTGTGCATTTTCAAACGCAGGACCGATTTCGACTCCTTTGATGGCGGGCACGCTGAGCAATGCTGCCCCCAAGCGCGCTTCCAGGCGTTGATCCCATTGTGCATATGTGCCCAACCCTGGCGGTACATTGATCGCCACAACCTCGATCACCCCTCCTAATGTGTCTTTATCCCGGATGGTCTTCTGGATGAGGGCGCTCATTTTCTCTGCGGCCGAGGCGTCTGGACAGCGCACCGGATTGCTTTCAGCCAGCTTCACCCGCTCTTCCAATGGGATGTTCTCGTAGTCAGCGTTAACCGGGCCAATAGAACGCACGTAACCGGCAACTTGGATGCCGAACTCTTCCAGGAGTATTTTGCAAACCGCCCCCGCAGCGACACGCGCCGCAGTCTCTCGCGCCGAAGCCCGTTCAAGAACAAGGCGCAAATCGCTAAAACCATACTTGACTGCTCCGCTCAAATCTGCATGCCCCGGCCGAGGCACGGTAAAAGCGGGGATATATTTCCCGCGCCATTTTGCAAAGTCTTTGTTCCAAATCAGCAACGCCAAAGGAGCGCCGATCGTCTTTCCTTCCATAATTCCCCCTAAGATTTCCACGCGATCCTGTTCAATTTTCATGCGCGCCCCAGAGCCTAAGCCTGTTTGGCGTCGCATCAGTTCACGATCGATCATGGCCGCGTCGACAGCCAACCCTGCCGGCAATCCGTCCAAAATTGCCAGAATTGCGGCACCATGCGATTCTCCCGCGGTCAACAATCTCAATTTCATGGTTTCAACCAGCCTTTCATGCGCCTTATGGCTTCACGCAAGTCTTCAAGCGGAGCGACCAAGGCTATGCGCACATATCCCTCGCCTGAAGAGCCAAACACAACCCCAGGCGCCAGCGCTACGTGCGCTTTTTCCAGGCATTCATGAACAAAGCTCAGGCTTTCCCAGCCATCAGGCAAACGCGCCCATACATAAATCGCCCCCGCAGGGCGGTAGGGACGCAGCCCAAGTGCCTGCAATCCCTCGACCACCTCATCTCGGCGTTCCTGATAGACCCTGTTGCGTTTGTGAAGCCAATGTTCAGAGGTAGCTAACGCCTCACATGCTGCCTTCATGATGGGTAGAAACTGCCCCGAATCGTAGTGACTCTTTAAACGATAGAGCGCCTCAACGACCTCCGCATCTCCAATCAGCGCACCCGACCGCCATCCCGCCATGTTGTATGCCTTCGACAAACTATTAAATTCGACAACATGGTTTCGATTGGGCGAAACTTGGAACATGCTAAACGGTTTTCGCCGATCATAAACGACCTGGGAATAGGCTGCATCATGGCATAGGATCACCTCATAATGTTCAACCAGGCTTAGCAATTCTCGAAGCGAGGCTTCATCGATCATCGTGCCCGTGGGGTTATGTGGGTAATTCAACCAGAGAAGGCGTGCGCGTTTTAGAACTTCAGAAGGGATTTCTTCCAATTGTGGGACAAAACCGCGGTGTGCATCGAGCTTCAAAGGGAAAACCTGCGCCCCGGCAAATTCAGCCCCACGAGCATAAGTCATATAGCCTGGGTCTGGAACAATGACCACATCTCCAGGAGCTAAAATCGCTTGAGATAGGTGAAAGATGCCTTCTTTGGAGCCCATCAATGGCAAAATCTGGTTCTCATGATCTAAAGCCACTCCGTACCGTCTGGCATACAACTCCTTCCAGGCATAACGCAACTCTTTGATCCCGCGATGAGACTGGTACCCATGGGCTGAAGGCGATCGCACTGCCCGAATCAAAGCCCGGATCACCTTGTTGGGGGGTGGCATGTCTGGAGAGCCTACATCCAGCCGAATGACCTTATTTCCAGCGGAAAGAGATTGCTGGACTTTTCTCTCAAAATCCGCAAAAAAGTGCGGGGGAATTTTCTCATTCCGTGCAGTCAACGCCAATTCTTTCTCCTTCACGAGTCCATACCTCCTTGAACTTCCTGCCACATCGCTTCACGAGGCACTTTTCGTCTGATCCACAATTCCAGCGAAAGAGCTGCCTGTTCGATCAACATGCCCAAACCATTGGCAAATGCGTTCCCGGAGCGCTCTGCAAGTTGCAGGAGCGCGGTCTTCCGAGGGCGATACACCAAATCATATACGCGCGCTCCCTTTGGCAAAGGGAGCGCCTCTGGCCATGGACAACTCTGGGTATGCGGCCACATGCCTAATGGAGTGCAGTTGACGATCAAGGCAACATCCTGTAAGGCCCCTCTCAACTCTCTTAGAGACCAATCCAACACATCCATCTTTTTACCGAAGTCGGTTGCACATGTAAGCAAGTGATTTCGTACCTCCCATGCCTGTTCCGGTCGCCGGGCGACAAGTTGGATATGGAACCCAGCGCGTAATAACGTGTACACAACCGCACGCGCCGCACCCCCCGCACCGAATACTAAAGCCACCTTATTGTCAGCCCCCTCTTCGTTCAACCAGCCTAATCGCTGAAGGTCGGCGAAAAATCCCGGCACATCCGTGTTGTAACCCAATAATCGGTCACCTTCCATTACGATTGTATTCACCGCGCCTACCCATCGGGCTTCTTCAACAATGTCATCTAAATAATGCACCACGCGGCTCTTGTACGGGATGGTCACATTCAAACCATGCATCTGGCGCGTCCGTAAGGCGCTCAATAGATGGCCGATCGAATGCTCAAAAAGCTCCGATGAAACGGGCAACAATTCATACGCGCCATCAAGCCCCAAAGCAGCTAAAGCGGCGCGATGCAAACGTGGAGACCAGGAATGCTCTAGGGGAAACCCAACCAACCCGAACGACCAATAGGGGCGTTTCATTTTCATTCCCTACTCGAGCACCTCTGCTCCCAGAACGCGTAATGTCTCCACAAATCTCGGAAATGATTCGCGGATCACCCCAGCCTGTTCCACGCGCACAACATCTTGGGCAGCTAAGCCAGCAACGGTTAAAGCCATTGCCAGGCGATGGTCCTGGTGAGATGTAACTGTGCCTCCGGTAAGTCGCTTGCCCCCCTCGATTACGAAGCCATCTTCAAATTCGCGGATATGGGCACCAAGCTTTTTTAGCTCATGACACAAGCTATGAATGCGATCCGATTCTTTATGCCTCAATTCCTTTGCCTGACGCACCACGCTTATACCCGAAGCATATGCTGCCGCCACACTAAAAATTGGAAATTCATCGATCATGCGCGCCACTATTTCGCCCTCTACTGAGACACCCCTCAATTTACTCGCATGGACCACCAACCGTCCCACCGGTTCACCTGCTTCGAGCCTCATGTCTTCAATCTGAATTTGTGCACCCATTTCAATCAGCACCTCCAATAAACCGGTACGTGTGAAATTCAAGCCTACATCTTCGAGAACCAACGTGGAGCCTGGGATAATCAAAGCGGCGACAATCAAAAAGGCGGCGGAAGAAAAATCTCCTGGCAAATGTATCCTCAAAGGAAATAGCTTCTTACCTGAAGGAGGCTGCATTTCGACCAAATGCTGATGATCCGAGCCTTGCGCGCTGCGCACCGTTACGCCCATGATTTGCAGCATTCGTTCTGTATGATCTCGAGACAGAGAGGGTTCGGATAAGCGCGTCACGCCCGGATAGGCTAAACCTGCGAGCAACAAGCAACTCTTCACCTGAGCTGAAGCCACCGGCAATTGATAATCGAGTGGCTTCAAAGGTGTATTTCTCGGAAAAATCCGTAAAGGGGCATGTCCTTGTATATCGTCAATTTCAACCCCCATCCTGCGCAATGGCTCTATGATTCGGGTCATCGGTCTCTTCCGCAGCCCTTCCGAACCATCCAGGGTGCCGCCAATCCCCCAGGCTGCAAGAGCGCCGGCCAAAAGTCTCATGGTGGTTGCCGAGTTGCCGCAATCGATGATGCGGTCGTTGACCGCTTTGGATGGTGGATTCAACCCCACACCTTGTACAATCAATCGAGTTCCTTCAAGTTGATAATGGATGCCGATCTGGCGCAATCCTCTTAATAGCACCTGTGCTACGCCGGCATCCAAAAAATTATCCACTGTGCTCTCCCCGTCCGCCAGACTGGCCAAGATGGCTGCCCGATGCGAAAGGGATTTATCCCCTGGCAGGTTTATTGGCGCCTCTTTGCCTAAAACGCCGCGCAGCGCCTGACTTGGGAAGACAAAGAGTACATCGCTTTCCATAAAGCCATTCTCATAAACTTCTGAGGACATGCTTCCTCCGTATCATGCAATGCCGCACCGATCCATCACTCATCGAGAAGTTCGCTTCTATATGCCGATTTCATCAGAAAAACGTATTTCGGGTGGTGCATTCACCGTCCTGTTCTCGAATAGCTGATATTGCCGTATGCCCTCTTCGAGGTACACGATGAGTGCTTCCGTCTGCTCGTGTTCAAGATGGCTTTTTATTTCGCTCATATGCACCAAAAAGCGCTCCAACGCCTCCAGGAGGTACGCGCGATTGCTCATGATCACATCCAACATCATATTCAACGGTGTAGGCGCCAATCGGGTTGTGCTTCTGAAACCCGGTCCGATGAGCATGGCAACCTCGGGTGGAGTCAGCGCGCACAAGCCATTCGCTAAAAGATAGGGGAGATGGCTCGTCATTGCCAGCCAGCGGTCATGAATATCGGCATCAACTTCACACGGATGTGCACCGCAGGCTTCGATGAGGGCGTATGCCAGCGTCTTCGCACGTAGCGTTGTTCTGCGAATGGGGGTGAGGACAAATGGTGCCCCTAAAAATAGATCAGCCTCTGCGTTTTGAATACCTCCTCTTTCTTTGCCACAAATTGGATGCCCTCCGATGACTTCAAATCGCGGTGGCAAAGCTTGCATGCCTTCCATAATGGCATGTTTCGTCGAGCCCAAGTCCAGCAAGACTGCGCCATTTGGAAACAAGGCGTCAAGCTCATGCAACAGACGCAGTATCGTTCCCACCGGCGTTGCCAGAATAATCATATCCACAGATGCAGGGCCCTCTTCTAGTGAGGTAAATGCCTTTTCTACCACCTCAAAATCGAGTGCGTGCTGGATGACTTCCAGGTCAATATCCACGCCATACAGGCGCGCGCATTTGCCCTTTAGAGCCAGCGCTAACGAAGCTCCCATCAAACCTAAGCCGACGACTAGAACAGTACATTCTGCCAGCGTTTTGAGAGGTGATTGACGTTCCATATAGTTTGCCTCCTAAGGTGTAGTAACCGCCGTCGGTGCGAGGTTTCGCCCAATGGCTTCGGCGATGGCCTTCACCTGATGGACCAGTTCGGCGAAGCGCTCCGGTCGTAGAGATTGTCGTCCATCGGATAGCGCCTCTTCTGGTCGAGGGTGCACTTCGACGATCAAACCATCTGCCCCCGCGGCTACTGCCGCTCGCGCAATGGCAGTCACGTACTCCCAATATCCAGTGCCATGGCTGGGATCTAAAATCACCGGCAGATGCGTCAACGTTTTAAGCACCGGAATGGCATTGATGTCCGTGGTATTGCGCGTGGCATCCTCAAAGGTGCGGATCCCCCTTTCGCACAGGATGATGCGCCGATTACCATGCGATAGAATGTATTCAGCTGCCATGAGCAATTCCTCAACGGTAGCCATCATGCCTCGTTTCAACAACACCGCATGATGGCTTTCGCCCACTGCGTGCAATAGAGCAAAGTTTTGCATGTTGCGTGCGCCGATCTGCAGTACGTCGACGCACTCCTTCATCAGCGGAATCTGCTCCTCGCGCATCACTTCAGAGACAATGGGCAACCCCGTCCTTTGTCTAGCTTCAACCAATATCTCCAACCCGGCTTCTCCCAACCCCTGAAAAGAGTAAGGAGAAGTACGTGGTTTGAAAACCCCGCCGCGAAGCGCGTGAGCTCCTGCCTCGCGTACGGCAAATGCGGTTTCAAGAAATTGCTCCCGGCTTTCCACCGAGCATGGCCCGGCAATCAGGACAATCCCCTTATCTCCTATCTTGACACCATTCAAAGGGAAAACGGACGACTCTGGCTTGAATTCACGGGAAGCAAGCTTATAAGGTCTAGAAATGGGGAGAATTCGATCCACCCCAGCCATAAAGAGAAACTGGTCTTTCTGTAGCACTCTTCCATTGCCCACTGCACCAATCACTGTGCGTTCTTCCCCCGATGAAACATGTGCCTGCAGACCATTCGCTTCCACCCTGGCGACGACAGCCTGGATTTCCTCTGGCGAGGCATCTGTACGCATAATGATCATCATTGGCAAGTTCCTCCTTCGTTTGAAATCAACCTTCTAGTTCCGTTAATCTAAAGCACCATGGACTCAACCCATTAAATCAGGGCGAAGTTGTTTTGCTTCTCGAAGATATACATGATGGATGTTGGCTTGCGGCAAATTAGTATTCCACAGGAGCAAAATGCGAATACACCGTTTCAATCCCTCAGGCACATCCAATTCTTGAGCGCACAGCAAAGGCACGGTGACCCAATCGAGCTGACGCGCCACTGCCGCGGGATATGCCGCATTCAAATCCGGCGTCATAGTGAATATGGCACAGGCTATATCCTCCTGCTTCATCGTCGGATTCATCTGTAACATCGCTTCAAGCAGCTCTTGAGTAGCGGCATCAATGGCGTCAACTGTGTTTTCATAGGCTACTGTGGCACCACGAACTCCTCTGACACTCATTTTCTACACTCCTGAATAAAAAAAGCGCGAGACCGTTGGTCTCGCGCTTGGTTTGCAGATTACCCTTTCCCCGCTAAGCGTCACCAACGGCATCCCGGATATGGGTGCCGTAATAATACGCATAATAGAAATAGCGGGTAAAGTTTGAAGTTGTATTCTTCATGTTGCGGTGAGTTTAATAGGGTTCTTCAATTTCGTCAAGGTCAGATTTGGTTTTTTTAGGCTGGGGTGGTTTCCTGTGTCAGGCAAGGAGCACTTTCCCCCAATTGATATTCAAAGTACACATCCATAAATTTCCAACAATGCGACCACTCGCTTAGAAGATGCACATGGGAAATCACGCTTGGGTTATACTAAAATTGACTAGGGTGTATGTCGATGGATCATGCCTCCGACAAACCAGCATTTAGCCTGTTCGCTCAATTGTTCCTTTTATCTGCAGGCGTCTTAGGATTCGAGATCACGTTGACGCGACTGTTTTCAATCTCGCAATTCTATCACTTTGCTTTTATGGTGGTGAGTATAGCCCTCTTGGGTTTTGGAGCTAGTGGTACATTTTTATCTCTCTTTCCAGAAATAACCAGGCTGCCCTTGGATCGTTGGCAGAAAATTCTAGGCACAGCCACTGCATTCTCAATGCTGGGCGCGTACTTGTTCACCAACCACTTTCCCTTTGATTCCTTCCAAATTGCTTGGAACAGGAACCAGTTCCTGCTCATGTTATTGCATTATTTCATCTTGTCCCTCCCATTTCTCTTTGCGGGGGCTTTTATCAGCCTGTGTCTAACAAAACATTCCGATATTGCCGGCCGCATCTACGCGGTAAATATGGGAGGCTCAGCAACAGGCTGTCTCCTGGCTATGATTTTCCCCTTCTTCGGGGGCGGTGAAGGCGCGGCGATCTATTGTAGCGCGCTGGTATCAGCTTCGGTTTTATGCACCCTGAAAAAAAGAGAGACCTGGAATAGCCTCGTATGGCTCAATGCCCTGCTTCTGATCATCGCCATCTCAGATGTAATCCTGGTTGCCTTTGGCTTCCCCCATCCCGAAATATTCCAGCTCAAGATTTCACCCTATAAAAGCCTGTCCTATGCAATGCAATACCCGCAGGCACGCCTCATCTCGCAAAAGTGGAACAGCTTCTCGCGCGTGGATGTGGTGCGCAGCGCAGGTATTCGCTCGCTACCGGGGCTCAGCATCAGGTTTACTCAACAGCCACCACCTCAGGATGGTTTATTCGTGGATGGGGACGATTTGAGCCCGATCTTACTATCAGAAAGTGATTTGGAATTCTTAGCTTATCTGCCGTTGTCCGTGGTGGGCTCTTTCGTCGAACAGCCCAATACGTTAGTGCTTGAGCCACGCGGTGGCTTAGACATCCTAAGTGTGATAGGTTTAGGCGCAAGACGTGTTACCGCGGTCGAGTTGAACCCGCTCATCGTTCAAAGCGCAACATGGATCTACGCTCATCCGAAAGTGACCCTGCACAGCGGTTTGGATCGCAGCTATCTAAGGCAAAGTGCAGAAAGCTATGACCTCATTGTCTTGTCTCTAACCAACTCGTTTCATCCTATCCGCTCTGGAGCTTATAGTCTGATGGAAGATTATCGCAATACGGTTGAAGCATACGCCGATGCCCTGGCGCGGTTGAGTGACACAGGCGTTTTATTCATCACCCGATGGTTGCAAAGCCCGCCTAGCGAAAGCCTGCGCACTTTTGCCACCCTGATCCAGGCTCTGGAACGTCACCATCTCCAACCCGGCGAGCATATCATCGCTTTCCGCAGCTACAATACCATCTCTTTCATTGCGAGTCGTAGCCAATTTCCTCGAGAGAAAGTCGAAGCCTTTAAGACTACTTGTGAACAACTGGCCTTCGATCTAGTTTATTACCCTGGAATTCGCGAAGAGGAGACCAATCGGTTTACCGTGTTACCTGAGCCGATCTATTATCGGCTGTTTATGCAATTGCTCCAAAGCCCTGACCGGGAACATTTTTTTCAGACTTATCCCTACGAGGTAAAACCCTCTACCGATGATCATCCTTTCTTTGGGCATTATTTCAAGTGGTCTCAGTTTAAACAAGTTATAGAAGAATTCGGGAAGAGCTGGCAACCTTTTGGTGGAGCAGGTTTTCTTGTTTTGATCTTGCTCCTCATCGTGGTGTTGATTGTTGCCATAGTGCTTATCTGGGTTCCCGTGGGATTTGCCTCTATGCAACAAAAGAAGGCTCTAACAGCCAAAGAAATGGAATTAACTTCCATAGTAAAAGGATTCCCCCTCCCAGTGATGGCATATTTCTTTTTCATTGGCTTGGCATATTTACTGGTTGAAATCCCTTTGATACAGAAATTTATCCTCTATTTAGGTCATCCAGCGTATGCGTTGTCGCTGGTCCTGTTCAGTTTGCTCACTTTTTCAGCTTTAGGAAGCCTGATCAGCCATCGTTTGAAGCCAAACATAGTATTGCCCATTCTCGTTATACTCGTATTATCTACGCCTTGGATATTAAACCTCCTTTTCACAGCCACCCTGGGGTTGAATATAGTCCTGCGTATATCCCTTTCTCTTATCACCATGATGCCCCTTGGGTTGCTAATGGGTATACCCTTCCCCTCAGGTGTCATCCAGATTTATGCAATGTTCCAAAGAAAAAGCCTCATTCCTTGGGTGTGGGCCGTAAATGGCACTGCTTCTGTGTTGGCGTCCATTATTGCTGCACTCCTGGCACTTTCAGCCGGTTTTATGGTCGTTTTCTGGTCTGGTGCAGCGTGCTACTTCCTGGCATGGATTTGCTTCATGGCACTGCGGTACCTCTTCCCTCTTCCACACCCGCTCCAGTAAAGGGGACAAACCCAACTCCGCCCAGACTGAAACCCTTCAATTCTCCGTTTTGCATGACGAACTTCCAAAGTATCTGATACCCTCCTGGAGGGCCAATGGGGATGACCATCCTGCCCCCCTCTTTCAATTGAGCCACTAATGGAGCAGGTAGGTGATCCGGCGCGGCGGTAACGATGATGGCGTCAAAGGGTGCATATTGCGGCCAGCCATAATATCCATCCCCGAACATGGTTGTTACTTTATAGCCTAATTGCGCCAGGCGCACAGTTGCACTTTCTGCCAGCTCAGGGATGATTTCTATTGAATACACGTCTACATAACCCAGCGCAGCCAGTATCGCCGCCTGGTAACCAGAACCCGTGCCGATCTCCAACACCTTTTCGCCCGGCTTTAGCTCCAACAACTCGGTCATCCAAGCGACGATATATGGCTGAGAAATCGTTTGTCCATACCCTATGGGTAAAGGGTGGTCTTCGTAAGCCATCTCGATATACGCCTCTGGGACGAAGAGATGCCGCGGGACAGTGCGCATGGCTCGTAACACATCCGCATTGGTGATCCCCTGAGCTTCAATGGCCTCTCTGACCATACGCAATCGCGCCTGCTCAAATATGTCCTCTGTCGGCGTTGGGGTTATAACCAGCCCAGAAGTCGCAGTCATTGCCCGTAGTTCCGAGGTATCTTGCCCACAGGCAAAACACCCCAGAATCCCGATCACACAACAAACAACAAACCGCCATTTCCCATTCATTCCATGCCTCACGCTCACCTAGAACACCTCATGGATAAGGTCCTCAATCGCGCGGCGCCCTCGAGGCGGTGGCGTCTCGCGCGCATAACCGATGGGCAAAATGGCTACCGGTCGTAAAGACCGATCTAGCCCCAGGATTTGACCCACCTGAGATTCGTCAAATGCCCCTACCCAAACACAACCCAAGCCCAATTGAGTTGCCGCCAACATGGCAAATGTGCACGCAATGGTGGCATCTTGTAATGCATACAACTCCTCACCTCTTTTACCATATTTCCAACTGCATCTGTCTGGATGAGCACAAAACACCAGGGTGATTGGTGCTTCTGCAATAAAGTCCTGGTTCCAGGCGGCTCGCGCCAATGCCTGCTGAAGGGGAGCCTTTTGCACTACAAAAACCTCGAAAGCTTGCAAGTTTCCCGCGGATGGGGCCGATTGGATTGCTCGGAAGATCGCCTGAATTTTCTCGGCTTCAACCACCCTGGATTGATAAGCACGGATAGAACGCCGGTTTTCGATTAATTCGAAAAAGGGTCGAAAGTTTTTTTCATCCATATCAGTTCCACCTGAATGTATTTTGACCATCATAACGTATATGCGTTCAACAAATGTCGATTGCCCAAGCGGATATTGACCAACCCTGCCTGGCGCGCCGCTTCTACCGCAGCCGTGGCTTCTTGCCGTGAAGTGCACGGTAGATCGGACATGTAGAAATTCGGGGCAAATGCCAGCAACGCATAAGGGATGCTTGGCTCACATTCAGCGATGTAGCGAGCGATCTTGAACACCTGGTTTGCGTCCACGTAACCTGGAACGAGCAAAGTACTCACCACAACCAACGGGGGTTGCAAACGCTCCTTTACACGACCCGCAGCGTATTTCAGGTTTTCCAATGTCTGCTGATTGGACACACCCGTAAGCGCCCGATGGATCCCTTCATCGAAAGCCTTGACATCGAACTTGATGCACCCTCCTGAATCCAAAGAATAAGCTAACGCCCTGCGCAACAGGTTTGGGTGCATCATTCCATTGGTTTCCCAACAGATTTTCACACCCTTTGCAGACAATTGTTTGCTGGTAGCTAAAGCGTGTGCCATTTGAGAAGATGGGTCGCCCCCAAAAAAGCAAACGCAATATGTGTGCGCGTTTGCCTTCTGGGCAAGTTCCGCGGCAGAAATATAAGAGGTTGTTCGCGGGTTCACCTCGCGAAAATGCCAATTCTGGCAAAATAAGCAATTGGCCGTACAACTGGCATAGAACACAGCCAAGTTTTGTTTGCCCTGCTGATGGCTGCCTGTGCAAACCCAGTCTGCTACACAGTTGGTGGGTAGTCGGTCTCGGTACCAATGCAACAAGCCTTTTTCTGGAGTACCCGCAAGGTGGTGCAACTTCCCATGTTTGCTCAGTCGCAAACCGCAAAATCCCCTCTCGCCCTCGCCTATCTGACAATGATTACTACACAAATTGCACATGACTCCTTGTGGATGCGCAGGGGGTTGCCCCGGCAAGTTGAATGGCTGGCGTGTACGCCGATGAAGCGCTTCGATCTTTGTCAGCACTTCCGGTGTTTGGGAAATCAAGCACGGATTACAAAGGGGCAACACGGCAGAGAGGGTTTCTTCTTCCTTGCCACAAATTTCACACCTAACTTGGGAAGGACCGCTCATGGGATAAACCTTTCAAACACCATGCATTATATCTGTTTTGGTTTACATCCAACTTATAATTGTCCTATGGAAAATTTCAAATCTCTGTTTCAATTAAGCGCTGATATTACATACCTCAACCATGGTGCTTATGGCAGCACGCCAATCCCTGTATTGACATATTACCAGGACCTACAACGGCAATTGGAAGAAAACCCAACGGAATTCTTCTTAAAGCGGTTTTACATTCATGAAAATAAGACCCGCCAGGCACTCAGCCTTTACCTACATGCCCCGATGGATCATATACTTTTATTGCCTAATGTAACCCATGCGATCAACCTTGTGGCTAAATCGCTCCAGTTCAATCCAAATGATGAAATCCTGCTTTCCGATCATGAATACGGCGCCTGTGAAATCATCTGGAACTACATTCAGCGGAAAACAGGGGCGAGACTGGTGTTGGCTAAAATTCCGCTGCCCATTCAAAGTGACGAAGCTATCATCGAGTCGCTCTGGCATCATGTCACTGAGCGTACGCGGCTGATCTTTCTCAGCCACATTACCTCACCTACTGCGCTTCGCTTTCCGATAGGGCCTATCTGCCAGCGCGCCCGAGAGGAGGGAATTGTCACCCTCATTGATGGCGCGCACGCCCCTGGTCAAATCGACTTGGACCTGCAAGCCCTCCAGGCTGATTTTTATACCGGAAATTGTCACAAATGGATGCTGGCGCCAAAAGGCGCTGCTTTTCTCTATGTCCACCCGAATATGCAAGAAGCACTCACACCATTGGTGATTTCTTGGGGGTATGGAGAGCATACAGACATTTCAACTGGATCAAAATTCGTGGATCAGTTCGCCTGGCGGGGAACCGAAGACCCATCGGCGATCTTTAGCATTCCCGCGGCGATTGAGTTCATGCGTCAGCATCATTGGGAAGAAGTGCGTCTGCAATGCCACCAATTGGCGCTGGAATTCATCCACCTGGCTGGCTCTCGGCTTGGATTAATACCCCTCTGCCCACAAAACCTCATCGCGCAAATGGTTTCCATGCGCCTACCCGTAGAAACCGATACAAAGAGGTTGCAACAATATCTGATGGAAGAGGAGAACATCTTTGTACCCATTTTGGATTGGAAGGGGACGAAACTGATCCGCGTTTCTTATCAGGCATACAACTCTGATGCCGATACGTATCGATTGGTAGATGCCTTAGAAAAAAGCCTGCCCAGGTTCAGAAAGAAATGAACAGATTAACCAACAAACTTTTCCCTCGACAAAAAAATGGGCGCCCGACGATAACGGGAGAATGCCGAAAGTTTTTCTTCCAACCTGTCCGTTTTGCGGATGACGACCACATCCACACCGAGTATGCTCAATGACCTTTCTAAATCATAAGTGTCCGTCTTGCCGCCAAATGAACTGCTCTCCAATAGCACCCAGACCGGTTTCATCCCCCGGCGCATCAACAAATCAGCCATGCGTTCGATATCGGCAGTATCTGAAGGGGTGATGATCACTACGGTGCTGCCTCTAGGCATGTGGCGCGCCTGTGCCTCAATGAGATAGAACAAAGGCATGCGGCCCTTACCCTGGACAAGGGCAAGTGTTTCCAAGATCTTCCCCAATTGACGGCCACCTCTTTCAGATGGCAAAATATGCAAGGTCGCATCCCCTACTACCATACCTACAGCGCGTGAACATTGAATATAGTAGCGCGCTAAAGAGGCAGCAATGGTCACAGCATACTCTAAAGTCGAAGGCGGAAGCTCGTAAACGAATTTTTTCTTCCAAACCTCACGTGGGTCAAAAAGAGGGATGAGGTAATCCTCTTGCGCCTGCACCATCTCCATGGCATCCACAAAAAGGTACACATCCGCCAGTGGGTCTAATTCAAACTCCTTGACCATTAAACGGTCGCGTTTGGCGGTGCTGACCCAATGAATACGATTCAAAGGGTCCCCAGGGGCATACTCGCGCACCCCCGCGGCATTCGAGGTAATTTGTTGGGTTCGTCGGCGGAGCGCTTCGCCTCCGGGTAGCAACCCTAATGGCAAGAAAAACTGAGCGATATTGACCATGGCCGGATAAACCAAGAGTTCATTTTCAGCAGGGAACTCAGCCTTGACCGGAAATAATCCAAATAAATCTCCTGAATGAAGGACTGTAGGACCTAAACGAAACATCCCACGGAGGTACAACCGCGTGCGGGAGAGATACGTGCGGCTCTCCAAACCACCAATCATGGTTAGAACATGGGAACCTTTTACCCCTGGCAAGGTGGATTCATCGCGCACCTCAACCCAAATGCATGGCAACCGGCTTCGGTTGTTCAATTCATAACGCTCTTCGAAGATCAAACCCACTTGCGAACGGTAGGTCCTGGAGGTGCGCTTGATATGAATATTTCTCAACGCAAGGCGAGACATCACCCAGCTGCTGGCGATGACGAAGATCCACACATAAGCTAAGCGGAAATAAAAATCAAAACCGCTAACCGCCCCGGCAAAGATGCTAACCGCCAATAACACCAAAACCACACGTAAAGATGGAGTCATGAGAATAGAGTAACGGACAGCATTTAGCTTTTATGCTGGTTTCCCAGCCTTCGGATCCCCACCGGGCACTGAAACGCTAACCAGGATTTCCTGCACCACTTGCTCTGCGCTCAGATCGCGCAATCTCGCCCCTGGTCCTAAGATCACGCGATGGGACAGGGTCGGAACGACGAGGGCTTTGATGTCGTCTGGCAGCACGAAATCCCTACCAATCATGGCAGCTTTTGCCTGCGCAGTGCGATATAACGCCAGGCTGCCCCGTGGACTGGCGCCCAGGTACACTTCGCCATGCTCTCTGGTTTGTTGCACCAGATCCACGATATAGCGCTTCAACGATGGGGCTATATACACCTCTTTTATCGCCTCTTGAGCAGAGATCAACTCCTCTATGGCTACCACCTGAGATAACTCCTCCAAAGGATGCCGGTATTGTTGTCGATCCATGAGGCGAATTTCGTCCTCCATGGAGGGATATCCCAGCCTCAATTTCAGGAGAAAACGGTCCACCTGCGCCTCGGGGAGGGGAAATGTGCCCTCATACTCGATCGGGTTTTGTGTAGCCATCACCATAAAAGGTCTGGGCAAGGGTCGCGTGACTCCATCAACCGTGATTTGCCTCTCTTCCATGGCCTCTAAAAGAGCGGCTTGCGTTTTAGGCGTGGCGCGGTTGATTTCATCTGCCAGCACGATTTGCGCCATCACCGGCCCGGCGCGGAATTCGAACTCGCGCTTGACCTGGTTGAAAATAGAGACGCCAACCACGTCGCTGGGGAGCATATCGGGTGTGAATTGGATGCGGCTGAATGTACATCCCAGAGAGCGCGCCAGGCTGCGCGCCAGCATCGTCTTTCCCACACCAGGCACATCTTCGATCAAAATATGCCCCTGACATAAGAGGCCAATCACCGCTAACTCAACCGTGGCACGCTTGCCGACAATAACTTTCTCGATGTTTGCGCACAAATTTTGGGAAACTTCCTGGACAATGGTCATCCTCTAGACACCATCCTCTACTGCGAATCTTCATTTAAACAGGAACACATTAAGTACCAGAGTAATCGCGAGTAAGTTCAAAACCCTCACCTTGCGGTAGCGGCCACAGAAGTATAGCAGAGAAACGACTAAACCGCTGCCCAGGCGGATCAAACCTCCGGTTTCACGAAAGGTTGAGAAAGGCAGGAACAAGAGCATAACAGCATTGAGAAAAAGGGCAAATGAGAACAGGTTGCGCTCTTTGCTCCACCAGCATTTTATAGATTGCCAAATCCCCCAAAACGCGGGAAGGATCAATGTGGGGCCAAAAACGACAAACATGCCCGCCAGATACAGCACGCTAAACTCTCCGATGCGCCACAACCCCATGAGCGGAATGATTTCAAAACCGCTAGCCATTTCCCCGCCACTCCCAATGCCGGGTTGACCAAACACCTTCCACAGCCAATATTGAAATAATATAAAGGGCATCAAACCTAATCCGGTCAATAAAGCGAGGTTCTTCACATTTCGCCGCAACAAGTCTTCGAGAAACGCTGCTATCCAGAATAAAATAGTCACCTCTTTCGTGAAGAGGGCCAATCCGAATAACAACGTTGAAACCCAGGCGCGTTTTTGCAATCGAAACAGAACCGCGGCGCTAACCAAGGCATATGCCATTGGCTCTGGCAAATCAACAATCAGCGCCAGGGTAAATCCAGCCCACAGGCCAAAAAGGAGTGCATACCACGGGTTGATCGAAAACCGGCGGAAGATTTCCATCAAACACCATGTCCCTAGAACCAACGAGATAAGATTCAGCGCTATCATCATCCATGGGTAACAAGAAAAATTACCCAAGCATAACGCGCGCGTCAGCAACGGATACAGAATACGCTGATAGCGATAGGCGGGCACATCCAGCTTGTCTTTGACTTTCTCTGGAGAAAAATCAGTAGCAATGTAATAGACAAACTGGCCATCATAACCAGAGGTCCCTGCCGGATCGCCAAGAGAAAAGCGCGTCCCCAGCCGTGCCAGATAAAGCGCATCCCCTCCACCAGGACCGAAAATCATCCCCAATGCAAGCACAGCATTCAAAATGAAAACGACCAGAAGAGGGGAAAAACGCGGAATACGGGTCAACTTCTTCTGCCCTGAAGAATGCGATAAAACCACAGACCCACAAAGGAAAGCAATGACAATGCGCTGATCCAGATGCCTAAGCGGAAGGCGATAGGATCATACACCATTTGCACCTCATGGTTTCCTGCCTCGAGGTAGATCGCCCTAAACAAAAAGTTTGCCCGATAAACATGTGCCGCTTGTCCATCCACAATTGCGCTCCAGCCCGGCATCCAGGTGTCGGAAATCATCAAATAACCTGGCGCTTCTGTTACTACGCTGAATCGAAGGTGATTGAAAGTTTCTTCCCTGATGACCACCTCACCCCACTCAACGGGCTGACATGGCGCTTCGTCCCGCGCACTCTGACGTGGTTCCTCGATCAGATACAGGCGCGGCATTGAAGCAGGGTTGCTCAGTAGATCAAGCACCATCCCCTCGTGTGGAATAAAATTGGCACAAGAAGACCACCAAAACCGTTGCGCGCCTGTCCGCGCTGTCAACTCAAGGGTATCATTAGCTTGAGTTATCGGTGGTACCACATAACCCACATCCATCCAATCCAGCCAAACATTCCGTACATCTTCGGGGAGTGCCTCCAGGCGTTCCATCCACGCGGCATAATGAGCCGGCAGGATCGGGTCAAAATTGTTTGCTGAGGCGATTAAATCCAAGGCAGACATGTTTGGCAGCCATGAGTTTCTCAAATCCAGCCAGTTCTCATGGGTTTGAAAACGGTCAAAGCGGAAATAGCGTTCGAACTTGAGCGCGTACTCCACACTTTCAGGCATGAAGACACGATGTTCCAGGTTTATGCGCCCCCGATAATACGGCGCATAAAACTCCAAATCGATACCAGGGTTTAGGCTCTTTCCAGCCAGATACAAATCCACAATCAACAATGCAATCACCGCGTAATTCCAGAGTGTTTTTATCGAGACGTGTTTGAGCACCCCGTGCAGGTTAATACCAGGCCTCCCGACATCTGGCGATGGGTTGGTAAGGATCAGCAACCCCACAGCAAAGCCTAACCAACCCAGGCGCATAAAAGAGCGAATAAAAGTAGGGTGAATCTCTGGTAAGAATTGGTGGGTCAATCCAGCGCCAAGGAAGATGGAGAAGGCGCCTGCCGTTGCCAGGCGCGTCCAATACAGCCCGCGCCTCGCAGGTCGTTGGATTATGTCAATTGCCAACCCAGCCATCAAAGACAGAGCAAATTCTCCCCAAATCATAAAGCGTGTGGGGGCTTGAAAGAGATCAAACGTAGGAATATGCTGATACAACCATGGAAAAACAGGCAAATTTCTGCCTAAAGCCAATATCAGGGCGAAAAGAAATAATAGCCAGGAAAAGCGACTCAATTGAGTAAATCGCAAAGCTTTTCCCGAGCCATCCCCTTCGGTATCGATTTTACGAGAAACCTTGCGCAGCGCACGAAAACCCATATACATCGCCAAAACGAATGGCAGTAAGCCCAGGTACACGGCATCTTCCCAATAGTTGGCATATCCCCAATAATCTCCCGAAGCGGGGTTGCCAAAGACATCCGCCGCGAGGAATGTCAACAACCGCCAAGGCCAGAAAGAATAGGTCATCGCCATTCCCGCATCTACGGCTGAGCCTCGCTGAGAAATCCAGAGATATTCCAAAGTGGGCAGGAGTTGTGCAGCGCAAAGCCCTGCGCTCAAGATCATGGTCAGGAGGAAATTCCCGTATGCATTGCCCAAGTTTTTCAGACGCATCCGTATGGGCGCCCACCAACCTTCGGGCAATGCATCCCCATGACTGCTTGGAAGCAAAACCAACGCCCAAAACCCCAACCATAAAAGCGCCAAAATTAATGTGTACCAGGCAAGCTGGGCGTGTCCGGCAAGCCATTGCATGCTGAGCAACACCACAGTGATGAAACTACGTTTGGAAAACTTCCAGCGAAATGTGCCCTTTTCCCCTACCTGTGATGGTGTCAGGCTCCAGATAATCCAGGGCAGCCAGGCTACTGTGGCATTGATGCTTAGAAACCCAGCCCTCGAAACCAAATAACCACAAAACCCAAAAGCAAGTCCGCCCACTTGTTGCGACACCTGGCTGCCTCCCAAGCGACGTAGCAGCAAAGCCATACCCAGACCTGACCAGAAGAGGTGCAAACCAACCATGAGTGCCATCCCCCAAGCCATCATTGGAGTCCCGCCAAATTGATAGAGAAGGAAATATACCCAGTGAGGCGGATAGAAAACCCCGCTCTGGTAGTTTGCCAGAAGAGGTGCTCCCATACCCAGGTAAGGATTCCATAAAGGCCATTCTCCACCTCTGATCGCTTCCCAAGACAACTTCCACCAGGGAACGAATTGCAAAGCTGGAGTTCCCCAATAAAGCGCTTTTTGCTCCAGCACGATGGGTGCAAAAAGCAAAGCTCCTAGCGTTCCTAACGGCAGAATCAAGCCAATGCTTTTAGCGAGGCTTTGAAAACCAGTCTTCATCACGGGGTCAATCCATTGTTCTCCACACGATATACGGCGTACTCTCCCGAGGAGGCAACCAGGGATAAGAAAGGAGCCTCATCCACTCGGAAATCGCCCAAAGAGCGCTCCGCCGGTCCCCAAAACACATAGGCAATCTGATACTCTTGCAAAAAATCCTGACGCTCCAAGGGTGTTTCCTGTTGATAAAATTGGCGCACAAGCGAATTCCATGCATCTAAATTTGCACTCTCCGGCCCGTGACCCACGACAACGCGCAAGGGAGCCCAGGCGGGCAAAGCATTCCCCGTTCGGTACGCGCTCAACACCACGCTTCCCGGCGCAGCTTCTCTGGCAAGCGCTTCAAAAACCCGCACTTCATCTGCCGCGCGAAAGATCACTTCGTTATGGCTGAAGACCCCTCTCATCCCCCCAAAGAGCAATATCAGGCTGGAAGGAAAAGTGAACCACAACAACATTGCAAATCTGCGCGGGCGAGTGAAGGGAGCAGAGGGAATTTCCTGCTTCAGAGGCGCCAGCGCCACCATCGCCAGGGTAACCAGGCTTACCCAGATTCCATCTGGGAGGCGGCGTTGTAAGTTGATCGGGATGTAGGCAAGCACAGGTAAAGAAATCGCCCAAAGCACCAGGAATGATCCAGACGCCCTGTCTTCTCGCATGAGCTTTTTACCACCTATAATGGCAAAAGGAACGATCAAGCCGTACGCCAACAGGTAATGTAGTGGGTGCGGCGAACGGATGCGGTTCTGATCCGCCCAAGCTTGTAAGAACGGGTCTTGTAGCGCGGCGAGGAAAAGAACCATCAAGTACAATCCAGGCAAGGCACCACAACCGATAAAAAATGAAAGCCTTTTTTTCAAACGCGTGACTACTTGACGCATGTCTTCTTTGATTTGGAATCTCTCGATACAAGCCAAACCGAGACCATGAATGAAGAGCACAAAGCCGACAATCGCCATATTGATGGGTTGAAAAAAGCCAGCCGCCAACCAACTTAGGCCTGCGCGGACATATGCCAATTTGATCTGCCTGGAGGTCAGGTCGGTGGCTCTAAATAATCGCAGGTATTCTAAAAAAACCTGAAAACTTAACGCCCTTGCCATCACCAAATGCGGAATACCGTAAATACTCAGGAATCCAAATGTTTCGGGTGAATAGAAATCTAAAGGAATGGAGCCGAACAGCATGTCCTGACCCATTAGCACGCTGAACCATCCTAAACCTCCTCCAACCATGGAGAGGGCCAAACCGAATTTTCTTAATCGCACATCTTCCATAAAAAAAGAAATAAACGCATAGGTCACATATGCGAGGAAAAAAGTTGAGAATAACCGGAATAAGTGGTAGAGGGCGACATGTTGTTCGTGCAAGCCCGGCGGTGCGGCTAGCTTCCCTAATAACAAGTAAGGTATAAACACCAGAACGCCGCTCTGGGGCATGAGTGTATAAGGGGTTTTGAACAGCCATGCGCCAGCGTAGCCGCTCAACATTTTGGCAATATAGGAGTTCCCATCCTCCACCGCAAACACAAAGCCGGCGAAACGGAACATCTCTCCCTGAAGCTGGTAGCCCAAAAGATAGGGCAATGTAGTCAAGAATAACACCACTGAAGTAAACGCAAAAACCCACCAGCGTTCAGCTTGATGCATGCGGGGATTTCGTTCAGAAGGAGACATGCGTTTACTCTTGCAAAAGGTGCATCTCATAGATTCGAGCGCCGCTTGAGCAGGGCAAGTATGCTTAGGGCACATACACTGAGGAATAAACCAAGATATAAACTCCAAGGTTGTATTGTGAACTCGATAATATGTTCTCCGCTATCAAGTTGTACTCCACGAAAGATTTCATGTACCGGTTCAATGTTTACAATCTTTCCATCCACCCTGGCTTTCCAGGAGGGGTATAGCATTTCGGAAAGCACCAATCTACCCGGTCCATTCGCATGTAGCACGATGCGATTCGGCGTCCAAAGCACAATCTGGACATCTTCAGTTGCCCGCTCAGTCTCACTACCACCGCTCTCTAACCATGCCCTGGGGCGGTACTGTTCATTCTCGTATAAGTAAAGTTGGTCTAATTCTTTCAACCAGCGAAGGCCTGCCACTTCCAGTCGAAATGACGAGATCACAAACCGTACGTTTAACCATCCCAACAACGGCGCATTTGGTGTGTAGCCGCGTGTGTCCTCATCCGGATTGCCACTTTCAAATGCGGGTAGAGTAACCTGGTAATGGGTATAAGGCACACCGCTTGCGAGTACAAAAAACGTGCGGTAGTCCTTCAATTGCAACGGGTCAACTCCCTCAACGAGATGGATCTCATATTGCACTGCCAGATTTTGAGGCAAGCTATATGTCGGAGAATAAACCCGAAACAAACCATCCTGCTGGTCGATGAGGAATTCTAACAGGTCTTGATGCTCGAAAGTTGTGTCGGATGCAAGCTTTACAGAATATAACGAAAGGTCGGTTATGCCCCAATCCAGCAAACCAAGCGCAAAGATGACAACTAGGATCACGCCTCGTGGAAGGTGACGATTTAAGTGAACAAGGATCAACAATGAGGTGCATGAAACAACAATTGTCCCCCAGAGCACGTTGTCTAGCCTTTCACCTGTAAGCCACCAGCTACCAAAGAACGCTCCCCAGCAAAATACCAACAACCCAAATAAAAATAGGTTTACGCGTTTAAGATGAAAATCCCCAGCCTGGTTGCAAAGAGCCTCTAAGGTGTGCGCGGCTAAAACTAAGCCACCTAAGCCAACGAGAAATAATGCTCTCGAGGGTACCCGCAATAAATCGAATACAGGCAATGAGAACAGCACTTTCAAAAATGGCAAGTTGCCACCATATGAAAAAAGCAGCGCAATTACCGAAATGAGCATCCAAAATTGTGCGGATGTATCCCGTTTTCTCCGAAAAAACTGCAATAAAACCATCAATGTGATCGTTGCCCCCGGGTAAACGATCCATTCGTGAAAACCGCCAAAATCAGGAAACAGAAATTGCAAGGTGCGTTCCAAAGGAAAAGAATAGATCAGGTGGTCCTCCAGGCGCATGTCGGATCGGGTAGAATATCGGGTGAATTCAACCAGCGGTATGAGAAGAGGCGCGCATAAAGATAAGGCAATACTCAGATTCCTCGTTGCCTGGGTTATTACAGAAAATGACCAATCTCGGCTAATGGCTTTGTATAGATAATAAAAAGCCCAAAGGAATATCGCATATATCCCCCAGCGCACATCAGCAAGCACCACCAGGCTCAAGAAAAGAATTTCCCATACCTGTCTTCTTCTATTGATTGCCCAAAGAAGCCACGGCGTCCATGCAAAGGCGTATAACAAACTGACATGGCCTGCGCCATAATGGGCGACGACTTTAGGTAGCAAGATAAACCCTGTTGCAGAAAACAACGCCGGAAAAGAAGAAATAGCGTTGGCTTTCAACCAGGTGTACATCCCGATGCTCCCTAACCAAAGATGCAGCGCAAGGCAGAAATTCAAACCAAATGGCAAAGGGAACAACAAAGCCAACCACCCTGGAGGATAAGTCAGCCCAGAAAGTGGGTTGGCAAAAAATGGTGTCCCGCTATAAATGTACGGATTCCACAACGGCACACCGCGACCGCCGATTAGCTCTTTCTGGATGAAAAGCGCATGGGCATAATGAGTCAATGTGAAATCCGAATATCTTGCGATTTCAGAGGGATATGGAAATCCATGAGGTGATCGAAAAACAAACAGTACGGGAAGGACCAAGAGAGCATAAGGCATCCACCTTTTCCATTCATATCGTTCCAAGGATTGGAGGAATCTGCTTCTCACCATCGTAGGAGACATCCGTGAAATCTCAGAGGGCACATAAAAATCTCATGGGGTCATGACTTGAAAGATGTACACTTCCTTATCTGAGAATACGACTTTGACGTCATTGGTCTCATGCACTTCTCCCAAGGGCTTTTCGCGAGGGCCAAAAAAAATATATAAAGGCCTAAATCCTTGCCATGGAGCCACGGCTCTTTTAGTGTCAATGGTAAATTTTTGATAGAAACGTTCAACCATCGCGCGTTGTTCTTCAGCATTCACCGTTTCAAAGGGGTGCCCATAGAAAACACGCCTCCCGGTATAAGCGGGGACGAAAAGCCCCATTTCGGGTGAGGCGATGACGAAAGAATCTGGAGGGGAATTCAGAGATAGCCATTCCAAAGCATGGCTCTCAGCCTGGGTCAGGTATATTCGAGGGTCATGCCGCAGGATCGCGCTTACGCCGGTCAATAGTACGACAACATTGGTCAAAACCGAAGATAAGAAAACGAGGCTTACCCATAACCTTCGCCAGCGGCTTTTCAGGTTTCTAAACAGCCACTGCATCCCCAAAACTGCCAAGACGGCGATGGGGACATAGACACCGAATAAAAACCTTCGCTGAAGGGCATAGGGCAGATAGGCTAACAAAATCGCAACCAGTGTCCAAAACGCGAGGAAAGATACACTGTCTCGTTTCTCTCTTATCACTGACACACTGCCAAACACAGCCAATAGCAAAGCTGGTGAAAACGATAGGATGGTATCCCATAATGGTGCTGTTCTGGTGACATTCTGAGCATCCCACCCTATAAGCACAGGGTGGAGGCGTACAATAGCAAGGTCATAAACCAGCAAAGGGAGTCCCCCGATCGCCAGGCCACATATTCGCGCCAGTGCGCGCTTTTTTTGCACGCCAGAGACGGATGATGTACCCCAAAATATCTTTACCCAGTGAGCATAGGCAAACCAACCTGCCAGCAGGATTAAACCGAGCACTATGGCAAATGGCGACATCGTTGCCAGGAAGAGTGAAATGGAGAAGGAGAGGAAAAACTCCGTGCCAAATCTCTGTCTGTTTACCTCCTCTCCCTGCTCACTCTGCCCTTCTCTAGGGGTGACCAGAAATAACAATGCGGCTAACCCTAAAGAAAAATGCGGAGATGAATACGCGGACAAGAATGGAAAGGCTTCTGCTACCCAAAAATCCATGGTAAAGTGTCCAAATATCAGCCCTAACCACCCCATCCCCGAACCGAAAAGCAGAAGACTTAGAAAGCTTAACAGCTCTTGGCGTTCTCCTAATCGATGCTCGAGCAAGCGCACCGCGGAAACGATCAAAGCAATAGCGCCACAAATGCGCGCCACGTGAAACACGACGATCAATGGGAGGTGAAAGAGCCTGGCTAAATGGCCAAGAAACAGGTAGAAGATAAACAAATAGGCACCTTCACCAGGCTCGGCAGTGTAAGGCAGGCGAAACTTATAATCCCCCCGAAAGCCTTGATACATCTTCGCCAGATACGAATTTCCATCTATGGGATTGAGCAGGAAGCCGGTGAAAACATAATCATCACCTTGAACAAGGAAACCCAGGAGATAAGGCAATGTGACAATGCCAATGAAAACCATCGCGATGCCATAAATTCCCCATCTTCTGCGTGGCACAGTGAGCGATTGAATTTCCATGAGGTGCACCCATTCAGGTTGATGACCAGAACTATACAACTCAATAATCAAGGTGTCAAGCAGCCTCAATAGACCTTGCCGTTTTGTTCGGTATATGTCTATAAGTCTTGCTTTATTGGCGCTCATTCTCTATAATCGGTATGTATGAGCCGGCCATTCAAACTGTATCGATTGCAACAAATAGACAGCCAAATCGACAGGCTAAAGCTACGTCTTCAGGAGATTGAGATTACCCTCCAAGATGAGCAAAATATCATCCAGGCGAGGGCAGAGTGGGAAAGTGCAAAATCTGCGCTGGAAACAGCTCTAGCAAAACAACACGAGATAGAACAAACCGTTCAACACTATAAGATAAAAATCTCACAAAGCGAGGCATCTTTATATGGGGGGAAAATACGCAATCCGAAAGAGCTCGAAGATTTGAACAATGAAGTCCAGGCACTCAAACGCTACTTAGAGCAACTGGAAGACAACCTACTTGAAACCATGCTCATCGAAGAGGAGGCAGCCGTTAAAGAGAAGGAACGTTATGCAGAACTTCAGCAATTGATGGCTCAAAAAGAACAATTGCGCCAGGAGTTACTCATCGAAAAGACAGACCTTGAAAATAAAGCGGCTCAATTTGAAACAGAGCGTCAGGCAGTCATTTCAACGATCTTAGCCGAAGATCTGGCCACCTACCAGAAGCTACGCGAGACGCGACATGGTATTGCTGTCTCAAAAGTACACGACCAGACGTGCTCAGCATGTGGCTCGATCCTCAATAAAGCTCTATTGCACCGTGCTCACTCACCAAATGAGATCAGCCGATGCGACTCATGTGGTCGCATTCTATATGCAGGTTAGCCATGGGCGATATTTTCAGAAAGATGCTCAGTAATCCTTTAGTTTTCTGGATCGGCTTTCTGGCAGGGATCATTTTCTCTTGGCTGATGGGAAAGGTCTATCCACTCTTCCTCAGCACATTGCGTAATCTCTTCAAAGCCAGCTTGCTTCAACAAAAAGAAAAGGTCTCGATAAGCGATGAGACGCACCTGATGAACGCCATGCTGCAAAAAGCGCAATCCTGGCATATCGCACAATCGCTGTTTTCTTTGGATGAGATCGTCATCCCACCGCGCATTATGCTGCCCCCACTGGCGGTTGAATTTGTTGAAAACCCTTTGGATATCGACATTACCGATACCGTCATCCCTTATTGCCCCGATTTCCCCGAACTGGCCGCATTTTACCAGGCTCCGACCATCTCCCTGCGTGAGGCACTAAGCAGAGGAGCGAACCTCATTCTAATGGGACATCCAGGCGCAGGTAAAAGCGTTGCTCTGGCTCATTTGACATGCGAATTGATCCGTTCATACCATAAAGGGGAAGATGAACGCTGGCGCTTGCCATTGCTGATACATGTTGCAGAATTAGAGCTATCGCTTGGACCAAACCAGAGCGTGCTAGAAACGCTCATTAAAGCGATAAAACCCTCGCGCCCGCCGATCCCTGAATCGAGGCTCCGCAAGTTGCTCCACACGCTGCTATCTTCAGGAAAGCTATTATTGCTGCTCGATGGTATGGATGAGCTACCCAAAGCTCAATTCGACGAAGTCGCCGAATTCATTGCCCAACTCTCCCAAACATTTCCAGGGTTGCAGTATGTCGTCACCTCCTCTTTCGATTATTACGGCACGCTCACTTCCCTTGATGCTTTTCCCATGGCGATTGCCTTTTGGCATGAAACTCAACGGGAAGCGTTCATCAAAAAATGGATCACCCAATGGGAGCAGAAAATCGCCCCACTCTACCATAAACAGAGCCAATTCCTAGACCCGAGGCTCATCTATGGCTGGCTCAGGCAAAAAGTAACCTTTTTCTCCCCTCTCGAACTGACGCTCACACTTTGGGCAGCATCCAGCGGGGAAATTGTCGGGCATACGGTCGCTGACGCGCTGGAAGCCTTTTTCCGCCGAACGACGGCGCACCTGCCAGAAAAGTACCGTGAAACGCTCAAAATCGTGGCTGCATTCACCGTGCTCAACGGCTTTGGTTATATCCAATCCAACTTACAATCCCAATCTCCTGCCCCATCGCGTTCACGAACCGAAGCTCCGATTCCCTCCGAGCAATCCACGGAGAAAGACAGCGACACTCCTATAAACCAGGCTTACCGTAAAATCAACACCTCCGCTTTGTGTTCAGCCTTGACCGACAGTGGCCTTATGATTGAACGCCAGGAAGGCAGATACAGCTTTTGCCATCCTACGATCGCGGCATATCTCGCGTGGGAACCGATGAGCCAATCTGGAGAGATGCATCAAGTCATCCATCATCAACCCTGGACCACAGCAGCAGAGACACTCAAATTCCTGGCCGTTTCAAACCCATCACCAAGTTGGTTGAACACCTATATCGTCGATGAAGTTGAAAACCCCACATTGAGAGAGCTGTTCCAAGTTGCACGCTGGTTGCCTTATACGCCTATAGAGTATGAATGGAGCAAACAACTACTGCGTCGTCTGGCAAGCGTTCTGCAAAATGAAGGCATTGCGGAAACGCTTCGAGCGCGGGCGCTCACGGCACTGATACGCCTTTCGGATATTGGTGTGGATGTGCTTTTAAGGCGTTTGTTGTCAAGTGATAGGTCATCCGTGCACCACCTGGCTGCTTTAGGATGTGGCGTATTAAAGGACAAACCAGCGATCCCTCTATTGCAAAACCTTTTGGAAGAAGTATCACCTCAAATTCAAAACGCGGCGCTATTAGCATTGGTCGCTCTAGGAGATGAGAGCGCCTTGGAAGCAGTTGCTTACAAGCTCTTGCATGGCGATGAAATCAGCAAACGCTACGCCGCAATGGCGCTTTCGAACCACGCAGAAGAGGGCTTCTCGATCCTAGAAGAAGCCAGCCGACATGTCAATTCGTCTGTTCGGAGAGCTGCCGTCTCTGGCTTATTCCGTATCGCCACCAAGCAAGCGCAAAATATCCTCTTCGAATTACAGCTCAACGACTCCGAGTGGCTGGTTCAAGATTCAGCCACGCAAGCACTGGAGCAATTGCAAAAAGGCGCCTGGCGCGTACCGAAGCCACTGCCTCCTTTGCACGAATCGACATGGTTGATTCGGTATGCCAGCGCACACGGTATCGGCGTGGCTCCGGGAAAACCCTCTGTAGAGCTGCTCCAAAAGCTTTTGCGCGATGGGGATGAGGAACAGAAACTCAACGCCCTGTTTTATCTATTTTCAAAAGCTACAGAAGAGCTGCTCTTACCTTTGTATCAGCTATATTTTTCCAACAGGGGAGAAGTCCAGGAATGGTCATTCTTTGCCCTGGAACACTTGCAACGTTGTGGGATAAAACTCCCTTCGCCCGTGCAATACGGTTTACAACACGTCTATGGCGATTGAACTGCCTCGAATGTAATCACTTATTCTTCTCTAAATAGGCAACGATCTTCTCCTGCAATTGTTGAGCTTCAATACCAATCACCGAAACCAATTTATCTCTTGAATTCTTGCCGGCGACAATTTCGAAGTTGGATGCAGGTATCGATAATATGCTTGAAAGGAGTTCGATCAAGGCGCGATTCGCCTTTCCTTCGACTGGTGGGGAGGTCAGACATATCTTTACAGTGCCATCTTGCATAACGCCTGTGATGCAATCGTGCTTGGCGCGTGGCGTCACCCGGACTGCCAGGGCTGCGCCTCTCCCTCCATCGTGGAATTTGAATTGACGCGGGGTCATGATATGCCTCCCCTAAATTGAACGCAGTAATGCCGATACCACGGCGTCAAGAATCTGAATTATGATGATTAAAATCATCGGGCTGAAATCCAATGACCCTGTCGGGGGGAGCAACCTTTGAATGGGCCTTAGCATGGGCAGCACAAGTCGATCTAAGAGCTGCCGTACGGGGTGATATGGTGACATAAAATATGAGAGGATCACATGTACCACGATCAACAGGCTCAGCAATTGAAAAATTCGATGCAAGATTTCAACAATGATTCCTACTGCCATTTAAATCTCCTGTTTCGATGCGTCTAAATTCTAGGACCCAAAATGGCTGTACCTATCCTCAACATGGTAGCTCCTTCCTGTACCGCCACCTCATAGTCTGCACTCATGCCCATGGACAGATGCGGCCACTCCCGTTCAGAGAAGTGCCTCCTTAAAAAATCACGCAAGCGTCTAAGAAGGCGGAAAAAAGGTCGTGCTGCCTCGCCCTGCGCCTCAAATGGTGGTATGCCCATGACACCCTGAATATCTAGATTGGGTAAAACCATGATTTTCGAGACGTCCTCCAGGAGGTTCTCCCACAAAGCTTCATCCCAAGCAGCCCAACCGTGCTTCGTGCCTTCTCCGCTAATGTTAAATTGCAACAACACGGGCACCTTCTTCTGATACATCTCTGCGAAGCGGTCCAGTCTGTGGGCTAATTTGACGCTATCCAATGAATGAATCCAATGAAAATAACGACAAGCTGCTTCTGCTTTTCGGCTCTGGATATGCCCAATCATATGCCATTCTAGCGGTAATTCGCCTTCCAGGCTTGTGATCTTCTGCACCCCTTCTTCTATGTAATTCTCCCCAAAAACCTGTAGACCAGCTTGAACTGCAGCCCTGATCGTGTCAAGCGGATGAGCTTTTGTGACCACAACCACTTTAATTTCATCAACATCTCGCCCCACGCTCTCAGCCGCATGAGCAATACGCTCCTGCACAAGGCGATAGTTGTGCTCAATGACTTCGGCCTGAACACGAGAGATTTCCATACAGCTTTTCGATGTACTTAAAGCGTAATCAGCGCTCCAAACCTTCCTGTTTTTCCATTTTCGGCTCTATGAGAGTACCAATCTTCAACATGGCAAGCAGTGCAAAGGTTGGCCAGTTCGATCTGCGCGACTCCAGCTTCCTTCAATTGAAACACAGTCGCCTGCCATAGATCCAATTTTATCCCATTTTCTCCATTAGCTCTTTTCTCATGGTTTATAAAACGCTCAGCATCATCTCCAAAGGAGCGTTTTAATTGCTCGACCACCTCATTACCAACTTCATAATGATCCGCGCCAATGGCTGGACCGATTCCGGCCAAGACATCTTTAGGTGTTGAGCCATACTGGCGCTGCATCACGGTTAATGCCTTCCTCACCACCCTTTGCACAGTTCCCATCCAGCCAGCATGCACGATTCCGATGACATGGCGTTTGGCATCATAGAGCAAGACCGGAACACAATCCGCAAAACGCATGAACAAAACCACGCCAGGTTGATCGGTGAAAATGGCATCCCCTTTTTGAGGGAACGTATCGGGAGGGCGCGGTGAAGAAGTACAAACCACCTCGCTACCGTGCACCTGCCAGACATCGAATTTATTGCGCAAATCCAACCCCAGAACAGAAAATGCCAATTCATGGTTGGCACGCACTCGTTGTGGATCATCCCCCACGGTGCCCCCCATGTTCAACGAACTCCAAGGAACAGGGCTGTAACCACCTCGGCGCGTAAAAATGGCATGTTTTACCCCCTCATCTTCCATGAGGGCAAATGTAAAGTAACGAACTTCACCCGATTGATAAAAAGGCATAGGAATGATCCCCATAAGTCATTCTCTGGCAAGGCTCATCCATCGCGCCCTTTTTTCCGCCATAATGTTGCGTGTTTCTGACATCGTCTCCTCAACCAGGGGATAACCAAACCATGCAGTTGCCATTCCGAACAAGCCACCCGTAAGCACGCGCATCAAAGGGGTGCTCTCACGAAACGCCCACAAGCTAAAAGGAGGTTGACTGAGCAACTGGCTCAGTCCATCCACCCCAATAGGAATGATGCCGATCAAAATCCACCAATACCACGGTAGTGGGGGGATTCTCCTTCCTGTCAAAGAAAAGATCAAACCAAAGATCAATATCCCTATGTAAATCGCTAAATCCCGCTCACACAAAGCAACTTTGTATCCGATGCCTTCTTCACCCACATACTGCCTGGCAAGATCCAATGCTCGTCCATCGGCTTGTTCGCTTAGTCCCGTAGCTTCCTCAAAACTTCGCCAGCCATCTAAGCCAGCGGCCTGGCGAGGATAAACAATTTGATCGCCAAATAAGAAAAAGGAGCGAAAAGATAGTTGATGGCATACCAAGCTGTACCCCCGATAAATGATCGTCGCCGGTAGTTGGTAACCAAACTTCATGAAGACCGGCGCCAGAAATGCGATTCCAAGGTAAACCGCAACCAGAAAATTGAAGAAAGCCATATAGTGGCGTGAGATCCATTCGGTAAAACGATCTGCAAAAGACCATTTCATAGGTTGGCGCACGGCTTGAAAATTTGGCGAATTCTCGATACGTGCGAGGTGCATCATGCGATCATATGCGGCGCCTAATGTCACTTGAAGGTCCTGCAGTGTGAATGGCGCCTTCAATTCGTAAGGACCCACCTGTACCACAGGGATAATCAAGGCGTAGCGTTGCAGCAATTGACTATCTTGTTCAATGTCCACTACCTCAACCTGATGAGGGTAAATAGCTTGAAGGGTGTTCAAGTGTTCCAATGCCTCATCGCATAAATGGCAACCTTGCCGACTAAACAATTTAACTACCATCATGGCAATAACCCGAGTTCTCCTAAATAATCAACCAATTGGGCTTCGCTCATATAGCCCACATGCACAGCGAGGATCATACCATGTTGATCGATCACATATGTGGTTGGCAATCCGGTCACCTGGTATCGCCTCGCCACCTCTGCCTGTTCATCGAGCAAAATGGGATATTGGATGCCGTTCGAATGGATGAACTCCTGAACCACAGAAGTCGATTCTTGCATATTTACCCCTAAAACGGTCAAATCATCTTTGAAATCCTGGGCATAGCGATTAAAAATCGGCATCTCTAGAGTGCAAGGTCCACACCAAGTAGCCCAAAAATTCAATAACACCGCCTTACCACGAAAGTCTTCCAGCCCGAGGTCAGTGCCATCGAGCGTTCGCAATCTAAAGTCCATCGCCGGCGAGCCTTTGCCTGGAAAAGTAGAGATGTCCCGGCGAGGTCTCTCTAAGCCTTGATCCAATATTTCTCCCTTAGAGATGATGAACAAACCCAGAACTAACCCTGCCACCACACCCAATGCAATCTTTGCCAGAGTTGACATATTACTTTGCCTCTTCATGAACCTGGGGGATTGTACTTTCGAGTAATACAGCCATTATGAGGGCAACAGGGAATAACCCAATGCCAAAAAACCACCAATCCCAGAAATTTCTTCCCTTTCTAGCAGCAATCATCGCCGGCAATATCGCCAATATCAACAAGCTAAAAAAGATGGCAAATAACAACCTGCCCAGAGCCAATTCATCATAACTGGAAAAAAATGTACCCAGCGAGGCGAGTCGTACAAACTGTCCGCTAAATAACAACCCCCCGACCATAATCAGAACGACCCCCATGAAAATCTCCACGGCGCGCATCAGCTTCCCATAACGGCGAATGACGTGCGCAATCAGGCTGATTTGCATGGCTGCGAATAAAAATGGTATCCCCAAGCCAAGAGAATATGCGGAAAGTAAAATCACACTATAAGATATCGAAGCGCCATTCAGCACTAATGTCAGGATTGTTCCTAATATCGGGCCCACACAAGGAGACCAGCCCGCGGAAAAGAAAATGCCCATCAAAAGAGAAGACAAATATCCCCGATTTCGAGCTGGAGCTGAATGGACACGCAAGTCGATTTCCAAAAATGGAATGCGCACTAAACCGGTCATGTGTACACCGAAGATGATCACAACGATTCCCCCAATCCGTGCCAACCAGACGCGCATATCATACAACCATCCACCAATCACCGAGGTGGTCACTCCTAGAATGATAAACACCAGGCTAAAGCCAAGCACAAAAAAAATGGCATGACTCAATGTCTGCCAACGATTCACACCCTCCCCGCTCGTATGAGCCACAGACCGGCCTCCCAGGTAGCCAATATATGCCGGTACAAGCGCAAAGACGCATGGAGATAGAAAAGAGGCTATGCCAGCTAGAAAGGCTAACCCGATACCGATATTTGTAAGTTCCATACTCAAACGCTCCAAAACCAAAGGTTACAAAAATTTGATTTCAAGTTTCCTTCACGATCACCTTTGTGCCCCCCTCACTGGTTACCGTAATATCACCCTGGGTAAAAGGCACCACAGGCGCGGTCCATCGGAATACCCATAAAGCATCTTCTGGGGTAAGGTTGACACAACCATGAGAAGTAGGGGTGCCAAAAGAATTATGCCAATAAGTGGCATGAATGGCCATGCCTTTGCCTGAAAAAAGTGTCGTCCACCCGATACCAGGCAAATCATAGCCTCCTCCGGTTGTACCTCCGGTCATATGAACCGAAACCAGCTTTCTCCAAATGGTATGCTTGCCAAGCGGAGTAGCCCATTCTCTTTTGTTTTTTCCTGGGGGTACAACCTTTGGGCCGGTAGAAACACGGCAAAAGTATATTTCGTTTCCCTGTTCCTTACAAGATAAAGTTTGAAAGGTGACATCCACTTCTACAATTTTATCTTCTACCTCCGGGTGGATGGGCTCTACCTCATCTGCCCGAATAAGCCGCATGCTTTCACCAGGCACCCAAAACCAATCTCCAAAGCTTCCATAGCGATCTCCCGCGCGGTACCAGGTTTTGCCCTGCTCATCCACGCGAATCGCATTGACCCATAGAACCTGGCTATAGTACAGCCTGGGGTTCAGCGTATGTTTGAGCCACGGCGACCGTGGCGGGGGGGCATCCAAAATCAAATCGACATAAGGTACAGTCACTTCCGCCCAAAAACCTTCCTCGCCTGCAGGAATAGACTGCAACGGTTGGTTGACCTGGTTACGTACCGGTTGGAGATATGGCGCATACACATAACCCTGGGGCGTCTCCACATAACGCTGGCTGAACCACATCGCGCGTGAACCTACCGTCTCGCGAAGCCATACCACGACCTGATCCTCATATAACTCGCCAACTGTGGCGCTTTCATCATCAGGTCTGGCTTTTACGGGCACACGGAATTCCAGGACACGACCCAATTTCTCTGCAGACGGGAAATCCTCCAAGGGTATCAGGCGATGCAATGTGAGCAAGCGAGTCAATGGGCTTAACATGACGCCGCTTAGCCCCCAAAGCGCACTTTTTAAAAACTCCCTGCGGCTCAGACTACGGGATAAAGCTCTCATCCCTCAACCACTTTTATCTGCGAACTCGGCTCCCCTGTTACGGTTACATCTACCATACCAGGATCGAAACTGACCGTAGGGAGAGTCCACCGAAAGATCCATTTGGCATCTTCCGGTGTGGCATTGACGCACCCATGAGAGACCGGATCGCCAAAGTTATTATGCCAAAAAGTAGAATGTACTGCCACGCCGCCCGTAGCAAAGATCGTAGTCCAGCCGATGCCAGGCAAGTCGTATCCCGCGCCCGTTGTTCCACCGCTCATTTGCAAAGAGATGTATTTGCGAGTAATTCGATGTAAACCGACGGGAGTTGCCCATTTATCTACCACATTGCCATACATATCGAACTTCGCTCCCGTCGAAATACGACAAAAATACACTTCTTCCTTGCCTTCAAAACACGCCAGACTCTGGCTGTTTACATCGACAACGATCATCTTTTCTTCCACATCGGGGTGAATTGGCGTGAGTTCTTCCTCCTTAATCGGGTGCAAAGCCTCAGCAGCTACCCAAAGCATATCTACACCCCCGTAGTAGTTCGGGTTCAAGCGATAATAAACCTGACCCGAGTCGCTTTTACGAATCTGGTCCACCCAAAACACTTGCGAATAATACACACGAATGGGCAAGCCCTCTTCCATTCTCACTTTTACCCAGGAATTAGAGGAAGGCTCTTTTTTATCCAGGCTTGCAGCCGCATAAGGAACGGTCACCTCCACCCACATCCCAGCACCGCGGCTGGATGGAGGTAGGTTTTCAATCGGGGTGTTAGGTAGGTTTAGAACTGGCTGCAGATAAGCACCATAAATAAACCCCTGTGGAGTTTCTACCCATTTTTGATTGTTGAAAATGTAGGCGGGTTTCACCCCAGCTACCTGGCGCAACCATGGCACCACTGCATCTTCGTAAAGAACGCCCACGGTTTGACTATCCATATCTGGCCTGATTTTTAGCTCGACTTTTCCCACGGCAACACGCCCAAGGCGTTCCGCCTGGGGAAACTCGGGTATCAACGCATTGGATCTCATCCCCCTAAGCAAAAAGCTCCCCATTACGGCCGTGGAAAGCTTTAAGAAATCCCGTCGGCTCAAACGATACTCAGGATGATTGGGGCTTTCAGAGATGCTCATCGTATGATCTTCCGTCATGGTGCGGTTTACATCCAATCTCACTAAGAAAGACGTTCTACAAAAGGCGACTCTTACCTATTCTCAGGTATCAGTATCGATCAGCACCCCTCAAGCATAACCAAAAACCAGAATCGGGTCAATAGATGACAGCTTTCTCAACCATTAGGGAAGGGTAAGAATATCTCTACCACAATTACAACAAAACCGCTTTGCGAAGCCGCAGGCTATTGCTGACCACAAAAACACTGCTGAAAGCCATGGCGCCCGCAGCCAACATTGGGTTCAGGAAGCCAGCGGCGGCTGCTGGAATTAAAATGACATTGTAAAAGAACGCCCAAAAAAGATTCTGATGGATCGTTCGAAGCGTCTTCCGCGAGAGCGCGATGGCGCGTCCAATGCCACGCAAATCACCGCTGATAATCACAATCGGCGCGGTGGCAATTGCTACGTCGGTGCCACTACCAATAGCGATGCCAACATCTGCCTGGGCTAAAGCAGGGGCATCATTGATCCCATCACCCACCATGGCGACTATCTCACCGGTGTTTTGTAATTCTTTCACTTTGGCAGCTTTATCCGCGGGCATCACATTTGCGATCACCGTATCGATGCCCACTTCGCGGGCAATCGCCTGAGCGGTGTGCGAGTTGTCTCCCGTGATCATGGCCACCTTCATGCCCATGGCTTTCAATGCCTGGATGGCTTCTTTTGAACCCTCTTTCACCGTATCCGCAATGCCAATCACTCCTTTGATTTCGCCATCTATGCCAACCAAAACTGTGGTTTTGCCTTTCTGCTGAAGCGTTTCGACAAAGCGATCAAATCCATTCACCGAAAAGCCTCTTTGGGCAGCTAATCGTTCATTGCCAACGATGATGTGGTGCCCATCTACTTCTGCCTCCACCCCCAACCCGGCAATAGCTCTAAAGGCCTCAGCATGCCCCAAAGGTAATTCTTTCGCGTTAGCTTCTGCAACGATTGCTTCGCCCAGAGGGTGTTCACTGCCTCTCTCTACAGATGCTGCCCATCGTAAAATCTCCAAGTTCCCCGCATGCTCGGCTCCATCTTGAGAAAGTGTGATCACATCCGTGACCACAGGCTGGCCTTTGGTGATGGTACCTGTTTTATCCAAAACCACCATGGTCACCTTACCCGCACGCTCTAAGGCCTCTCCAGATTTCAACAAAATCCCCAGCTCTGCACCTTTACCGGTACCAACCATCACTGCGGTGGGGGTTGCCAAACCCATTGCACAAGGGCAGGCAATGACCAACACAGCCACCATATTGATCAACGCCCGCGTAAACGCGCTCACGCCAGGCACCAAAGGCGTGGGTGCGATTAGATACCAAACGACAAAAGTCGCCAGGCCGATCCCAATTACAATAGGGACAAAAATTGCCGAAACTCGATCAGCCAGTTTTTGTACCGGCGCTTTACTCCCTTGAGCTTCTTCAACCAGGCGAATGATTTGCGCCAGCGCAGTATCTTTACCCACCTTTGTGGCTTCAAACTTCAACAACCCCAATTTATTCAGCGTAGCGCCAATGACCTCATCCCCAGGCGCTTTTTCAACAGGCATGGACTCTCCTGTCAACATGGATTCATCCACAGAAGAGCGCCCTTCAATCACCACTCCATCTACAGGGATTTTTTCCCCAGGTCGCACCAGGAGGATATCCCCGGTTACAACTTCATCCACAGAGATTTCGATTTCCTCTCCATGGCGAAGCACATGCGCTGTTTTAGGTCGTAAGCTCATCAATTTTTTTATCGATTCGCTGGTTTGCCCCTTCGCTTTCGCCTCAAGATATTTGCCCAGCCGAATCAAAGTGATGATGACTGCTGCAGTCTCGAAGTAAACATGAGCCTCGAATAATCCCAATGCTGGAGGGATAGAGTATAGATAAGCCGCTGATGAACCCATAGCAATGAGCACATCCATGTTCGCCGAGCCATTGCGCAAGGATTGATATGCACCTACGTAGTAATGCCACCCAACGTAGAATTGTACCGGGGTAGCGAGCGCCCACATAATCATGTTGGTCCAAATCGAGTGATGGAGAAAACCGGGCAAAAAGCTTAAATCATTCGCCATCGAAAGGATGAACAAAGGTATTGTAAAGATAAGGCCAATAACGAGCAATTTCCTTTGTTCTGCAAGCTCTTTCAACCTGGCTAACCGTTCAACATCTTCAGCCTCGCCCTGCTCTTCAACAACATCGAAACCTGCAGCATTGAGAATTTTCTTCAGCTCCGATTGTGTGAGCAGGGTGGGGATGTACTTGACCATCGCTTGCTCGCTGGCTAAATTGACCCGAACCCCCAAGACTCCTTCGACCTTGCCAAGTGTCCTCTCCAAACGGCGAGCATCGTTATCATCCGCCAGCCTTCTAAAAGTGAAACGCGCTTCTCCATAGGCAACATCATAACCTGCCTTCCTGACCCGCTCCACAAGGAGCTCTAAAGTTGCCTGGCTCGGGTCAAGCTCAACAGTTGCTCTTTCAGATGACAAGTTGACATTGGCTTGTTGCACCCCTGGCACTTTCTTAAGATTGCGCTCGACTGTTGCCACGCAGTTCGCGCATGTCATCCCTTTAATCGGAATAATCAATTGTTTGACTTCTGACATGGATATGCCTTAAAGTTGATCGCGATATGCTGAATTCCACGAAAGTGGCTCTATCAGGTGAATCCTTTGGTATCGAGCAGTAAAGCTTACTCAGCCGGATAGTTAATCTCCGCGAGTGCCTTTTTGATCTCCTCTTCAGTGGCAGGCGGCTCATACGTGATACTGGCTTGCTTGGTTTCCACATCAGCTTCAACAAGTATAACCCCCGGCAACTCGGAAATTTCCGATTTTATTGTATGCACACAATGGTGACAAGAAATATTTGGAATATGATATGTTACCGTCGTCATCTTCATGCTCCTTAAGAATTTATAAAATAGTGAACAGCCATCAAGTTTTCATGGCTTCTGAAAAGACATCCTTGATTTCTCTTAGAACCCTCTCTCGCTCCTCCACATCCTCCCCTCTTACCGCCGTGATCAGGCAGGAGCGCAAATGTTCTTCGAGAACTATCTCGGTGATCTTGTTCAATGCGCCTTGCACCGCCTGGATTTGCCGAATGGTATCGATGCAATAAGCCCCGTTCTCGATCATGCGCTCAATGCCATGCAAGTGTCCGATCACCGTTTTGAGCCTTTTCAAAGCGCCTTCATGTTTCATTACAAACACTTCCTTTACCCCCTCCCATGGGGGTAGGGTTATTTTATGACAAATATCCGAATATGTCAAGAATTACAAAAAATAATGTTAGCCCCCTCTACAACCCTAGAACCGCCTCAATAGAGGCGATTAGTTCCTCGGCAGTCACATAGCCTTGCCAGGATTTGACCACTTTTCCCTCTTCGTCTAGAAGGAAAAAATGTGGCGCGGTTTCAAAATAGAGCATCTCTTGGATCGGGCGGGTGGCAGGGTCGTCGATATCCAGGTAAACGAAATCCACGCGTTCCTGATAAATCGCTTCAATGCCATGGACAATAGGAGCCATGGCCTGGGAAACCCCCGACCAAAAGGCGAAAAACATCACCAATTGCACCTTGCCTGAATCCAAGCGAAATTGGCGGGGATCCGATGCCTTTAATTCCGATTGTAACCATGGGGGAGGAGGTATGGGCGTGCGGGTGGCCGTTGGTGTGGGGCTAGGCGTAAAGGTTGATGCACTTGTCTGTGGGGCAGTTTGGGTAGCAGTAGGCGACATCCCAGGGGTGATTGAGGACTGCGCTGTGAGCGTTGCCGTCGCTATTCCCGGATAGGGTGAACCAGGAGTACTTGCCAAAGTAATGCCCGGATATGGAGAATTTGATGGCACTGCCAGAGGATAGGGGGAGTCGGATGGCACAACCAGAGGGTATGCCGATTCGGAAGCGTTTATAACCTGCTCTGTGTCTGTGGCTAACTGCGGAGTTTCACGCGAGGGTTCTGGTTCCTGACCGGATTCAGGATAAGCGGTCTTCCCTTGCAAAGAGGTTGTTTCCTCAACCGCCTCTAGTGTTGGATTCATTGGGTATTCTTCAACGATCTGCGATGGATACACAGCCCCATTGAGTACGCTTGTGCTACTCGGTGTCCCTTCAAATCTCGCCCACCACTGCTCAGCAAGCACTTGAGGCGCTTTACAGGCAAGCAATAGCATACCAAGCAGGAAAATCGCTGTTAGAAAAGAATCGCGCAGAGCTTTTATACCCATTTACCCTACATCATAACATACACCCAACAAGGCGTACCAAAGTTATCCTTCTCAAACGCTAAGTTTTTCGAGGTCATGGTGATGTGAAATTCTAAATATCCAATCATCTTATCGTAAGGGAAAAAATGTTATTCTTATAGGACAATTTTAGGTTGATCTATCCAAAATACACACCTGAGCTTGGACGTAGGATAGATCAACCCACTGCTGGTTCTCGACTTGGTATGCAAAAGAATTGAAATCAAAGGAACGAACTTCATGAAAATTCGCAAGGCTTACTCCTCGGCGATCCATCCTTCCGAGATCACTCCCAAACATGTGTATCTATCCAGGCGTGATTTCCTGAAAGCCATGGGGGTGTTTGGTACAGGGGCTGTTTTAGCCGCGTGTAGTCCCAGGGGCGCCTATTTGCCACCGCAAGAAGCAGTCAACAGCCCCATGGGCGATGAAACACCCACCGATGAGGTTAACACATTGGAAGAGATCACGCATTATAACAATTTCTACGAATTTACCACGGATAAACAGCAGGTGGCTACATTAGCTAAAGACTTCAAGACATGGCCTTGGGAGGTCGAAGTGTATGGGCTGTGCCACCAGCCTAGGACTTTTGGTTTGGAAGATTTGCTCAAGATGGCTCCACAAGAAGAGCGCATCTACCGCCTGCGATGTGTCGAAGCCTGGAGTATGGTCATCCCCTGGAATGGATTCCCCTTATCCACTTTGCTCGAAAAAGTGGAACCGCTTTCTTCAGCAAAGTTTGTCCGTTTTGAGACCCTTTACGACCCTGAAAGCATGCCTGGACAGAAAAACAGACTGTATCCATGGCCCTATCAGGAAGGCTTGAGGCTCGATGAGGCTATGCACCCTCTCACCATACTGGCGACTGGGATCTATGGCGAAGCGCTTACCCCTCAAAATGGTGCTCCTATCCGCCTGGTTGTGCCATGGAAATACGGGTTCAAATCCATCAAAACCATCGTCAAAATCGAGTTGGTCGATGAGCAGCCCGCCACTCTTTGGTCAACTATTGCGCCACATGAATATGGATTTTATGCCAATGTCAACCCCAAAGTAAACCACCCACGTTGGTCGCAGGCCTCTGAGAGACGCATCGGTGAGAGTGGAAGACGTCGGACACTCATGTTCAATGGATACGCCGAAGAGGTCGCTCATTTGTATGCAGGCATGGATTTAGCGAAATATTATTAATGAGAAATCCCGGTTCCAACTCTCTTTCTCGAATACTGATCCATCTAGGCGCATGGCTTCCATTATTGCGAACGCTTCTCGATTCCCTTACAAATAACTTGTCGATAAACCCTATTCAGGATATCGAACAGCGCTTCGGGCGCGCGGCAATTACCCTGCTGGTCATAACCCTGGCGTGTACACCTCTCAACACAGTGTTGCATTGGCAGCTACCGCGCAAATATCGGCGCACGTTAGGATTGTATGCCTACCTATATGCCGTTTTGCATGTTACCGTGTTCGTTTTTTTAGATTACGCATTGGACATCTCTCTGATGCTTCAAGATGTGGGGACAAAGCGATATGTCATCGTTGGAGCGATTGTCTTCATCCTGTTATCGACACTGGCGCTGACCTCTTTCGATTATTGGAAGAAAAGGTTGGGAAAAAACTGGAAACGATTGCATCGGTGGATATACCTGATTTCTCCCCTTGCCGTGCTTCATTTCGCATGGGCGAGGAAAGGCAACCTATTTCAGCTTCAAGGGGATATTCTGCTTCCGCTGGCATACGCAGTGGTGGTCGCTTTGTTGCTCGCCCTAAGGGTGCCTAAAGTCCGCTCCGCCATCCAATCTCAATACTACAAAATGCGCGCATAAGGGTTCGTTTGGGTGCTTCAGAGTTCGCCCATCTTCACTAGAGCCGATCTAACAATTGCCACCGAGCCACATCATGGTTAGTCGCTTCATGCCTGCCCAGCCGAGGGGTTAAAACCTACCCCGCCAAAGGTATAATCGATACTACACCGCTTATGAATGACGACAAAATATTTATCAAAGACTTACGCTTCCAGTGCATTTTGGGCATCCATCCAAGGGAGCGAGAACAAGCTCAGGAAGTGGTGCTCAATCTGACGATATTCACGAGCACAAAAGCTGCCGCAGCTACTGACGACCTGCTTGAATCCGTGGACTATGAATCTCTGTCTCAACGGGTCATCGATCTGGCTCAGAATAAGCAACCAAAGACGGTTGAAGCACTCGCTGAAGATATCGCCACCATGTGCCTTTCAATGAGCAAGGTGGAAAAAGTCACCGTACGCATTGAAAAGCCCCAAGCGCTAAGCTACGCTGCAGCTGCGGGGGTCGAGATCACCCGCCCATAGTTTACAACAACGGATCGGAACCTCTGGAAATGTTATCCAGGAACTCCTGACGTGTTGCCAAGTTTTTTCGGAAAGCCCCCATCATCGCAGAAGTGGTCATGCGCGCGTCGTGTTTCTTCACCCCGCGCATGGTCGCGCAGAGATGCAACCCCTCCACAACAACCGCGACTCCATACGGGTGCAACAACTCATTGATGAACTCCGCAATCTGGCGCGTCATCCTTTCTTGTACCTGCAAGCGTTTGGCGAACATATCCACAACGCGCGGAATCTTGGACAATCCAATCACTTTTCCTTTTGGTAAATAAGCGACATGCGCCCGACCCAAAAATGGGAGTAAGTGATGTTCACACAGGCTGTAATATTCAATATCTCGAACGATGACCATCTCGTCATAATCATCTTCGAAAACCGCTCCGTTGATCAATTCATGGGGATCCTGGCGGTATCCATCCAATAATTCGGCATACATGCGCGCCACTCGTTCCGGCGTGTTTTGCACACCTCTGCGATTGGGATCTTCGCCGATGGCAACAAGGATGCTCCCCACAGCCTTCCGAATCGCCTCTAAATCGATCTCCGAGTCCATGCGCAAATCTGCCAACGTGTATATGTTTTTGATGTCAATTTCCATGTCTGCCTCAATATTTTTTCTTGAGAAGTAGTTTAATCGCGAACAGTACATCCGTCAACAATAATTAACCAGTAAATACGGGCTTCACCTTTACCACTGCACCACTATATGCACGCAAATAATTCCCGAATCCTTAAAAAATTCAACCGACCCGCGATTTTGCTGTCGGTTGAATATAGACCTGCCCACAAATCGGCAAATTATCCGAGTTCAGTTTCGATCAATCCGTACGTGCCATCGCGACGTTTGTACAGCACATTCACAGCGTTGGTGTTTGCATTGAAAAAGACGAAGAAATTTTCGTGACCCAACAGGTTCATCTGCTCGATGGCTTCGGTTTCATCCATCGGCGTAAGGATAAAGCGCTTGCGGCGCATAATCCTCCCGCCGCTTTCTGTGGTTTCCACCTTTTCTTCTGTTGGCAAACTTTCTGTGGTGGCTTCTGCCAGCGAGCGACCGTCCCCTCTTCCTCGATAACGCTTGCCCTTGTACCGCTCGATTTGGCGTTGCATCTTTTCCACAGCTGTATCCAGGGCAGCAAAAATATCATCCGCCCTTTCCTCGGAACGCAAAATAAAACCCTTCCCCCTGATAGTGATTTGCGCAACCTGGCGCTCGGCCGCGTTTCTAGCCGATTTTATGTATGCCAGATCGACGCGCGCCTCCTCGATACCGGGTAAATATCGATCCAATTTCGATACTTTTTTATGTACATAACTGTTGATTCGCTCTGTTAGGTCCAGATTTCGGCAATAAATTCCAACTTCAACACTCATAGTACCTCCTCCAAAAATCGGTTTTTTTCTCCTAAGCTTAGCACCACGCTCTTGCAAGTGTCAGGCCATACACTTCTGCAGCATTTGCTTCCTTCAAAGAGCGTGCGCAAGCCTCTATTGTCGCACCGCTTGTTACAACATCATCGACAACGAGCACAACCCTGTCCTTCACCCAGCGTTCATCAGACCGAAACGCCCCCATGACATTCTCTTTTCTTTGCTCCTTGCTTAGTCCCACCTGCGAAGTAGTATCACGTATCTTGATTATCGACTTAGGCTGATAATCAATTCCCATTTTTAGAGCAATAGGAAACGCCAGTAAAGCGGACTGATTATATCCACGTTTAGCCCGACGCACAAGGCCAATTGGCACCGGAGAGACTAAATCGATCTTCCAGGGCAACTCTTTCAGCATTTCGATCATAGGAACAGAAAGTACATCGCCCAGTGAAATATCACCCCTATATTTTAATCGATGTATGGCCAATCTCAGGTTTTGATTGTACCGCCCCCAAGAGCGCAAACCTGCGTAGTGCGGAGGGTGCGTCTGACATTCCAAGCAGGTGCCCGAAGCCTCTAAAGGTTTACCACATATGTGACAAAGTGGCTCGATTATTCGAACGACTTTTTGATTGCATGTATGACACCAACGTGTATCTGCCTGTCCACATCCCCCGCATCGGGGCGGGAAAATCCAATCCAAAATCCGCCAGAGAAAACGATATAAAAAATAATAGTGTGGGGATATCTCCTTCCCGCCCAGCCTTGTCAATTCTGCCTCCCCGGCTACCCAACAATTGGGATTCTGCTTCTAGCTGGAAGGCGGTTATCCGCCTCCAAACAGGATGCCACGCAACGAGGATTGGAACAAGCGAAACATTGCAGGAGTGAGTAGAACAATGCAAATCGAAGGAAAGATCAACAATACCATGGGGATGAGCATTTTTATAGGAGCCTTATGCGCTTCTTCTTCCGCCTTTTGTCTGCGGCGGATACGCATCTGGTCTGACTGGATACGCAGCACACGCGCCATACTAATGCCCAATTGTTCGCTTTGGATCACAGCCGCCACAAAGCTGGTCATTTCAGGAATACCAATGCGGTCAGCCATATTACGCAACGCCTCCCTGCGCAGTTTGCCTAACTGGATTTCTCGGATCACTCTGGCAAACTCCAAAGCCAACTCATTATCCCATTTATCATATACCTTTGCCATTGCCCCATCAAACCCCAAGCCTGCTTCCACACAAATGGTCAACAAATCCAAGGCGTCGGGAAGCGCTTTGCGGATTTCTTTTTGACGTCTTTGAATACGACTGGAGATCAATAGTTCAGGCAGGTAAAAACCCAAAGCAACAAATAAAGCGATAATCAAAAGCTTTCTACTCCAGGGCCAGTTCACATCGCCAATGGTAAGCACAAATAATAGAAGGGCGCCAATGCCAATAGCCGCGATGATGCGAAAAGCCCAAAATGTCGCCGGCTCCAATCCACGCGGGTTCCCAGCCAACTCCAGTTTACGCGCCGTGTTCTCTAAGGCATTTTGGGGAGTAAAGCGCAATGCAAATTCTCCCATCTGTCTGGCAAATGGGAGGATCACCCTTTGGGTGATCGGTTGGGAGAGCTCGATTTGTTCCAACGTCACCACTTCACCGCGTGCAGCGTACTCGGCAAGGCGATTTTCAATGGGGTCTTTTTCTGGTGTATAGCGCAAGCCCACAACAATCAAGATAATCGCCCCAACGACAACGAACAAGGCGAAAGAAATAATCAGAATTGTGGTGATTTCCATACCAGCTGCTCCTAAGCCTCATACATCGATTTTTGCAATGCGCGTCATGACAAAGTAGCCTGTAATAACCATCAAAGAAGCCGTGGATAAGGCGATAATCCCTGGAATGCGTGTGTCGGGGTTGAAGAATTCCATCATATAGGCTCTATTGAGCAAAGACAGGACGCCGATAATAATCACTGGAAGGATGGACAAAAAGCGACCGGAATACATCACCTGTGTGGTCAAAACGCGTATCTCTCCCTTGATGCGAATCCGTTCGCGAATGGTATATGAGATCGTATCCAAGATTTCAGCCAGGTTGCCACCCACTTCGCGTTGCACATTGATCGCCGTGATGACCAAGTCCAGGTCATCGCTGGGGATCCTTCGCAAAAGGTTTTCCAAAGCTTGTTCCATGGAAAGCCCAAGTTGCATCTCCTGCACAACACGACGAATCTCCACACTGATCGGCGAGGGCATTTCCTTGCTCACAGCTTCCATAGCCTGCATGACAGAGAAACCTGCCCTTAGGCCATTAACCATCAAATTCAACATGTCAGGTAATTGATCGTTGAATCGATAGAGACGCTTACGCTGTTGACGTCGCACATACACACGGGGTAAAAACCATCCTATAACAGCCCCTAACGCGGTAAAAAGTGGGATGACATTCCCGCGATCGAAGAAGTACCAGAACACAAAGCCCGTCCCCGTGGCGGAAATGATCATCGTAGCGATGTACTCCCCTGGTTTTAACTTTAAATCCGCGCGTGCCAGCTCGCGCGCCAACCCACCACCCATAGGGGTTTTCTGTAAACGCCGATCGAGCCAATCGCCAACGGGTGAAACCCTCTCTCCTCTCCCTTTGACTGCTTCTCTGGCTTCCTCTTCCAGGTAGGGACCTAAGCGCTCTTCAATGATCGATTTTTCGCTCGTGGCTGTGATCACCACGCCGATCATTAAGAGCAATACGGCGATTCCCCCACCGATGATCAAAATCAGCATCAAGGGATTCATATCACCAGCCTTGCTTTAATATCTGCGCCGTTCTCCGATGCCAAATATTGTCGCTGGCAAATGGATGCCAGATGCCTCGATTTTATCGATAAATTTGGGGCGCAGGCCCGTGGGGCGTAGCCGTCCTATCACTTTACCGTTCTCGAAGCCCGTTTGTTCGAAGACAAATATGTCTGTCATGGTGATGACATCCCCTTCCATACCACTGACTTCCGTGATGCTTACGATCTTTCGGCTGCCGTCCCTCAAACGCTCTTTGTGCACAATCAGATCGATCGCCGAGGCAATCTGTTCTCGGATCGCTCGTTCTGGTAGCTCCATGCCAGCCATCATGGTCATCGTCTCGATACGTGCCAGGGTATCTCTAGGGCTATTCGAGTGCGCGGTGGTCATTGAGCCATCATGTCCCGTGTTCATGGCTTGCAACATATCCAGAGCAGCTTCGTCGCGGATCTCACCCACGATAATGCGATCTGGCCGCATGCGCAACGCATTGATCACCAACTGGCGAATGGTTACCTCGCCGCGTCCTTCAATATTCGGCGGACGGGCTTCTAATGTGACTACATGCTCCTGCCGCAATTGCAATTCCGCCGCGTTTTCGATGGTGATGATTCTTTCATCATTGGGGATGAATTGGGAAAGCACATTCAGCAAGGTGGTTTTACCTGAACCAGTGCCTCCGGAAATGACAATATTGATCCTTGACTCAACACAAGCCTTCAGGAATTGCAACGCCTCAGGGGTGATTGTGCCAAATTGGATGAGTTGCTCGATCGTCAAAGGGTTCTTAAAGAACTTACGGATGGTCAGCACGGGGCCGACTAATGAAATTGGTGGAATCACCGCGTTCACACGTGAGCCATCTGGCAATCGTGCATCCACATACGGGCTGGCTTCGTCCACCCGTCGTCCAAGCGGCGCGACAATGCGGTCGATGATGCGCATCACATGGTCATCGCTCTCAAAGGTGAGAGGCGTACGATAGATCTTCCCGCCGCGCTCGATATATACGTTCTTGGCGCCGTTCACCATGATTTCTGTGATGGTTTCATCTTCGAGCAAAGGTTGCAAAGGCCCAAACCCGAGTATCTCGGCTGATATTTGCTCATACAGGCGATGTCTTTCGGGCCGCGTGAGCACAATACTCTCTTCCGCAAGCACCTGCTCAAACAGCTCGCGTATCGTGTTGCGCACTTCTTCAACTTTGCCCACATCTACGTTTGGGTCCAATTCCGCGAGGAGCCGATTTTGTACGCGTGTCTTCAAATCCAGATATTTATCTTGCTGAGACAATGGAGGAGGAGCCACACGTCGCGCTTGCAGGTTTGCGAGCTTCGCGCTTTCATCGCTTTGATTCCCTCCTAGAGCAGGTTTTCCACTTTGCCCTTGTTCAATACGCTTTAGCAAAGACATCTTGGAGCCTCCTGAGAATATTCACACCGATAACCTAACATCACAACTCCGTCTGCTCTTCCAGTTTAGATAGTTCGGCAATCTTTCTCCTGACTTTTTCGGCTGTGTATAACAAGCTGCGTGCGATCGGCTTGGAGCGATCCCCAAGCATGAATGGAACACCACGGTTGACCGAGGGGATGACCACACGGTCTTCTAACGGGATGATCGCTTCGATGGGGTGTTTAAAGCTCTCGCCGATTTTCTCCGCGGTAATGCCGATGCGTTTATCAAATCGGTTCATGATAAACATGATCCTTTTTGGATCCAGGCCCAACACACCGGCAAGGTCGAAAAAGAGGCGCGCATCCTTGATAGCCGGTATTTCTTGCGTTGTCAGCAAGATGATCAAATCACTGGCGTCAAGCGCAGCCACGACCGCATCCGTTAAGGTCGATGAAGTGTCCACAATCACATAACTGTAAATCTTCTGCAAATATTTTAGCACCTTTGCAAATTGATCACCGCTGATATTTTCGGCATATTCCGGCTTGGGAGGTGCAGGCAAGATCTTCAACCCCGATGAAGGATGGGTGATAAGCACTTCGTTTAGGACATCCTGATCCAATTCGTCCGCTCTTGGTGCCAGATCCATAACGCTGTTGCGCACTCGCTCATTTAGGAACACATGCACATCGCCATATTGAAGATTACCATCCACAATCACAGCGGGTGATTCCTCGTTGTTGAGCGTCACAGCCAGGTTCACAGCAATCGTGGTCGCGCCACACCCTCCTTTTGGGGAATAGACCGTGATAATTTTCCCAAGCGCGACTGGTAAGCTCAATCCTCCGGTGACCCGGATGGCAATCTGCTCTTCTCGTTCTGTAATCTTTTCCCTTTCAGCGATGGCCATCAATCCTGCGCGGCGAATTGCGGCGACGAGTTCATCTGCGATTGGAGGCTTGGTGATGAAATCGCGTGCGCCGGCGAGCATGGCACGCCGCATGTAGTTCGGATCTCCTTGCACAGATAAGATGACGATTTGCGTCACCGGGTTGTTCTTACGAATCAATTCCGTCGCCTTGATACCATCCATATCCGGCATGTTGATATCCATCAAAACGACATCTGGATCCAGCTCTTTTGCGGTATCTATGCCTGCCTTTCCCGTCCCGACGGCGGCGACGACTTCAATGTCCTTTTCAAATTGAAGCAATTTGCGCACTGTTTCGCGCGTTTCGGCGACATCATCAACGATCAAAACCCGAACTTTATCAGTTGCTGGCATAGACTGGTGCGCTCGATACGATTAAAAGGATTATTCTGTTCCTTCCTGTCCTTGCTGTATATCCACGCGTGGTTCTAAGCCATACGGCAAGCGAACTGGTACTTCAATTCTGTATTGGTTGAGTAGGTAATTCAATGTCACCGGGCTTAGCTCCAATCGAGTATCGTCTCGAATATTGCGCAGAGCGAGGGCGAGCTTCGCACCAGCGTTCACCAGATAATTCAGGGTGACAGCATCCTGGGGGTTGACGATTAACGTGATCACTTCTGGCAGTACCACTTCAACTTGCTGTTGAGTCTGCTCGGTTCCCTCCACTTGCTGCTGTTGTTCGCGTTGGGCTTGCTCGCCAGCCAATTCAAATCGCCCCACCTGTAACACGATCACGTCCTGCAAGAGCATGTGACTGACCATGCGGGCACGCTGCCTTTCTGATGGAATGATGTACACCGCCTGACCAAGAATAGGGTCGATCACTGTTCTGCCATACACCCCTGTGGAAATATCTACCACCATCCGGTCACGTGTATCGCACTCACAATCTGGGGGTCCAGAGGCGATGACCACACCAGTAAGGTCGGGTAAAATCGTTTGAAACTCTGGATCCAGGTCAACAAACTGCAAGTTCACAATCACGTTTACATGGTCTCCGGGGCGTGGCGCATAGGACACGCTGGAAAGCAAGTCAATCGGGATGGATACCGCGATCGACCCTTTCGGAATGTTCAAAGACCATGGAGAGCCCGACATGGGAAGTTGTTCATCACCTTTGAGCAATAACGCCTCTAAAACTGGGGTGCCAGCTTCTACAGGGAACTTTAACTGTCGCCCGATCAGTTTATCTTGATCGGTCTCAACGTACATCCCAGGAGTGACCGAATCGATTTGCCACGGCACCGTGCCTAATACGTTTGCCTCCAACACATAGCCGCTCTCCAAGTTTTGTGTCACGATGACGATGTTCACGGTCGTCACAGGGGTAGGGGTAGGTTCTACTTCCTCTGCTGGGGCAAACAAGGAACCTGCAAACCGTTGGTATAAAACCACTGCACCCACAAGCCCGAGGATCAGAATTAAAGCCAGATAGATAAATACTCTTCCTCGACGCATTTTAGCCTCCAAAAGGTATCATGGGTTTTTCAATAGGAAACTTCCTATCCAATCTCATGATGCAATAACCATACCAAAGCGTAAACCAGGCTTTTTATATGCATACCCCCCATAGTCTACTCGATTATGATGAACTTTGCTACCCCTTTATCCTCACAAGTCCGTAAGCTTAAAAGGCACACAAAACAACCGTTGTGTCAAAATATAAGCTAAAGGATAGAGGCTATCCAAACCCATTTTTTTCGCAACCGTTTCATGAACCATAAAGGCCTTGTTTTCACAAGGCCTTTATCGGTACAAAAAGATGGGCGAGCGAATGTCACCGGAAATTAGATATTGGCCACGATGTTGCTGAAAACGTTACCGATAGCTGGGCCGAGCAAGGCAAGAATGACAATCACAACAATCGCGACCAAAACAAGGATCAACGCATACTCTACCAGGCCCTGGCCTTTCTCTTTCGGTGCGAATAACATAACAGCCTCCTTTCTCATAAACATTGAAATTCTTGATTGTGTCTACATTATAAACAAATTGTGCGAAAAATCAATAGCCTACAGCTTGCAATTTTGCAATGTTACATTTTTTTGCAACCGCTTTTGAATCAGCTCAATGGGGCGTAGCTGCGATGGGAATTTGAAACGAAATGCGGCTGCCTCTTTGCTCTGTGCTATCCACAGTAAATTCGCCTCGCAACATCTCCACACGCTCTTTGATCACTTTCAAACCCATTCCTGACTTCTCAGCCACCTTATCCCAATTGAACCCTTGACCATTGTCTTCAACGGCCACACGCACATAAGTATCACCGATATCCAGCCAGACTTGAATTTCGCTCGCTTTGCTATGATGCATTGCATTATTCACCAGTTCTTGAATCGCTCGAAATATCATCACCTCCAAGTAAGATTCGATGCGCGATGTTCCTCCGGAAGTGGTTAGTTTAATGTTGAGCTGAGATTGGTCGATCAATGCATCTATATAGCGCCTCACCGTAGGAACCAAACCTAAATCGTCCAACATCATCGGTCGAAGATCGAAAATGAATTCTCTCACCTGGGAAAACGCTTTGTTCGCCGAGTTCTTCAGGTTGCTGAGTTCTTCTTTTGCTTTCTCCAAATCGACATCAAAAAGCCGCATGGCGATATCCGTTTGGAGGATGAAGTTAGAGAGCGCCTGGGCTGGGCCATCATGCATCTTACGCGAAAGGCGTTGTCGTTCTGACTCTTGCGCTTGTATGATCATCTCCACCATCTCAACCGCCGACTTACCCCCTATCGTGAATGTTGTCCCAAGTTTCTCAATTTGCCCCAAAAGGGGTTGGATTTCTTCGAGCCTTTCTCTATATCGACTGAGCAGCGCTTCATTACTTTGGAGCTTCTCTACCTGCCCGCGCATGACAAAAAGCCTTTGCTGGCTGTCTAACGCAGCTTCGTAAGCATCCCGCAGCTCCTCACGCGGTATGGTTTCGAATGCTCCTAAGGCCCTTTGAAGGTTGGCAGCAACAGAAGCGTTATGCTTGGCCAAGCGATCTAACTCGATACGGCTCTGTTGAAGCAACAATTCCACTTCCTGGTGTTCTTTTTTTATCTGATCGAGCTCCGTTTGAATCTTCTCTGAGAATTCGAGCCATTGGTTTTCTGGATCACCGGTTTTGCTGGTTGACATTCTGGCACTCCTGAAAAAAGTTAATCAGAGTATAGCACAGGCTTGCAAGTTATCGAAGCCGGCAATTGTTGGTTTCGTTCCACTCATATACCATCATGTTTTCACCTCCCATCATGATACTGTATGGGCTTTGGGTCGAATAAACCTGCCGACCTCTTTTCGATAACTGAGGGTACCAGCCTGGGAAGGTTACCAGATAGCATACACCCTTTTCGTCTAAGTAGTGTGCTAAAGCCTCTTCATCTCGTAAGAAGGGGATGACCTCTGGCGTCACCAAACCAGCCAAATCTATCAATTCCCGGTGGGTAAAAAAACCTATAGCGCCAATATCGTGCACCGCAATCTTGGCGTCAATAGGGGTATTAGCTTCAATCCAACGCGCCGTTTTGACCATCTCTGTTTCGATGATCGCCACATCATAACCATAGGCTCTGGCACCGAAAACCCAGAAGACCACCAATGTAACCAGCACCGCGGATAGCCAGGTTTTTTCCAAAATATTCGCGCGAAACAGACGTCTTGTTTTTTGGAAGATATCAGCCATGCCCTTACAGCCAAAAACCATATATACTGCCATGACGGGCATGATATACCGGCCATGCTGATAAGCCACAGGTAACATCACGGCGTACATTCCCACATAACCCAATAACCAAAGGTTCCAGGCAATGGGGTTCCAATGCCTCTTGCGCAGCGCAATGTACACCTGCCAAATATACCCTGGCAACAGTAAAACCCCTGCCCCAGTGATCACAGGAAGCCATTGGCGCCAGAAACGCAAGCCTAGAGGAACTGCCTGCATAGAGGCATACTCGACCTGCTTGGCGTAAAACGTGTTGGGGAAAATGTTGCCGGACAAAGAAAAATTAAAAACCGAATATGCCAGAAGGAGGCTGACAATCGGAACAGTTGCCATCATGAAATCGAGGCTACTTGTACGCCGCGAGTGCGTTTCAAAAAACCAAATAAAAATCAACGGGCCAAGAAGGGTAATACCATCGGGGCGTAGCCAAACGCTCAATCCAACGAGACCACTGGCCAACCACCATGGGATTGGCTTTTTCAACAACACAAAGACGACCATTAAGATCACGCACGCAAAAGCCAGAGTTTCCATTCCGGATACGGCTGCCCAAGTAAGGTGCCAGTTCAAACCAATCAGTACCCCTCCCAGTAAAATGAACCAATCGCTTCCGGTCTCTATAGCGCCAAGTACTTTTGTGGCTAATAACGCCATGACCACCAGCAGCACAATGCCAAGGCTGTAAGTCCATAAATACGGATTCAGCCTGAGCAAGTAACCAATGGCTAGCATTCCTGACCACAATGGCGAGGTTGACCCAGCCGATGGTTCCCCTGCTACATAAAACCAATCCCCTGTCAAGGCCAGGTTCCGGGCATAGGTTTGGTGAATCCACGCATCATCCAGGGGGAAACCAAGAGTGTAGATCGACCGGCTGACGAGAAGAAATCCGAGAGCCGAGATCACCGCCAACAAGGAAATAAAAACCGAAATCCACCCCGTTCTATTCATCGCAATTTCCCTCTGGGCAGAAAAGATAAATGCGTGCCCCATCCGAAGAAAATAGATAATGCAGCTCATGTGTATCTGACGGGGCAGAATATAGAGACATACCAGGGATTTGATCAAATTCGAGTATTAGGAACTTTACCTGCCACCTCTTCAAGACCTCGGTAACGATGTGTTCGTCGCCATAAGGAATGGAAATCGCCCTTCGATTCGAGAAGATGTAATAGCCTGGCGCATCATTGACCATGACAGCTTCGTTGGGTTGCACGCCTCGTTCAAGCAATATTTGTTCCACCTGAGAATAAACGCGGTGGTTGCGCTCCCATAATGGGTCGCTTATTTGCCCGCCAAAAACGCGATGCACAACCGCGAAAGCGGTTAACAACAAAAGCGTCAGCACCAAAGCCAGGCTAAAGAACATTTTTGCCTGCCGCTGCTCCCAGCCGCGTTGCTTAACGCCCCATTGAATAAAAACCAAAAGACCATATGGGGCAACTGACCAAAGCAGTGGTTGAAAAGCTGCTGAGGCGTGAAAGTATCCCCCTCGACTCCCTTGAACCGGGAAGACCAGCGTCATCAAGGCAAATGCCAAAATCCAGCCCCCAAAACCTATACGCAGGCGTAGGTTTTGCCGCTTATGCCACCACCCCAAAGCCATCAAAGGCGTCAGAACGATCTGACCCTGAATGACAAGTAAGGTCTGCAGATTTTGCCACCCAGATGCCAAACGCAAGCCTGCCAGGTAACCTAAACCGGCGGACATGGTTCTTTGAAATGTTAGCTGCTCTGAGGGGTAGATAAAAAGCTCATTGTAGTCCAGGAGCCATAATGCGCGCATTGTCACAGCAGGCAAGGGGCTTCCGAGTACATACAAGTTGCGCAAGAACCATGGAAACATTACCACCAGGTATCCTGAGCCTGCCAGAAGGAGCGGTATCAGGCGGTGGGCTAAACTCATCCTCCGACAAACGCTCCAAATCCCAACGAAGGCGAGAACCAGCCAGATAATACCTTCATTCCGTGAAAGTTGCATCAAACCCGCAATCAATCCAATGGCGAAAAAACCAATATCGTCCCTTCGCTCTGGTTTATCATGGATTGGGTCAGGAAAGGCTAACAGGAATATCCCACCCAAGAGCATAGAAATTCCGAAGTTATCGGTAGTAGTCAAGTATGGAAAATACATAAAAGGGAATAGTGCCATCACACCGGCGAAACACGCCATCCTTTTGTCCCCGATCATAGAATAGGACAATTTCGCGGTGACCACAGGAACCCATGCGGCAATCAAGATGAAAATCCATTGCGCGCTTTCAAACCCTTCTCTTCCGACGATCACCATGCCTAGATAAGCGATGATGGAAGTCAATGGCATCCAATACGTATGGGATGGGCGCGGCAGTGAGTTGGGAACATCCAAGAAATTCCACAAGATATCCTCTGTAAACCCTTCTCCTCGAAAAAGCCTCATTGCCCCCATATAATAATATTCAGCGTCCATGTAGCCTGGGGATTTTTGAGCCAAACTCAACAAGAATAAAAACGTGAGCGAACAAAAATAGAGCAGTAAGTAGGTTCGTTTCATGACAAAGTTACGACAACCGCATCAAGTCCTTTTTCAACGCTGTGTACTTTTTAAGACAATTGCCCGTACCGATTGATACTCGCCTCCTGTGGCCGAGGCAAGCTTCATTCAACTACCTCATATATGGAGTAATCTTGCCCTATTTTATTAATCAAGATGAGATGGTCTTGCACAAACTGATCGAAAGCGGTATAGAGTGCTACATCCTCTTTGCCGGTATGGTTCCTTGCCCATTCCAAACCCAAATCGTACACTCCCACACAGGTGAACCCTTGTTGCCTCAATGCTTGGGCAATTTGGGAGCCATCACCGAAATCCTGCTTTAAATACCACCAGTTATGCAGGGTCCCATCCAAAAAACATTCTCTCTCACAATAATACACCCGTGGTTCCCAAAACATAAAACAAGCACGATCTTCGGGAAGGCTCCGCAAGGCTTCCATAAATTCTGCATAACTTCCCATGGATCGTTCTAAATAAGCCGTCTTCGACTCAAAACCCAGAATCACCGGTAGGGGATTCTGAAGAATAAAGAGGCTGATCTCCGAGAAAATTGACAGGGCTAAAGATAATGACACCAGGGTTTCAACCACACGGGACAATCTGACCTGTGGCCATTGAATTGTGGAAATCGAACAAAACCCTGCTACGGCAAGCAGGCTAAAGATAGGAAATAAACCATAGTAATGCCTGGTGTACACGGCTTCATTGCTAAAATGAGCCACACACCCCCATAGCAACCAGGTTAATAATGAAGGAATCAGCCACTTCTTTAGGTTCGAATTCCAACGTTTAGAATCCCTACCTCCACGAATAAGTGCCGCAGGTGCGAGCGCAAGTAACAAAGGGTCAATATTGGCAAAATATGCTGGCTTCCCCTGGACAACGGCGGATTCCACGCCAAAAATAGTTGCTTCCCAGGGCAATAACACATCTGCCAGCAATCCTCTCTCTTGCAGCTGTCCCATCTGAAATAATTGAAACCAGGAGCCAGAATCCCCACGACCCAACCAACCAAATGGGTAAAATGGAAATCCTGTAAACTCATAATTCTTAATCAACCAGGGCAAAAAAACCAAAAAGGCGACCAAACCAAATATCAACCCGTCGCGTAGTGCTTTCTGGATCAATTCCCACACACATCTATTGATACAGCTATGGAGAAATCGATCCACAAAAATACTGGTGAGAATCATCATCCCAAAGACGAAAAGAGAGAGCACCGCGGTATATTTCGTGCTCAGCAAGAACCCACCATATACCCCTGCCATGAAAATCCATTCACGTTCCTTATATTCATCATAGAACTGCAAACATATCACTACACAAACGCCAAACAATAACAACCAAACATCCGCATAGCCCCAACTGAAGGCTTGGGATAGACTTGATCCACTCATAAGGATACTCGGTGCCAACCATTTCACTCGCTTGCCAAAAATATTCCGTGAAAAACCTTCTAAACCGCATAGGGCAATAAGCCCCACCATCCATCCACTGAGCAGGGCCGTCGTGTCCTTGAACAACCCCATGGCAAACACGTACACCATGCTGGCAAGTTGTGGAAACCCAGAGTAGAGATTCGTGATTTCAGGGGTAATCCCCCCCGCACGAAGATATTGTCTGGGCAATTCAAGATGGTACACCAGGGCATCCCATTTCGTGGGTGGGGCAAGCGAGCGCGTTAGGTTCAATCCCAGTACAATAACTACAAAACAGAATAAACCCTTTTCGAAGTAAGCGTATTCTCCCCAAATAAAAAGTCGGCGAAACGCCCTCAACCACCCGGTGATATCCTTCCTCAAAATTATTATGCCGATGAATAAAGCAATCCAAAAAAGCCAGCGAAACAAAACATCAAGAAGGCCTAAAATAAAAACAGTGAACCCAATAACACCCATGCCCAAAGAAAATTGAAGCAGCGCGAATTCCACCTCTACAGCGTTGTTCTTGTTTTGCATGAGACGATGCCCTACTCCACCCGCCAAACAGGCTACCGCCAATGCTACCCACAGGCTGAACAAACTCTCAAGACCTGATCGCAGATTCTCCGGCTGCCAGGGTTTATGCACCACATAATAAGCCGCAATGACCATGGAGAGCCATACAACCACTCCCAAAGCCACTAAAAGCTCGCGCCAATTTCGAGAGTTCAAATCTACCTCGCTACGCTGCGCCAGGGGTCATTGAATACAACTGCGCGACGATCGATCGGTAGATCTCCGAACGGCGCAACCATCGCCTGCATAAAATCAAAATCAGAGCCATGAGAACCAAGTGGGGGATGAACATGATCGGTTGCTCCTGGTTGCCTATCACTGATAGGTAATGCAAAGACCATAATCCTACCAAGCTCAACAATTGATAGCTGATGACTGCATATCTTCCAAAAGGCATCAAACGGTCTAGCGAAACGAAGAACCAAAAGATGGGAATCAGCAGAGTGACATAATTCGTTGTCGCCGACCTGGGCACGACAAGGTGCTGAACATACAACGTGAAAGAAAACGCCCACAAGAAATCCAAGGTGCTTCTCTTCCATATAACTTGAAACCAGATGCAAAACGTGATGATCAGAATGATGACGCTGATGATGACCTCGCCTATATCTCCCATCCATGGAAACACATTGTGGGTTAACAACCAGATCGGGCTTTGCCCAACAGTGTAATTGGGATAATCCAGGATTCGAGATAGCCATTCGACGAACCAGGATGGAAGAATAATAAAACTTACCAGGATCAATGCAAACAAAGAACCATAAAACCCCCATAAAAAGTTCCAGCGTTTCTCTTTCAGAGCCCATAAACTCAAAAACGGAATGATTAGAAAAACCAAAGGGGGTTTTATGGTGCTTAAAACCAAACAAACCCCAGCCCAAAATCCATTGTTTCGCAGTAATAAGTACAAACACATAGAAAGAGAAAGAAAACCGAGGATGGCAAATTGTCCCAGGATCACCCCCCGCGCCTGTGGGTAATCCAGCAACACCCAAACAAATGTGCTTGCCAATAACCATGGAGGCGGTTTCCAAGCCATCACTTTCATGAGCAAATAGACGCCAATAAATAAACCACATTGCAAAACGGTCATGAATATGGCGCGCGCCATGGCATAGTCTAGAACTGTGAATGGGGCATACAGCAAGAAATAGTAAAAGGGGTAAATCTCTCTGTTTTCGTCCTCTCCCTCGACTGGTTGTCTTCCATAAATCGCTTGATTGGTTAGATATGCTGTCTCTTCTGAATAGGGACTGAGACCATACTGATAATAATATTTCCACGCGAGATACCGGGGTAAAAAATCATTGCCTCCAGGGAATAGGCGCGTGAAGAAGAACCAGGTTCCCCAGGTATATAAAACAACGGTAACGCCTAACAAGATTATGCCGATCCAGGAATTTTTTACACGCATCGGTTACCCCAACCGTTCGGATAAAATCTCCAACGGTAACTTCGCCGGCCGAATAGCCCACCAGCGCACCCAAAGCATGCCAACCAGGACAATTATGGGGCTAAAAAGAACCACACGCGCATCGACATGCGCGTAAACCGAACGCCGTACACCATCCAAAACGATCGCCCACAAGCCAATCGAGAGCAAGAAAAAGAACAATCCCATCAACCACAGGCCGAACCTTCCCCAACGCTGATTCCAGATGGACAAAACCAGTAAGATCGCCGGAAGCATGAGAAAATAGTCCTCTAAACTCACGCGAGTCCCGCAAATTTGGACCAATACTAAACCGAGAAAAACCACCCAAACTAATCTGCGCACATCCTTCCCCCAAAGCGCATAACCTTCGACTATAAGCAAGGTGAGAGAAACGACCGTGAGCACCCAACCGGTTTGCATGCCCACACCTGGCATCCAATGTGCCAAAAGTTCGCCTGGCGTTTGTTGGGTAGAAGTCAAATACATGTAGATCATCTGCTTTGCATAAACAGGGATCCAATCTGGCAAGAAGATGGCTGCCGCAGCGGATAACAAGCCTGTTCCCAGAATCGGGCTTAGGACGAGGACCCATCTTTTCTGTGATATACCCCATAAGGTGATTAAAGCCCAAGGAAGCAAGATCGCTTCAGGTTCCAGCGCAGCCAATGCCAAAGCTAATCCGGCCAGACCATCATGCCGTTTATGAATTAACCACAATGCCAAAACAATAAAAAATGCACTCCATATCGAAAAATCCAGTTGGATCATGGGTTGTAATGTGTGATACCACGTAAAGACAAAGAGCATCAGCCCGAGCCACAGCCATTTTGAAGGTTTCCACGAACATAACTGCAAGCTCAGAAACAATGTCGCCAAAATGACAAGTTGTGAAGCGGTTATCCAAAGGGTGGAAGCTAGGTGGAAATCCTTTATTAGGCTAAAGGGGAAAAACATGAAAATGGCATAGAATGGAAAAAGAAAAAAGCCCGAAGTTTCTCCAGATAGTGCTTTCCTACCATAGGCGATTTCTTCTATACCTTCAGTGGTACTTTGAGAATAGGGACTCCACCCATTATAAATAAACCAGCGCGTACCCGCCCAACCCGCTAGAAAATCCGTGCGCACGGAGGGCGAAGTTATCAGGTGTAAATTGATCTCATATAAAGCCACCAGGCCTAAGATGACCCATGCAATCAAAATGAGTTGAACAATTTCCTGGCGCGTTCTCTTCAATGGAGGTGCCTCCTGATATGGATTTGAATCCACAAAGGTCTCTTCGCATTCATGGAGAAGAACTACCAAGAAGGATTATAAATCACACTATCAACTTTGGCATTTTGGACGCAACCTAACTTACAAGCCTGTAGGTCATCCCACCTGGCTCATCTGATATGATTTTGTTACAATAAAATTCCCATCCATTAAGGAGAGTCTAAATATGATAGGCAAGTTTACCTCTCTTTCTCAAGATTTAGCCTATTTAGATCCCGGCTCGGGCAGCTTCCTGCTCCAGATCATCCTGGCTTCCATTTTAGGTGCTTTATTTGTCGCAAAATCCTACTGGAACAAATTAAGAGGGCTGTTCCACAAACCCTCACAAGACGAAGAACCTCCAAAGGAGGATTGATCGGCCACCATGTCTGCCAGGCCAGCCCAGCGTCCTCACTCCCCTCGCCCCTCCTTTCGAGATCCAAGTGGGTTTATCTTTACTCGGCATGGCACCATCTTCCGACAGATCAATAAGGTGTACGCTGGTGAGTATGAACATTTCATGGCTTGCGGTTTGTACCAACAGCTGGTGCAAGAAAACCTTCTCATCCCGCACCATGAGGTTGAAATCTCTCCTGAACAACCTGCTATTGCACACAAAATCATCCAGCCCGAAACTATCCCGTTTATTTCCTATCCTTATGAGTGGTGCCCGAGTCAGCTATTAGATGCCGCCCTACTCACTCTACGTATTCAACGCATTGCCCTACAATATGACATGTCATTGAAAGATTGCAGTGCGTTTAATATCCAATTTCTGCATGGCAAACCGATATTTATCGACACGCTATCCTTTGAAAGGTATCGAGAAGGAACACCCTGGGTGCCATACCGCCAATTCTGTCAGCACTTCCTGGCTCCACTTGCATTGATGCATTATAGAGACCTTCGCCTTGGGGCACTCTTTCTAAAAAATATAGATGGCTTGCCTTTAGACATGGTCGTGAACATGCTCCCACCCAGGAGCATGTTCAATGTACACCTTTTTATGCATCTTCACCTGCATGCCAAAGCGCAACAGCGTACACACACTCAGAGAAATCTGGTCACACAAAAAGTGAGCCGCTCAGCGCATCTGGGATTGATCGATAGCCTCGAAGCAGCAGTCAAAAAGCTTCACCCAAAGAAAATTGCCACGGCCTGGAGTGATTATTATCAAGATACGAATTACACTCCGACTGCCTTCGCCTATAAAAAACAAATCCTGGCTTCCATCCTGGACGAGGTCAAACCCAACACAGTTTGGGATTTGGGGACAAACACCGGAGAGTTCAGCCAAATCGCTACGGCAAGGCAGATATTTTGCGTGGGGATGGATGCAGACCCGGGTGCGGTAGAAATCGCCTACCGTAAAGCGCGTCAAAGGGGGGACAGCTTTTATCTCCCTTTGGTCATTGATCTCATCAATCCAACACCAGCCATTGGCTGGAATAACGATGAACGCATGTCATTCGTTGAGCGTGGACCAGCTCAGATGGTGCTTGCCCTTGCCCTGATCCATCACCTGGCTATTGGAAACAACCTGCCCCTGCCCATGATCGCCGAATTCCTGGCTAAAATCACGAATTGGTTAGTGGTTGAATTCGTGCCTAAAGAGGATTCCCAGGTACAAAGGATGCTGGCCTTTCGGGAAGATATTTTTCCCGACTACGAGGAAAGCGCATTTCAAGAAAGTTTCTCACGCTATTTTGACATCCGACAGAGATTTCCACTTCCAGAATCGAAAAGGTCAATTCTTTTAGGGAAGCGCACGATATAAAACGTGCTATTGCCAAAAATCACTTGCCGCAGCGTTCCACATGGGACACTTATTACCCTCCTCACTACCTTTCATTGCCAACGCATGCCTATCTCTTCTGTTATTTATCGTGCTTAACATCAGCGCCTCTGGTGTCGGGGAAAAAATTCTACGCCTCATCCCCAATCTAATAACCACTCCATTTGAAACCTGGCTTCTCGGAACCTCTTTGGGGTGGGGAGTGATCTCATATGGGGTGTTTTTCTTAGGGTTGATGCACATACTCACACCAACCTATATCCTCATATGGGCGATATGTATTATCTTGGCAGGCTTTAAAGAAGGCGCAGCTTTGATGTATCCCATAAGCCGCGCAGGGATTAAATTTGCTCAAGCCCTATGGAAAGACAAGAAGTATATATGGATCGCGCTGAGCATCATGTTTATCGCTACTTGGGGATTATCTCTGATGATGAGTTTAACACCACCATGGGATTACGATGGATTGATGTATCACCTGGAAGGTCCTCGCCGTTTCCTAAGCCATGGAATGATATACATCATTCTAGAAATATGGGGAAGCAATACTCCTGCCATAGGGGAAATGATGTTCACCGTTGGTCTTGCTTTTGGGTGTGATGTTTTCCCCAAAATCGTCCACTGGTTCTTTGGAATTTTGTTTTCTACGTCAGCATATTGCATTGGGAAGCGATTATTTAATAGAAAAACAGGCTTCATGGCTTTTTTCATCCTCTCCGCAGTGCATTTTTTACCCTTCTTGGCAAGTTGGGCGTATATTGACCTCATCTGGAGCACCTACGATATCCTATCCATTCTTGCTCTACTGATCTGGCTGGAGCATCCTGAAAAAAACAAAGCCTGGTTGATCATCTGCGGCGTTTTTCTCGGGTTGGCTTTGGGTAGCAAGTATCTCGCGCTCACCTCCTTGGCAACATTGGGCATCTTGCTCGCGCTCTGCCTGCATAAGCAGCCACGGTTACTGGTCCAATCGTCGGTCACTCTTGGCAGTATCGCGTTGTTTATCGCCTGCCCCTGGTATCTAAAAAACCTGATCATGACCGGAAATCCGGTGTACCCATTATTGTTTGGGGGCAAGGGCTTCCCAACCGAAGATTGGGAGTTGTTAGAAACCTACCTACACAGTTTTGGCGCGGGGAGAAGCTTTGTAGATTTGCTGCTGCTCCCAATTAATCTTTATGGTCGAAACGAGTTATTTGTCACCTTTAAAGGTTCGATAGACATCCCGAGCGTGTTATTCCCAATTGCCATCTTTCACCCTCTTTTCCATAGGAAAAACCACTTGTCCAGGGTTATTTATTTGATAATCGGTATGCGGGTATTGTTCTGGTTCTTTACCACACAACAAACCCGCTTTTTGTATCCCGTTTTTCCGCTTCTCAGCATACTCACCGCGCAAACGCTTCAAAGCACCGCTAAAGTCTTCACCCGCAAAGTCGCTCGCGTACTCTCCATCAGTTTGATCATCGGTCAGTATGTGGGGACGATCTTATACATACTCATTTTTTTAGCCACCTCCCTCAAGCCCTGGAATTTATGGTTCTCAAAAGAAGAAACTACTGACTTCCTGGTCAGGGTAATGCCGATTTACGAAATGTTCCAAACCATCAACACACAAGTCCCTGAAAATCAGAAGGTGCTCATGTTGTGGGATGGCCGAGGATACTACTGCCCTGAGCGTTGTCTGGTGGATACCGAACACACATATTGGGTCAAATTGGGTCGGAATCTTCAATGGGATTTTGAGCGCATCGTCCGGTTCCTAAAGGGAAAAAACGTTCAATATTTGCTGGTTGGATTAGAAAGCCTCAATTTTTCTTTACATCATGACACAAAAGACATCCACCAAACTGCGGCCAGTTACCTTTTCAATATCTTCTTGCCTCGTTGCGGAGCGGTGATTCAATCCAACGAGGTTGCCACCTTATATCGATTAACTTGCGAACCATTATTTATGTGGCCTCTTCTCAAGTAAATTCATGCCTGTCGAAAACAGGAACAAAGGTTACTCCACTGGCTTTATGAAAATCACTGCTAAATCGTCTTGATACACCAATTGCCATTCAGTCCCTTCTAGCTCTTTCACGAGCGGCATATCGGCTTCAACCAATATCACCCCCACCTCCCACCGCCGGAGCACTTCTTCCCAGCCATCCTCTGCTCTCACCACCTGCAACCATTGCTCCATAATTTCACCGGAATATAAATCCGTGCGTCCGTCGATAAAGACGGGATATGCAGGGAGTTCCCATATGAGATATCCCCCCCAATTATACGAGTTGAATAGCCTTCCTTGCGGAGATGTGACCCTGAGGAATTCTACAGCCTTTACAGGCAAACCTTCCCTGAAATAGCGTTCATTTTCTGCGACTGGAAACACCAAACTGGCTTTAAAAACGACAGCTAGCCCAAGGATAAAGAAAATGCTCCAATTCAGGATACCAAGCTTGCGGTTTTGAGTCTCCAGCTTCAACTCGAAGAACGGTACTTTTTCCAAAAATCTTTTTATGTCTGCATTGAGCCGCGGAACAATCACAGGCGGAGCGACCAAAGCAAACAATGCAATATTTCTAACCGCGGTGAGCCCCATATATCCAAAAACGGCAATGAGCATGAATTCGTGCAGGCGCAATTTTTTACTCGAAAAGCCCACACTCGCCAATACTAACAAGCCTAACCATATGAATGGTTGTACCGCCATAGTTTGAAAATCCGGCGACTGCCACTCTGCAATATACTCGCTCAAAGCTTCTATGGCAATGGTTTGAAATGGGTAAAACAGCATGCGATAATTGGCAGGATTCAACAAAGCAGCACAAACCAGTAATAGTCCAACCATGGTCAAGTGCACAATAGAGCGAACGCTATCTTTGTCGAAAAGCGGTACCAATTTCCATGAACTTGGCAAACGCTCCACTTTGAGCGCGCATTCAGCAATAAAGGCAAAGTAGTAGATAGCAAAAATAAGAAAACCGACCGCAAACCCCCCATGACTGTTCACCCATACAACCATGAGGACCGGTAAAACAAACAAAAGGTTCTTAAACGTACCTTTCGGTTGTTGCAGGTAACCGTTCAACACCCAGAGGTACATGGCGCTCAGCACAAATGTCACCAGATACGGCCGGGCAGCCCAATAAATCCCTGAAGTTGCTGCAGCAAGCACCACGACCAAAGCACGCGTGAAAACGCCCTCCTGAGCAGATAACCACACGAACATGAAGGCGCTCGTAACCATCAACGCGGTAAAGAGATTCAATCCCCCAGGTCCCAAGTGCTGGTAGATCCAATACATGGGGATTTCTACCAACCATCCAGGGTACTCCCAATTCGATCCATATTTTGTATAAGAAAAGATATCTTGCTGCAGAATCGTGCCATGCTCTACCATCCAGGCGCCTGCGCGCAGATGCCACCAGGTATCTGTATCCACAGAGATGCGCGCCGCCATGGCGAAGATGGAAAAAAAAGTGATCGAAGTGACCAATCTGCGTAGATTCATCAAGACATCAGATGCGTTTTGGTTTTGTGATACCTGGCGGTCTATGGAGAGCAATAAGCATATGTTGCGCAGACATCGACAAATTCATATCTATTCTCTACCTTTTGAAAATAATATCCACGGTCAGGTAAGATTTTTAATTGAGTTCCAAAATAAAAATTAAAAATCGTGCGAAAAGTGTTCACCGGAGTAATCGAAGGATACACTAAATCAGGTGGGGACGAGGGGAGATAATAGGCATTTAAAATTGGAAAAAGCAATTGCATGCGCGTTTGTGTGTCCGGTTCAGCTCCACGAAACACTTTGCTCGAATGGTCACCCTGGATCACAATAATCGGTGGGACAGCGCTCTGCGCCAAGATGAGATCAATGGTGTTAATTACCAGTTGATTGAGGTAATGTACCTGTCCAGTGTACAACGGAACATTTTCTTCACTACCTGGGTGAGCATCCAATAATGTAAATGGGTCGTGACCGATCAATCGTTCACCATTCGGACCAAAGACATAAGGGGTGTGTGGAGACAGGATATGCGCGTAAATGAAAAAATCTCCATCCATCTTGGCGAACTGCGGCAGGCTGTCTAAAGTGAATAAGATACGCTCACGGTGTATTTCGAAGAGATTTTGTAGCGGGGTGAAGTTTTCTCCACGCAACTCCAAGAACAATCTGCCGATGCTCGTATCTAAGAAAAGCATTTCAAACATAATCTGCATGCCACTGTTTTCGCCGATTTGAGGGGCATGCAGGAATTCATCCGCGCCACTTGCCTGAGCAATCACATAGCCACTATCGTAAGCGATAAAGGTATATCCCATCTCACGCAAGAACTCCCCCACACGGTTATCCTTGATCATCATCGTGGCTACATCCGAGACAACCCAATCGGCATTCACCCCGCTGTTCTGACGAAAGTATGAGGGGGCATCATCGATATGCACCATATTTAAGGAAGAAGCTATAGAAAACTCAGTATCGGTGTAATTCGATCGGCTGCCTTCGGCAACAATAAATCCCCGAGCCTTCAACGCGTCGATAAAAGGTTGGTTATCATAGCCATAATAAGATTGCAACACATCCGCACGTGTGTAGGCATCTAAAATGATGTAATAAATGTCCCTCAATTGCCCGTTTACCACGGGTTTTTTCAGGTTTTCTATTTCTTGTACCCCATCTCTCTGCCAGGCATAGGCGATATAGCGCGTTTTCCAGGGATCGATAGCCCTTAACTGCGCATTGTAAATGAATAGGGAATAAAGAGGGAAAAGGATCAGGATGAAGCTGACCACATTGAGATAATTGGTTATTCCCTCCAGATGTGTCCATTTCTTGAAGACGTAATAACTCCACGTGATTAGAAGTAGCCCCCACAAAGGGATTAAAACAAACCCACTGCCCAGGGAAACATCTCCAATGGTGTACTGTCCTAAAAAACGAGAGACATGTCCATACGTAAAACCGAGGATGATGATTGCAGAAGAGATCAACGCGGCGCGCAGCGCATCTCTAATGATGAGCCTCACAAGCGTCACCAAAACCAATGAGCCCAAAATAACACCAATAACCAGGCGTAATGCACTCAAGTCGATTTGCGTAATGTTATATGCAAACAACGCCAGTGCGGCATAAAAACTAAAAAGAAACGGATGGATAGCAAATGTTTTTCCCATTCTCTTCCTTACGGCCAGGAGCGGCCTAAGCCCATCTCTTCCGGTTTTACCACACGAGACAAATCGTAAAAGATATGATAATCGCCAATTTGCGTTTCTTTCCAGGTGACGCCCAGAATCAGGAACTCCTGGCGCAATTTATGCTCCAGGTCGGGATGATGCGTGACAATATAGGCGACGCGCTGTGCCTGGTCGACCATGTCATCGTATGGTGGGTAACGGTCATCACGTTCCGTATAACGAAAGTCAGGGTGATAGGGTAACCGAGGGATGAAAATCAACCTCTCATCAGAGAGAAACGCCAGAGGATAAGCCACCCAATAATTGGTGTATCCCCTTTCTTCGCCTGAGGCGTGCAAGAAATCGATCAACTCCTGCATGCGCCGATGATCCACCCGAGCAGGCGCATAGAATTGAGTGGTTATTCCTGGCGGGTAACGAAAAGCAGATTGGAGAACGCCTCCCAAATGGTAGGTTAGGACCGCTACCGCAACAATCACACTGCCGGTTTTATTCTGTATCGAAAGGTGGCTGATGAAATTCCCGGCAAGCAGAGCTAATGGTATATAAAGCGGCAGGAAATACCTCCCGGATGGGTCAGCCCCATAAGGGCTCAACACAAAACCGAAAACCCCTGTAAGCAATACACCATAAAGCAAAGGGACACCGAACGTGGTTGTTGTCAGCCTTTCCCTTTCACGTACATAATACCTGAGCATTAATATCCAGAAAAAGAGACTAAATGGCAATAGTGGTAAAACCAGCCATTGCACCTCCCAGGGTGGTCTGAAGCCTAAGATCACTGGTATGCCTAATAGGAGGAAATTTATCAGATGAGCGCCAATTTGAGTTAACCAAGAACCGCTTTCAACGCCGGAGATTGCACCTCCAAACAGTTCACCGAACAAGGTAACAAGCCCGTGAGAAGCGCCATAAAAAATCCAGGGAAAGGCGCCCAAGATCATACCAGATAAGGTTGAGAAGAGCGGAATCACAAATTCCCTGAGCCATAAAGCTGAATAGGTTGCCAGAGGAGTTTGGTTACTTGTTAGGGTAGATTTGTCTTGGCTGGTCATCCTCCTGGATTGATGCCACATCAAACGAGCAAACACCGGAATAGTGTAGATGAGAGTCAGCCCAAACACCCATACACCGAATCCCGCGATGACCCCCAACACAATCCATTCCCACCATGTAATCCCTCGTTTTTCTGATTGGAATTTCTCCTCAAGCAGCAAACCCCATAAAACGGTCAAGTTACCCAACAACAATGCCTCTCCATACCCTCCTAAAGATACCGTGGTGTATAGCACGACATTTACCGGAGGGATGGCCATCAGCCAAACAGTAGCCCAGGCAGCGCGATGCGTGCGAAAGAGGCGTACAGCCAGCCAGTATGTAGTAATCATCGTTGCGATATAGAGAAGGATTTGCACCAGACGGATGACCCAAACTTCTTGACCAAACGCCTTGAAACCCAAAGACACAAGCCAGGCATCCAAGCTGCCCATATACGCCTGGCCATAAAAAAATATCGGACGCTCACCCCGGAGAATATGCTTTGCCATGAGCGCAACCACCGCCTCGTCTGCATTGAACGGCATACGGTCACTCAACACGAGCCAGGCTCTAACCCCTATCGATAGCGTTAGACAACCCAGCAAATTTAGCCCATGGCGCATTTCAAATTTGAGAGCGTTCAAGAATTAAACCCTGAACATGTACCGTTTATAATGAATTCATGTTGAAAACGTTCCGCGCCCTGGCCAAACATCGCAGCCCGTTGGAACTTATTCCTATCCTTGCCATACTGGCATTGGCAATCATTGCACGTTTAGTACCAGGCGACAGGACTATCGATGATGCGTACATCACCTTTCGCTACGCGAGGAATATTTTAGCGGGTAATGGTTTTGTGTACAACCCTGGAGAGAGGGTTTTAGGCACAACCACACCACTTTATACAATTTTGTTAGCTCTAATCGGTTTCTTTCTCCGAGGTGTGCACACAAACTTTGCCCTTGTCGCCATAACCATAAACGCTCTCGCAGACGCAACCACGTGTATCCTACTTTATGCCCTCGGAAAACATTTCGGGAAAGTTTACGCGGGTTACGCGGCGGCATTGGTATGGGCAATTGCACCTTTCAGTGTTACTTTTGCGATTGGAGGCTTGGAAACTAGTTTATACATCTTACTATTGACTTCCACAGTTTACGCATATCTGCACAGCCGCTACAACTGGTGCGCGTTGGGCGCAGCTTTAGCCCTGCTGACACGCCCCGATGCATTGCTCCTCCTCCTGCCACTAGGAATCGACAAGCTCATTAAACTAATCAAGACCCCGGCGCGTTCGAATGAACTACACCGGGTAAGGTGGCGCGTACCTATTACCGAAGCACTGATCCTGATCATACCTCTGGCCGCGTGGGAGGCATTTGCCATGCTTTACTTTGGCAGTCTGTTCCCAAATTCAATCGCGGCAAAAAGCGTCGCCTATCTGTTGCCTCAAAAGTCTGCCTTCATTCGATTGCTCCAACACTATGCCACACCCTTTTTAGGTCATTTGACCTTCGGAATCCCGTGGATCGGCATCGGTTTAGTAATTTATCCTTTTCTATATCTTATCGGAGTTCGAAGGTCCATATCCACCAACCCAAGAGTGTGGACCATGGCAGTTTACCCCTGGCTGTATTTCCTGGCGTTTTCCATCGCGAACCCATTGATCTTTCGCTGGTATCTCTCCCCCCCATTGCCCGCGCTGCAGTTCTTCATTTTAGTCGGAGTTGAATGCCTCATCAAAGAAGGTTTAGCGCCTCGCCTTCAGAAATACCCCTTGCGGATTGCCCATCAGCTCCAGACTTTGATTTTAGTGTTTTTCGTCATAGTGCTGCCCTTTAGCCTAACCGCACGCGGATGGACCATGCATCCAGACCACGGCATCCAAAGGCCCGCTCCAGAAATGGCCTGGTACTTGCTTGAGCTAAAATATCGAGAGGCAGCCGAATACCTTTTGGAGCGCTATTCCTCATCGAATCTCGCGGAGCTGTATCTGGCTGCTGGGGATGTCGGAGTGTTGGGCTACTTCACCCACGCCAGAATCCTGGACACTGTGGGGCTAAACTCCCCGGTCGCCATTTCGTACTACCCTGTGGATGCTTCACAACATGTCAACGCATACGCGGTGCCCGCCAGGCTCATCTTGGATGAAAAACCAGACCTGATTGTGCTTCTCGAAGTGTATGGGCGCATGAGTCTGTTCAAAGAGCCTGAATTTTGGGAGAAGTACGAACTGATTCACCTGATACCAACCGACATTTATGGAAGCCATGGCTTGTACATCCTACAAAAAAGAGAAAAGACCCAATAAGGCGATATGATGTCTAAACCTTCCAAACGCCTGGAAATCTTGTTAGCCTTGTTTTTGTGGGGACTGGTGAGCGCGCTGGCGCTAAAAGATGTGGACCGGGTTCCTTTTCATCCTGATGAAAGCACGTATATTTACATGAGTCGCGATCTAGAGCTGTTGGTGCAGGATGGCATGTCCTTAGCATGGCAACCCGATGCCACATTGACCGCAGAGACACGCTACCGCCTCATCGACGCACCACTCGCCCGCTACATCATTGGTGTCGCACGTTGGCTCTTCAATGTACCGAGCCTGCCCGCGGATTGGGACTGGGGAAAATCTTGGGAAGAAAACCAGGCGATGGGAGCCCTGCCTTCTTCTGAGCTCCTCAAGCTGGCACGCCAGGCACTCACCTCCCTGCTGCCGTTATCCTTGTTATTCCTTTACCTTACAGTCAAAAAGGTGTTCCATCCAATCACGACAATGGCGATCATTCTACTGATGGGAAGCCATGCGCTCATCCTGGTGCATGCCAGGCGTAGCATGGCGGAAGGCGCGTTGCTCTTGGGGCTCACCTTTACCCTTTGGAGCTTCACCTGGATAGACAAGCATCCAGGGCTTGCTGGTTTGGCTATGGCAGTGGCGATCAATGCAAAACACTCTAGCCTTGCCCTGCTCCCTATAGGGCTCCTCACCATCATTTTTTATCCGAGCGATGGGAAGAGTAAGACTCTTCAACGAGTAAGAAATGCTTTAGTTTATCTTGTCGTGGTTTTGGGAGTTACATTTGCATTGAACCCCATATATTGGAAACACCCTTTCCAAGCGGCGCTGGCTTCCCTCGAAGCCAGAAAAGAGCTGCTTACCCGACAAACTCTGGTAACCGAAAACTTTGCACCCGAGGGCGTGGCCGACACATTAGATAAACGCTTTTTGGTTTTGATCGCCAATCTATTCATCCAGCCCCCCTATTTCTACGAAGTCGGGAATTACGCGGCGGATCTTCAGGTGCAAATCGATGCGTACATCCGCCATCCATATCACCGAGTATGCCGAGATTTGTTTTGCGGAGGCTTCAGTTTTGCCCTTGCTTCCTTTGGTTTCCTGATGGCAAACCCCCAGATGCACCACATAAACAAACGCGCATACCTCCTTCGACTGTGGTGGTCAACTTTTGCCATGGCGGTATTTATCCTTGCCACCATCCCGTTGCCATGGCAACGCTATGTGCTACCCATGATTCCCTTTGCAATCATCTGGATGGCTTACGGCGCGGAACACATCATACGCGCAGTGCTCCTTTATCATGCCTCGCGAAAAAAGGCGGTGTCCAACCGATCGAACACCGCCTCATAGATAGGGTACAAGATGATTAGCTCAAATACTCGCGCAATTTTCGTCTGACCGATGGGTGCCGCAGGCGGCTCAGCGCCTGAGCTTCAATCTGGCGCACACGCTCGCGGGTCACCCCCATCTTTCGGCCTACCTCCTCCAAGGTGTACGCCTGTCCATCGAGTAAACCGTAACGAAGCTGCAGGATGCGCACTTCACGCGGGGGCAAACCGTTCAAAACACTTTCCAAATGCTCTTTGAGTAAATTGTACGTTGCGGTTTCATCAGGCGCCGCCACCTCCTCATCTTGGATAAAGTCACCCAAGACGGAATCCTCTTCATCATCTGTAGGCGTCTCCAGGGATAATGGCCTCCGCGCGACCTGAATCATGTTCTCCACTTTCTGAGGAGTGACACCTAACGCATCCGCCAGCTCTTCCACAGAGGGGTCTCGCCCTAAGCGTTGGGTTAATTGATGTTGAACACGAAGCAGCTTATTGATTTGATCCCCCATATGCACAGGCACGCGAATCGTACGCCCTTGGTCAGCAATGGCGCGTGTGACCGCCTGGCGGATCCACCAGGTGGCGTAGGTGCTGAATTTGTGCCCACGGCGGTAGTCAAACTTTTTCGCTGCGCGAATCAAGCCAATATTCCCTTCCTGAATCAAATCGAGAAAAGGTACACCGCGGCCCATGTATTTCTTCGCAACGCTGATGACCAACCGGGAGTTCGCTGTAATGAGATGCTCGCGTGCAGACCAGCCATCCTGGATGAGCAATTGCAATTCATGCCGCCTTCTCTGGGAGACATTGCCGCGTGCCAGCTCTTCGCGCGCCAATCGGCCACGCTCAATGCGCTGCGCCAATTCCACCTCCTCCTCAGCGGTAAGCAGCGGCACCCGACCAACCTCTTTTAAATACAAACCAATGGTGTCATCCGTGTCTATATTGGCAAGGTAATTCTCTTCGAGGGAGAGGTCTTCAGATAGCTCTTCCTCAAGTTCCTCCTCAGCCAGCTCTTCGTCGGTCGGTTCGCCAATCGCAGAATCGTCAACATAAGGAATACCTGCACTGATCAAAGCTGCAAATGCGTCCTCCAGTTGATCGACATCCTGCTCTGCTTCTGGGAAAAGAGAGAGAATATCGTCTATGGTGACATAGGACTTATTCCTACCCAGCTCGATCAGGCGCGCGATCGCTGCGTGCTCTTCCGGCTCATCTTGTTCTTCGATTTCATTTTCACTCAACAAGTCATCATCAATCATTTGATTCATCTACTCTTTTATTTTACAGAATACACTTTTTTTCACACAAAATCAATACCTTTATTGAAAAAGATTCCTAAGGGGTGGGTGTAACCTCTTGGTTTGGCGGTTCGACGCTTGGTGTTTCTGTGGAAATACCCTCAACCTCACTTGTAGGTTCAACAGTGGGTGAAGGCGTTGGTGTGGGTTCAAGGATCGGGGGTTGATCCAACATGGCGATGATCGCGTCCAAGGTGAACTTGTTGACGATCACGATGCGCCTCTCTGGGGTCAACACGTAATAACCACTACCCGTTGGGGTTTCACTGCCCACATTGAGGATCAATTGTTGGCCATCTTCGAGTTGGATCAAAAGGCGATACATTGGAGGCTTTAGCCCAAGATCCTCTAGCCCAACATCCAACATCGGTGCAGATAAAATGCGTATAGAAGCCAGTTGAGACAGATTCGCATCCACAGAAGCGGAGTCCGTTAGTTCAGAGGCTGGCTGTTTCAACACCCATCCTCCTGTCTCATCTTTCTCCAGAATGAGGGTCTCATTCCCTTCTGATCGTTGCAGGGTAAAGGCCACAATTTTGCCAACATCCAACTGAGGGAGTAATAAACTGCTGGTTGATGTGGGAATGACGTCAATCTCCTCATTCGTCGCCACGCCCTGCCAGATGACCATGGTTACCAGAAGGAGCATTAGAACGATCAAAGCAATCCAGGTGTTTTGCTTAATCATATTAGCCTCTTCTTCTCCTTTGAATCCAGACAACGATGCTTGCAATCAAAGCCAGGCCGGGTAAGACGATCACCATACCCAACAAAATCAGGTTCATAATCACTTGCTGTGGTGGGACAAGAATTCTCTGGGTGGAACTCTTTGGGGTTAAATTGATCAGGTTTTCCTGACCGGCAGCCCAATCGATCGAGTTGATGATCAAGTCCCCATTGGCATACACAGCGAAGTTTGCGTCGATGGCGAAGTCTGCATCCCCAATGACCACCAATCGGCCCTCGGTTTCAAAATTCTCTGCTGCAACGGCAAGGGAAACCGGCCCTGGTTTGTCTTCACCTTCGTTATACTCGATCTGCGGATTTGAAGATTCCAAAGAGCTAAGATTTGTCTCTGCCCAGGATTGGGCAGCAGTGAGGATGATCTCCACAGAACTTGTGCCAGTAGGGGAAACCTCTACCGATACACTGCGTGCCGTCGGGAACTGAGTGGCAACCCGCTGCAATTTATTGGTAATGGCATGGCTTCCATACTGCGCGGCATAGGGAGCAAACGCCTGCGTGGAAGTTAAGTCCACCACCACATCTTCACCAAGGTTGATCCCCCATGTCTGGCCAAGATATTGCGCCAAAGGGTCTTGATCCTTGGGGAATCCGGCGATAATCGAGGGTTCAGCCAAAACGACTAAAGCCCCACCAGTGCCAATGTAAGCGCTCAGCAATTCAACCTCTGTTTGGGCCAAGGGCTTTTTAGGTCCTGCGATCACAATCACACGCGCATCTTCAGGCACCTTGTTACTGGCTAAGAGGTTCATCACCTGAACGGTATAGTTCTTCGCCTCCAAAGCACGCTTTACCTGTGAATAAGATCGATCCCCAGTGTCTTCGGGGTTATACTCACCGTGGCCGGTTAGGAAATAAATCACCCTTTCCTCCGGGTTGAGCAACCTCACCAAAGCATTGGTGAGCTCTTGTTCTGTGATAATGGTCACCTGCTCCTGATGCTCGCCCATGCGCAGGACAATCGTTCCATCTCTGGAGACTTTCGCTTCCTGCGCCAATACCGGTTGTTCCTCAGGGTCAATGAACGTGTACTCAAACTTCCCTTTGCTATGGTACTTATATTGCTCCAGCACCTCTTTTGCTTGGTCGGTGGACATTCTGCCGGTGAAGAATGCCTGGGCGACCACTGGCTCCGGCAAAGCGCTCAGCGTGTCCAGGGTTTCCTGAGAAAGGGTAAACTGTTTATCTTCGGTCAAGTCCCAGCGCTTTGTATTTTGATATACCAGGTAATTTGCAATCACCAGGATGCCCACAAACGCCAGGCTTAGCACCAGAGCATTTGAACCGTATCTCGCCTGGCGACCAGAGAATAACTGGCGTACCCGATCTGGATCTAACAAAGTAAACACTGCCAGACCGACAATCACCATCCCCAAGCTGATTTGCAAGGGTAGATTCCATTGGCGCTGCAAAAAATACAAGACGAAAGCAGTTAAAGCTGCAGCGCCTGCTAGATACAGTCCAAACGGAGCATATCGACGCAACTTCGGGTCCATCAACGCCACCTCCGTATTTCCACAGAAATCGCTCCAAAGAACAGCCAAAAAGCGGTGAAACTCAAATAATACATCAGGTCTCGCAGGTCAATGATTCCATTCACCATTGAGCCGAAGAAATGCTCGTTAAAATCCAGATAGCTCAACAGTTCTGAACCCCCTCCAAACGGGCCACTGACCTGCACGATGGGGCCGATGATCCACCAAAAGAAGACCATCACCCCCATGGTCGTGGCAAAAGCAGCAATTTGATTGCTGAATAGGGACGAAACAAAAACTCCCAATGCCACCAGAGAAGCACACACCAAGGCCACACCCAAATATCCAGAGACCATTGGGCCTTGATCGATACCAGGTTCTACCAACGCATTGAGCACAATGGGGTAAATCAGGGTCAGGGCTACGATGGTCATCAAGAACAAAAATCCCCCCAACCATTTGCCAACCACCAATTCCCAATCTTTGATTGGCGCGGTGAGCAAAAGCTCAATCGTACCCAAGCGTTGTTCTTCAGCCAGCAACCGGGTGGTAATCGCTGGGGTGACCAGTACCAGCATGGTTGCCAGTGGGATCAAAGTATTTTGGATAGAAGGAATGTAGCCTTGTTGAAATGTGGCGACTTGAATGTTTAGATAGAAAAAGATGCCCAGCACGAGAAGGATGACAAAAGCAATCATATATGCAACCGGGCTGGAATAGTAGAGTTTATATTCACGCTTGGCAATCGTCCAGATATTTACCATGAAAGCAACGCTCCTTTCCTGAGACTTAGAAGGCGGAGAATGGCTTAAGCCTCGTCCACCTGTGCATCATTCAATTCTGGGGGCTTCGGTTCTTCACGCGTAAGCTGCAAGAATATCTCCTCCAGGCTCATACCAATCTTGTGCATTTCGAGCAAATCCAATCCAGCGTCTACCACCGCACGTGCAACTTCGGCACGGGGGTCCTGACCAGGTTTGGTCTCGAACTCGAAAACCCCTTCTTCGATGCGTGTGACATTAGACACGCCGGGGATCTTCTGAAGCAACTTCTGAATTCCATTTACTTCTCCGCCGATATGGAGAGATACGCGTTGTGCGCCTGTCAAGCGAGCTTGAAGTTGCTCGGGTGTATCTTCGGCGACGAGTTTGCCTTTGTTGATGATCATCACCCGGTCACACACCTGTTGCGCTTCCGAAAGGATATGCGTGGAGAGCAGCACGGTGTGCTCCTTCCCCAATTCTTTGATCAGGTTACGCACTTCGATGATTTGTGCCGGGTCCAAACCGATTGTCGGTTCGTCCAAGATCAAAACTTCAGGGTCATGCAAGATCGCCTGCGCGATACCCACGCGCTGACGTAAACCTTTTGAAAGAGCCGCAATGTAGCTTTCAGCCCGATCCTCGATGTTGACCATCTCTAATACTTCGTCAACGCGCTCCTCAGCCTCCGGAACATGGCGTAAATTCGCCATAAACAGCAAATAATCGAAAACGGTCATATCCGGATAGAGCGGAACAGTTTCCGGAAGATAGCCAACGCGTTTACGCACTTCCAGCGATTCATCGACCACATCAAAACCTGCAACTTTTGCAGTTCCAGAGGTGGGCGGCATATAGCCGGTCAAAATGCGCATGGTCGTCGTCTTTCCAGCTCCATTCGGACCTAAAAATCCGAGGATTTCCCCTTTATGTGCATCAAAAGAGACATTATCCAATGCCAGACGAAAACCATAGTATTTCGTCAACCCTTCAACTTGGATCATACATAACTCCTTTTCAATGTAAATATCCGGTATAAGACAACAAAAAGCACAGCAGCCCAGGGTGGCAGCAGTGCGCCGTATCAATTATTCATGGCTAGCGCATGACCGAATGTCGTTCTATTCGTTGGTGTAATCCACCAAAGCTTTAATGTGTTCGTGTAAGTTTATACAGAAATCGTCAATCAAAGTCAAGTAGCCATGCATACTCTAATGGAATGCTAATCATCTTACAAATGGAGGATGCGCGCTAATAAACTTGACACATCCGCAAACCGCACGTAAAATCTGGAAGTATTTCTTAAGGCTTCAAATTTTTCAAAAGCTTAAAAAATCTTACTCGCGGGAGGAAAACCCCAAAATGTATGGCCTGAATGCTTTCGAGCAAATTGCAATCTGGAGCGTACTAGGAATAGCAATATTGGGATTGCTTTACGCAATATTTTTACGCTTCCAAATATTGAAAGAGGATAAAGGCACATCGAAGATGCAAGAGGTTTGGAACGCGATCCGAGATGGTGCGGACGCATACTTGCGCAAACAGCTCAAATCCATCCTCCCATTGATCTTCATCTTGACCATCGCGCTTTTCGCCTCTGTTTTCATTGTAAAACCCACTCCAGAGGCAGCAGAATGGTATTGCGGTGCTTTCAAGAACGTGCCCATAGAGGCTGCCAGAGATTGCGCAGAACATCTTTCAGACTCTGACCAACAAAGTGTACGCCTATTGATCGGTTTGGGAAGGGCGTTTGCGTTCATGTTGGGGGCGAGTTTTTCTCTGGCTGTCGGTCAGATTGGTATGCGTATGGCAGTGCAGGGAAATGTGCGCGTGGCTTCAGCTTCGCGACGATCATTTGACGATGCATTGCGCATCGCCTATCGCGCAGGGACGATCACCGGCATGTTAACGGATGGCCTGGGTCTGTTCGGAGGAACAATCATCTTCATCATTTTTGGCATTGCGGCCCCAGATGCGCTTTTGGGGTTTGGTTTCGGTGGAACATTATTAGCGCTGTTCATGCGCGTTGGGGGAGGTATCTATACCAAAGCTGCAGATGTAGGTGCAGACCTGGTTGGGAAAATCGAAGCCGGCATTCCAGAAGACGACCCGCGTAATCCAGCTGTCGTAGCAGATCTCGTCGGCGACAATGTTGGGGACTGTGCCGGCATGGCCGCGGATATATTCGAATCGTACGAAGTAACCATTGTTTCGGGTTTGATTCTAGGGCTGGCATTATGGAACCTTACCGGCCATCTGGAATGGATCATCTACCCTCTGGTCGTGCGTGGCATTGGTGTCCTCTCTTCGATCTTCGGCACATACCTGGTGAGGGGTGGCCCCGGAAAAAGCGGAGACGCGATGCGTGCAATCTTCCGTGGCTTTCTTTCTTCAGCCGGCATCTCGGTGATTCTCTTTGTAGGCGCAGCTTACATATACCTGCATGAAATGTTGCTCCGCTCAGGCAACCCACTCCTCCCTGGAGGATGGTGGCGCACCCCCATGGCAGTAACCGTTGGTGTGCTCCTCGCCATTCTGATCGACCGACTGACAGAATATTTCACCGGAACGCATCAAAACCCGGTGAGAGAAATCAAAAAATCCGCCGATACAGGTCCGGCAACGTTGATCCTGCAAGGCATGGCAGTGGGTTTTGAATCCTCAGTTTGGGCGATTCTGGTAATTGCGGCAACCATCTTCTCTTCCATTGTGATCTTCTCCGGTATTGATGTGTCTCAAATTGCCTCGAACGCAGGGGTGAGTGAAAGCTACGCCCAAACGGCTTTCATTCTATACGGTGTCGCCATGACCGGCATTGGCATGCTTACCCTGACAGGCAACAACGTTGCCATGGACTCGTTTGGCCCGATTTCCGACAATGCCAACGGCATTGGTGAAATGGTATGGCACGACTCTAAGGAAGAAGAAACCGTAGCTGCACGCAAAATCATGGCAGATTTGGACGCGGTGGGCAACACCACCAAAGCCATCACCAAAGGCGTCGCCATCGGCTCCGCAGTCATCGCAGCCGTATCTCTTTTCGGCTCATACCTCGTAGATGTCAGCAGAGCGCAACAATCATTGGGCATACCCATTGCACAACAGTTACGCACCCTCGGCATACGCGTGGATATCCCCCAGGTGTTCGTTGGCATGTTGATTGGGGGCGCGTTACCCTGGTTGTTCTCTTCATTTGCCATCCAGGCGGTTTCGCGAGCGGCTTCGTTGATCGTCGAAGAAGTGCGGCGACAATTCAAGCTGGGCGTGCTTGAGGGCAAAGCAAAACCCGATTACCGCCAGGCGGTAGAAATCTCCACAACTGCTGCGCAGAAAGAATTGGTCTCCCTCGCCCTTTTAGGTGTGGTGACTCCGATCATCGTTGGGCTTGTCCTACAAGTCGAAGCATTGGGTGGTTTTCTGGCAGGCATCATCCTATCCGGTCAGCTTCTCGCGGTCTTCTTGAACAACTCCGGAGGTGCCTGGGATAATGCCAAAAAGCTCATCGAAGACGAGCCCAGTGACCCAATAAACAACCTGGGTAAAGGCTCTGAGCGGCACAAAGCTGGCGTGGTAGGCGATACGGTTGGCGATCCGATGAAAGATACTGCCGGTCCTGCCCTCAACCCAATGATTAAAGTGGTCAACCTGGTATCCGTGATTATCGCACCCATCGTTGTGCAATATCGCACTTTGGGTTTGGTAGGATGGATTGCTGTTCTCGCTCTGGTAGCAGCCCTCGTCTGGGCTATCCGTCAGAGTAAAAAATCCGTGGCGAGCCTGGTACCTCAAGTCGCCCCTCCCGGAGATTGAACCGGCTGAGAAAAATTTTTCTAAACCGCGGAATTACTTAGGCGCGAGCGGCTGCTAATCCATTCGATTGCAGCCGCTCTTTCTTGCAAAAGTGCTCAGACCGCCAAAATATCAAACGTGATGTGAAGCGGGTGGAAGCACACATAACATTTTTATTATTAAATCAGCCTTGCAACTTTTATCAGAATAAGGCATACTATTCAGTGATGGAGGGATCTGGCTATGGCGAAATTATCTTTACGAGCCTACCATGGTGAGATCGAGCGTCTGATTGACATCGGTCGTTTGCGTGAGGCGATTGCTCATTGCAAATACATCCTCTCTATATATCCGCGCTGCATCGAAACCTACCGGTTGCTCGGTAAGGCTTTTTTAGAGAACCAACGCTACGGAGATGCCGCGGATGTCTTTCAGCGCGTGCTGTCATCTGTGCCTGACGATTTCATCTCCCATGTTGGGATGAGCATTGTTCGGGAAGATGAGGGCAATTTGGATGAAGCCATCTGGCATATGCAGCGCGCTTTCGAAGTTCAACCGGCCAATGGCGCCATCCAGGACGAACTACGTCGTTTGATTGGGCGTAGGGATGGCATGGAACCTCCAAAGATGCGCCTGAACCGCGGAGCATTGGCACGCATGTATATCAAGGGGAACCTGCTCGACCAGGCTATGGCAGAAATACACGCCGCATTAGCTGAAGACCCCCAACGCCATGATTTAAGGTTGCTGCTCGCCAGCGTGTACCAGAAACGTGGGCAGGTGGTTCAGGCTGCCGAGGCCGCTACTGAAGTGCTCAAGCGCCTACCGAACTGCCTCGAAGCAAACCGCATCCTGGCAGAGGTGTTATCTCAAACCGAACGAAGTGAAGAAAGTGCGGCCTATCGCCAACGGCTTGTGCGCCTGGATCCTTACTTCGCCTATGTTACCCCAGAAACCCCTGACCCTCTGCAAGTACCCGAACAAACGATCATGTTGGAAAAATTAGAGTGGCAAGAAGAGATCGCTCCTGCTGACCAAGAAAGACCAGAATGGGCAGCGGTACTGGGTATAGATTTGGGCAAAGAAACCCCCGAGGAAAGACGCTTGACTGATTGGGTCGAACCCAAGACAGAGAAGAAGCAACCTGGCAGCGAAGAGCCACTCATCCCCTTGGAAGAAGAGATGGAAACTGCGTTCGATTGGGGTTTTGAAGAAGGTGCACCTGCATGGAGCGGCGAGTTAGAAGAAGCCGCACCTGCACCGCAGATACCCCAGGATGCATCGTCTTCTTCAGACGTGGAAATCCCCGATTGGATGGCAGAAGCAGGTTGGGAAATCAGCGCCACAGAAGACCGTGAACCCCTTGGGACACCTCCTTTCGAACAAGAGGAACAAGAATTTGAAGACATCGATAAAGCAGAACTACCGGACTGGTTGAAAGACCAGGTGCCAATAGAAGAAACTGGCGAGGAAGGTGCTGCCACAGAGTTTGTTGAGCAACGTGAAGAGCCAGCAATTCCCGGTTGGTTAGGCGATGAGGCGCTTGCCCTAGACGAGGAGCCCTCCACCGAGGCATCTATTTTTCAAGAAATGGAACGCCGTTCCGATTTCGAAGAGCCGCCTCAAGCGGTTGAAATGGGAAAAAAGCCGCAGACTGGCATGGAAATTCCAGAATGGCTTTTTACAGAAGAGGAAGAATTAGAAGCCGAAGAGCCCCTTGCCGGGGATGAATTCGATTGGCTAGGCACCGAACCGGAGCCCGCGACGACTTCAGACGACACACAACCCACACCCATTTCCCATGCCACACCAACCACGGAGTTCACATTCGAAGAAACACCTCAGGAAGAGGAAAGAGTAACCTCGGACGCACTGGGGGAAGGCATCGAAGAAAAGCAAGCGCCACCCAAAAGCGAAACTCTGATGGTGGATGAGGATGAAGCCTTTGCCTGGTTAGAATCTCTGGCAGTTAAACAAGGTGCTGAAGAAGCATTGCTGCTCGAACCGGAACAACGTCGTGAGCAACCTCCGGAATGGGTGATCGAAGAACTAGCGCAAGAAAGCCAAAGTCTCCCCACGGATGAGACAACCACAGAGGAGGAACAGCTAATCCAAGCGGCCCCTCCGGAAGCGGAAAGCCTTGAATATTTTGCTCTAAAACCCGAAGAAGACGAGAAAGATACTCAGGTTGCGGAGGGATACTCTCAAATCGCGGAAACCGAAGCAATCACAGAACAAGAAGAGTTGATCGAAGCACCAATGCCTCCACTTGAGGAATTACCCATCGAAACGCTCCTCCAGGAGGAATTGCAAGACAATTACGATCTTTTCTTCGAGGAAATTGAAGCACCCCCTCCAACAGAAGAAACTGAACAAAAAGAAAGCCTTTCAGCTCCTGAATGGATGGTTGAGGAAAGCGCAATGCCCGCCGAGGAAGCGGTGTTGGAACCCGAGGTCAAATCGAAACCCAAACCCATCAATTTGAACACAGCTTCGTTAGCGGAATTAGAGCGCATTCCAGGAATGGGCTTTATCAAAGCTCAGGAGATCATCAGCTATCGAGAGACCAATGGACCCTTTAACCACATTGATGAACTTCTCCACCTTTCGGCATTTTCGGAAGAGGTGGTTGAAGCCTTACGACCCTACTTGTTCATCGAAGAAATCAGTCTAGGTCAAGAACCCGCGGCAATCCCCATTCAAGAGCAACCTGCTTTGCAAACCACCGAAACTACACAAGAAGCTCAATCGCTCCTAGCCCAAGCGCGGCACCAATTAGAAAGAGGGGAGATCGAGGCTGCTCTGGCTCTCTATGCGTCGCTGATTGCCCAAGATCAAGCGTTAGAGGAAACGCTTCAAGACTTACTCGCTGCCAGCCAGAATTTTCCCGGAAACTTCAACCTGTGGCAATCGTTGGGAGATGCCTATCTGCGCACCGACCAGGTAGATCAGGCGCTTGCAGCATATAAAAAAGCAGAAGAGCTCCTTTATTGATATTGAATACCCCAACACTTTCAGGGCTGCTCACCCGACTAAAGGTGCAGCCCTTTTTCATCTCGTATCAACTTTGGCAACCCTTCCACACCTTCTGCAGTAAGTTTGTTACAATTTTCTTAATTATCGAATAGCTTAATGGTAATAAAATCAAGGCGTCAATTTTAGGATCGAACCCAAGAATCTCATCTCAACGCGGAGGACATTGTGGAACGGACATTGGTCTTAGTCAAGCCAGATGGCGTACAACGTGGATTAATCGGTGAGGTGATTACGCGCCTCGAACAGCGCGGATTGCGCCTGGTGGCTGCAAAATTCACACAAGCAAGTTGGGAGCTCGCAGAAAAACACTACTATGAACACCATGAGAGATCATTCTACACCACGTTACTCAATTACATCACTTCGGGACCGGTTATGGCAATGGTCTGGGAAGCGCCCAATGCAATCAAAGCCGTGCGTCAGATGATGGGTTCCACCAACCCATTAGAGGCAGAGGCGGGCAGCATCCGCCACGACTTCTGTTTGGAGATTGGGCGCAACCTGACCCACGCTTCAGATAGCGTGGAAAAAGCCGAAGCAGAGATCGCTTTATGGTTCTCTCCAGAAGAGATCATTCAGTGGGAACGAAGCGCCGACAAGTGGATCTTTGATTTGAATAGAAACACCCGATAAGCCTTCTTCATCAATTGTGGTTTTTTCCATATCTAACGAGCGGTATTATTTTAGTGGTATGAACAATGGAAATAGAGCGCACTCTTGAGCGTGTACTTCTGAACGTACAAAAACCTGGCCGCTACATTGGGGGTGAATTGAACCAGATAAAGAAAGACTGGGATAGCGTGGCGATACATGTTGCCTTGGTATTTCCAGATATTTATGACATTGGCATGTCAAATTTGGGATTGGCAATTTTATACGACATCCTCAATCGTCGTTCGGATGTGGCTGCAGAACGTGCCTATGCTCCATGGTCGGATATGGAAGGGGTTATGCGCACCGCCGGCATCCCTCTATACACTCTGGAATCGAAGAAACCCCTGAATGCCTTCGACATTGTTGGATTCTCACTCCCATATGAAACGTTATATACCAATGTGCTCAACATGCTCGACTTGGGCGGTATTCCTTTATTCACGGCGCAACGCGATGAGACGCATCCTCTGATCATTGCCGGTGGTCACGCAACCTATAACCCTGAACCCATGGCAGACTTCATCGATGCCTTTGTCATTGGTGAAGGAGAGGAGGTTATCGAAGAAATCATAACTTGTTACCAAACATGGAAAAGCGCACGAGCCTCACGCTCGGAATTGCTGCAGGCTCTTGCCGGCATCTGGGGCGTATATGTGCCCTGCTTATATCGTGTGGAGTACCATACGGATGGCGCCGTAGCCAGTATTCAAGCCACAACACCTTCAGCACCATTGCCTGTGCTCAAGCGCATCGTGCCTCGCTTGCCTAAACCTGTTACTCGGCTGATCGTGCCGAACATCGATACTATACACAACCGTATTGCCATCGAAATTATGCGCGGTTGTACGCGCGGCTGCCGCTTCTGCCACGCGGGCATGATCACCCGTCCGGTACGAGAACGGAGCGTAGAGGAGATTATCACTGCAGTTGACGAAGCTTTAGCCTGGACAGGTTTCGAAGAGGTGGGGTTACTTTCACTATCCTCTTCAGACTATACGCATATCCTTGAATTGGTGGAACGCATTAGTACCAGATACCAAGGCAAAAATTTGAATATTTCTTTGCCCTCTTTGCGCATCGAATCCTTTTCGATTGAGCTTATGGAGCGCCTGAAAAGTTCTCGCCGCAGTGGATTTACCCTGGCTCCTGAAGCCGCCACAGAGAGAATGCGTAACCTCATTAACAAACCGCTTCCCACCGACCAATTACTGGAAACCACGAGGCAGATTTTCCAACATGGCTGGCACAACCTCAAGCTGTATTTCATGATTGGTCATCCTTCCGAAACTATTGAAGATGTTCGTGCGATCATAGACTTATGCCAAACGATACGCCGTGAAGGAGCAAAAATCATCGGCTCACGCGCTCAAGTTACCGCAGGGGTTAGCACCTTCGTGCCCAAGCCTCACACCCCATTTCAATGGGTACCGTGCGACAGACTGGAACACATCGAAGCCAAACTGGCCATACTCAAGCACGGCCTGCGCGGCAAGGGTCTAAAGCTCAATTGGAACTCCCCGGAAAACACTCTTTTGGAAGCCTGGCTCTCGCGGGGGGATCGTCGCATGGCACAGGTGATTTACCATGCCTGGAACAGAGGGGCAAAATTCGACGCGTGGAAAGAACATTTCCGCTTCGATTTATGGATGGAAGCATTTCAAGTCGCCAGCTTATCCCCAGATTTTTATACCCACAGAGAACGTCCTCTCGACGAGGTCTTCCCTTGGGAGCATATCAACGCTTCGGTGAGAAAAAAATTTTTGGCCGAAGATTATCTATGGAGTCTACGAGGTCAAACGCGCATCGATTGCCGTCAGCAATGTTTTGCCTGTGGCATCCTGCCCACTTTTACAGAGCTTCGGCGTCAAAACCCCGGAGAATACTGGCAATGCCCGGAAGTGCGTGAAAAGCGCATCCCGGTTGAAGAGATTGCATCCATGGGACCAGTTGGAAGGTAATCCAAACCGAACAGGTAAGCCACGATGCGTGTACGCATCCTTTTTTCCAAAAGCGGTGTCTTGCGCTTCATCGGTCATCTGGACGTACAACGAGCGCTAGAGCGCGCCGCGCGCCGTGCAGGGTTGCCGCTCAAATACAGTCAGGGTTTCAGTCCAAGAGCCAAAATCAACCTGGCTTGCGCTTTGCCGCTGGGCTTTACCAGCCAGGCAGAGGTTGCCGATCTTTGGCTTGAACACCCTCTTCCCCCCGAAGAGGTACACGATGCCTTAAAGCGTTCAATGCCTCCAGGGCTTGACTTGCTCGCTTTAGCCCTCGTGGATGATACATTTCCAAGCTTGCAAAGCTGTGTTCGGGCAGCGGTGTACCGTATCACTTTCATTGAGTTCGTACCAGATTTGGAGCAACGCGTCCAAAGGATTATTGACGCAAAGGAGATTACGCGCCAGAAAGGGGGAAAAATATATGACTTGAAACCTTTGATCGTGAAGATCAACCCCTTACCACAAGAAAATGAACTTGGTCAAAAACTTGAATTGGTGCTTTCGGCAACCGAAGGCGCCACCGGGCGCCCAGATGAGGTGCTTGATGAAATGGGCATTGCCCTCCAAAATGCTCAAATCCACCGTGTGGCATTGCTCTTCGAAAGTGGAAGCCAACCATCGAAAAAGAAATAAATCAGCAGTAAAATACCCGGCAGCGATCTGGTACAATACAGTCAAATCACTTGTAAATGTGCCTGCCCCCATAGCTCAGAGGATAGAGCGTTGCCCTCCGGAGGCAAAAACCCGCGTTCGAGTCGCGGTGGGGGCATTTTTTATTGTAAGCTCGTGAAAAGCTCTCTTTTTCAACCTGAAAAGATACCGATGCGCTCTAAAAAAAATATTTGGTTCATAGCCATCCTGCTGTTCGCCCATGTGCTGGCAGCATGTTCGTCGCCCATTACAACCCGCTCGCAACCATGGGAATATCAGCATGTGCGTCAAGTAGATGGATTGGACACGAATGACGCACATGTGGAGCTTGTTGCAGCTTATACACGCCAGAATGGTGAGGAACTCGAATGGCGCTTCGATTTGTTAGAGCTACCGGAACCATCCACTTATGACTTATATCTTGTAATCGATAGCGCGCCTGGAGGAAACGATAAGTTACCCAGCGGGACACCCACGGACATCTCTTGGGAGATTCTGTTAGCGATTTCCGCGCATGGAGAACACTACACATCTCATGCTGATGGCACTTCACTGAACGAACCCGGTGTACGCGTGGTGCGCGACGCGCGCCAGGATACAATCGTGCTTTCTGTGCGCCACTCCATCCTGGGACTTTCCGTTTCACCGGAGATGATGCCTCACATGCTCCAATCGCAGGTCTTTTTTATCTCGCCAATGCACCAAACACTGCTTGATAAGAGCGCGCCTTTTCTATTTGATGCACAGCCTCCATCTCCTGCGCACGTTTTCTTTGCTTTTTGGGACACCTATCAGGCATACACACCATTATTAGCCCTCCGACGTTGGGATGGAGCGCACACTGGACCGTATGGTGGCCGCCATGGCTTGTACAACTTGTTGAGAACTGCTTCCAGCCAACAAGTTCCCATCACCCTCTTAGACATCAAGTCCCCATTACCAATCTACGCTCTTGATTTCAGCGGCAATCTCTCATATATGATGTCCTTAGCAAATCGCGGTCAAATATCTTTGGTGGACGATTATTCCATCCCTGCGGGTCTTTCGCTTGAAGCCTCCACATGGTATGCAAGCCAGATTGACAAGGAAAGGCAACGACTAGAACAATCATATCGTCTTCCTTCCAGCCTTTCCGCTTTCGTCACTGATTTTTCTGTATCCTTACCAAAGAAATACCCTTTGCTCCTTGTCGGTGAGATGCCCATCTCTTATCCCTTCCCCGACCTGCCCGTGGCAAGTCCAGTGCGCTATCGATCGCAGACCATCTTTCCACTCAGAATGGATCTGCCCTTCCATCGTCTGCCTCAAGCCACCGCAGATGGGCCGAGTTTAGAGTTAAAACAAGCGCTCCTCAAAGCGCAATCGAAGCATCCTGCCGTGCTGGTTCTAGGGGGTAGGCTACCAGAAAGCTCATGGGGAGACGCGCATGTCGCCAGGGAGACTTTTCATTACATGCAACAGCACCCATGGATAAAAATCCTGACATTAGAAGAGTTACGCTCTTTACCTGCTACTTCGCCTGTGGGCTTCGGAGAAGAAAAACCGGTGCCATTTCCCCAGGAGTATGAAAACACGATCGAGGCGCTCATGGCACTGCCCGATAGCTGGTCGAGACAGGCTGCCTGGCGCACATTCTATACGCTCACATATCTTGGTGGCGCGCCTCAGCCCCAGGTTGAGACACAAAGCGCGAAAACTCTAGGTCCGGTTTGGAACTTTATCCTTGCCTCTGCCTGGGAGTCAACCGCAACACACAAATTGGATTGCAACCTCGATTTCAATCAGGATGGGCGGAAAGATTGCTTGGTGGCAAACGAGCGCTTTTTCGCCTTGCTGGATGTTAAGACTGGTGGGCTGACATTTTTGCTATATCGGTCTCCAACAGGAGAGATGCATCAAATCACCGCTTCAAGCGCTCCATTGATATCCGGCATGAGCCAGACAAATCGAGGGTTTCTCAATGCCGGCTCTGAGCCAGGTAGGACACCCATGCCAAACTCGAACAATCCTGGACAGGGTGACCTTATGGCATATGTTGAAAACGAAGAAATTCACTTCATGGACGCAAACGGACAAGAAGTACTGCATTACAAATTCTCTTCAACGAAAGCGGCGTTTTGGGTGTCATTTGCACCGCAAAATCCCTTTTTGTTTTACCATCTCCCATTGGCGCTCGATGCGTGGATGTGCTTCCATCTTGGATGGTGGCAAGAATATTATGTAAAGCAATTAAAGGCTTCCGAATGGCTGGTAGGGCGCAAGGACAACATGGAGGTGTCCATTCGAGCGAGTGGTGAGAGCAATATCTATTCCTTCCTGGAAGGAATCAACTACCAAAGCCAGACGGAAGACCCCAACCTGGATTACCTCCCTGGTGTGTGGCTGCCATTCCCGATGATGATGATCGAATTGCAGCCAGTGGGTGAATTAAATGTTATCATTCGATAACACGAAATTCCTGCTCTCTGTCTTAGTCTAATGACCTGGCGATTTCCCAGATAGAACCCAAGGGTCATCACAGAGAGCAGCACTCGAGGTAATGGATGCAAAACGATGGAACAAAATGTATACTCCACAATTTGAAAGATCATTAGACGCTTTGCGTCAGGCATTCCAAGAAAAGGATTTCTCGCGCGCGTTGAACTTGGTTGCAGAGATCGAAAGCCAATTCCCCGAAGAGAAGACACTGCTGTACTACTGGCGCATGGTCATTCACGCCAGCCAGGATGACAAGGAGCTTGCCTTACAAACCTTCGCTCAAGCGTTAAAGGAAACGCACTGGTATAGCGACATCCTGCTGCGCAAATCCCCCGCACTCAAAGGGCTGCAAAACAACCCTCTGTTTGAACAACTTGTCGCTCAAAATGAAGCAGTACGCAACGATGACCTTGACCATGATTTTCCTTTGATCGTCCTGAGAGAGGCGGAAGCATGTCTCTCAGAAGAAACCAAATGTCCACTCCTGGTGGCATTGCATGGTGAGGCAAGCAACCCTCAATGCATGGCTCCAATCTGGCAAGGCGTCGCTCAAAATGGCTGGTTGGTTGCCTTGCCGCGTGCCCCTCAGGTTATGTGGAAGGGCGCGTTTGGTTGGGAAGATTACCCACGTGTAGAGCAAGAGCTTGCACTGCATCTACGTGCATTAGAAGAACGTTTCGCTGTGGATATGGAACGGTTCACCTGGGCAGGGTATGGAAAGGGTGCCGATCTGGCGATATGGTTAAGCTTGCGAGGCAAAGTCGCGGCCGGCAGTTTTCTCGCCATCAACCCGGTTGGACTCTGGATGGATGATTTTCAGACATGGCGGGACGACTTACATGCAGCAACTTCTACTGTATGGCGCGGGATTATCCTATATAACCCGCAAGAAACCCAGGTAGAAAAAACCTCTTATGAAGCCTTGGCCGATGAACTCCTTCAAGCTGAGGTGACTTGCGAGATCATCGAAACCTCCATCAACACCTGGCAAGCCAGCAGCGAGTTCGCCCAGTTACTCAACCAGTGCTTGAATTTGATCCATACGGATTAAATCCGTAAAGTTGGTGGGTCACAATATAATCGTAAACCTTTTCGGGTAAAAAATAGCGAAAAGGCAACCCCATTTTGATGCGCTGACGAATCTGCGACGAAGAGATGCCGATCGTTGGGCTTTGCACAAAGCGAACTTTTGGAGATACCCCTGGGATTTTCTCCTCAATGCGCGGCAAATCCACGGTCACTCCCTGGCGCGGCAGAACCAAAATCCAATGGCACAAACTCACAAAACGCATCGGATCATGCCAGGTGTGCAGCTCGACCAACGAATCCGCGCCCATCATATAGCACAGTTCATCCTGGGCATAGCGCTCTTGTAGCAGAGCCATTGTGTCCGCGGCGTAATGTGGAGGCGGGCGATGGATATCGACGAAGGAAAATTCAAAGCCTAAATTCCCCTCAATGGCTCTCAAGACCATCTCCTGGCGATGTTCAAGTGGAGTAATTTGTCGATCTGGCTTGTGTGGTGGATCTGGGGTCAGCACCCATAAGACGGTGTTTAAATCGAATTGGGATTGAGCTTCAGCCACCATGATCAAGTGCGCAATGTGTGGTGGGTCAAACGTACCCCCAAATATCCCGAGGCGATTGCTAGGTTTCAATCCTGCCACTCCAGCTCGTGCTCACCGATCCACACACTATCTCCCTCTTGTACCCCCGCTTGGCGAAGTGCAGCATCTACCCCTAACGCTTCCAAAATGCGCTGGAAGCGACGAATTGATTGAAAATTTTCCCAATAGGTCATCGCAGCAGCGCGCTCAATGGCTTTGCCAACCACCTGCCAGCCTTGGGGGGTTCTGAGGATCTTGAATTCCTCCGGATGTTCTGGGCGATATACAGGCAAAGTAGCAGCTTTTTCTTCTTCGGGCAAAGATCGCAGCAAATCCACCGCCTGTTGAAGCAGTTCGTCCAGGTTCATTTTCATCAGGGCAGAAATGGGCATAGGCTTGCCCGCGGCATGCACCTGAGCATTCTGCTTGCGAAATCGGTTCAGCAACTGCTTTTCGATGTCCGGCCACCGCTCCTGAACCTGAGGTAAATCCATCTTATTTACAGCGATGAGTTGAGGTTTTTCCACCAGCTTCGGATCAAAAAGCGCCAGTTCAGAATTGATCTGCATAAAGTCTAACAATGGGTCTGCAGATAACCCATCCAACAAATGGATTAATACGCGCGTGCGCTGGATATGGCGCAAGAAGCCATGTCCCAAACCCAAGCCTTGGTGGGCACCTTCGATCAAGCCGGGGATATCCGCGACTACCAAACTAGTGTGATCGGCGAGGCGCACAACACCGAGGTTAGGCGCCAGAGTCGTAAACGGATATGGTGCGATTTTGGGTTTGGCGCCCGTAAGAGCCGCAAGCAGGGTCGATTTTCCAGCATTGGGCACACCCACAATGCCGATGTCCGCAATTACCTTTAGCTCAAGCTTGATGTGACGCGCCTCCCCCGGCTCACCGCGTTCCGCTATTCTTGGCACGCGATTCACTGCTGAAGCAAAATGAACATTCCCCCTGCCACCGCGCCCACCCCTGGCAACGATCAGCCTCTGCCCCGAAGCCACTAGATCCCCCAGCAATTCACCTTTTTCAACATCCCAAACGAGAGTTCCAGGAGGGACATGGATCACCAAGTTTTGTCCAGAACGTCCGGTCATATTCTGCTTTCCTCCACGAGCTCCATCTTGGGCATGGAATTTCTTCTTATCGCGCAATGCAGCCAGGGAGTTCAAAGTGGGGAGGACCTCCAGAATCACGTCCCCACCCTTACCGCCATCCCCTCCATCTGGGCCCCCACGAGGGATGTATTTTTCTCGGCGGAAATGCACGATGCCATCCCCTCCTCTTCCCGATTGAACGTGAATGACGATCTCATCGACAAACATGGGAAAAATTATACCAAATGCCTTGATTTATGCCTGAATTGTGCTATACTTGCACTCATATTGTGCGAAAAATCGCAAAGACAATGAAAGTAAACCATAGCGGCGGGAAATGAATCCCTAAGGAGGTGCCATGAACGCCAAGGACGTTCCAGATATTATCATTGGACGGCTGCCCATATATTTACGCGCCTTGCAGCGCATGGAAGCTGCTGGACGGAAGATCACATCTTCCCAAGAACTGGGAGAAACCTTGGGCATTTCTGCCGCGCAGATCCGTAAAGACCTTTCTCAATTCGGGGAGTTTGGCAAGCAAGGTACGGGTTATCACATCGAGCATCTGATCAATCAACTGGTAAAGATACTGCATATCGATCACGAGTGGGACCTGGCTGTGGTTGGAGCCGGGGACATCGGGAGTGCGGTGGCACGGTATCGTGGTTTTATCAATCGCGGTTTTCGCGTGTCGATGGTCTTCGATGCAGACCCTCAAAAAATCGGGAAGAAGATTGGAGAGTTCACTGTTCTGGATAGTAAAGACATGGTCGAGAAGATCAAACAAAGCGGTATCAAAATTGCCATGATCGCTGTACCTGCCGACCATGCTCAGGAAGTTGCCGATGAACTGGTTAAAGCGGGGGTCAAAGCTATTCTCAATTATGCCCCAATCAACATTAACGTCCCCCTGGACGTGCATGTTCAATACATTGACCCTTCAATTCACCTCCAACGCATGACCTATTACCTGGAATAAATTGCAATGATTTTGCCAGAGAAACATATTCACCTCCCTGGCGTTTTGCGTGTAAACTCAGGGAGGTGAGCAGACAAACGCCCCAGTCATCAGACTTGGGGAAGGTTACGGCGGATAAGGGGATACATTTCGATGGCCCGCGCGGCACCCTCTGCTGTGCAAGTAGTGGGATTTTCTACTAAATAGGTGGCCACACCGAGCTCTTTGGTGAAGAGTTTATCCATCCCGCGCAGCAATGCTCCGCCACCCGTCAGGGCAACTCCTCGGTCGATAATATCTGAAACCAATTCTGGGGGGGTCTTTTCTAACACGCGGCGTGCCACTTCTACCAAATCTTTCAAAGCGTCTTGCAAAGCCTCAACAACTTCACCTGTGGTTAGAGAAACCGGTTTCGGTAAACCGCTCACCTGATCCTGGCCTTGCACTTCGATGCTGTTCTCTTCCTCTTGTGGCACTGCGGCTCCAATGCGTTTTTTTATTTGTTCAGCGGTGAGCAGACCAATGATGATGCCATATTTCTTGCGCACATAATTGACAATGGCTTCATCTAATGACATCCCACCTGCGCGTAGCGTATCGGCAACAACGATACCATACATGGCCAACACCGCTGCCTGCGATGACCCACCTCCTAAACAAACAATCATATTCCCCGATGGCGTACCGATGGGCAGGTCCACGCCTAAGGCTGCGGCCAGAGGCTGTTGGATGAGCATGACCTCCCGACCACCAGCCTGCAGCCCAGCTTCATGAACTGCACGGCTTTCAACGCTTGTCACGCCATATGGTACGGTGAGCATGATCACAGGTCTGAAGAGCCTCAGAGAACCACTAATACGGCGTAATACCGCCTCTAAAATAAATTCGGTGATCTCATAATCGGCAATCACCCCATTCTGCATCGGGCGCACCACTTCGATGGTTTCAGGCACTTTACCAAACATATCCTGGGCTTCGCCACCCCAAGCGACCATCTTCTGTTCTTCAATCACAATGGCAGCCATGGTGGGTTCTTCAAGGAGTAAGTCCCCACCAGAAACAACGCGGATGTAATTTGTGCCCAGGTCGATGCCGAGTTCCTTAGAGAACAACCCCATGGCTTACTCGGTGCCTCCATGCTCTGGGGTGCGCCCCGCAGGAGCCTTGCCACGACGATATTTTTGCACTGCCTCAAGACGCAAGCGCGATCGCTGCAAGGCCGCCTCCATGGCTAAATAAGTATCTGTGTCTGGAGGTGGTCCCTTCGCCAAGAACTCCTCCGCGCGACGGCGCGCAGCCTCGGCGCGCGCCACGTCGATTTCCAATACATTTTCCGCAGCATCGGCAAGAATAGTGACAATCTCGGGTTGCACTTCTGCAATGCCACCTGCAATGGTAAAGTGATCTTCTTTACCCTGATAGCGAACGGTACAGATGCCGAATTTCAAAGTGGTTAACAATGGCGCGTGGTTGGGCAATACGCCCATCTCGCCATCGCTCCCCGGAAGAATGACAATATCTGCCTCGCCTTCAAATACCAGGCGGTCTTGCGAAACGATTTCACACCGTATGGACATTTCCCTCACCCATCATTTTGCTGCCATCTCACCAGCCAGAGCTAAATGCGCGACATGCGTTCTGCCTGTTCAACAGCCTCATCAATCGTACCCACCATCATGAACGCCCCTTCTGGCAGGTCGTCGTGCTTTCCACCCAGGATTTCGCGGAAGCCGCGTACCGTCTCGCGCAGGGGCACATAACGCCCTTCTCGACCGGTAAATTGTTGGGCAACGAACATCGGTTGTGAGAAAAAGCGTTCGATCTTGCGCGCGCGAGAAACGATGAGTTTATCCTCTTCGCTCAATTCATCCACACCCAAAATGGCAATGATGTCTTGCAGGTCTTTATATCGCTGCAAGACGCGTTGTACCTCGCGCGCGGTGTTATAGTGATCCTCTCCAACAATACGGGGGTCGAGAATGCGCGAAGTCGATGCAAGGGGATCCACAGCTGGATAAATGCCTTTCTCTGCGATGGAACGTTCCAGGGCAATCGTGGCGTCCAGGTGGGTAAAGGTGGCCACCGGAGCCGGGTCAGAATAATCATCCGCAGGCACGTAAACCGCCTGCATAGAGGTAATGGAGCCGGTGCGCGTGGAGGTAATGCGTTCTTGCAGCTCACCCATTTCCGTAGCCAATGTCGGCTGGTAACCCACCGCAGAAGGCATGCGCCCGAGCAAGGCGGATACTTCAGAACCAGACATGCTAAAGCGGAAGATGTTATCGATAAAGAGCAGCACATCGCGACCCTGGTCACGAAAATACTCCGCCATGGACAACGCCGAAAGCCCAACGCGCAGGCGCACACCCGATGGCTCATTCATCTGCCCATACACCATCACCGTGTCTTTGATCACGCCCGATTCGAGCATTTCTCGATAAAGTTGCGTCCCTTCTCGCGTACGTTCGCCAACGCCGGCAAAGACGGAGTTGCCCTGGTGCTCGATGGCTATAGAGCGAATCAATTCCATAATAATGACGGTTTTACCTACACCAGCCCCACCGAAAATCCCCGTTTTACCTCCTTTCGTAAACGGGGCGATCAAGTCGATGACTTTAACACCGGTCTCGAAAACCTCCACGCGGGTCGATTGCTCTGAAAACGGCGGCGCTGGACGGTGGATGGGGTAGCGCAATTGGGTATGCACCGGGCCCTTGCGATCGATTGGTTCTCCCAAAACGTTAAACACTCTTCCTAGAATTTCAGGTCCAACCGGCACCATTATCGGAGCGCCGGTGGCATACGCCGGTCTCCCGCGCTGCAATCCATCGGTCGAATCCATGGCTACAGTGCGCACCCAATTGTTGCCCAGATGTTTTTGCACCTCCAGGACCAACGGCTTGTCGCCATCTCTGGGGACTTCAATCGCCTCGTAAACCTCAGGTAACTGTTCGGGGGGAAACTCGACATCTACAACCCCACCGAGAACCTGTACAACGCGTCCTTCGACTCTTGGCATCATTGACCTCCGTTAACTTTTGGCGAGCGCTTCGGCGCCGCCGGCAATATCGAGCATCTCATTGGTGATCGTTTGCTGGCGCACCTTATTGTATTCCAATTGCAAGGCACCTGCCAGCTCTGTCGCTGCATCCGTAGCGTTCTTCATCGCCACCATGCGTGCCGCGTGCTCACTGGCAAGAGATTCCATCACCGCCTGATACACCTGCAAAGCGGTAAACCGCGGCACAATCTCATCCAGAATCTCCACCTGACCCGGTTCGTAAATGTACGCCGCGGCTAACCCGCGTGTGGCCGGGGCAAAGTCCTCCACACGCTGCGTCCTTTCTCCTACCTCTAATGGTAATAACTTCTTCATGGTCGGAACCTGGCGCACCATACTGATAAAATCTGTGTAGATCAAATAGACTTCATCCGCCTTACCTTCCAGAAATTCATCCACCACAATCCTGCCAATGGGGGATACGTCCATAAAAGTAGGTGCAGCCGGCAGATGGCTAAATTCAGCGATCACGTTGGCGCGCCGTCGCAGGAGCATATCCCGGCCTTTTCGGCCGACGGCGACATAATGTACCTTTACCGGAGAATTGAAGAACTTCTCCATGGTAAAGCGGATGATATTCGTATTATAAGCCCCTGCCAGGCCTCGATCTCCGCTGATCACCACAACCAAGATATTTCTGATTTCTGCGCGCTGAGTGAGCAGTGGATGCAAAACATCTCGACCCGGCTGGGCAGCGATATGCGTAAGCACCTGCCAGGCTTTGGTCGCATAGGGGCGCGTGTTCATCAGCGCCTGCACCGACTTGCGCACCTTGCTGGCGCTCACGGCTTGCAAGGCGCGCGTTACTTGGGCGATGTTCTTGACACTGCGAATCCTCAGCCGAACTTCACGTGTGTTTGGCATGGCGTCATCCTCGGGTTTCTACTGCCAGGTGTGCATAAATGTCTCGATGGCTTCCCGAAGTTTTGCCTCGGTCTCTTCGGTGATGCGCTTTTTCTCCGCGATATCGCGCCCAATTTCAGGATGTGAAGTTTCCATGAAACGCAGCAACGATATTTCCCAGGCGCGCATCCGCTCTAATGGGACTTTATCGGCATATCCTTGTGTGCCCGCAAAGATCACGATGACCTGGTTTTCCAAGGACATTGGTTCGTATTGGGGCTGTTTGAGGATTTCCTGCAGGTGCTGACCACGATTCAATTGTTGTTGGGTAGCCTTATCCAGGTCAGAGCCAAACTGGGCAAAGGCGGCCAATTCGCGAAAGGCAGCCATATCCAGGCGCAACCTTCCGGCAACCTGTTTCATGGCTTTGGTCTGAGCATCGCCACCGACGCGCGAGACCGACAAGCCAACGTTCACCGCGGGGCGAATACCGGCGTAAAAAAGGTTGTTCTCTAGATAAATCTGCCCATCGGTAATGGAGATGACATTCGTAGGCACATACGCGGAAACATCCCCCAATAGCGTTTCGATGATGGGCAGCGCGGTAAGCGAACCACCTGAACCGCGCACCTTGAGCACCTGGTAACGCTCTGCGTCTTGCATCGCTTTCAGGGCACTTTGCGCTTCATGCAACGCGATCGGTCCGTCATATACCTTCCCATCGATGGCATGCTCCGCTTCGGCTACTTCTTCGGGGTAATCTTTCGGCACAATCACATATTGATCTGCCAAGCGTGCGGCGCGCTCCAACAAACGCGAGTGGAGGTAAAACAAATCGCCGGGATACGCCTCACGCCCTGGCGGGCGGCGCAGCAACAAGGAGACCTGCCGGTATGCCCAGGCATGTTTCGAAAGGTCGTCATAGACCACCAGAGCATCCAGACCATGCTCCATAAAATCTTCACCAATGGCGCAGCCGGCATAGGGGGCAATATACTGCAAGGCGGCTGGCTCGTCTGCCGAAGCGACGACTACCGTGGTGTACTCCATAGCCCCATAACGCTCCAGCACCGAAACCGTGCGCGCGATGGCTGCTTTCTTTTGACCAATGGCGACATAAATGCAGAACAAATCCTTGCCTTTTTGGTTGATGATCGTGTCAATAGCCAAGGCGGTTTTACCTGTTTGACGGTCACCGATGATCAATTCGCGTTGTCCGCGGCCAATGGGGATCATCGAATCGATGGCTTTAAGCCCGGTTTGTACCGGCGTATCCACGTCCTTTCGAGCGACCACGCCGGGCGCAATGCGTTCAATGGGTCGGTAACGCTCAAATTTGATGGGACCTTTCCCATCTACCGGTTGACCTAAGGCATTCACCACCCTACCCACCATCCCACGACCCACGGGCACAGAAGCGATGCGACCGGTGGAGCGCACTTCCATGCCTTCCTCGATTTCTGCATATTCCCCCATGATGATCACGCCCACATTATCTTTTTCGAGGTTGAAGGCAATACCCATCACACCATTAGCGAACTGCACCAACTCTTGAGAGCGCACATCGGAAAGTCCTCGGACGCGGGCGATGCCATCTCCAGCTTCGATCACCCAGCCTACATCGCGCACCTCTAACTCTGGTTGAAAGCTTTCGATTTGCTTCTTTAGATCATCCGTGATTTGCCGAATTAGATCAGACATGAGACCTCCAAAATGCTAAAGACTTTCCTGGGGTAAGGATATAAAAACGTTCAACCGCCGACATAAACGCGCGAAAAACAAGGTAAATGCGCACAATAATCCCTTTACGTGAGTTGCCGAAATGACTCTCCATCCTGTTTGGATTGTCATCCCTGACGCATAACGGTCAAATCATACCTGAAAGCGCTTTTCTTGTCCAGTTTATCACAACACAAAACCGCCCGATCATTTTCTAAATCATCATGCGGAACTTCCGTCACCCGGCAGTTCGGGTGACTGACGCTCAGCACCGCGCCCCAATTCTTGAGAGCGCTCATAAGCTGCCCAGATCGCCCGCGAGATGGCGGTGCGAAAACCAGCCTTCTCCAGGTAATACAGCGCGGCCGCTGATGTCCCTCCTGGAGAGGTAACCTCGTTGCGCAATCGCGCCAGATGCACCGGGTCGTCTCTCTTGAGATAATATTCAACCGAACCGCGCACGGTTTGGGCAACCAGGCGCTCAGCAATGCGCCTCGGAAAGCCAAGATGCACGCCAGCATCTACCATCGCTTCCATAAACAAAAACACATAAGCCGGACCCGTGCCAGACAAGGCTGTCGCCATGTCCAAATAATTCTCATCTTCTACATAAATTTCTTCTCCCAATGCGCCTAAAATGCGGCGGGTGAGATGGCGCTGCTCTGCACTCACCTGGGGAGAATCGGTCCAAACGGTGATGCCTACACCGATTTGTGCCGGAGTATTCGGCATGCAGCGCACGATTTTGTCGTGCCCCAACCCTCGAGCAATCTTGTTGATCTTCGCTCCGGCGACGATCGAAAGCACCAAAGCATCTTCAGGGATGCAACCATGCATCTCCTGCATGACATGATCTAAACGCTGGGGTTTAACCGAAAGGACGACAAGATCTGCTTGTTGTGCTGCTATGCCATTGTCCTCTGAAACAGCAATACCATATTTATCCTGCAATTGCTGCAACCGCTCCGGTCGCGGTCCTGCAGCAATCAGGCTTTGCTTTGCGGCTAGGCTAAACCGAAGCAAGCCATAGATCATCGCCTCAGCCATCATCCCAGGTCCAATAAAAGCAATCTTCTTTTCATCCATCAAGCGATTTCCTCCATCCAATAAGATAAATAAAATCCGATACCTTATCCCTATCTACGCAACGGGATGAGGTCGATGAACAAGATGTAGTGTTGATCCAACTAAGTGAAGTACTGCAACGCCAGGCGCAAGCGTTCCTCAACCTCTTGAGGTGCATCTTTGGGGATAGACTGTAAAGCCCTCTGCGCTTCCACCAGGCTATAACCTAGGGCGGTCAGGGCATCCAACACTTGTGTATCCACATCGCTGATTGTGGGAAACGCCTCTAAGCCTTCCATGGCGGGTAGGCGATCTTGAAGGTGTAGGACGATTTTCTGCGCAGTTTTTCGACCGATGCCCGGCACACGGCTGAAGATATCCACCTGTTGCTGAAATACGGCGCGTCGCGCGGTTTCAACTTCCAGCGTTGAAAGCACCGCCAGAGCCAGGCGCGGGCCGATACCCTCTACACCCAATAGTAGGACAAACAAATCGCGCTGTTCTGCACTTTCAAAGCCATAAAGGGTCAACGCATCCTCGCGCACAACCAGATGGGTGTGCAGGAACAGGTGATCCCCAATGTGCACTTTCTGAAGGAATGGCGTGGGCAGGAACACCTGTAATCCGACACCGCCAATTTCCAGGGCAATGCTGTTCCCTAAATGTTCCAGGACGCGCCCCTGCAAGGTGACGATCATGCGCATCCTTCGTCAGACAAAGTGATTAGACCCTGCATGCGTGCGCGGTGCAGATGACAAATCGCCACCGCGAGAGCATCTGCGGCATCATCGGGTTGAGGCAGGTCATTTAAATTTAAAAGCACCCGCACCATGTGTTGAATCTGAAGCTTACTGGCTTTGCCATACCCCACCACAGCTTGTTTCACTTCCAGAGGGGTATATTCGCAAACCGGCAATCCGCTTTCTGCCAACGCCAGCATCGCCACACCACGCCCCTGCCCCACGCTTAGGGCAGTGCGTACGTTTCGTTGAAAGAATAGCTTTTCCACGGCGCCGCTTTGTGGTTGGTGATGGGCTAGAATCTCTCGAAGGCGATAGTATAGTTCCCGCAGGCGCATCGCCAAGGGTTGATCTGGGGAAGTGTCGATAACGCCAAAATCCACCGCAGCCAGAGTTCCATCTGCTTCTTCCCGCACCAATCCATAACCTGTGCGCGCGGTACCTGGATCAACCCCGATGACCAACATGAGGGTAAAAACTAAGCCATCTCTGCCAATACGCTATCTGGAATCGCCAGGTTGGAATACACCTCCTGGACGTCATCCAAATCTTCGAGGGCTTCGATGACGCGCATCACCTGTAAGGTCTCCTCATGGCTTAGCTCGATTTCGTTGTTCGGCAGATAGCGTACCTCTGCCTCTTCAGGGGTGATTCCGGCGTTCTTCAATCGATCGCTAATTTGCTTGAAAACCTCAACCTGGCCTACGATTTCAACAAGGTCGTTCTCAAAGGTGACATCATCGGCACCGGCTTCCAGGGCACACTCGAAGATCTGGTCCGGGTCGTGATCGTTTTGTGGGAAGGAAAAATAAGCGATGCGTCTAAACTGCCACACCACGGAACCTGCATCGGCAAAAGCGCCTCCGTTGCGGTTGAGAATATGACGAATCTCTGCCACGGCGCGGTTGCGATTATCCGTCACGCAGAAGATCAGCAAGGCGACACCGTTTGGCGCATATCCCTCGTACAATACCTCTTCCAGCGCCTGACCTTCTTTGAGCTCCCCTGTACCGCGCTTGATGGCACGGTCGATGCTATCTTTAGGCATGTTGTTTGCGCGGGCGCGATCAATGGCATATTGCAAACGGATGTTTGCTCCAGGGTCGCCGCCCCCCTCCCGCGCGGCAATGGTGATCTCGCGCGCGAGTTTTGTAAAAATCTGCCCGCGCTTGGCATCTTGAGCACCTTTCTTTCTGCGGATGGTTGCCCAATGGGAATGTCCAGACATAAGTTTCTCTCCTAATACCGATTTAACTTAAAAAGGTGTGCGTTATGCCGTGCACTCGATCGCGGCGTTTTTCCTAGTATGAGTATGAATCGACACCTTTTCGGTTTCATGACCAATTTAATCCGCAAATCTGTTTTTTGCTCCCCGCGTTTCTCCCTTCTCGATGAGCAAGGGGGTAAGGGAGCAGTGTATCTTTTCAGATACACTATCAAGTAATTATACCATCGAGCCAATTCCCCCGACGAAGCCGGCTTACACCTCACCTCGTATAAAGGCTTCAACCATTTCGCGCGCCTGTTCATCTTTGAATTGTTGGGGCGGTGATTTCATAAAATAAGCCGATGGGGCGATCAACGCGCCTTTCAAGCCACGGTCCAGGGCAAGTTTGGCACAGCGGATAGCATCGATCATCACCCCGGCTGAGTTGGGCGAATCCCAAACTTCCAGTTTCAATTCAACATTGAGGGGTACATCTCCAAAGGTCGTGCCTTCCATGCGCACATAACACCATTTACGATCTGTGAGCCATGGCACATAATCGCTTGGGCCGACATGGACATCGTCTTGTGGCAATGTGTATGGCAACATGCTGGTGACTGCATTAGTCTTGGAAATCTTTTTCGATTCCAGGCGGCTACGCTCGAGCATATTGAGGAAATCGGCATTCCCCCCAAAATTCAATTGATAGGTGCGATCGAGGCGCACGCCACGATCCACGAACAGGCTGGTCAGCACACGATGCAGAATGGTTGCACCTACCTGGCTTTTGATATCATCCCCAATGATCGGCAACCCGCGTTCCGCAAAGCGCTTAGACCAGTACTCCGAGCTGGCAATGAACACAGGAATGCCGTTGACAAACGCGCAACCGGCCTCCAACACCTGTTCCACATACCACTTGGTTGCCATCTCCGAACCGACAGGCAGAAAATTGACCACTACATCTGTCCGAGTTTCTTTCAAGATGCCAATAATGTCATCGGTTGGTCCAGGGGCTTTCTTGACGATCTGGCTCAAATATTGGCCCAAACCATCATGGGTCATCCCTCGATAAACGCGCACATTCAGCGGAGGCACCTGAGCAAATTGATAGGTGTTATTCGGGTAGGCAAAGATCGCTTCGGACAGGTCTTTTCCAACTTTAGTATCCACTACGTCAAAAGCCGCGGAGAATTCAATATCCCCAATATGGTATCCCCCCAGGTCAACATGCATAATGCCGGGCACATGGTCTTGGGGCTGGGCGTTTTGATAATAGAGCACCCCCTGAACAAGAGAGGAGGCACAATTGCCCACCCCGATGATCGCCACGCGTACTTTCTTTCTTTCTGCCATGCAATACTCCTGGTGTTGAAATTCATTTTGTCCTGGAGATTGGACTTGATCACCTCCCAGGGACATCTTATTATAACCCCGCTTTGTTATGACGTGTTGCGCTTCCCTGTTGTTCTCGGGCTTGTTCTGGTGTGCATCATGCAGAAGTTCCTTGCGCAAGCCCATGCTCTGAAGTATAATCGTGTCACTCTAGTGGGGAATGGAAGCGAAGTATTCGGGGCGTGGCTCAGCCCGGTTAGAGCGCACGGTTCGGGTCCGTGAGGTCGGCGGTTCAAATCCGCCCGCCCCGACTACAAGACACATTGGTATTATTTTAAGGCAACAAAGAAGTTTTACCAACAGACATGAGGTTAACATAAAATTTTTCTCATAGGAGCCGGGCATGTTTCACTTAGGTACCACTGAATTGATCATCATCCTGGTGATCATTATTCTTCTTTTTGGCGTCGGTCGAATCAGCAAAATAGCCGGAGAGATTGGTAAGGGCATTCGCGCCTTCCGCAAAGGAATCTCTGAGGAGGATAGTCACTCGACTGAAAAAGAGGACAACCATACGTCCTAGAGGAAGCAGGGGTTGAGAACCCTACACAATGATGAGCCATTAAACTGACCAGACAACATGGGCAAATCCGCAAAACGCAATTCAATGCAATACTACCCAACATAGCCCCGCGTACCTTTATCTTTTTCTTATTGCAACAAGAGTTTGACCCGAATTTATAATCAGGAAAAAATTGGCATTTGTTACTTTTTGATTGTACGTTCATTTTCAATATGATATAATCAACCCCAATCTCGCCATCCTGGGAAACGCGCTCAGTGAGCACAGACTCCTACCCGCTTCGAGTCGAAAATATCAGCCTCAGCTTTGGAGGTATTCTGGCGTTGAACAACGTCAGTTTTGGCGTACGCCAGGGAGATATTCTGGCGATTATCGGACCAAACGGCGCCGGTAAAACCTCCTTGCTCAATTGTTTCAACAACTTCTATCATCCAGACCGTGGACATATATATTTCGAAAACCATGACCTCACGCGCCTGCCTCCACATCGCATCGCCCAGCTTGGGATCGCACGCACGTTCCAAAATGTCGCCCTCTACACGGGTCTAAGCACGCTGGATAATCTGCTCGCCGCGCGCCATATCCACATGAAATCTGGCATGCTGGATAGCATCATTTACTGGGGTCGCGCCCATAAAGAGGACATCGCCCACCGTGAGGTCGTCGAGGAAATCATCGATTTTCTAGAAATGGAGCACATCCGCAAGGCAATTGTCGGCGCTTTGCCTCATGGATTGCGGAAACGCGTAGAACTCGGTCGCGCCCTGGCGCTCGAACCTCGATTGCTGTTGTTGGATGAACCGATGACAGGCATGAACCAGGAAGAGAAGGAAGATATGGCGCGCTTCATCCTGGATATTCACGAACGCAGAGGCATAACCATCCTGCTCATCGAACATGACATGGGTCTGGTGATGGATATCGCCCAGCGCATTGTTGTGCTCAACTTTGGACAGAAAATTGCCGAGGGAACACCTGAAGAGATCCGCCAAAACCAGACGGTAATCGACGCTTACTTGGGGAGGACGCGCATCCTTTGAACACCCTGGACACACTTCCTAAGAACCTGGTCGCCAGCTACCAGAAATACGGAGCGCAAAAGATCGCCATGCGACGCAAAGACATGGGCATCTGGCGGGCATACACATGGGAAGATTCTTATCATCAGGTGCGCGACCTCAGCCTGGGGTTGTGGAAGTTGGGCTTGCAGCGCAATGATAAGGTGTGTATTATCGGAGATAACGATCCGGAATACTTTTGGGCGCAGCTTGCCATCCAATCCTGCGGCGGCGCCTCTGTAGGCATCTTCACCGACAGTTCCCCACAGGAAATTCAGTACATCGTTGCCCACGCAGACGCGACCTTCGTCTTCGCCAAAGACCAGGAGCAATGCGACAAACTCCTGGAAATCCGTACCCAGGTGCCCGCAGTGAAGCATGTCATCTATTGGGATGAAAAAGGCTTGTGGAATTACAACGACCCCTGGCTGATTAATTACAAGGATGTCCAAGCGCTCGGAAGGGAAGTGCTCCAAGAACAGCCCGACCATTATGAAAACCTGGTGGCTCAGGGCAAAGGAGAAGACCTGGCGGTCTTCTGCTATACCTCTGGAACCACAGGATTGCCAAAAGGTGTGATGATCAGCCATCACAACCTGTTATCGGGGTGTGAGTCCTCTCAGCGTGCCGACCCTCGGCTGGAAACAGATGAGTATGTTTCCTTCCTACCGCCTGCCTGGATCACCGAAAATGTATTGGGTTTGACCATTCACCTGCGCACTGGGATGGTGGTCAACTTCCCTGAAGCACCAGAGACGGTGCAGGAAAACATTCGTGAAATCGCGCCACATGCCATGCTCTTCAGCGCGCGCCTTTGGGAGAGTATGGTCGCACTGGTGCAAGTGAAGATCAACGCCAGCTCTTGGATCAATCGCCTACTCTACAAATGGTTCATGCCTGTAGGCTACAAGGTCGCCAGCCTACGGTACGAGGAGCGTAAAGCGGTCCCAGTTCATTGGAAATTATTGCACATGGTTGGAGAGTTCGCCATATTTGCCCCGCTCCGCGACAAGCTTGGATTGACGCGCGTGAAATCCGCCTACTCTTCTGGAGCCGCACTCAGCCCAGAGGTGATCCGCTTCTTCCGTGCCATTGGCGTAAGTATTAAGCAACTCTATGGCTCGACCGAAGCACAGGTACACACGCTACACATCGATGATGACGTTCGCTTTGAAACGGTGGGTGTCCCCGCGCCGGGTATGGAAATTCGCATTGCGGAAAATGGGGAAATCTGGGTAAGCGGAGCTACCGTTTTCCAGGGGTACTATAAAGATACCGAAGCGACTGCTAAAGCCATTACTGTAGATGAACAGGGGCGGCGTTGGTTTCACACCGGCGATGCCGGCTATTTGAATCCCGACGGCCATCTGATTTACCTCGACCGCGTTAAAGAGATGATCACCCTTTCCAGCGGAGAAAAGTATTCCCCTCAATATCTGGAAGGGCAACTCAAGTTCAGCCCCTACATTCGAGATGTCATGACCATTGGTGGAGAAGATAAACCTTTTGTTGCCGCTCTGATCAACATGGATTTCGAGAACGTTGGTGATTGGGCAGAGCGTAAAGGCATTCCTTATACTACTTATGTAGATCTATCTCAAAAGGAAGAAGTGTATCAACTCATTAGCGAAGATGTGCGCCGCGTCAATCGTGTCTTGCCCCCGGCGGCGCGCATCCGGCGCTTTGTCCTTTTGCACAAAGAATTCGATGCCGACGAAGGCGAGTTGACGCGCACGCGCAAACTCCGGCGCAATCTTCTAGCGACGCGCTATCAGGAGATGATCGATGCCATGTACAATGGTCAGGAAAACGTAAGAGTGCGCGCGGCAGTCAAATATCGCGATGGGCGCGAAGGGGTCATCGAAACCACCGTGCGCGTTGCCACCATGGAGGAGCTATGAACTGGCAGTTGTTGCCACAATTCGCCGTCACCGGTTTATTGGCAGGTGGTCCGCTGGCATTAACCGCGCTTGGACTGGTGCTCATCTTCAAGTCTTCGTACATTTTCAACTTCGCTCAGGGTCAACTCCTCCTTTTGGGCGCCTTGTTCACCTGGTGGATTGCTGTAGATTTGGGGTTGCCCTTGTGGCTTGCCATCCTGCTCTCTCTGGCGCTTTGCGCATTGGTTGGATTGCTCATCGAACGCCTTGCCTTGCGCCCCATGACCGGCCAACCGCTGTTATCGATCGTCTTGATGACGTTGGGTCTCAGCCAGGTGTTGCAAGGGCTGGCATTATTGCTCTTCGGTTCGACACAACGCAACTTCCCGCAGATGTTTTCCACCGCCAACCCTTACCGCGTGATCACCCCCCTGGTGCACGAGGGCAAGAACATCGTGCTCATCTTCAAGCAAAACCTAGTATGGTCATTTGTGGCTGCCATCCTGGGTGTCATCCTCATCGGTGCCTTCTTCCGCTTCACACGCACGGGTCTGGCGATGCGCGGCACTTCTGAAGATCATGAGCTGGCGCAGAGCATCGGCCTGCGTATCCATCGCATTTTCGGTCTCTCGTGGGGGCTGGCTGGTGTGGTAGCAGCTCTGGGTGGTGTACTGCTGGCCACTTCCAGCGGGTTAGACATGAGCCTTTCAGTAGTGGTATTGGCTGCCTTTCCGGTGGTTTTGCTAGGAGGCCTCGAATCCATCCCTGGAACGATCGTGGGTGGTCTGATCATTGGCTTATCCCAAGGAATCATTTCAGCTACGAAAGTCCCGATCATCCGCAATATGACAGAAATCATGCCCTATATTTTGTTGCTGATCGTGTTACTCCTCAGACCTGAGGGCTTGTTTGGGCAGAAACGCATCGAAAGGATCTGAGCATGGCTATCTTGCGACCTAGCGGTGAATTCGATACCAGTTATGCCATGGATATGCGCACGGTGCGCAAACCCTGGCAATGGGGATTGCTCTTCGCCCTGATCATTGCCCTCTATACTCTGCCCCTTTACGCCTCGCAAAGCACCGTGGCTTTGGTCAACCGCATTGGCATTACCATCATCGCCGTTCAAGGGTTGAACATTCTGACAGGTTACACCGGTCAAATTTCTCTCGGACAAGCAGCGTTCATGACCACCGGCGGCTATATTTCTGCCTTGCTGGTTAACTATATGGGTTGGTCTTTCTTCTCTGCACTGCCCGTGGCTGCTCTTGGCGCTGGAGTGGTGGGGTTGATCTTTGGTCTTCCCTCGTTGCGTGTGAAAGGCTTTTACCTGGCTATGGCCACCCTGGCAGCACAATTCATCATTCCCTGGTTCACGCGCAATGCCTTCCCTGAAATCCTCAACGGCGCCCAAGGGTTGAACGTGCAGCCGCCTGTATTTTTTGGCGTGGTGATCAACACGCCTCAGCGTTACATTTACCTCACCCTGACCACGCTCATCGTGACCACCATCGCCGCGTATAACATCTCTCGTTCCCGGCCGGGGAGAGCCTTCGTTGCCATTCGTGATCACGACCTGGCGGCTGAACTGTTGGGAATCAATCTGTTCAAGTACAAACTGCAAGCCTTCTTCCTGGCGGCAGTATATGCTGGCCTGGCAGGTTCATTGGCCGTGCATCAAATCCGTCATTTGAACTCCGAAACGTTCAACCTGATCGATTCCGTCATCTTCCTTGGCACTCTGGTTATCGGTGGGTTGGGTTCAAACCTGGGGCCCATCTTTGGTTCGATTGTGGTCGAACTGCTCATTGAAGGGGCAACGCTTTTCGGACCGTTCTTCATTTCGATATTCCCCACTACAGCCTCTGGAGCGGTTCAGGCATTGCGCCCTCTGTTTTTTGGCACGGCGTTGATGCTTTTCCTGATCTTCGAACCGCGCGGACTGGCGCACCGCTGGCAACTGCTCAAAGCTGCCTGGAGGTTGCGACCGTTTTCACACTAATCTTGTTCACGGTATACACCTTGAAAGGAGGTGGTCTATAGACGATTCAACCTATTTGGACCTGAACACCTATTGGCAAAAAAACCTTTCTATTTTATCTTTCTAGGAGGAAACGACCATGCGTAAAACGCTATTCGCCCTATTCAGCATGCTGGTAGTCGCTTCGCTGTTGCTTACCGCGTGCCAGCCCAAACCCACGCCGACTCAAGCGCCTACCGAACCACCGCCAACAGATACACTACCCCCTCCCCCCACGGACACCCCCGCGCCTACGGATACGCCCATAGTAACCGAGGCGCCTCCGGCTGGGCCTCCAGACCTGAGCGGGGAGACGATCACCATCTATCACTTTGGCGATCTCTCTGGGCCCTACGCCTCCATCACTGCGCCGCTGATCCATGGCGCTGAAGATGCCATCAAAGCGATCAACGAGGCTGGCGGGATTTACGGCGCCATGCTCGAAATCAAGTTCGCCGATGATGGCGGCAACATCGACGAAGCCGTAGCCGCATATGATCGCTTCACCAGCGAAGACCCGAATGCCTTTGTGATGATCACCTATGGCTCTGGCGAGGCAGAAGCCCTGGCAACGCGCTTTGCAGAGGACAAGATCGTCAACCTTGCTGCCGGTTTGAGCGCCAAAGCCTTTTATGGCCCAGGTTCAGGTTACACCTTCGGGTTAGGCGCCATTTACCCGGATCAACTCGGCTTTGTAATGAAATTCTTGGTCGAGAACTGGGCGGAATACAAACCGGAAGGTGCGGGCGATGAAATCAAACTGGCTTATCTGAGTTGGCCAACCGCCTTTGGACAGGGCGCCCTCACACCAGAAAGCCGCGCTTATCTGGAAGAGCTTGGCGTACAGGTTGTCGCTGAGGAGACATATGACGTGTCGCCTACCGCGGATACAACCACCGCCATCCTAAACGCCGATGCGGCTGGGGCAAATGTCATCTGGACGAACACGTTGGCTTTTGGGCCTGCGGCGCTGCTCAACGGTCTCTACGCCCTGGGACTGCGCGATAAGTTCGTTGTCGCCGGCTGCAACTGGGCGATGGACCTGGCCACCTATGCCTTCCTTGCCGACCCCTCATACGCCGTTGGCCTGATTGCGCCCTTCAATTACCTGTGGTGGACGGATGTGGATAACCCGGGTATTCAATACGCCCAACAACTCTTCGAGACCAATGAACGCACGGCTGGAGAACACAACATCGGTTACCTGTTGCTCGTCGCCGGTGTAGATATGCTTGTCAAAGCGATCACCCACGTCATTGATACACAAGGCTTCGAAAACTTGAACGGCGAAACGCTGCAACAGGCATTGATTGAGATGAGCCCCTTCGAGGCACTGGATGGTGTCTTCCGCGCCGACTACTCTGGTGATAACCGCTCGCCGCACATGGCGCAACTGCGCATGATCCAGGGTGGGCCGGATGCCTTCGTCGTCATCCTGGACTGGTCAGAGATGCCAGACTTGCGTCCGGTGGAATAAGCCAGAACGTATGAATTTCGGTCATCAGTCGCTGGCAACCGTGAGGTCACACAGCGACTGATGGCCTCTTCGATGAAACCATGCTTCGTCTGAATAATATCGAAGTCATCTACAGCAATGTCATCCAAGTGTTGCGCGGCGTATCCATGGAAGTGCCGCCTGGTGAGATTGTGGCCTTGTTGGGGGCAAACGGAGCAGGCAAATCCACAACTTTGAAAGCCATCTCCGGGCTGTTGCACACACAGGAGGGGGAAGTAACCCGTGGCAGCATCGAATTCGAGAACCAACGCATCGACCGCCTGCGCGCCGAAGAGATCGTCCGCCTGGGCATCATCCAAGTGCTGGAGGGGCGACGCTTGTTTCAGCACCTAACCGTTGAAGAGAACCTCATTTTGGGAGGTATGGCACGCCGTAGTGATGGCGCACCTTCCGACCTAAACACAGACCTGGAGCAAGTCTATCATTACTTTCCTCTTCTAAAGAAGCTGCGCAAGCGCGTTAGTGGTTACCTCTCCGGCGGTGAACAACAAATGCTGGTCATAGGGCGTGGGTTGATGGCCCATCCCAAAGTCATGTTGTTGGATGAGCCATCGCTTGGGCTGGCGCCACTGCTCGTTGCTGAGATTTTCGACACCATCCAACAAATCAACCGTCAGGAAAAAATGGCCATTTTGCTGGTGGAACAAAATGCGCGCATTGCCCTGAACATCGCCCAATACGCCTATGTCATGGAAAACGGACGCATCGTATTGGATGGCACTGCCCAGCAACTGATGGATAATGAAGATATCAAAGAGTTCTATCTTGGCCTCACCCAGGTCGGCGAACGCAAGAGCTATCGCGAGGTGAAGCACTATAAGCGCCGCAAGCGCTGGCTGGGGTGAGCCCATCATCATAAGGAGGGCAACCATGGAACGCGAATTCGAACCCAAGTTACGGCAGCTTGTGGAGCATGCCTATGCGCATTCTGCGGCAGTCAAAGCCATCTTCGATCAGGCAGGCATCTCACCTCAGGATATCCAAAGCATCAAAGACCTGGAAAAAATCCCTATCACCAGCAAAGATCGCCTGGCAGAGATGCAACAAGCAAATCCGCCCTTTGGTGGATTTCTAGCAGTACCTTCACATACACTGAAACACATCTTCCTCTCCCCTGGACCTTTGTACGAGCCGGATGCTGGCGATAGCCCGGTAATGGCCTCTGTGCGCACAATGCTGGAACTCGCCGATTTTCAGGCAGGGGATATCGCCCTGAATGCCTTTGGTTATCATCTCATCCCGACCGGCCTGGCTCTGGACAAAGCCTTGCAGGACTTGGGCGTGATCGTTGTCCCAGCAGGTGTAGGTAACGCCGAGTTGCAAGTCAAGCTGCTGCACGACCTCAAAGTGAGCGCCTACTTGGGTACGCCCTCCTGGCTGATGGCTCTGCTAAAAAAAGCCGAGGAACTTGGCATGCAACCTCGGGAAGCTTTTGCGCTCAAAAAGGCGCTCGTCTCTGCTGAGCCGCTTCCCCCCAGCTTGCGAGCCGCACTGACCGATACTTATGGCTTGAAGGTAACCAACGCATATGGCACGGCTGAACTCGGATTTCTTGCTTATGACCAAGAAGGCGCCATGGCGATGCGCTTGCTGGAGACCTCAATTGTTCAAATTGCGGACCCAGAAAGCGGGAAAAGTGTAGCCCCAGGCGAGGTCGGTGAGGTCGTGGTGACCACCTTCAACCATGCGTACCCTCTCATCCGCTTAGGCACCGGAGACCTGGCGATGCACATCGACCCCAAGCCAGGTGAAAGCCGCCAGAGCGAACGCGCCATCATCCTGGTTGGGCGGGTTGGGGATGCGGTAAAAGTACGCGGCATGTTCGTGCACCCCAATCAGCTACGCTTTGCCATGGGGCAGGTGGCGCATGTCGCCCGCTTTCAAGGAGTGGTGACACGTCGCGAAAACCGCGATTTCTTCACCTTGCGCCTCGTCCTGGCGCAGGGTGATGTTGACCGCGCGGCAATCACCCAGGGGGTGATGCAGGCGGTGCAGGGCGCCTGCCGCGTCAAGCCAGATGCTGTCGAATTCGTCGAGGCTCTGGAAGAAGGGGCAGCGCTGGTCGAGGATCAGCGTGTGTGGGAGTGAGCACCTCAAAGCCCACCTCCTATCGCATAGTGTCATCTTGGAAAAGGCACACGCAACTGGTAGCCATGATCCGGTTGATCCATGGCATGAGCAAACACCCCTAGACGGGGATGCCTCAACGGCGCCTCGGGATGAGCTTTGAACGGGCGCTGAGCGCTCAGATATTGCCGCGCATGGATATCTTCGCTCTGCAGGGGAATTTGAGCCTGCCCTCACGAATTACACCTATATGCATTCAGAAATCAGCTTGGGAAGATACAGGGATGAGGCTGCGGGAAATAAAAGGTGGGCGCGGAGGGGCTCGAACCCCCGACCTCACGGATGTGAACCGTGCGCTCTGACCGGCTGAGCTACGCGCCCTGGCCGCTGCGGATTATATCACAGGCGCGATAGATTGACAATCAATTTTTTTCCCTCCCAATCATAACTCCTCCAACTCAGTTTGCACCTGCGCTAAATACGCGCGGCGTAGCATTTGTGTCTTTTCGCCAACCAAGCCATGACCCACCTGCACGTCGTCGATGCGCACCACAGGCATTACCCCACGGCTCGAACTGGTCAGAAACGCTTCTGTGATTTCGCCAAGCTCCTCCAACCGTACGGGATGGAGCTGGATCGGAATGGAAAGCTGACGCGCGGCTTCCAAGGCGATCTGCCGCGTAATACCCTCCAACACGCCTTCCGCAGCAGTATAGAGGGCTTCCCCTTTGAAAGCGAAGAAATTGCTGCTCAAGCCTTCCAAGAGATAGCCCGCTGGATCAACCAAAAGTACCTCTTCGATTTCCCCGGAAAGACTCTTGCGTAGCAAATCGCTCTGTTGGATGAACAGTGTGAGCTTGGCACGCGGCAGTTCTCTTTGAAAAGGAGCGCAGACCACCTGCACACCATGCTGATAGACTGCCTCATCCACCGGAGGCAACGCTTCAAGGATGAGGTACGAAACTGGTCCTTCTGTTTCATCAGGGACAAGCACCACGCGCACGCGCCATCGGCAGTCGCTCTGCTCACCGGAAAGAAGATGGCGTAAAGCCTTGCGCAATGGCATGAGCGGCACTTCCAGCGCAACGCCAACCAAACGCGCGCTCTCCTGCAGGCGGCGCATGTGCTCTGCAAAGCGTAGCACGCGCATTCCTGGATAGACGATGAATGTTGTGTACACCCCTGGTGGCAATACGTGCGTCATCTCATCCAGGCTGTGTAAATGTTCCGGGAGTTCAAGTTGTTTAAGGTCATACGCCTCTTCTCTTGGTGCGAAATGCCAAAGAGAGCGGCGCGTTGCAAGAGCAGAACCCCTGCTTTGAGATTCCACGCCTTTCAACTTTCTAAATCGCAATGGATATTTGGACGGCTGCGGGTGTGGCTTGCTTCACCCATATCTTCATTGACGGGATGATAATGCACATAAACCCGCCGTACCAGTTCCATCGAATCGTAGATCAATCGCTCGACCTGATTGGCGATATGGTCCCCCTCTTTGACGCTGAGGCTGCCTTCTACACCGATGGTCAGGTTGACCACCAGATAAGGCCCGAAGCGGTGTGCGTGAATCTCTTCGACCTGATGGACACCGGGAATTTGGCTGATCAACGTTGTAATGCGCGCGGCCAACGTCTGGCTGGGAACGACATCCATCAACTCCACAGAAGCCTGACGCAAGATCTCTACGCCGGTACGCAGGATGAGCAAAGCGACCAGCGCTCCAACCAACGGATCCACCCAAGGATAACCCGCCCGGCCCAAATAGATGCCAATCGAAGCACCCGAAGCAGAGAAGACATCGTTGCGATGGTCATATGCCAGAGCCATTAAAGCCGCATTGCCAGTGGCGTTAGCTTTGCGTTGTGTGAACCAGGTCAACCCAATTTTGAGCGCTACAGTGAAGAGAGCGATCCACAGCGCCATCGAAGCCGCGCCGCCATACTTGCTCTCGCCAATCATCAGGTCATAGACATCGTTTATCGCTCCCCAGAAGATCGCCACGCCTGTGGTCATAATAAAAGCGCCAACCACCAGCGAAGCGATGTTCTCCAGTTGACTATGCCCGTAAGGGTGCTCGTCATCGGCCGGCTTGCGTGCTAGGCGCATAAACACGGCGACCACCAAATAATAAGCCACATCCGAGGTCGAGTTGATGCCATCGGCGAGCAGAGCCGGGCTGTGACCCAGTATGCCGACACTGGTCTTCAAGGCAGAAAGGAAAATATTCGCCACCAAACCCAAACTGACAGCGAGCGAACTGCTGCGAATGCGTTGTTGTGAATCGATTTCCATCAGATGTATTATCCCCCAAAGCCGCCTGGCGTCAAGTGCCTGGTGTACAAATCTACCGGATCAAACCATATGGTTAGAGGGGCGCCTTATGGTGCGCCGTTTATGCCTTGAAGGTGAACCATTTCCATGGTCAGGCGCCTGTCTAAGAGTGAGGATGACTCTCTACATAGAGGGGGCACTTTGTCACTAGAAAGAGAAACCTGCATCTATTATGATATAACCATATGATATAACCATGTGCCATGGTGTATATACGGCTGAGCAGAGTAGATTATAGGAGACAACCATATGCATATTAACCTCACCGAGCCAATCCTGGAACTCATCCGGCGCACATCTACCGATCTGCCTGAAGATGTCGAAATGGCGCTCAAGGAGGCTTTTGCGCAAGAACAACCGGGGACTGCAGCCCACAGCGCGCTAGAAGCGATATTGAAGAACGTAGCCATCTCACGCACAAACTCGACCCCAATCTGCCAGGATACTGGCACACCCATATTCTTTGTTCATCACCCTGAAGGTTGGAGCACGCGGCAACTAAAAGAACAAATCCGTAACGCTGTCTCCATGGCGACACAAAAAGCCTATTTACGCCCGAATGCCGTGGACTCCCTGAGCGGGAAAAACAGCGGCAACAACTTAGGAGATGAGTATTTCCCCACCATCCATTTCGAAGAAGTAGATGGAGATGTGCTGACGATTGAACTGATCTTAAAAGGTGGAGGGTGTGAAAACGTTGGCGCACAATACTCGTTGCCCAACACCAGCCTTGGCGCCGGACGCGATATCAAAGGCGTGCGCAAAGTTGCCCTCGATGCAGTACACAAAGCTCAGGGAAAGGGGTGTGCTCCAGGGTTCCTTGGCATCGCCATTGGAGGAGACCGTGGCTCTTCTTACATGGCTTCCAAAGAGGTGCTTCTGCGCCATTTGGGCAGTGAAAACTCGGATGTAGCCCTGAGTGACCTGGAAAAACGCCTCACCGAAGAGGCAAACCAATTGGGCATCGGGCCTATGGGCTTTGGAGGTAAGAGCACTGTGCTGGGCACATTCATCACCAACCTGCATCGCCTGCCCGCCAGTTACTTCGTTTCTGTGTCATACATGTGCTGGGCTTACCGTCGCCGACGAATGATCTGGCAAAACGGCCATGCAACGTATGCATGATCCAACCCTACAAAGCTTTTTCTATCTTGAGGAACAAAACAATGCATAAGATCACCTTACCCCTGAACGACGATACCATTCGCCAACTCCACGTCGGGGATGCTGTGTTACTCTCCGGCGTGATGATCACCGGACGAGACGCCGTCCACAAATGGTTGGTGGAGACTTTCATTCAAAAAACCACTCTTGCTTCCGAGGAGGATTTACGCACCTACCAGGCGCTCAAACCACTAATGGAAGGTGGGGTCATCTATCATTGCGGGCCGGTGGTGGCTGGCCTGGAGAGCAAGAATTATCGCTTTGTCGCAGCTGGCCCGACCACCAGCATTCGAGAGGAACCCTACCAGGGAGAGGTGATGCGCCACTTCAAGCTCAAAGGCGTTATCGGCAAGGGAGGCATGGGGGCAAAAACCCTTGTTGCCTGCCAGGAAGTTCCAGGGGTGTATTTCCACGCTATCGGAGGTGCGGCCTCATTGATCGCTCAAACGGTAAGCCGTGTCCTCGACGTGTACAAGCTGGAATTCGGCGTGCCAGAAGCAATTTGGGTCATCGAAGTCAAAGACTTTCCTGTTGTCGTCACCATGGATGCGCATGGCAACAGCCTGCATGCCCAGATCGAAAGGGATTCAAAACTCATCCTCGATCAGCTTCTCGCTCAACCTTGAGGCATATTACTTTTGGCACCTTAGAGAAACAAAACGACCCATCAAGTAAAGATGGGTCGTTTCCCATGAGCGACTTTAAATCTAGCTGCTCAACACCCTTGTTTTAGCGCCATCGGGGATAGAGAATATTATAAAAGGGGTTTTCGTAGCGCACGCATGCCACGGCATCGGTCATCACGTTTTTGACGCACAAAATCATGAACAGCCTTTGCGGGATGTATTCGTGGACATGGAACCAACCCGCGAATTTGCCATTCTTATCAGTTTTCAATGTCAGGGTTGGATCATACAAGCGGTAATACACGTCGAAAGATTCGGGTTTGATGAACACATAGTAGGTCGCGTTCTTGGGGAACTTTTTGATCTCGATGTAAATGTGCCCAAACCCTTGGATGACATTGAGGTAAGGACCTTCGGTAGTATCGTCTGTGGTCGTTGTCGTCACCACTTCGGGCTTCGTTCCGCCAGGGATGCACAGAATCTGCCCCACAGTCAAGACATATGGTTCGGTTAGCCCGTTCGCTTTGGCGATCTCGCGCCAATCAATCTGGTAGAGGTTCCCGATGTAGATGAGGGTTTCCCCAGGCTGCACTTTATGCTTGAATTTACACGTCGCCGCTCTGGCTTCTTGAGGGAATGTGCTGAGTACCAAAGCCAGGATGACGAGCACAAACACTGTTCTTACCAGGACCCAATGGAACATTGGGGGAATTTTCAGTTTCATTTTCAATCGACTCCTTTCTTCGCTCTGCGCGATTGCACCGCTTGAGGTTTAGAGCAGTCTCAGAACGCCCCAAGTATAGCATTTTTTAGCCTTTTTTTCCTTAGAAAATCCTTTCCCAAAAACAGGTGGTTATGCCTTCTTAGCCAGCAGAGCTTGCTTTGTAGCACGAGGCAAAAAGGCGATTTCCAAGGCATTACGCTGTGCCTGGTGAATCTGCTCTAAAGACAAACCGGCGTATCGATAGGCGACTTCATATTCCCCGCGCAGGTCGATACCACTGATACCGGGGTCGTCCGTGTTAATTGTCGCCAATAAACCAAATTCTAAAAAACGGCGCAACGGGTGATGCGCGTAATTCTTCACTGTGCTGGTCTGGATATTGCTGGTGAGATTCGTTTCGATGCCGATGCGCTGCTCGCGCATATACTCCATCAACCCTTCGTCTTCGAGTGCAGCAACGGCGTGACCGATGCGCACTGCGCCAAGTTGATCGATAGCCTGCCAGATGCTTTCTGCGCCAGCGCTTTCGCCTGCATGGGCAATCGCCTGCCAGCCTGCCTGCCGGGCTTTCTCGAAATGCTCCACGAAGAGGTGGGCAGGGAATTGGGCTTCGTCGCCAGCCAAGTCCAATGCAACGATGTGATCTTTTTGAGTAAGCAGCGCCTCCAACTCGTTCCAACCAATATCGGGCCCATAAGTGCGGCTGATGATGCCGATCAAATTCACCATGATACCGTATCGCTGGCGAGCGGCTGCCACCCCGCGACAAACCGCCTCTACTACCCTGGCAGGGTCCAATGCATGGCGTTCTGCCATGAACCATGGACTGAAACGTAGTTCCACATAATCTAAACCTTCACGAAACGCATCCTCAACGTTTTCAAAGGCGATCCGCTCGATGGCAGCCTCGTCCACCATGACTTCGAGCATCCATTTGAACTTGGCAATAAAAGCCATCACTCCAGGCTGTTTTTCCAAAACCTGAACGTGGGGTCGCAATGTCTCGACATCCCAAGCCGGCAAAGGCAGCTTGTACTGCTTGCCCAAATCCAATATGGTTTCTAAACGCACATTGCCATCCAAGTGGCGATGTAAATCAAGCAAGGGGAGGTTTGGATTGATAATCATATGCAAAGGCACTTTTTGATTAACTCTCATCTCTAGCAACAGTCCATTAATTATGGCTATTTTACTCAAATTCACCAACAATTTCCATAGCACACATGCCTGGGTCATCGAGCATAGTCGTTCTATCGAATTCGTGAACGCCCTCGAATATTTGTGTGGGTGTCACTGGGCATACTTTCACAACCGATAACTCATCACCCGCTTGATTATGATATATTGCTGGTATGAACGCATTCCCAAACAGCGATGTGTTGCCAAATACCTGCGCGCCAGGATGTGAGGCAAAAGTTTTGTCCCCGAAACACGGCACGATTTCATTATTTACTCAGATTTTATTACCGTACACGTTTATCGGTGCTTAAATAGTTTGAAGATCGAAAGGCGTACGCGTTGTTCCAGGGAGACTTCCCTGGAAGTTTTGAATTCGAATCCAGGAGGTTCAAAATGAACAAGATGTTTCGGTTATTGATGAGCCTGGTGATCATGGCGGCTTTTCTCTCCATACCAGCGCCTGCTTTGAGCCAAGGAACGATGGCGCCTGACGCCCCTCCGCCGCTGTACCTACCACTAGTGGTTAAAAATATGGTCAACTATTACACCGTCTCCGGACAGGTGACCGATAGCAGCGGCGCGCCTCTGGCTGGTGTGACGATCACCGATAAAAGTGGAAGTACCACCGTCACCAATGACAGCGGAGCGTACCAACTCAACGTACAATCAGGACAGAATGCGCTGACCGCCTCACAAGGGGATTTAATCTTCAGCCCCTCCGTGTTGGAACTGGACGTGAACATGAACATCGCCCAAGCCAATTTCGCTGCATGTGGCGATCTCATTTATAACGGCAGCTTCGAATATTCTCACGCCCAAATGTGGTGGACCCTTCCTGATGAGGGCATGGTAGGCTACCCAGTATATCCGGCAACTCCGGTGACCGCGCCCAACCCAGTATATGCAGGTCTGCGCTCCTTACGCACCGGCATATCGAACCCAGCGGATGCAAGCCGCTCAGGATATTCAGACGCGTTCAGCCCCGAAATCACCATCCCCGCAGATGCCACCTCAGCAGTGCTCAGCCTGTGGATTCATCCGAACACCGAAGAAACCCCGGCCAAGCCTCTACCAAACATCCCCACCAACCCGGATTTCCGTAATGCTCCGCTGCTTTCCGATGCTCAATATGTACAAATCCTGGACTTGAGCACAGGGGTGATCGAAACCCTGCGTTCTCGCAGGGAGAACGATGGCGCCTGGAAAAACCTGACCTTCGACCTGATCTCCAAAAAAGGCCACACTATTCAGGTAGTCGTTGGTACCTACAACGATGGCGTGGAAGGGCGCACCTGGATGTACGTAGATAATGTCTCGCTGTATGTATGTACCGCGCCGCCACCACCACCCCCGCCGCCACCACCTCCCCCTCCTCCCACTTGCACGGGCACAGAGCGCTTCCTAAACAATTATTTCGAGACCAATTCTTATTGGTTTGCCCCCATCACTGCCTATACAGCCGGATATTCGTATCTCTTCAATCACACGTTCGGCGGCTTTCGCTCTATGCGCACCGGAATCTATTACGCCTCGCACAACAAGTACAGCTATTCCGATTTTCGCGAGTCAGCCCCGGTGTATATCCCTTGGGGCGTATCCAGCGCCCTCGTCAGTTTCTACATGTACCGCCTGAGCGGTGAGCCCGACTCGTTGGCCGTGCCCGCAATCCCCACCATAGAAAGCGGTAGACTGGAACTCAGCCCCGAATCCGGCGATGTGCAATATTTGCTCGTACTCGACAAATGGCAAAACTGGATTGGCACTCTGCTTTGGGAGCGGAAAAATAACCCGGCATGGGTGTATCGCTCCTACGACCTCACGGCGTATCAGGGGATGGAAATCTATTTACAATTCGGCACGTACAACAACGGGTATAGCGGCGTCACCTCGATGTTCATCGATGACGTCTCATTGTGCACGGTGCCATAACCTATTACCGAAACCTTAATCCCCCGCAGGTCATGATGTGACCATGCCTGCGGGGGTGCATATAATCTACACCGAAGGCGGTCCCGCCTGATCCAGCGAGGCAAGCTCGCGCGCGTGTTTGATCAATGTCACGATAAAAATGACAAACAGCAAGACGATGACGGCACCAACAATCCAGTCGTACACTGTGGCAGTGAACCGGAATAGACTGATGGATGGGTTACCTACGAAAAAAATCAAGCTGTTTGCACCGATGGCGATCAAGCGCGCCTCTGTCGGTCCTAAACCCACGTAAGAGATGACAAATTCCCCTCTAACACAAGTGCGGATATATACCAGAACGGACAACATGAGATAGCCAATAAGCGCCAACGCTGCCAGGTCAAAGCGCACATACGGAGAAAGGCCTAATCCTAAAAACACCATAGCCTCGTTGACCGCATCCACTGTATGGTCGATAAAGAATCCATACAAGGGGCGTTCGATTTTGCGCACGCGCGCCAGGGTTCCATCCAGGCTATCCCCAAACCAATTGACGATAAAGCCAAAACTTGCCAGCCATAAAAAGCTTGGATGATAAACACACAACCAATAGCCAAAAAAAATGATCAGGCTGCCCGCCACGCCAATTCCGGTGAGGATGTCGGGGTTCATCCAGGCGGGCATGCGCAACGCCAGCCACTTCAATACCCGCCTTTCGGTGGGACCGGTAATGGTATCAATGACTCTTTTATGTTCTCGGATATCCTTCATCGCTTATTCTCCTCGTCGATGGTTTAGATGAATTCGCTATCAGGGTACTTCAGAAAACAGTTGCGGCCAAACCGGTTGATGGATGGCCCAGTGCTCTGGATATTTCGACAAGATGCTTTCAGTGATAGACAAGATGCGACGCGCGTTTTCGAGGATGTCTTTGCGGTGATCGTGGCTCTTCTCAAAGGTCATATACTCTGAGGAAATTACCTGATAGGTGCCATCCTGTGCGCGAACGCCGGTCATGATTACCACAGGCACTTCCGCGTTCAAAGCCAATTGCACATAATGCACCGGCAGTTTGGCAGGGTGACCGAAGAACAATGGTTCGAATTTCACTTCCTCCATGGGGCGGTCCACCCCGGTCATGACCACCTCGCCTTGTCTCAGCCTGGTTATGGTCAAACGCAGGTTTTTAAGCGAGGCAGGTAAGACTTCGACACCAGAACCCTGGCGCAACTGATGTTGCCACTCAACCGCTTGATCTGGATTCGGCAGAGACAAAGCCAACCCTTTCAAGCCGCGAAGCGAAGCAGCATGCAATACATAGTCAAAACCGGCACAATGAATGCCCGCAACCACGACACCCATACTTCTTTTGAGCGAGTTTTCAATGAGCAAATCCGCTTCTGGCGAATAGCGCATGCGCGCCTGCATTCGACGAGGGGCTTTTAGATCACGAAAGAGGTCATAAAAAGCAAGCGCGATTTGGCGGATGACATGAAACACCGCTTCGTCCAACTCCGTCGGGGTCAGGTCACCCCGATGCAACACCCACTGGTTGAGGCGGATCGCCTGAACCATGGCTAAGTGTTTCTGCGAAGCCAGCCATCGCGCGATGCCCTCTGCAAGGCGATATCCAGCTAAAGGAGGTAAGAGGGCACTGACTTTATACGCGACGATCCCACTCTGCTTGCTATTCAGAAGCTGCTGCAAGTTCATTCACATCATTGTACCATCCTTCTACGCACCCATCCTTAGGCTAGAAACCGCTTCCCTGCACTGTCAGCCAATATTGTGCCCTCCGAGGAAGTTGACGAAGAAGCAATGTTGCGTTAGACTTACAGGCACTTAATATCCAAAGGTTATAAATATGTATTATTCTCGCACGCAACTCGAAGACTTGGAAGAAGCGCGCCTGGCTGACTATGCCTGTAAGAGCAAACACTCCAAAGGCAGAGCCTATGCAGAGCAAGAAGCGGATTATCGCACGGCGTTTCAGCGCGATCGCGATCGTATCCTGCACACCACTGCCTTCCGACGTTTGAAATATAAAACTCAGGTCTTCTTCAATTATGAAGGTGATTATTATCGGACGCGCCTGACTCACACCCTAGAGGTCTCCCAGATAGGCAGGACGATTGCGCGCGCTTTGGGTGCAAACGAAGACCTGGTGGAAGCAATCAGCCTGGCTCATGACCTGGGGCATAGTGCGTTTGGCCATTCCGGCGAAGAAACCCTTGCCAGGCTGATGAAGGATTACGGCGGGTTTGATCACAATCGTCAATCCTTACGCATTGTCACTATCCTGGAGCGGCGCTATCCGGAATTTCCTGGGCTGAATCTCACTTGGGAGCTGCGCGAAGGGATTGTCAAGCACGAAACAGAGTACGATGTTTCGGATGCCTCAGAGTACGACCCAGAACTACGCGGGCATTTGGAGGCGCAAATCACCAACGTCGCCGATGAGCTGGCTTACACCGCCCATGACCTGGACGATGGCCTTCGTTCCGGGATGCTTACCCCTCAGATGCTCGAAGGAATTACTTTATGGGAAATTCTAATCGAAAGCCTGGGGATCCGGGAGAGCGAAATCGATGAATTGAACCGACATCGCATCATCCGCAGGTTGATTGGCATGGAAGTAACGGACATCATCCAAACCACTGAAGCGCGCTTGCGCGACAGCAATGTGCATTCGGTCGAAGAATTGCAACGACTACCCTACAATGTCATCAGTTACAGCGAAGACATGTATCGACGCAATCGTCAGCTTAAGGATTTCCTCTATAAAAACCTGTATTGCCATTATCGCGTCATGCGCATGCAAGTTAAAGCAGAACGCATCATTACCGATTTGTTTAATGCCTACAGAAAAGAACCGAACATCCTGCCAGCTCACATCCAAGCAAACTTCGAAACCTTCGGTTTGGAGAGGACAATCTGTGACTATATCGCCGGCATGACCGATCGCTTTGCCGTAGAAGAGCACACCAAACTCTTCAACCCCACCGTTCTCCCGTAACGAATTTATTGATTTATTGTTGGAGGTATGCATGCAAGAGCCACTTTATCTTACCCAAGAGGGCCTCGAAAAGTTAAAGAATGAGCTTGCTCATCTGGTCAATGAAGAGAGACCTGCACTGGCTGAGAGACTGAGGAAAGCCATTCAGCAGGGAGATCTTTCCGAAAACGCAGATTATCAAATCGCCAAAGAACAACAGGGTTTCCTCGAAGGGCGCATCCAGGAGATCGAATTTCTCTTGAAAAACGCCATCATCATCGATTCATCCAATGGTCGAAAAGACATTGTGCAAATTGGCTCTCGGGTCACCATTCAAGAAGAGGGCTTTCCTCCAGAGACCTTTCAATTGGTAGGAGTAAAAGAAGCCGATCCATCGAATGGTCGTATCTCTCATGCCTCTCCATTCGGCAAGGCACTATTAGATCGGAAAGTCGGTGAAATTGTTGAAATCGAAACCCCGGCGGGAAAAACGAGCGTAAAAATATTGAATATTGAATAACCCGCGGATCGAAGTTGAATAATAACGTCCACACCTTTCACGTGAGGTGTGGACGTCAATCTATTTAGGCGCTCCTATAATCACTTGTAAAAAACGAAAAGTTCTAAAGCGAACTGATCGAAAAAGCTGTTCTCGGGCATACCTTGATCGCCATAGGACATATCCATAACACGTACGGTCATGCGTAACGATTCCGTTTCTAGTTCGGTCTCGACACCCGGCTGTGCGAGGATTGGCTCTCCTTTGATCATGAGCTTTTGACGAAGTTCCTCTAGCTGGTAGGCATGGGCGCTCATGAACACCTTGGTTATGGTTTGGATGTCATTCTTATCAAAGAGCCATACCTCAAAAGCGGTGACCTTCTTGGGTTCGCCAAAGCCTATGGTTTCAGAAATAGTGACTCCACACTCTCCAAGGAATTCGCCGGATGGGGAATCGATGCTGAAGGTATCATCAAAGAAATCATCACCCAACTTATAAGAAGCCATAAAACGACCCAAAGAGGTCTCTTCCCGAAGGCCTTCATATTCCTGATCCCAACTCTGTACATCAACTTCAGGTTCGATTACCGCTCCGCCTGGGGAGTAACTTCTTTCGCTCCGCCGAAAGCGCTGGATGGCAAAGAAGGCCACTGCTCCTAGGAAGACCAAGCCTACAATGCAAAAGGCGGGCCAAAACCTGGTTAAGAAGCTTCTTTGACTCTCAGGTGCGCCAGCTTCTGGAGTCTCTGTGGCAATCGGGGTTTCAGGAGTGACGCTACCCGGTTGATATCCAACCAGAGCAGCAAAAGTCTGGATCAATTCTGTGGATTGCCCTTCTGGTTCATCGATGATCTTCTGCAGAGCCACTTGGGCGTTTTCTCCTAAGGAGGCATAGCGTTCTTGGGCTTTGGCGACATTGCCATTTTGCCCAAAAGCCTCGATAGCCATACGCAAATACTCTACTTTTGCCGCGTCATGCAGGTGTTCCGGACTGGCGTTGATGTAGCGCACCGGCCATATCCCCCAACCGATCGCCAGCCATCCGATTAACAAGCCCACGATGAACGCAACAATGCCAACGACCAATGGGCGAGTGAATTGTTCTCTAATTTTTTCCATCATCTTACTCCCACGGCAATCCCTTTTAGTTTCCAGGGATCAGGCCTTTTTTACAAAACCGGCTGCGTTTGACACGTCCATTTTAGACGAAGACACGCAAATTTGCAATACAAACATGCGCCACTGATCCTCATTTGATGCAAGATTTATGCCCCCTCTTGATGACTACCGGACGCAGCTTGAGAGGCTTCCACCTTGTCGGAGAGTTCTTCCATAGAAAAAGTATGTTCGCACCGAAGGCAACTTGCCTGGTTTTTATTTGCCACGACTAACAACCCACCACAATCCGGGCATGGCGTAGGAAGCGGCTTTTTCCAAGAGGTGAAGTCACAAGCTGGATAATTCTGGCAACCATAGAAGACACGTCCGCGCCTGGTTTTGCGCTCAACGATCTCCCCTCCATCCTGGGGACATTTTACGCCGATCTTTTCCAACCAGGCTTCTGTATACCGGCATGCCGGAAAGTTGCTACAACTGATAAACTTCCCGAATCTACCCCAGCGAGCCACCAATGCGTTGCCGCATTCTGGACAATCTCTGCCGATAGGCTCTAACTCCATTTTTTGTTCGGGCATTTTTGCTTCTGCTTCCGCAACTTTATGGGCAAACGGCTCATAAAAATTGCGCACAACGCTCACCCAGGGTACATCGCCCTCGGCAATACGGTCAAGATCCGCCTCCATTTGTGCCGTAAATCCGATGTCCAGGACTTCTGGGAAATGCTCGATGAGCAAGTCATTGACCACGAAGCCGACATCTGTGGGAACCAGGCGGCGGCTCTCCCTCAAAACGTAGCCTCTTTGCAACAATGTCGCCAGGATGGGCGCGTAAGTGGAAGGCCTTCCGATGCCATTCTCTTCCAAGGCTTGGATCAGAGAGGCGTCCGAATAGCGCGGTGGGGGTTGGGTAAAGTGTTGTTCGGTGATCAATCGGATCAGGCGTTGTAGCTGACCCTCAACCAGACCCTCTGGAAGTTCATATTGTTCCTCTTCCTCTTCCTGTTCATCCAGTCTTCCTCCATAAACCACCAGGTAGCCTGGAAAGCGCATTTTGGACCCCGAAGCGCGGAGCAGATATTGATGCGCGTTCGACCTTGCTGTTACCTCTACGGTTAGCGTATCGAACACTGCCGCGACCATTTGAGAGGCAAGAAATCTCTGCCAGATGATCTCATACAAACGATATTGATCCCGATCCAGGTACGGTTTTATCTGTTGCGGCGTGCGGAACACCGAAGTGGGGCGAATAGCTTCATGCGCCTCTTGCGCGCCACGCGCTTTGGTTTTGTAAAACGGAGGCTTTTCGGGAAGGAACGCCTCGCCATGTCGCTGCAGAATGAATTGGCGCGTTTCGTTTTGGGCAATATGTGAAACCTGGGTTGAATCGGTACGCATATAGGTGATCAAGCCTACGTTTCCTCCCTCACCGACATCCAGTCCTTCGTAAAGCTGTTGGGCAATTGCCATAGTACGTTTCGCTGTAAATCCGAGTTTGCGCGAGGCTTCCTGTTGCATCGTGCTGGTGATAAATGGCGCAGCAGGTCGCTTACGCCTTTCGCCCGGTTTTAGATTAGAAATGCGATATTCCGCAGTTTCCAAATCTGCTGCCAACGGTTTAACCTCGGCTTCGCTGCCTGCCTCGAATTTTTTCTCATCTATTTTCACCAGCTTGGCAATGTATGTAGCTTTCTGACCTTCTGGTTGCAACTCGGCCGCAATCGTCCAATATTCCACGGGCACGAAGTTCTGGATTTCACGCTCTCGCTCAACAATCAGTCGCAAGGCGACGGATTGCACACGCCCGGCAGAAAGACGGCTGCGTACCTTCTTCCAAAGCAACGGGCTGAGGTTGTATCCGACAAGACGATCCAAAATGCGCCGTGCCTGTTGAGCGTTGACCAGATTCATGTCGATATGGCGCGTATGCTGAAACGCCTCGGCAACTGCCTGTTCGGTAATTTCATGGAACACGACGCGGCGCGTGATGCGTGGGTCAATATCCGCCGCTTCAATCAAATGCCAGGCAATCGCTTCACCCTCGCGATCCGGGTCGGTTGCCAGAAAGACTTCTTCGGCGTTTCCCGCCAGGCTTTTTAACTCCTTGACCACAGAGCGCTTTTCATTAGGAACCCGATACTTCGGCGCAAAATCGTTCTCGACATCCACCGAGAGCTGCGAGCGCAATAAATCGCGCACATGGCCGATGGAGGCCTTCACTTTGTATTTGCCACCTAAAAATCGCCCCACTGTTCGGGCTTTGGCTGGGGATTCAACAATGACCAACTTATCTGTGCGTTTGTCCGTGGGAGCTTCCGGTGGGGTCATGCCTGCATGTGCCTCCGTCGCCCCGAAACGAATCAGCGATGTGCCACAAACCGCACAATGCCCCTTGGTGGCTGGCTTGCCCTGAGCAGTGAACACTGCTTGCGGCGCATTGATTTCCCGCTTTACTTTACACTTGACGCAATAAGCTTCCACCAGTACCTCCTGATGCCTCTAATCACAATCTCTGTTATAGGTGAACAAATTCAACTCCATTTTCGCCAGGTTTCACCCTCAACGGACTTATAATAATTCGGGGTGTTTCTGCTTCAACTGATCAACGACACGCTTGACCCATTGGGCAAGGCTCTTATGGCACACCAACAATGCCTGGGGGGTATCGACAACGATGCAGTCTTGCAACCCGATGGTGACAATCAAGCGCTCGCCGCCCTCCTGATATACCAGAGAAGACGTGGTCTGCATTTGAATAAGCTCTGGAGCGCGGAACATGTTCTCGTCCGCGTCTTTGGGCAAAATCTCGAACAATGCATCCCAACTGCCCACATCGCTCCATCCCAACCCGGCGGCGGGGATGACAACTACATCCCGGGCATGTTCCATGATGCCATAGTCGATCGTTTGAGCTTCGAGCCTCTCCCAGACTCTGGTTATGGTTTGTTCACACGCGGCTGTATTCCAACGTCTCTGGATCTCAACCAGCCCTTCCCACAATGCTGGCATATATCTCTCAATTTCGCTCCAAATGCGCTGCGTCTGCCACACGAACATCCCGGAATTCCAGGAATGATTCGCACTGGCATAAAGGCGCTCTGCCTCTTCAATCCCCGGTTTTTCTTTAAAGCGCAGCACACGGAACACCGGCTCCTGCATGATTTCTTCAATCTGCTCACCTTGCTGGATATACCCATATCCGGTAGCAGGGAAGGTGGGCTGTATGCCGAGGGTGACCAATTGTCCGCGCTGAGCAGCATGATAAGCCGCTTGGAGCAACGCTCTGAAGCGTTGTTCATGTTCGATAAAGTGGTCGGCAGTCAATACTGCCATCACTGTCTCGGGTGAACGCATCTGTAGAGCAATCGCCGCCAGACCGACCACTGCCGCAGTGCCTCGCGGGCTCGGCTCAATGAGGAAATTCTGGCGGGGGAGCGTTGGCGCTTGCTCCATTAATTGTTCCGCCTGTTCACGCACTGTCACAACAAATACACGTTCGGGTGGAAATAAACCATCCAAGCGCTGGAGCGAGATTTGAAATAGACTGCGCTCATCAAACAGTTTGATGAGCTGTTTGGGGCGGTTGCGGCGCGAAAGCGGCCATAAGCGTGTCCCTCCCCCTCCAGCCATAATCACGGCATAATAATTCTCGTACATGTTCTCCTTAAGAAAATTTGGAGAGCTCAGCCTTCGCTGGGATCCAAAGGTGCATCCACGTGATATTCGACGCCTTGCTCATAGACGGCGATATAGCGCATCGGGCCAACCTGCTTTACTAACCCTTTGAGCTCCATAATGGACAATGTCGAAGCCACCAGTGATATCGGCAGTTCTGTTCTAGCGCGTATATCATCTACATGGAGCGGTTCCTGGCTCAATACTGCAAACAAGCGGGCTTCGTCTTGATTCGCTGGCAGCACCTTCTGCGCGGCACGATGTTCGGAAACCAATGTCAGGTTGAGGCTTTCGATCAAATCTTGGACATCACAAAACAAATGCGCACCCTGCCGAATCAGGTTGTTCGTCCCTTTACTCTGAGGGGCGTAGATATTCCCCGGCACAGCAAATACCTCACGGCCCTGGTCGGCGGCGAACGCTGCAGTGATCAATGCACCACTGCGCTCACCAGCCTCAACGATAAGCACCGCCTGCGAGATGCCCGAAATAATGCGGTTGCGCGGAGGGAAATTGACTGCATCTGGCGGTGTGCCAGGTGCGTAATCGCTCAACAAGGCTCCATGCTGAATCATAGCTTCAGCGAGCTGACGATGTTCCGGAGGATAAATAATATCAACCCCACACCCCAAAATGGCGATGCTCCTCCCACCTGCCTGTAGCGCAGCCTGATGCGCCACGGCGTCTACCCCACGCGCCAAGCCGCTTACCACGGTAATCCCCGCTTCAGCCAATTGAGTAGCCACTTCGCGCGTGACCTGACGCCCATATTGGGTCACCCGTCTGGTTCCTACAATGGCCACAGCCCACCGGTCTTCATCCCGCAATTCGCCCACCATATACAGCACCGGAGGCGATTGCTCGATCTCACGCAGACGGCGTGGGTACGCTTCGTCATCCCAGGTCAGTACCTGAATACCTTTGTCCTCAATGCGTTGCCATACCTCCTCCAACTGGCCAGATTTCTTCAATTGTTGAAGGTTCTCGATCAATCTAAAGGGAAGCCCCATCGCCTCCAACTCGGCTTCGCTCGCGTTCCATGCCACACTCAGGTCTCCGAACGCATCCAATAATTCTTTGATGCGCACAGAGCCAATGCCTTTCACCATCGTGAAACCTATCCAGTATTTTCTTGGGTCATCCATTTCAAAGCGAACCATCGTTATTCTACTAAAGCCATAATACTTAGGAGGCAATCAAAGATCAATTTGAACCGTCATGGGAGCAAACCTGGCAAAAGGCGTACGAGCATCTTGTTTTGTTCAAGGTTGATTTCCAGAACGATCGAAGTGATTGCGGGGATGAGGATTTCCTTGCCGCTTGCCGCTTGAACGACATAAACATCGTTCGCGCCTGTTTCCAAGATGGCTTTTACCACGCCCAAAACTTCGCCTGCTTCATCTTCCACGGTTAAGCCGATAATTTCATGGTGATAATACTCGCCTTCTGGCAGTTTAGGGCGATCGGACGAAGAGACGTAGACCCATTGATTCCGAAACCGCTCTACCTCTTGTGGGGTTTGATAGCCAACAAAGGAAATCAGCATTCCCCTGGAATGCATACGGCGTCCGGATACCTCAACCCGAAGGTGCTCCTCACCGATGTAGAGAGATGTCCCCTTGGTAATGCGTTCCGGGAAGTCTGTGATCACTTCCATGAGCATTTCTCCCCGAATGCCGTGAGGTCGATACAGCTTTCCAACAACTAAGAAGACAGGCTCGCCTTTCGGCGGCGAGCCTGTTGACCGATGGCGTTCTACTGAAGAGGTAAATCGCTTCATCAATGAATTTTATTCGGGTTCGGCGATATCCAGTGAGGCACGCTTCCCCTCTTGAGCAGCGGCAACATGGAGCAAAGTGCGCATGGCATTGGCCACCTTTCCATGTTTTCCAATCACCTTACCCATATCTTCCTTTGCCACATAAAGCTTAATGCGCATCTGCGCGCCTCTCCCGTATTGGATGACTTCCACCTGGGTGGGGTCATCCACGAGCGAACGCGCGATGAACTCTATCAAATCTTTCATATGATCGCCTCCGTATTCCAGGCGCCCAAACTACATCAACTAGGCTGATGCTGCTTCTTTACTCTTTGCCTTAGGCGACTTTTTTGAACTCAGTTGTCGCGTCCTCAGATTGACATTTCGTTCCGCCTCTGCAGCTTTCGCTTCTTCGAGAAGCTTCTCCAATGCCTCACCATTCTTGAGCCTTTGATAGCGATCCCATAGTCCTGCGCTTTGAAACACTTTTAGCACCGAATCGCTCGGCTGAGCACCCTTATTGAGCCAGTCATAAATCCGGTCTTCTTTGAGCTGTATCGTTGAGGGTTGTGTGCGTGGGTTGTAGAATCCCAATATTTCCAGGAAACGCCCATCTCTAGCTGCCTCTTTATCTGCAGCGACAATGCGATAACTGGGTTGTTTTTTTGCACCAACTTTTCGCAATCTTATGCGCACCATCTAACATTTCTCCTTCAATTCAATTCAGAATGATCTATTTTTTATGTGAGCGCGACGCACATGCTGGATAACATCTCAAGTTGCATACATGGCATGTAGTCCTCGCTGACTGATTTGTCCAAGTCCATTGTTCATCGTAATCACCTCTTATCTAACCCCGATCCCCTATTCCAGGGATGTCAGGGGGAAGAGATCAGGGATTTTTAGAGAGATTTCAAGGATTGAGAGAGAACACCCTCTAACCTGATGAACAACAAAATACTATTATATCCAACATTTTAGCGAAAAAGGTTCGAAATGCCGCGCATTCCGCTTTTTTTCAATTGTTTCATCATACGTTGCATTTCTCTAAACTGACGGAGTAAACGGTTCACCTCCTGTACCTGAGTGCCAGAGCCCATGGCGATCCTTCTCCGCCGTGATGCGTTCAATATCTCTGGCCGACGGCGTTCTTCCTTCGTCATGGAGTTGAGAATTGCCTCCGTGTGTTTCAATTGGCGTTCCGCTTCCTGGGGGGATATTTGCTTTGCCGCTTGACCCAACCCTCCGGGAAGCAAATCGAGGAGTTGTGCAAAGGGACCCATCCGACGTATCTGTCGCAATTGATCTGCGAAATCTTCCAGGGTGAACTCCCCGGCGATCATCTTCTCTGCCTGTTCGCGCGCTGCTTTTTCGTCAAACGCCGCCTCAGCTCGTTCGATTAAGCCGATGATATCCCCCATACCTAAAATACGGCTGGTTAGCCTGGTCGGGTCATACACCTCTAATGCATCCAGCGCTTCGCCAACGCCAACAAATTTGATCGGTACGCCCGTCACCGAACGGATGGATATCGCCGCTCCACCGCGCGCATCTCCATCTAGCTTTGTAAGCACCAAACCGGTGAGGGGGATGACTTTGTGAAATCCCTGAGCGATGTTCACCGCTTCCTGTCCGATCATGGCATCCACCACAAGCAGGGTTTCAACCGGGGAAACCCGGCTTTGAATGGCGCTCAGTTCATCCATCAATTCTTGGTCAAGTTGTGAACGGCCCGCGGTATCCAAAATGAGCACCGAATATCCGCCTTCAATCGCCTGCTCCACTGCTTTCGCGGCAAGCACAGGAGGGGAGACATCGGGTTCGAAAGATACCGGCACGCCAATTTTTTCTGCCAGGGCTTGCAACTGGCGCACAGCCGCCGGACGGTAGGGGTCACAAGCCACGAGCATCACCCGTTCGCCCTGTGCTCGTAGAAGCTTAGCCAGCTTGGCAGCAGCTGTGGTCTTTCCTGAGCCTTGAAGACCAACCAGCATGATCGTGCGAGGTCTTGCCCCGCTCAAATCCAGCCGCTCCCCGGTGCCTAAGGTGTGGATCAACTCCTCATGCACGATTTTGATGACCTGCTGAGCCGGATTGAGGGCGCGAGAGACCTCGTGCCCAATAGCTCGCTGGCGTACTTGAGCCAGAAAGTCCTTGACAACCACGTAATTCACATCGGCTTCGAGCAATGCCAGGCGGATTTCACGCAATGCGCGATCTACATCCGCTTCGGAAAGTTTGCCGTGGCGTCGTAGATCTCGAAAGATGTTCTCTAGTTTTTGAGTTAAATTCTCAAACACAGCAGCCCATTTTAATGGCGAAGTGCACATAGGTCAAGGAGGCGACTTTGCGCAACTTTTTTGCTTCAAAGGGTTATATCAACATTGGGAAATTGATACATCCGCATTTCGTAAAAAAGGCTATCATCTCTAGATTATTCAGGAGGTTCTCTATGTCTAAAGTTGCAATCGTTACAGACAGCACAGCATATCTACCCCAAGAGCTCATTGATCAATACCATATCCAGGTCGTACCTCAAATCCTCATTTGGGGCGATCAAAATTATTTGGACGGGATCGACATCACACCCATAGAATTCTACAAGAAACTCCAAAACGCGAAAGTGATGCCCAGCACCTCTCAAGCCACACCCAAGAATTTCCATGAAATCTATTCAAAACTCATCGAAGAGGGCTACGACATCATTGCTATTTTGATTTCAGAAAAACTCTCTGGCACGATTGCCTCCGCGCTTCAGGCGCGCGACATGTTTCCTGGAGCGCGCATTGAAATCGTGGATTCATATACCACCGCAATGGCGATGGGATTTCAGGTGCTTACTCTGGCGCGTGCAGCCCAAGACGGTGCCAGTTTCGAGGAATGTGTGAAATTGGCTAAACAAGCCCGCGAGCATACAGGCGTCGTATTTGCCGTAGAAACACTCGAATTCCTGCATCGCGGCGGTAGAATCGGGGGCGCCAGCCGGTTCCTGGGCACCGCATTGAACATCAAGCCCGTGCTGGAAGTCGTTGGTGGTAAGGTCGAAGCCATAGAGCGGGTACGTACCCGGAAAAAATCCCTGGAAAGGCTCATCGAGTTAGCCGAAGAGCGCATCGCGAACCGCAGGCCAGTACGTTTGGCTACGCTCCACGCCAACGCGGCTGAAGAAGCACGCGAACTCCTGGAAGAGGCTTCGCAAAAACTTCAGGCTGATGAAGTGGTATTTTCAGAAGTCAGCCCGGTCATCGGCACTCATGCAGGACCGGGAACGGTGGGGCTTGCGTTCATGGCAGGCATGTAGGGCGTTACAATGGACAAGAAAAGCACCCCTAACGGATCACAGGGGTGCTTTTCTTTATGCGAGAAATATGGCACGTTCAGGCTCTCGAAGCGCCTGAATGCGGGGGGCTTTGGGTTTGACGAAGACAACAAAACGTGATAGCCTAAAAGCGCATTTTAATTTCAAGGAACTTATATGGACATCTTTTTTACTGATCCAGAAACGATCCCTCTGCCCCCCTCCGAGGTGCGTATCACCCAACTTGAAGCCACGCCTTACCCAGATGGAAGGAGAGTCCATGTATTGCTCTGTGTCACCCCATTTCAGGTAAAACCCAATGCCGACCTTGCCATCCTGGATGAAGAAAAAAATGAACTGGCCTCCATCAGCATCATAGAAAGCTTACTACCGCGTATGGAGGTCAATATCCACTTACCCGAAAGTTACCCCAATAGAACTTTATACCTTCAGGCAACGCTCTACTATTCTCAAATCGAGGACCCGGCTCAAGAAGGAGCGCAATTGCAGCTTGTCAAAGAGGAAGTCGATCATACGCTGATACAACTTACCATGCCAGCCTCCTCCGATGCCAGCGAATAACCTCCTGACTTGATGAGACCCATGGCCACTCACCGGTAATCGTTTCGGTGACTTAGGTGCATTTCATATATTTTCGATTTGCGTACACCCCTGGCACGCCTCTTGCAGAATATGGGGTGTATTTCCTGACTCTTCGACTGTTCGTCTGAGGAGAAGAGTAAAAACTGTGGCGCTGAGATTATTATTCTCTTTATGATGCAGTATTTTAAGCGTAAAATGGTAGCCAGAATGCTAGGTCATGAATTATGAGCGATAATAAGTCGTCCAAACCCAGCTTGGTCTTGAAACTCTTGCGCGGAGTGGTCTTGCTATTAACGATCTTGATGCTTCTTCTAGCTGCATTGCTTACCTGGCCAGCGTTACAGGTGCGCTTAGGCTTGGTAAGCGAGTCAACCCCTTTGCCATCATCCACCCATGTCCTTGCCCTTGATACACCCTTGCCGAAAACTTATTTCCCCTCACCTACGCCTACTACTACTTCTGCAAGCCCTTTACTCGATCAGTCGCCAAAGCCGATTTCCGATAATAACTGGCTGAGCGGGCAAATGATCCTTTCTGTTGCCGAGGGAGGAAAGGAACACCTCTTCAGCTTATTACCTTCGGGAAAGTTTCTGCGCCTGACGATAGGGGCATGGAGCGACATCCACCCAGCCATCAGTCCAGACGGCAGTCGTGTGGCGTTTGCTTCGAATCGTTCGGGGTTTTGGGACCTGTATATACTGGATTTGGCTTCAGGTAAAATCACCCCCCTCACGCAAACTCCCCAGTATGAAGCCCATCCAAGTTGGTCGCCCGATGGTGTGTGGATCGTATATGAATCTTATGTGGTCGAAGAAGGAGAGGGACAGTTGGACATCTTTATCCGACCGGTGGATGATTCCCAACCCCCAGTACGACTTACCAACGATCCAGCCAGCGATCATTCCCCAAGCTGGTCGCCACAGGGCAGGAAGATCGCTTTTGTCTCTACACGAAACGGAGAAAGCGACATTTGGATTGCCGACTTGGATAATCCTCAAGAGCGTTTTTTCAACATCAGTAAAAATAATCGGCGTAACGACCAACATCCTTTTTGGTCTCCAGATGGACATCGCATAGGGTGGAGCTCTCAAGGGGAAGGCTGGCCGACAATCATGCTCTGGGATGTTGACACTCCCAATGATGCACCCATTTCAATGGTCCAGGGCAATCAGGCAGCTTGGAGTCCACAAGGCGATACATTATTGGTGAGCGTATCCAGTCCAAACCAAGAATACCTCAGCGCATTTCATCTTGTATCACGAACTCTGCCTATGCCCGCCTTGATCCTACCCGGCAACGTGAGTGGGATAAGCTGGTCTCCTGTTCAATCCATCACCGAACAAACCGAGATCTTCAACGAAACTTCCCTCCTCACCCCAACACCGCTCTACGAACCGGTGATGGTTGTAGGCACAAATATCCCCGGAAAGAGAATCTCGCTGATCCCTCTAGAAAATGTGAAAGCTCCATATGCCAAATTGCAGGACAGAGTCGATGAATCCTTCTACGCCTTACGCCAGCAACTGGCACGCGAAATTGGGTGGGATTTTCTGGCAAACCTGGAACAAGCGTTCCTGCCTCTTACGCAGCCTCTCTCTCCAGGCATGATGGACGATTGGTTGTACACAGGAAGGGCATTTCGCTTCGACTCTGCTCCTCTACAGGCAGATTGGATGAAGCTCGTGCGCGAGGATTTTGCGGGTATGGTTTATTGGCGCGTCTACCTCAAGACGCGCGCTCAGGACGGTTCACAGGGCAGACCTTTAAAAGACCTCCCCTGGGATATTTACGCACGCAACTCCGGCGATCCGATTGCCTATGAACAGGGAGGTGCTCTCGAAGTGAATATGCCGGGAGGATTTTGGTTTGACTTCACCCAACTGGCATTAGCCTATGGCTGGCAAAGAGTGCCCTCTTTGAGTACGTGGAGATTCGCTTTTTCCTCTATACGGTTCAACGAATATATCCACCCAGAGGGGTTGGATTGGTTTCATGCCATGTTGGAAATCTACCCGCGAGAAGCCTTGAATACGCCCACACCCATACCCACACCTACGCCGACTCCTACCATTACCCTCACCCCCACGCGCACGCCATATCTTTCCCCGACGCCGACCTCAACACCCACAGTAACCACATCGCCGAGTCCACAGGCGACCCCCACAAAACCATAGGAAGCCATACCAGCGTCATTCACGACTTGAGCTGATAAAATTAGGTCATGCACAAAAAAGGTTTGTGGCTCGCCTTGTTTACGCTGATCTGGGTGTTCGCCTCTTGCACGCCCCAAACAATCCGAGAATCACCTCTACCTCCCTCGTTGTCGCCAGCCACCGTCGAAGGTGCGATGGTGTTACTGGTTAGTGAGACACCTCTCGGAGAAGATCGAGGCACCAAAACGCCAGAGATCACCCCTGAACCTCTCCGGTCGCCCACCCCGATCACCGATCCGCTCCTCTTTACATTCCCGCAGGTCGAAACACAGTCGCGATTTTCCTGGCGACCACCTTTGTATCCGGTGCCTTGGGAACCTACACCGTTTGATCATTTTTATTTCATCCGACCCATTGGTGCAAACACGATCAATGAACCACTGGAACGGTACCGCTACGGGGGGGTATTTAACTTCGGAGCCGCGCACACCGGCATTGATATACCTGCACCTGAAGGCACACCCGTGTTCGCGGCAGGACCTGGAAAAGTAACTTGGGCCGGTTATGGTTTGTACCTGCTCAGCGAGCCTTATCGCGACCCATATGGTATCGCCGTGGCAATTCAACACGATTTCGGTTACCAGGGAGCGATCCTGTTTACCATCTATGCTCATCTTTCAGAACATAAGGTTTTTCGGGGGCAGAGGGTAGAGACGGGTGAGATTATCGGCCTGGTGGGTAAAACCGGAAACGCTTCTGGACCACACTTGCATTTCGAAGTGCGCCTAGGGAAGAATAACTATTTCGTCTCTCGCAATCCGGAACTTTGGATCGCCCCTCCTCAGGGATACGGCATTTTAGTCGGGCGCGTTATGGACTCTGATGGTTCACTGCTCAAAGATCTCCGTGTAAACATTCGCTCTTTAGAAACCAATAAGAATTACTATACCGACACTTACGGAGAAGGTACGGTAAACAGCGATGATTATTACAAAGAAAATCTGGTGCGTGGCGACCTCCCTGCTGGAAAATACATCTTGTGGATTAACTTCAATGGATTGATCCGCGAACAGGTCATCGAAATCAAACCCGGTATGGTTACGTTCTTCATTTTTAAAGGAAAATACGGCTATGATCTCACTCCACCACCAACACCGATGCCTGCCCTCTATTTTGAAACACCTGCGATTACAACACTTGACAAATAGAACAAATGTGCTACACTAACGCCTGGTGCAGATTTGTAGTGGTCGATTTCCCTGCGGCCATAATAAGCAGAAGCGATAAGGAGCATCAGAATGGTAAAGAAATTACAAAACGCGGAAGAACCTGTGGACGAATCCCGGCAAATCGCCCTGGAGCGAGCGCTTAGCGATATATCGAAACGCTACGGCGAAGGCGCGATTATGCGCCTGGGTGAGGCGAACCACCTGACCGTAGAAGTGATTCCTACCGGTTCGTTGTCATTAGATATTGCCCTTGGAGTGGGAGGTATTCCACGAGGCCGCATTACGGAAATCTTCGGCCCAGAAGCTTCGGGAAAGACAACACTCTGCCAGCATATCGTTGCCGAAGCGCAAAAACTGGGGGGCACCTGCGCCTATATCGATATGGAACATGCCCTGGACCCTGTCTACGCGGCGCGCTGTGGCGTTGAAGTAGATAAACTGCTCATTTCACAACCCGATACAGGAGAGCAAGCTCTTGAGATCGCCGAAACTTTGGTGCGCTCTGGAGCCGTGGATGTGGTCGTCATCGATTCGGTCGCCGCCCTTGTACCGCGTGCAGAAATCGAAGGGGATATGGGAGATTCTCACATGGGATTGCAAGCGCGTTTGATGTCCCAGGCTTTGCGCAAGCTATCTGGAGCGATCAAACAAGCCAATACTGCGGTTGTGTTCACCAACCAGTTGCGGCAGAAAATTGGCATCGTCTTCGGCAACCCGGAAACCACATCCGGCGGAATGGCTTTGAAGTTTTACGCTTCTGTGCGCCTGGACGTGCGCCGCATCCAATCGATTAAACTCGGTGCCGAAATCATCGGCAGCCGCACTCGGGTGCGCGTTGTAAAGAACAAAGTTGCGCCACCATTCCGCACTGCGGAATTTGACATCATGTACAACGAAGGGATTTCGAAAATGGGTGACCTGTTAGACCTGGCAACCGGTTTGGACATTATCACTAAAAGAGGTTCCTTCTACGCCTACGGAGACATTCGCCTGGGTCAGGGCAGAGAAAACGCCAAAGAGTTCCTCAAAGAGAATCCAGACTTAGCCGCAGAGATTGAGTTGGCTGTACGACAACAAGCAATGGAAAGTGATACTCTTCTGCAGTTCACTGATGAAGGCGACGAGTTTCTCGATGAGTAACTGGTCAACATAGGAATGGAAAAATCTCGCCTGGTGGTGCCCCTTTTCATCTGGCTCTGCCTTTCCTTAGCCCTGGTCGGTTGCGGAGATCAACAAAGGAATCGCACTGTAGCCACCTCGCCGGCAAAGGTTTTTCTCCCTCCAACGCCAGACAATCAGATTCCTTCCCTGTACATGCCAACCAACCTACCAGAATCAGAGAGCGCCACACCCTTTGACTCGCTTTCTGCACCGAATTGCCAAAACGATTTACGCTTTATTCAAGACATCACCATACCCGATGGCAGTGTAGTACCTGCTGGCGAACTCATCGACAAACGTTGGCTGGTAGAAAACTCCGGCACTTGCAATTGGAGCATTGGGTATCAATTGGTTTTGATCGAAACGACATCAAGCGAAGTGCCTGCGCAACAGGCGCTTTATCCTGCGCGTCGCGGCACGCAAGCACTGATTCGTCTCCTTTTTCGCGCGCCGACAACCGCGGGTACACAGCGCAGCGCCTGGAGAGCAACTTCCCCGAACGGAGAAGCCTTCGGCGATGTGATCTACATAGAGGTCATCATCTCCGAAGGCAATTGATTTTAAAAGGACATCGATCTTACGCGAAGAAAAAAATTACGTGCCCTCTTCCCATGAATTCAGGTAGGCGATCTGCTCTGGGGTAAGGGCATCGATGCGCACGTTCATCCCTTCAAGTTTTAATCGGGCGATCTCCCGGTCGATCTCTTCGGGGACTCGATAAACCTTTTTCTCCAGCGTATCAGCATTCCGTATCAGGTACTCCAAGCTCAATGCCTGATTGGCAAAAGACATATCCATGACGCTTGCCGGATGACCTTCTGCAGCCGCCAGATTGATCAATCGTCCCTCTCCCAAGAGGAAGATACGTCTGCCATCTTTTAGCTCGTATTCCTCGACGAACGGGCGCACCAGGCGTTTGCCCACGGACATCTCCTCCAACGCCGGGATATTGATTTCCACGTTGAAGTGACCCGAGTTGGCCACAATGGCTCCATCTTTCATGACTTCGAAATGGTCACGGTCAATTACATTGATATCCCCCGTTACAGTGACAAAAATGTCTCCCACCTCTGCAGCTTCTTGCATGGGCATGACACGAAAACCATCCATCACAGCCTCAAGCGCAGGCAAGGGGTCCACCTCTGTGACAATCACATTTGCCCCCATGCCGCGCGCCCGCATGGCCAGCCCTCGTCCACACCAACCATAACCTGCAATCACGAATGTCTTACCCGCCAGGAGCACATTGGTTGCCCGAACGATGCCATCGATGGTCGATTGTCCGGTACCATAGCGATTGTCAAAGAAGTGCTTTGTCATTGCATCATTGACCGCAATGATGGGGAAGGCTAACGCTCCACCCGCAGCCATGGCGCGCAGGCGGATGACTCCTGTAGTAGTCTCCTCTGTACCGCCAATGACATACTTCAGATCCTCTCTGCGGTCTTTATGTAACGTACTTACCAAATCTGCCCCATCATCCATGGTTAATTGGGGGTGGTGGTCGAGCGCGGCGTGAATGTGCTTGTAGTATGTCACGTGGTCCTCACCTTTAATGGCAAATACGGGAATTTCAAAATGGGTCACCAGGGAAGCGGCAACATCATCTTGAGTCGACAAGGGATTTGAGGCAGTCAGCACCACATCCGCGCCGCCCAAATGTAAGGTTTGCATGAGGTTCGCGGTCTCTGAGGTGACATGAAGGCACGCCGATATGCGCACATTTTTCAACGGGCGTTCTTTTTCAAAACGTTGTCGAATCAGGCTCAGGACAGGCATCTCGCGCGCGGCCCATTCGATGCGACGACGACCACCTTCTGCCAGTTTTAAATCTCTAACATCATAATGTCCCATTCAGGTTTCTCCGTTTTTTTTGCCCTCACCTTTACCTAGCTTCTTACATCTCTTCCTCACTCGGGGAGAGAAATGGCTCAGGATGAGGGAAGGTTCAAGGGTTTCCTACATGATCATCAAATTTAGAGTTGGTTTCGCGGTCATTCTTTTTCTTGGGTTACACCAAAGATTTCATCCAGCTTTCCCTGGTCATCGAAATGACCACGAAAGCGCTGAACGAATTCTTCAATGGTGTATGTATGACCTTGAGGACCAACGTTCTCCAAACAATAGGTTGCCGCCAATGCACCCATCCAACCACACAATTGTAAACTCAGGCCATGGCTATATCCTTTTAGAAAACCGCCTCGAAAGGCATCACCTACGCCTGTTGGATCCACAATGTGATTCGGAGTGACGATGGGTAATGGCGTCTCCCCTTCTCGGGTGTAGATTTCGGCGCCACGTTCTCCTTTCGTTACGACGATAAAGATGTCCGCATTCCTTTCCAAGATGTTCGCAACCCCCCAACCGGTAGCTTTTTCGATTAGAGCGAATTCGTACTCATTTACAAACAGGCCTTTCGCACTTTCGATCCCCTCCCGAAGTTGATCCCCGTTCATACGCACAACCTGTTGTCCCGGGTCGTAGATATAGGGAAATTGCAAGCGTTTGCATTCTTCGACATATTGGACCATTGCCTTAGGCTCATTGGGGGAGATCATGACCAGGTCGGGCGGTTGAAGGCTCAGCTCGTTCAGAGATAGGTTGGCGGCGTAAGCCATTGCCCCTGGGTAGAAGCTTGCAATTTGTGCATTGGAGCGATCCGTGTTCACAAAAAAAGAGGCAGTGAACTCCCCCGGTATCACCCGCAATCCGGTAGTTTCAATGCCCATTGTTTCCAGCCATTTGCGATATTCTTCGAAATCCTCTCCGACGGTGGCCCAAATGCGAGGTCTTGCTCCCAACAAGGCCAATGTATAGGCGATATTCGGCGCCACTCCGCCTCTTCTGCGCGTCATCGAATCCACTAAAAAGGATAAGCTGATGGCATTAATATGTTCCGGCAGGATGTGGTCGCGAAAAAGACCGGGAAAGGTCATCAAATAATCATACGCTACAGAGCCGGTAAGAAGGATATCCATATCATGCCCTCCTTAACGCAGCAGAGCTTTGCAAGATCTTCGGAATATGTTCATCGAACGGTGGGGTGATCAACCCCAATTCGGTGACAAAAGCTTTGATCAAATCATGGGGTGTGATGTCAAATGCCGGGTTGCGCGCCCGCGCTTCTTCAGGCGCCACGCGGCGACCTTTCCAGGTGAGCTGAAGGACTTCATCTGCCGGTCGTTCTTCGATGGGTATCGCTGTTCCATCAGATAAGGAAAGATCAAAGGTCGACGAGGGGACAACGGCATAAGCCGGCACTCGATTCTCACGAGCCGCCAACGCCAACATATAAGTTCCGATCTTATTTGCCAGATCCCCATTGGCAGCCACGCGGTCCGCCCCAAACAACACCACATCGACCATTCCCTTCTGAAGGAAGTATCCTGCGGCATTGTCGGTGATGATTTCATAGGGTATGCCATAATGGCTCAACTCCCATGCAGTCAGACGTGCCCCCTGCAACCCCGGTCGGGTTTCATCCACAAGCACATGCACCCGCTTGCCCTGTTCGTGTGCCATACGAATCACCCCCAAAGCAGTACCCCAATCCACGGTGGCTAAAGCGCCGGTGTTGCAATGGTGGATGACGGTTGCTTGCTCCGGAATCAGCTCTGCCCCGATCTTTGCCATGCGTTGATTAACTTCCACGTCTTCATTCGCCATTCTTTGCGCCGTTTCCAAGACCTTGTCGAAGGCATTTTCCCGTGTCACACCCGGATGGTTCAATCCTTCAAGGATGCGCTCAACCGCCCAGGCAAGGTTGACCGCAGTCGGGCGTGCGTGCACCAATACGTCTGCGGCGTAGCGCATATGCTTCATAAAACCGTCAAAGCTATCTTCTTCGCTGCGACATGCCGCCAATGCCATTCCAAAAGCTGCAGCCACGCCTATCGCCGGAGCGCCGCGGACGGCCATATCCCTGATGGCTTCCGCCACTTGTTCACAAGACGAAAGACGTATCTTCACCAATTCTGCGGGCAACAGGCGTTGATCGATTAGCTCCAAAACATTCTCGTCGGGAATCCACTCAAGAGTGCGCATATGGGTTCAGCACTTTCAGGCTCATTTGGAGTTTGAAAACGCAGTGAGTTTAACATGCAGTCGTGTGTTTGTCAAAGGAAACAAGTCTCTCAGAACTGGTAACCACCATAGGCAACCGCCTCTCCGCTCAAAGCGTTCCTTGGGGTACCCCTCGCCTGCATTGGATGCCTGATGAGTTCATTGACATCGTTCTATGTGTAGGTTATAGTCACATTTATGCACGCGCGCAGTGTTCTACTCATCCTTGTATTATGTCTTAGCTTGGCTTGTGTTCGCTCGGCGACGCATCTGCCCGAATCCACGCTGACACCGATGCCATTCGTGGCAAGTGAGACCAGTCCATCTACACCCGTGGATCCAACCTCAACCCCACTTCCCACAGCAACCCCGACCCTCGCAGTAGAAGAGAGGCGAGAAAAGGCATATCAAGCCCTTTCCTTTGGCGATTGGGAAAGTGCTCTACGATTCTTTACCGACCTGCAGCAAACGACCTCTGATGAGGAAGAAAACGCCGAGATCTTATTGGGCATAGGCAAAGCATACTTTCAAGCGAAAAATTATGCTCAAACGGTAGCCACGCTAAACACATTGGTTGATACCTACCCAAATTCCCGCCAAACACCGCTGGCTTTCTTTCTCCTGGGACAGGCTTATACGGTAATGCAACGCCCCCTTGAAGCTTCACAAGCGTATTTGCAATACCTGATCCACCGTCCAGGGATTGTGGATGCGTATGTGCTCAACTTGAGGGCGGATGCATTGTTCCAGGCAGGAGACTACCCGGGCGCGGCTAACGATTACCAGGCAGCTTTGCAAACCCCCAGCTTGCTCGACCGCACCTCGATTCAGATGAAAATGGCTCGTGCCTACACCCTGGCAGGTGATTACAATACTGCTCTGACCCTCTACGATGACATCTATTTGAATACGACAAATGACTATACACGCGCGCTAATCGCTTTGCGCCGAGGGCAAATCTATACCTCATTGGGTCAGATGGAAGATGCCTATCAGGCATATTTGGATGCGGTTAACAACTACCCATTTTCCTATGATTCATATTCGGCTTTAGTTGCCCTGGTTGAGGCTGGCGTTCAGGTAGATGAATTGCAACGTGGTATCGTGGATTACTACGCTGGTCAGTATGGCATGGCAATGCAAGCGTTCACCAGGTATCTGGTCAACCAGCCAGCAGATGCCGGCACAGCATATTACTTCTATGGGCTCTCCTCACGCGCCATCGGCGGTTACGAAGAAGCCGTTCAGAACTGGGATAAACTCATCCAGAACTTTCCCGACCATCGGTACTGGGATGATGCTTGGGAACAAAAAGCCTACACCCAATGGGCGTATTTAGGGGATTATGACGCGGCGATTGAGACTCTGAAGACCTTCGCGTTGAACAACCCGAGTCATCCCCGTGCAGCCGAGTTCCTCTTCGACGCAGCCTTAGTCGAGGAGATCGCCGGGTATCTGGATCGAGCTGCGGATACTTTCGAGCAAGTCTATAACCTTTACCCTATCTCTGAATACTCGCCTCGCTGTCTCTTTCTGGCAGGGATCGCTAAATACCGCATTCCCGACTATGCAGGGGCTTTGGTAGTTTTTACGCGTTTCGTAGAGGTGGCGTCCACTTTAGAGGAGAAAGCCAGCGCGTACTTCTGGTTGGGGAAGACGAAGCTTGCCATGGGCGATGTAGAAGGCGCACGAAGCACCTGGGATTTTACCAGCACGATCGACCCTACCGGATATTACAGTGAACGGGCGAAAGATATGCTCAACCAGCGCCAACCCTTCGAGGCGCCTCCGGATTTTGATCTATCCTTCGACATTCAATTAGAGAGACAACGTGCCGAATTCTGGTTGCGCCAGACATTCGCTATACCCGAACAAACCGATCTATCTGGGGTTGGGGATCTGACCGGTGATGCGTATTTCCAACGGGGCGCGGTGCTTTGGGAATTGGGAATGATCACCGAAGCCAATGCCGAGTTTGATCAGGTCAGGCTCAATAATGCCCAAGATCCCGTCAGGCTGTTCCACCTGGCCAATTACCTGTTCGATATTGGAAGTTATCGCATCGCCATCCTGGCTACGCGGCAAATTCTTAATCTGGCGGGGATGGACGATGCCACAACCCTGAATGCCCCTGCGTATTTCAACCATCGACGTTTTCCCACTTTCTATAAAGACATGATCCTGCCTCTCTCCAATGAATTTGCCTTCCATCCTTTGTTTATCTTCAGCGTGGTACGCCAGGAAAGCCTGTTCGACAGCACCGTAGGTTCATCTGCTGGCGCGCGTGGTTTGATGCAGATCATGCCCTCTACCGCAGAAGAAATTGTACAAAAATCCGGCTGGCCCGCGGATTATTCAGTCGAAGACCTCTATCGCCCTATGGTGAACTTACGTTTGGGAATCTCCTACCTCGCCCGCCAACGGGACTTCTTCAATGGCAATCACTACGCAGCGCTGGCTGCATACAACGGAGGCCCAGGAAACGCAAACACCTGGTGGAAATTAGCTCAGGAGGACGTTGACATTTTCTTGGAAGTGATTCGCTTTAAGGAGACGCGCGATTATATTCGCAGAGTGTACGAAATCTACAATTTATATCGGCTGATTTACCAAAAAATCGAACCATAGATCAGCCCAGGTACTCCAAGCCTCAAATCTAGGGGGTTGCTGTGAGCGTTGTTTGTGAAGAAACTATATCGCTAAAAAGAAACCAAAAGTTGATTGTATTCAAGCGATCGCTTGGTTCGTATAATGGACCCATGGTCAGGCCTTTGATTTGGTGGTCCACAGCATAGGTATATACCGGATAGAACAAAGGCAATGCCGGCAATTCAATTGAAAACCTCACCTGAAAATTACGATACCGACGCGCTCGCTCTTCGAAATCGACATTCACGCGCGCCTGCTCTAAAAACTCGCTCACCTGGCGGTCATCCCAGCCAGAATAATTTTGCCCGGCAGATATTTGCGCCTGATGCCAAAATGGATAGGGGTCTGGATCGGGGGAGCGTTCAAAGTTTAGCTCTACCAAGGCTGCCTGATACTTTCTCGGTTCGAGATAGTCATTTAACAATTCATCATAGCTGATACCGATGAGGTTCACCTGGACACCAAGTTTCAACCAATCGTTTTGAATACGTTGGGCAATTTGGTCGAAAGGTGGCATCGATGGATACACCATCTCAAAAGCTAAGGGGATGCCATCCTTGGCGCGTATCTGGCCGCCTTCAGCTGGAATGGTGTATCCCGCTTCACGCAACATCTCGATTGCCGCTTGAGGGTCATACTCCACCGATGGGATGCTCTCATAATATGCCCAGCTTTCAGGAAAAACCGGGCCATTCGCCAGAATCGCCTGCCCTTCGAAAATACGTTCGATGATCCATCTTCGATTGATTCCCATTAACAAAGCGCGACGCACGTTTTCATCCTGGAAATAGGGTACATCCGGGGAGTTCAAATTCAAAAAGATGATGCTCAAGCGCGGCAAACGGCCGGTAAAAACTTGCAATCCAGGATGACGCAACACCTGAGGAAGGATGTCTCTGGTTACCTGGCTTATGCCCATCACTTCGCCTTGTTGGTATGCCTGGTATGCGCTGGCGCTATCCGTGTAATATTTGAAGACCACCTGGTCTAAAAATGGCGGAGGAGCGAAGTAATCTCGAAACGCTTTCAGGGTAACCGCGGAGATACGCTCCTGTTCAATGTCTAAGGAATCAAACTGAAACGCTCCACAACCCACCGGCTGTAAGTTGAAGTTTGAATTGACTAACTCATCAATAGTAAGTTCACCTAACCGGTGCGAGGGTAAAATGCCAAATGTCAGGTAATCCAAGAATGGCGCAAAAGGTTCAGGGAGTTGAAACTGAAGGGTTTTTTCATCCAACGGCCTGACTTTTATTTGGCTCCAAAATGCTTTTAGGTCATCTGGAAGGGGGGTTTTTTCGTGTTGCAGCAATTCAACTGTAAATGCAATATCCTCGCTGGTCACGGGTTGGCCGTCATGCCAGATAGCCTGGGGATGAATAGAAAAATTGTACGTCTTGCCATCTTGGGAAATCCCCCAGGAATCCGCTAATTCTGGCTGCGGTAAGCCGCGGTAATCAAAATGGATGAGACGGCAGTAAATCAACCGATCGACATCACGGTCAACGACATTGTAATAATCCAATACAGGGTTGAAGCGCGATGGGCTTCCGATCAACGCTTCGACGTAAATCCCTCCTTGAGTGGGTGCTTCTGCAATTTCTTCATCCCCAGGTTGAGTTCTCCTCTGAAGGAAAAACAAAGCAACGACGATGATCACCGCAATCAACGCGATCAGCAACAGCCAACGAAACTGTTTCATGCTATTCCTTCGGCATTTGGCAGCCTAAAGTTTAGTGGAGCGCGCAGAAGCACTCATTTTTTTGCAAGAGCTATACGTAGGAAAAAGCCAGGGGAGGGTTGCGCCGCTTTGCCGAGCCTGGTGAAATCTCGAATTAGGAGAACTTACCTCCTAGCCCAGCACCATAGTAGCAAGAATCGCCAGAATAAAGAACAGCACGCTCAAACCGATGGTGATACGAAATAAGACCTTTTCGATTCCGCGCCGGGCAGTGAAAACACTGCCGAGATCTCCACCTGTCAAACCTCCCAAACCTGCCCCCTTACTTTGAAGAATCACGCTTCCAATCAAAGCGATGGAAGTTATAATCAAGGCAATATCGATGTAGGTTTTCACAAGAACCTCCTGAAGTGTTTACCTAAAAACATGGGCGATTATACCTGTCGAAAGGAGAAAAGTCAAACCTGTTTCTATGCATGAAGTCGTCGTCAACATACATATGCACACCCTGTTTTCCGATGGGCATGCCACCCACGCCCAAATCGCACGTGAAGCTGCCCAAGCAGGGATCGATGCGGTAATCGTGACTGACCATAACGTATTCGTCCATGGAGTGGAAGGCTATTACGAATTCGACGGTAGAAAGGTGCTTTTACTTGTAGGCGAAGAAATACACGATCAAGCGCGCACACCCCAGAAGAACCATCTTTTGGTCTTTGGCGTTCGAGGAGAGATGGCTCAGTACGCGTCGGATGCACAAAAATTAGTCCAGCAGGTGCGGCAGGCAGGTGGACTAGCTTTCATTGCTCATCCATACGACCCGGAAGCCAAAGCAGTCAACGAAAAAGACATCTCCTGGGTGGACTGGGAAGTACAGGGATTCCATGGTTTAGAACTTTGGAATGGCTTTTCAGAGTTCAAATCTCGTCTGAAATCAAAATTGCACGCCATTTATTACGCCTACCAGCCTGAGCATATCGCCATTCAACCAGCCCCTGAAGCGTTGCAAAAATGGGACGAATTGCTCAAAAGCGGTGAAAAACTGGCGATTATTGGTGGCTCGGATGCTCATGCACTACCTGTAACTCTGGGACCTCTCAAAAGAACTGTCTTCCCTTATGGGTTCCACTTCAAATGCATCAATACCCATGTATTACTCGAACACCCTCTGAGTGGAGATTATGAGCAAGATCGTCAGGCACTTTTAGAAGCTATTGGCAAAGGTAGTTCGTATATCGCCTATGACCTGCCGGCCCATGCACGTGGGTTCAAATTTACCGCCAATGGGCTTAGGCAGGTTGCCTATATGGGAGATGAAATTTCCACCACAAATGGACTGACTTTTCAAATCTCTCTACCTTTAGAAGCACACTGCCGATTGATCAAAGACGGTGTTGAAATGAAAACATGGAATCACCGTAAAAACTGCACATATATCACTTCCGAGCCTGGCACCTATCGTGTCGAAGCGTATATCCCCTTTTTAGGGAAAAAGCGAGGGTGGATTTTCAGCAACCCAATTTATGCGCGTTGAACGCGCACGCAGCTTGAGTTTCATCCAAACTCTATAAATACACAAAAATAGCGAGCAAAGGGGTTTTTAGACTTCTTTGGGAGATATCACCTCTTGCAGCGCAACACCGAGAAAGTAGAAGCTACCCGCAAAAAGTGAAATTGCCAGCGCTGATGGTACTAGAACGTTCCAGGTTATGGCGCTGTTTATTTGTAGATAAGTGAAACTATCGTAGATCATACTCCCCCAATTCAACTGCGCTCTGGATAAACCTAAAAAGGCGATAAAGCCATTGGCAAAAATAGCACCCGTGACGGTCAACAACATATTCACTGCAGCTAAAGGCAACAAATGGGGTATCAGATGTTTGAAGATGATGTGCATCGAGCTCCCACCTGCAACTTTGGCAGCCTGGATGTAGGTCATATTCATGATCTTCAACCCTTGCGCGCGCAAGACTACGGCCACACTTCCTGCTCCTGCCAGAAAACCATAGATCAAACCGAATTCAATAGGTGAAATATCCAAAACAAACCCGATCACCACCATAAGAATCGGGGCGGGCGCGATCATACACATATCTGAAAGTCCACTGAGGAGAGTATCCACCCATCCACGAAAATATGCGCTCAGTGCACCTACGAGAAGCCCAATCAACGCGGCAAATAGCGCTGCAGTAAACGCCACCTCCAACGAGGGGAGCGTAGCAGCCATCAACATACTGAGTACATCTCGGCCTAAAGCATCTGTGCCCAACCAGTGTTTCCAGGATATTCCAGAAGGGTGAGGATAGATATCGATATCGTAACCGGTAGTCGGGTCATATACACTTTTGGGCCATGTGTGCTGGATCAAAATCGGGTGAATTAAAGCAAAGAGGAAAAAGATAGCTAACACAACCAAAGCAAACATCCCCATCCCATGCACACGAAAATCCCTCCAAAAGGAACGCATATCCCTAAGGCTTTGTGTTAGCCAAATTTTTAAGCGCTGTTTCTGGTCAAGCACCGTAAAAGCAGGAGGGAGAACAATCCTTTCTGTTTTCATACTTTCTCCGCTTTATACGCCAGGCGCGGATCGAGCAACGCCTGAAGCACTTCAACAAACAGCCGCATGGCTATGCTAAATACCCCAACAAACAGCAGGATACCTACAGCCAATGGAACGTTTTGCAAACCCACTGCATAGAATAATGTAGTGCCTAAACCAGGCCATTTGACCGTGTGTTCGATCATTACCATTCCAGAAAGTAGATAAGGGAAGCTAAGCATGTATTTGCTTAAAGCAGGCAAAATGGCATTGCGCAGAGCGTGGCGATGCAATACTTCTTCTTCGCGCACCCCTTTCGCCCTCGCCGTGAGGATATATTCCGCCTCTTTGACCTGTATTAAAGTCGTCTTGATAATCAACATCACTTCGCCAAAGCTGAGGAGGGCGTAGGTCAGGATGGGTAATATGGCACGCCTGGCAATTTCGATGGCGAAGGGGTATAGACCTGTGATCCACCAACTTCCCCACCATACTACCAAGAACAAAACAGGTGCAAAACGTACATACAGTTTCGTCAAGGGAGAGCGAGCGCGCTGCAACACCCAATGGAGCATCCACCCCAAGGTAAAGATATAAACCGCCTGGAATAACATCTTTCCGATAACTTCGGATGAAGCCATAGTTTCGCCCTGGAAAGATATTTGTGCTGTAAGACCTACATATGGAATCTTCAGCTTGGAAAAGATAAAATAGATCAAAAGAAAAACCAACCAGGGCGGAAAAGATGTGTAAAAAGCAATTGAGCTAAAAGTGAACGGTGAGCTCAGCGGGTGACGTGGATGCCAGGCAACAAACTTACCAATGGAGAGCCCCAATAGATAAGCACACAATGTGCCAAAGCCAAAGATCAATAGCGTCGCCGGCAAGGTGGATTGGATGATTTCAATCACCGGAGGACCGAGCCCAAATGCGGTGAAAGAGTTACCCAGGTCTCCATGCAGAATGCCACGTAACCAGTGGAAGTATCGAGAGGTTATCGGTAGGTCAAGACCGAAAAGCGCGCGCAGCGCCTCGACTTGTGGCTTCGATAAGCTCAATACATGCTGACTCACGAAGTCACCAGGGAGTAGGATTTGCACGGCAAAAAACAAGGCTGAGATATAAACGAATAATAATGTGACCCCAACGAATATGCGCTTGATGAAATGGGTGAGCATCGATGTCCCTTTCAGCGGATATATTATACATGCTTCCATTTCCAAAGATGCATGAGTAGGTTTGTCTTTCAAATTCGTTGGTTGAAGACAAAGAGAAATATGGTAAGATGAAAGTCGCTCATCAAGGAGTTCGTTCAATTAGGGGAGCCTCTGCCGTGGAAGAGAGAAGGAAACTGGAACGCATGTATCTGGCTTTTTTTTCGCGCGTCTTCGACCGACAAGACGGGCGCATGTTGGGCTACCTCTCCGACCTGACCACCGGTGGAGCGTTGATGATTGCGGAAAAACCTCAAGAACTGCGCAAAGAACTGCAGCTGCGTATGGACCTGCCCGCAGAATTTCCTCAACAGTCGCTGGATATCAACGCCAAGGTCATCTGGTGTCAGCCAGATGAACACTCGAATGGCCTATATCGTATTGGACTCCACTTCCAGCGCATCTCTCCAGAAGAAATCTCCCTTTTGGCTCAACTTCTGGCAAAGTACGGCTTTCGATAAAACACCCAATCGCTTATCGAGTGCGTTGGGAGACAAAGTGCGCCCGTCCTGAAAAAGCCCTTACCATTCCCAACCCTAATTTTTCCCGTGTGTTCTTATCACTCTTGTAAATTCCAGATAACGATTGCACAACTTTAAACCTTAGACTTTTGCAAGGTTTTTCAAGCTCTTAAAGGCCGCTTAATCGCGACAGTGCTATACTCATGCTGCCATTTGGCGAACTCACACTGATAATAGGTAGCTTACAAGGAAAAAACTATGACCTATAAGGCGTCACGCATCTTCATGAACTCTGTAATTTGGCTGAGCATACTTGTCGTCTTTTTTGGGATGGCGCCGGCCAGTCACGCCCAACGCATCGACGCGACACCTCCTTCTGCTCCAGAAACGAACCAATACACAAATTTCTTATACCTACCCTTCGTGAGCGTACCTCACCAGTGGGATCTGTCCATAGCCTGGTTAGAGATCAACCAGGGCATTCAAGACAACCTGAACCAGGTTCCTTTAGTCGCAAACCGGCCTGCTGTTGTCCGCCTGTATATCTATACCAACGGAAGTCAGGCGATCAACAATGTCACAGCAAGCCTATCTGCGTATCGAAATGGCGTGCTTTTGCCCAGTTCTCCCTTGACCGCAGCACCGGGTATAGCCTGGCCATCATCCGAAGCGGTCGCTAATCTGCGCAAGGATCAGAGCAAGAGCATCAATTTCTATAATGTCCCCACCTCGTGGTTGAGCGGGCAGGTGACATTTGTCGCCACTGTGGATCCGGGAAATACGATCCCAGAGCAGAACGAAACCAATAACACATACCAAACTTCAGCGCAATTCTTAAATGTGCCCGCTTTGCAAATTATGGTGGTTCCAATCCAGTACACGCATCAACCCACAGGAGTGGTCTATCCACCTCCATCTACCAGTTTCGTCCAGCAAGCGCTCTTCAAGCTCTACCCTGTGAGCCAGGTAAATGTGAGCGTGCATGCCCCCTATAGTTTTGTTGGAAACTTGCGCCAGGAGTATTATTGGTCCAACGTTGCCGGCACCGGCATCCTGGACAAAATCACAAGTCTAAAGAACTCAGAAGGTGCTCCCTCCTCTCAAGTGTATTATGGCCTCATTCCCCTGGTAGATCAGAGCGGTGGAACCTGGTGGCCTGGTTCGGGGATTGCGGGCATCGGTTGGTTAGGGCTGCGCGCCTCCGTAGGGCTGACGAAAAGCACGAATCCTTTTATGCCTGGAGACGAGATCCTGCCTCACGAAGTTGGCCATAACTTTGGTCGTTATCATTCACCTTGTGGTTCACCCTCCAGCGTTGACCCGAATTATCCTTACCCGTCAGGAGCCATTGGGCAAATCGGGTTTGAGGTGCATACATTACCTGTAGGCACGTTGATTCCGGAAACGACCCCAGATATCATGGGATATTGTGATTACGCCTGGGTCTCAGACTATACATATCAAGGCTTATTGGAAGATCAACGCTCAACTGCGATGATGGCGATGCGCCCTCAATCGCCTCAAGCCGTGCTTTATGTGCGCGGCAGGTTTGACCTTCAGGGCAACTTGAATCTTCTTCCCATGTATGTACTCGATGGCGTTCCAGACGAACCAGTTTCCGCCAGTGATTATATTTTGCGCCTCACCAACGCTGAAGGTGAGGTCGTGTTGGATGCGCCAATCAGGCTGATCGAAGCAGAAGAGCAGGGCATAAAATTTACGGCCATCGAAAGCCTGATCCCTCTGCCGGACAAACCTTTTGACCAGCTACTGGTGGTACAAGGTGCAAAGGTGCTGGCACAACGAGCGTTTGCCTCGCAAATGCCTTCGTTCGGGCAATCTGCCTCATTGGAGTTGACCAAGGGCAGCGCGGAGTTGCGCTGGCCTGCTGAAAATTCGGTCGCGCTGGTGCGCATTTCTTTGGACGGGGGAAGAACCTGGCAAATGCTGGACATAGATGTACCGGGTGGAACGCTGTTCATCGATCCATCTTTGGCAAACCAGGGAGCCATCCTGTTCCAAATCATCCTGGCCGATGCGCAGAACGCGACCCTCACTTTTCGTCCATAGAGATTGGCAGTCAAACCCCAAATGCCTCCTTGAGCCGATCGCCGTACGATTGGCTCAAGGTCATTAATCCTTCTGTGATTCTGCAAAACACACCTCAAGCTGTGGTATGATTTCGGTGCTCTAGCCAACCCCAACAGGAATAATTCGATAGGATGATCAAAAAAATTACCTATATTCTCCTTATATTCGTTTTGTTTAGCGCAGGATGCATGGAAGCTCAAAAGGAAATGGGGCAGCAACAGGCCCTGACCCTGGCATGGGAGGACCTTGAGCCCCATACGAATACGAAAAACCGCGATCGGTGGGAAATCCGGCAGGTGGAAAAAGTTTACGGTCGGGATGTGGTTCCGATTTTTGTCGATGCGCGCTTTAACCATTGCCCTGGGCCAACAATTCCTGAAAATCAGGCGATCAAGCCGTCGTCGCAATATTGGTTTATTCACACGATGCCGCATCCTGCAACCCCCCTTCCCCTCGAAGGCACAACCTCACCTACGGCTCCTCCTTTAATTCCAGAGCCGTTCTTGAAAGAAGCGTACTATCTCGTGGATCCCATATCACATGAGATCATCGCCCGAAAGTTCATTTGTGTCGTCTATTAGCACCTTCGGGGCTGAGAACAGCAAACAAAAAAACATTTGGTTCTATGAACATCAGGCTCTCAACCTTAGATGCCGGTCAAGTTCGACCTCTGCGCCATGCAATTTTACGCCCTCATGCACCCATTACACGAAGCATCTATGCCGGTGACGAGGAGGCTTCCACCCGCCATTTTGGGGCTTTTTATGGGAACAATCTGATTGGTGTAGCGACATTGCTCCATGAAGCCAACCCCCTCTTTTCTTTGAAGAAATGTTGGCGCTTACGCGGCATGGCTGTGCGGCCGGATGCTCGACGTAAAGGGGTGGGCACAGCGCTGGTGAAGGCATGTTTGAACCATGTCGCGTCACTCGGCGGGGGGATCATATGGTGTTACGCACGCGTGAATGCCCTACCATTTTACGATACGCTGGGATTCCAAAGGATAGAAGGGGTGATCCACTTTCAAGATAGCGGAGCGCATGTATTACTGTACCGACTAATCGAACCTGATTCATCATTCCCGCACGTAGAATCTCTGATGTCATCCGCTGAAAAATGAATAACCGCCCACAGAGCTCACTTGCAGGTAAAATACCGGGCAGATTCGCCTGGGAAGAGAAGTTTGAAATCAATCGCCGCGAAGGGGTTCATCTACCTGCAATGGAGGGTTTGCGCGGTTTTAGCATTCTGGTTGTGTTTTTAGCCCACTATGTGATTCACTCCATCCCCCTATTGCCAGAGGATTCGTTCACGTTGTCGTTCGCCAAAGCGTTTTTTAATAATGCGCACACCGCGGTAGACCTGTTTTTCCTGCTGAGTGGATTTTTCATCTACGGAGCACTCATCTCACGCCCGCGCTCGCCATGGAAATTCTATGCTCGACGCGCAGAGCGTATTTACCCTCCCTTTCTGACGATGTTCTTGATCTACCTGGTGCTTTCCTGGATATTCCCCGCAGAAAGCAAACTCCCCACAGACTCCATGAAAGCATTGGGCTACTTGCTGGCAAACTTACTTTTCCTTCCCGGATTGTTTCCCATTCAACCCCTCATCTCTGTAACTTGGACGATGAGCTACGAGGTGTTTTTTTATTTATCCATTCCCTTGCTCATACTCGCTTTGCGATTGTATTCTTGGAGGGAAAAGTCGCGCTGCATCTTTCATCTTGCGCTTACAACACTGACGGCAATCGTCTTTTACCATTGGGGAGGGCATGTACGCCTGATCATGTTCATCTCAGGCATGTTGCTACACGATTTCTTACGTGTTCGAACAGGGTTTAACATCCTGCCCGGTGTAGGTTTAGTCACCCTGGCAATTGCCTTCAGCCTGATGCTCTTCATCCCCTTCGGTGCCACAGGTTTGGTAATGCGGGCAGTGGCTCTATTCTGCCTGCTACCATTCACAGCGTTGGATTGCGTGCAAAACCCTCATGGTGCAACCGCCCGATTTTTTTCGTGGACCCCTTTACGATGGTTGGGGAATATGAGTTATTCTTATTACCTCATGCACGGGCTGGTAATCAAAGGCTTGTTTTATGTATATCCCCTGATCTTTACACCTCAAAATCTTAGTGTGGAGACTTTTTGGATAGGCATCCTACCGGCCTTTCTTGCAACCCTGGCCGCCTCCCTGCCTCTCTATCTATTCATAGAGCACCCCTTTTCATTAATGCCCAAACGCCTGCGCGTCCATTCGGATCAACCTGTCCATGGATGACACCGGGTGCCCCATGCATGATTTGAATATTCTTGGACATCCGTGAGAGAACATCTCTCCAAACCAGGGGAGTTTCACTCCGTTCATGCTCTAAGGTAAAATACTACAGGCCACTCTGACAGGAGAAGCATCCCTGTGCAACAAGTATTCACCATCAGTCCAACGGATTTGACCTTCCTCTGGGAGGAATGTCAACGTTGCTTTTATTTGAAGATTGTGAATCAATTCAAACGACCCCACGCGCCATTTCCTGCCATCTTCAACCGCATTGATAAAATCATGAAAGATTATTTCCTTCATCAATCGACTTCGCTTTTATCCCCCGATTTACCGCAGGGTAAGCTGATCATGTCTGAACGGCAGGTTACATCAATGCCAATCACCTTCCCGGGTCTTGAGCAGACATGCGTCATACGCGGGAAAATTGACACCGCCATACAGTTTATCGATGGCAGTTTTGGAGTGATTGACTTCAAAACCAGCGAAGCAAAAGGAAACCATATCGCCTTTTATGCACGCCAATTGAACGCCTATGCTTATGCACTGGAACATCCTCAAAGCGGAAGCCTGCACCTAAGCCCCATCAGCCAGATGGGCTTATTGATTGTAGAACCCATCCGGGTAGGCGAGTTCCATCAAGATCATATTGCTTACCTGGGCAAAGTCACCTGGAAAGAGGTGCCCAAAGACGAGCGGGCTTTTTTGGATTTCTTAGAAATCGTGATGAAAGTATTAGGCGCCCCCAGACCCCCTGATCCGGATCCAGAATGTGCCTATTGTCAATATCTCCAAGCGGCGCGACAAAACAACCTCTAGTGTGGATGGTGTATGAACGCAAAAAGAAAAATTTTATATCTTTTTATGCTCATGCTTCTTTCGATGTCTGCATGCAAAGCAAAGCTATCCCCTTCCACTTTACTTGAAGGCACGGGTGTGCTGTCCTATGAAGGTTTCGATATTCAATACACGATCAAAGGTTCTGGGCCTCCCATATTGGTGGTGTTCCATGGAGAGCTTTTTCTCAAGACCCTTTCACCATCTCTTTTTGGATCATATACCTGGGTGATGCTCGATTTTCGCTCCCAAACCAACCCAACGCCTGATGCGCTCACCATGGAGGCGTTAATTTCTGCCCTCCGCGAGACGCAAGATGCGTTGGGGTTAGAAAAAAGCCTCATCCTAGGCCACTCGCTCCCCGGCGTGCTGGCATTGGAGTATGCGCTGCGCTACCCCAAGCGATGCACAGGACTTATGCTCATCGCCGTACCCCCTTCCATCACAAACGAATATTTTGACGCGCGCCAAGCCTTTTGGAGCCAAAGCGCCTCTCCAGAACGTAAAATGCTTTTAGAACAAGCCACAGCCCAATTGCTCACAAATCCCCAACAAGATTTGATCGGCCTGTTCGATAAGTATATCTTTTATGCACCAATCTACTGGTTTGAACCCACTTTCGCTCCCATTGGACTCTTTTCCGAGATGCAGACGGATAAAGCCCTGGAACAATGGCTCATTGAGCAGGTGTTCAGCGATTATAGTTCTAATGGCGGGTTGAAGAAATTGTCTATGCCTGTATATCTGGCATTGGGGCGCTACGACTTCAACCTGCCGTTTTCATTCTGGGAAGAGCCTGCCTCTGAGGTGAAAAACATTCAGGTAGTTATTTTCGAGCAAAGCGGTCATTTTCCAATGATCGAAGAGCCAGAAGCGTTCGAGAACAGTCTAAACCACTGGATGGAAACAAATTTCGAGCTACTTGAAAATCAACCATAAAAACCTTACGATAAATCGATGAAGAATGCAACTCCCAGTCCATTTGCAACCTCGCGCATCGTCTCGGATTTACGCGAGTGCGATTTTTATCATACGATGGAACTCCCTGGCTACGGGTTGGTGCAAGGCCAATGGGATTTACGAGGTATGGAACGAACTTATTTAGGAGGAGTGGATTTTCGCGGCAAACGCGTGTTAGAAGTCGGCCCAGCCAGCGGCTTTCTTACATTCTACATGGAACAGCAAGGCGCGGAAGTTGTCGCGTGTGACCTATCCGAAAAAGATGCTTGGGATGTTGTCCCTTTAGCCAACCGCGACTACTCGAGCGAGCAAAAAACCAGGCAAGCAGGCTTGCGCCGCATCAACAACGCTTTCTGGCTTGCCCATAGGCAGTTCAACTCTCAATCCCAAATGGTGTATAGCAGTATTTACAATCTACCCCCTTCAATCGGCGAGGTGGACATCGCAGTGTATTCGGCTGTCTTGATTCACTTACGCGACCCTTTTTTAGGTTTGCAAAAAGGACTGCAATTAACGCGCGAAAGAGCGATCATCACCGAACAGGTGCATCTGCGTTATCTTCCCTTCATGTTCCTCGCCACAACGTTAGAGCTGTTGCACATTCATGCCCCTTTAGGCATCTTCATTCCCAGCCCCAGAAGGGAAAAGATGGATTCGTGGTGGGCAATTACACCGGCGATGATGCGCGTTTTTTTGCGCATCTTGGGTTTTGGCAATATCCAAACGCGATACCACTATCGGGCGCGATACTACGGGAAACGCAAGTGGATGTACACCATGGTCGCGGAGCGCACACAGCCATTTCTGCGTAACCGCTCCGCTCTTTAGGTTTTCCACGGCACACATCCACTTTTATAGGGTGCCCTTATACATCCCTCCATCTACTGTGATCATCACTCCCGTGACATAAGAGGCGGCAGGAGAGAGCAGAAACGCGGCAACATTGGCAAATTCTTCGGGCTTGCCCATCCGACCCAGTGGACTATCCTTAGCCTGGGACTTGATTTCCTCTTCCACGGACGTGCCCTTCGCTTGAGCACGCGCGCTCATTAATTCGTACACGCGCTCTGTCTCCGTCCATGCAGGTAAAATCGAGTTGAAGCGGATGCCCTCGCCACCCAATTCCAAAGCTAATGTCTTGGTCAAACCTACTGTGGCAGCTCGTACGCTGTTCGATAACACTAAATTGGGTATTGGTTGTTTGACCGAATAGGAGGTGATGGTGAGGACACTGGGAGCGTTGGATCGTCGCAAGAACGGCAATGCAGCGCGGATCAAACGCACATGGCTCATCAAGGACAGGTCAATCGCTTTTTGCCAGGTGAGATCATCAAAATCTTCAAACTTGCCTGGAGGTGGACCACCTGCATTCGTGACCAACAAGTCCAAGCCACCAAAAGCCTCTGCGGTTTGCCGGATTAGCCTCTCAGGGATTTCTGGAGCAGTTACATCGCCTTCCAATGCGATCACACGAGAGCTTGTCTCAGAGGCTAACAAGGCTGCCGCTCTTTGAACACTTTCCTGGCTACGGCTATTGAGCGCAACGTGAACACCTTCTAAAGCCAATGCACGGGCAACAGCAAAACCCAACCCCCGACTCGAACCGGTGACTAAGGCGCGCATTCCAGCAAGTTTTAGATCCATGTATGCCTCCTAAAAAGTGATGTGGTTTTTTACAATGTTTGATAAACTAAGTAACAATGCTTGCTCATCGAATTGAGGGCATTTTCGGTGCAAGGAGAAAGAAACTATGGACTTAGGTCAATGGATCGTCATCCTTCTAAGCGTTTTGATGTTGGGTTGGTATGTGATCATGAGTACGTATAACCGCCATCTGGGGGTCCGCGCTTATCGATGGTTGCGCTTGGGCCTGGAAGCCAGAGGGGAAATCGTGCACGCGCGCTGGCTTGGAACATCGAGCACGGGGGCAAAGCTCGTCTGGCAGCCCTTCTCCTCCCAAGCGCAAAGCGCTGACGAAGAACACCATGAGGCGGTCAAAGAACTTCATGTGAGCTATTTTATCGAAAATAGAGAGATACTTCCATTGTGGTTGTTCTATCACTTGAGAGGACAACGCGATGTGCTTATTGTTCAAACATTGCTCTCTCGCCCTCCGAAAGAGACATGGATGCTCAAGAAGACCAGCGAAACATACTTCCCCCAAGAGGTGCCTGAGTTTAAATCCAAAGAGATCAACTGGCAACCTTATCAAGAAAAATTCCATATCTCTAAGACACCTTCAAAAAATCAAACGTTTGAGGCTGCCCTCTCAAGTTTTTTAGAACGTTGGCACAATGAGCTCATCGGCATAGCCAAACAAAAACAAACACCTCACGTGATCCTGAAAATGAATCTGCCATCACTGCTAGCCCTCGATGCGCATGAGTTCTGCAATCAGCTTCTGAGGTTCTTAGAACAGTTCTGATCCTGGATGACGCACGCCTTTTCTAAAAGCAAGAACATCATCTATCTAGGAAAGTATCTTCTAACGACTCTTCGGCTTTGGGCATCTGATGCTTGGTGCGGTGTTTTTGTAGAGCGATCTCTGCTGCCCGGCTGAAGATGGAATTCGGCAAAAGCATCACCACTTCATTAAGTTGGCGTACCGCTTCGGCATCCTTTCCGAGTTTCAACAGCGCCAGCCCCAGGTTGTAACGGCATGCCGCTTCATACTTCAACCCCAGCCCACCCTGCTCGCCTGCCTTCAACGCCGATTCGAATAAATCTTTCGCGCTTTGCGGATTCTGCCGTCGTAGTTGGACAATGCCCATGTTCACCAGTATGACGAGATATGTTGCCCTGTCTGGAAAGAGCCTCAGGGCAAACTGAAGCAACCGCATCGCATCCCTTTGTCTGCCCCGGTTGGAGACTATATTGGCTACATCAACCAGGATGCGACCACGCATCGATAACATGTAGATGAGGATCAAGAATAGAACCGGGTTAACATTCGCCGAAGCAAAGTACGATCCAACGGTAATAAAAAAGGTGATCCCCAGCACCTCAAATGCAAATTGGGCAGACAATCCCTCACGTTTTAACAGGGAAAGTCCTCCAAAAATCAAAATGAAGAAAATGCCGATAAGAACATTGATAAAGATTGGGTTCATATTTTTCAATAAAGAAAAACAGGACGCCCCTTATAGAAAATAAAGCGGGGCGTCCGTTGGTTTATTCATTTACTTCAAACGAACAATTTCTCCGCAGTGCGCTGCAACATATCAACGCCTCGCACTTCCGTTTCGAACAATGGGATGAGCGCCCGAACTTCGCCGTTGAAAATCTGCCATATCTCTTGCATGTAATTATCTTGCATGATCACGCGGTTCTTTACGAATTCAGGAGCATCGGCAGATACACGTTCTTTTTCGATCAACATATTCACAACCACACCCCCCACCGGAATGCCAAACTCGTTGAACCAATTTATAAAGCGCGTGATCACTGCAATAGGCAGTGCCTCCGGAAGGGTGACGAAGAAGAAGGCGGTCAACTCTGGGTCGGTCAGCAATTCTTTGGCATGCGCCATGCGTTGGCGTAGATTGATCAGGTACTCCATAAGTGGATCTTTTTCTTCCCTTTTTCGGCTATACGAAAGCATCTCACGCAAGGTGCGCGCCTCTTCGCGGCTCTTGACCATCTTATTCACCCACATTGTGTACACCGAAGACATCCCCAGTAACCTTCTGGCATTAGCTGTCGGCGCGGTGTCGAAGACATATACCTCATACTCATCTTTGAACATTAGATCGATCATATTTTCAAACATGGCGGATTCTTCGAAGGCAGGGTTCATGGTTGCAGATTCGACAAACTCGTCCGCCTTGGTCTTAATATCAGCAAATTTGAGAAACCAACTAATTTTCTCGCGAATTTCCTTCTTTGACTTTTCGATCGTATCGCGAGTATCGATCTCATACGCCCACAGGTTATTTACCCCCGCGACAGGGGTCTCTTTGCCAAAGACATTTTGATCGAGTAAGCTGGTCAGGCTATGCACAGGGTTCGTTGAAGCTAATAAAGTGCGTTTCCCTTGTTGTGCATGCCACAAGGCCATAGCCCCAGCTAAAACAGTCTTGCCTACTCCGCCCTTGCCACCAAAGAAAGTGTATTTCAAGCGCGGGTGTTCCTGAAGGAATTGTAATGTGGATTTTTTGATCATCTTGAATCTCCTACTTTCTTCACTTACCATCAGGAATGGGGCCAAACATCGCCTCTGCCACTTTGCGGATCATGGGTAAACCCGTGATATCGCGTTCGAATTCTGGAATTCGCGCTAAAACCTGGTTGCCAAACAGATCATCGATGCGTTTGAGGTAGTTACCTTGCATCTCCAACCGATGTCGCAGATAGTCTGGGATGTTCTTTTGTTCTAATTCTGAAGGGATTACCCGATTGACGATATATCCACTGAGTGGCACCTGGTATTTCGCAAACAATCCGGCGGCTTTCTGAGTATCTAAAAGGGCCATCTCCTCGGGGATGATGACAAAGAAAAATGCGGTTTTGACTCTGTCAGTGAGTATGGAAGAGGAAGTGTTGATGCGGTACTTGATGTCTTGAAGTTCTCGGAGGATCATATCCTCTTCGGTAACTTTTTCGCGTTTGATTAGCGAGGCAACGCGACTATACTCTTCCATTTCTTCGCGTAATTGGGTGATCTTATCGATCCACTCGTCATACACGCTTGCCATGCTCAGGTAATAAAGTGCATGCCCCAATGGCACCAGGTCGTAAATATAGTAATCATATTCGGCGCTGATCACAATGTCCACTACCTGATCGAAGATGGCGCTTTCCTCCATGGCTGGTTCGGCAGCCGCAGCCTGGATATAGCTCTCAATTTCTTCGGGAATCTCATCCAGCCCATACATATCAAAAATCTTCTTGCGTATCTGATTTTGATAGGCTTTGATGTGTTGATCGGCGTCAATCTCCTGGGCATAGAGATTCGGCATAATCTCCACTGCACCTTTACCAAAAATGTCTTTCTCAAAGATATCAGATAGCGAAGCCTGCGGGTCCACCGAAAAAACCAGCACCTTATACCCTTTTTTCGCTAAGTAATACGCCGTTGCCGCTGAGAAGGTGGTCTTTCCCAGGCCTCCCTTTCCACCGAACATTATGTAACGACGTTCAGGGTTGTCCTCAAATAGACGTGCGAGAGTCATGATATATTTTCCCTTCTATGCCAATGCATCCGTAAGATCCTTTTCGCGCAACATGCGTCGCTTCCATGTAGAGATTTGAGGCACCACATAGGGCAACAAGCGCAAAGAATAGTATGGGGGAAGGATGGGAATGCCCAGTAAATCTCCCATGGTGATCAAGATAAATAAATGTTCCATGCTGCCGCGCGTTTTCATCGCAAAGCGCGTCATATCATGTCCCGCCATACCATAGACAAATTCAAGCGTCGAGCGGACAACCTTTTTCAAAACATTGCGTTCTTCTTCAGTCATACGTTCCTCCAAAATTTAACCGATCTCCTGATCGATGATGTCGGACAGATCCCGTTCGCGTAACATGCTACGTCGCCAGTTCTCCAACGTGGGCACTAAAAATGGCATCAAGCGCAAAGTGTAATACGGAGGAAGAATGGGAACACCTAACAAATCACCATAAATGATGAGGGTGAACAATCGTTCTTGTTCATGGCGTGCTTTTTCAAGCTCCAACACCCAGTCATACACCGTCATCCCATAAACGACTTCCCGCAAAACCTTGAGCGTCTTATCAAACCAGCGAGTCACGTTAGGCAACATATTTACTGGTGTCTTAAAACCGAAATCCTGGAACACACTTACACCACATCCACCACGCGCGGGGTAGCTTTTCGTTCAGAGTTCATAAAATTTTTCCGGCAATAAATCTCTTCAATTCTACCATCAATAAAAACTCTACCGTCACGATCCACTCACCAATATGCGAGATTTACGATATCAAGCAAGTGAAGAAACGCAGCTATTCCAGGTACTTTTCTATAGTTTGCGTCAAGGTCTGCTCGTCCCAGCCAGCGATACACTGTTTTTTCTGCACGATGAACGTCGGATATTTACGGATGCCGTAGCGAATGCTGAGCCACAATCCACCCAGGGATTGAGGATCGACGATTTCAAAATGCACTCGCCCTGCGAACTTGTCTGCCAAATCAGTAATCCAACGAGCAAGGCGCGCGCTCTCGATCTTCAAATCCTCAGGATATTGGGCGTATTCTTCCTGACGTAACTTTTCGCCGAGGTCAACCTGATCGAAAATTTGCTCACAATGCATGCAATGAAAGAAATAAGTAATACCTGGAGCCACTACCTGAACAGAGACAGCGTTCATAGGGATCACCTATAAAAAAGGGTGAGAGGGTGTTATTTTCCCTCTCACCCCGGTTTGAAAGCAGCCGCTTAGTCGGCACCCGCCGTGGCTTTACCCTCTGCGAGTCTCGCCTGAATAGCGCGCACAGCATCCACCGCCAGGTACAAAGCGGAGATGAAGAGGATGATCGCCAGCACGCCGGCGACATAGTTCCCAATAATCTTATCAATGGGGAGCTCGGCAGCTTGGGTGATTGCTTGCTTCAGCACCTGATAACCCGTCAGGGCTAACGCAGCCATCGTGGTGACAAACATGAAGATGAAGGGAATAAACGTCCAGATGTAGTTCTTCCCCTTTGACATCAACCACAGAGAGACCAGAAGCAAAGCCAGAGCAGCCATCAACTGGTTGGCCGATCCGAAGAGGATCCAGACATAGTTCCAAAAGCCGGTCCAGATGAGCAACAGCGAGAGCAATAGGGCAACAATTGAACCCACATGCACGTTCTTCATCACCGGCACAGCATCACCAATGAACTCTGCGCTTGCCACACGCATGAAGCGTACGACCAGGTACATGATGGTCAAAGCCATCAAAGTGAGGAAGACCGAGCCGTAAGGTAGACCAAAGCTGGTAGGAATGCCAATTTGGGAGAGGAAGGTGCTCAAGCCAACCGCAAAAACGCCTGCGGTCTTACCAGCCGCGATCATTTCAATGTATTTGGCTCCACCCACCCCTACTACCGCGGTCAATACGGAAATGGTTGCCAGGAACATCTCCAAGAACATGGCTCCACCGCCTACAGGCAGGGCATCGATTTCCTTCTCCAATTGACGCGCTGTGCCAGAGCTGGAAACCAGGCTATGCCAACCGGAAATCGCTCCACAGGCAATGGTGACAAACAGCAATGGCCAAAGGGGACCCATGGCACCCAATTCACCCATTTTGCCGGTCCACGAAGTAAACGCGGGGAAGGCAGCCACATCGATGGATGGACGCCAGACCAGCAATCCGATCGTCCCACCGAGAATGCCCAAGAAAACGATCCAGAAGGAGACATAGTTGATGGGTTGCGCCCAACGCCAGATGGGAAGCACCGCGCCGAAGTAACAGATCACCAACGTCACTAGGCTCCACAGCATCTTCGACCAGGTTACACTGCCGAAGATCAAGGGCGATTCTGCACCACCACTGATCGCAGTGAAGAAACTCTGTACAGGCGCTAAAGTGCCCAGCCAGATACCGACGAAGGCAAGCACCGTGGTCACAACGCTGGTAACGAGGATGTCCACCTTCCAGCGATAGGTCATCTGGCCGGCAAGCAGACCGACGCCGATAACAAAGAGCACTCCCAATGGAACAGCAGGGTTGGTTAGAAGATCATAGCCGACGATCTTGCCGAACGCGCCCATAATAAGCAGCAGGTAAAGGTAAATAAACACCAACAGAATGGTGCGCGCGCGTGGGGAGATTAACTTATAGCTCAGCGCGCCAAAGGTCTTACCCTCTTCCCGTACGCCCAAGATGATGCTGCTGTAGTCCTGCACCCAACCGATGAAAAAGGTACCAAAGATGATCCACAACAAGGCGGGTAACCAACCCCACCGCACGGCGACGATTGGACCAACGATCGGACCCAAAGCCGCAATCGATTTAAACTGATAGCCATACAGCACATTGCGGTTGGCGGGAGTAAAGTCCACTCCGTCCATGTACATTTTTGCAGGGGTGGCTTTTTCGGGGTTCGGTTGAATGACATTTTTATCGATTGAGCGCGCATAGAAGCCATAGCCGACGATGATCCCCAACACAGCAAGGACTAAAACAAGTAAGACGTTCATGATAAAACTCCTTTCTTTGGCGATACTCAATATGCTGACAAGCTCTTTTTGAATTAACGACAAATGCCTCTGTGACCAATTTCAAACCGGGCAACCACCTCCTTTCTGTTCATTCACTCCTTTGATCCATACCACAGTGCCACTTGATGATCAACCTACCTGCCGGGTTTACGTATAAAAAATCGCTACCTCAAGCCTACAAGCCAGTAGCGATTTTTACCCGGTCATATAAAGGGAGAAATTTGCCAGCCAAGAAGTAGAATACCATCCTTTTTCCACTTCCGATAGACATCATCCATTGCTTTGTCTTTCATTACATCCTAATAAACACCATTAACCTGCAAACGTTTCATCTAGTAAAGTGCACAAATAAAAATATAGCAAATGGAAGATGAAAAATCAAGCAAAGAAATATAAAAAATGCGCAAAAAAACTCACCGCATCCTGAACCTTAATCCACCCTAAGAGGAGTGAGGTTTCGCCTATTTCACCTCCGCTCAAATCTCGAAAGGGTGTACCATGCACAAGGTTATGCACCCGGTAGAATTGAACGGTCGCCTCAGAATAGTTCTATTCTTTCTTCCATCAATTCAACATCATGCCAGTTAATTTCGAGCCAATCCACAACTTTTTCCAAATACCGTTGAACATGTTTATGATCGTTGCTGATGAAGGCACATCCCAGTGTGCATCTTTGCCAGGCATCCATTTCATCGACTTCCGCGATCGAAAGGTTGAATTCTTTTTGAAGGCGCGCCAGGAGGGGTTTGATACGGCTCCTCTTCTCTTTTAGCGAACTACACCCCGGAAGATGAAGATGTAAAGTCAATAAACCAAGCGCCATTTCGTACCTTTATCAGGTGAAAACCTTTTTCTAAAACAATAGGGGTAATTTGACCTTTGGTTAGTATAATACACACCATGAACATCACGAAGCCAGGTTTGATCCTTTTCTTGACATTGTTGCTTGCCTCCCTCATGGTGGGCGTTTCGCTTTATATGACCAACCGCGCTCTTCAGGAAAGACTTTCGCCCATCCAAGAACTCACCGGCAAGTTGAGCACCCAGGTCGCGCAGGCTCTTTCCCCCACTCCTACTGTATTGCCGGATCCGGTGACGATCATTCGCGAGGTGCGCTCTCTCGCCCGTCTGGAAACAATTCAATTTTCGGTCGAAAAAATCATCACCGCAGAAGTCAATCAAGGGATACTGGCTCCCCTAATTGGGGACAAACTCTTACTAATCGCCCATGGATATGTAATCGCTGGCATTGACCTCGGAAAATTGCAACCTGCTGACCTAAAGGTCGAACATGGCGTGTTGTATGTCCAATTACCCGAAGCAGAAATTTTTGTCGCCACCCTGGATAACGAAAAAACGTATATTTACGACCGCGAGACTGGACTGCTAACGAAAGGAGCTATCGATTTGGAAACCGCGGCGCGCCGTGTTGCCGAAATGGAAATCGAAAAGGCAGCCAGAGAGGACGGCATCCTGATCCTTGCCAGGCAAAACGCGGAAAGTTACCTCTACCTCCTGTTCCAAGAACTTGGCTTTCACGAAATTATCTTCGTCCAACCTGAACCGACCTCCACTGTGCAGCCGCCTGCGCCTTAATCTGAGAGCAGCTCACACGCGCGCGGTCCACTGCATATTTGCATACTTCTCGCGTTGCAGCCTGTGGGCAAGATGCTCCTCATACGCAGTCAGACTCCCGAGTGTAAAGGACAAACCCAGGGCTTCTTGAAATCCTGCGACAAACGCGGCTGCAGCTTGCTCCCATGTGATACGCCTACGCAAAATTTCCTCCGCGGTTGCCGCCCGGGCTAACAGCGCCTCTTGTGCAGCAAGGCGCGCGGATTCGCTGGCAAAATTAAGGCAGTCTAGGATACGCCGTAAATCCCCAAATAGCGGAAAAGAGCCGTGTTGTAAAACTGCGCCCTTGCGTCTCAACTGTGCACTACCGATAATTTTCTTTCCAAGGCATGTAATTTCATAATAAGAAGGGGTCTCAAAGCATACTGCATTAGAAGCCGAGTCGATATGGTTGGGAGGCTGCCCATGGCGTGAGCTCTGTGCTTGGGCTGGTGATACCACTTGCGCTTCAATTCCCAATGCGTTCAACGCATGGAGCAAACCTTGAGAAATGCGTTGGTAACTTTCTAAAACACCACCTTTTAATAGAGGGTCCGCTTCACTCCCGATTACCGCGTAGGTCAATTCATCCGTGTGTAGGATCGAACGGCCCCCTGTTGGGCGTCTAACTAACTCGTACCCTTTCACACTCAAAGCTTCCTGATCGACATCGCGAATCGGTTGCGCCACTCCCAGGGAGAGGCATGCCGGTCGCCAGGCATATAAACGCAAGGTGGGAGGTGAAGCACCCAAACGGACCGCTTCCATAATGGCTTCATCTACAGCCATATTCCAGGCTCCTACCTCCGCAGGATGCTCGAGTACACGCCATGTTGGGGTCATGCGATCTGCCTCCTGTGATTTTAAGGATATGGGCTCGAAGATGTAGTCGGGGTTGGTATGGGCGGATACGCTTCAGAGGTTTCGGAGGGGGTAGGTGTCATTGTAGCGGTTGCACTTGGGGTGCCTGGCGTCACAGTGCCAGACACAGTCGCTGTAGAGGTAATAGAAGCGGTTGGGCTTGCTGGGGTGATTGTTCCCGAAGGCGTAGGGGTACTGGTGAAGGTCACTGTGGGTGTGAACGTCAAAGAAGGTGTGGGTGACTGAGTAGGTGTAGGTGTCGGAGTTGATGGAGGGGGGATGAGTTTCATGCGCGCCATAAGGGTAAATGGACTTCTCGAATAATCTATCCATAAGCGATGATACGCTTCGATGGCTCCTTTTGTATCTCCGGCCAATTCACGCGCCAATCCTAAGAAGTAATAATACTTATCACACGTCCAGGAGGCTCGGCATAGCAATCCGGGCCACTTTTCAAGATCGCTTAGCTGCTCTACAACACTTCGTGCGGATTGGCCAGCGAAGAGCCCCCGAATTGCATCTTCTAGAGCCAATTCGAACTGGTTGGGATACTCTTTTCGAAAACGCACATCGACAAGATATGCTTCCTTCGAACCGGGCAAACGACGAATGTGAAAGGCATATTTACCCTCTAGCAATATAGCTGGTTGAAGCGGTAGATCTGCTGGGTCAATATATGCCTGGTCTAAAAGCTCAAGACGTGGTTGGAGTGACTGTACCGTGGCGATCTGCACCGCTTTAACCCCACTACGGTATGGGAATAACGCCCAAAGCTCTAAATCCGATAATGGACGATGCCGCACTGTAAACCAGCGCTCGGGCTGTTTATCCTGTTCGAAATCAAAGTAACCCGAGGAACCCGATTGAACTCCATACTTCCACAACTCACTCAGCACGTCTTGAGTAGCTTCGATTCGATGAACGAGATATTCGAGCGCTTTTCCAGCATCACAAAGCTCACTGAGCGCACAGGCTCGATACACATCCGTCGCGGTACGATATGCCTGGAGAAATTCCCGAGCCGGTCCGATCCAGCGGCTGGTGGATATGGATGGTTCGTCTAATAAATCGTGGAGATAGCGTTTGGCTTTCTCTTCTTGCCCAATCAAAGCATAAGACACTCCCAAACGATAGCGCAATTCGTCCTTGAATTCTAATAATGGGGAGGCTTCGCTTCCCTCTCCATCAGGAGACCATTCCTGCATCAAGGCTTCTAAGAGCGCAACGGTGGCGTGGATATCCCAATGCAAAACTGCATGTTGCAATATAAAAGGGCAGAGGCTGAAATCCTGCACGTCTTCGGCTAATGTATCCTCCAGCGCCACGAAGGAATAATTATCTCCGTCCCACTGATACGCGCGCTGCAAGAGCACAGGGCAGGCTGGAAAAACCTGCGTGCGAAAGACGATCTGCGGGGCAGCATCTATACCTGCACGCACCACCCACTGCGGCATATATGGAAGCTGAATATTGAAAAGATAAGGCTGCGGAAAGAAAGGCATCTTATATGCAGGCAGACGGTGCAATTGATAGACAGATGGAGGCGGAACGCTTCCATCTTGATTTTGGCGATAATAGATGAGCACCTCTCTCCCATTCTCGGGGAGTCCATCTAAATCGGCATAGATCCAATCTGCCGAAGGAAGGTTGATGAAGTCGAATCGGCTTTCGAGGGCGATTGCGCGGTAGCCGGCTGAACCGCGCAACAACCAGATGAACATACTGCCCCCACCGCGTATTTCGATGAGGTAATTTTCGAAAAACCCAGGAACCTCGTCCAACTGCACCATGAAAAGGTCTAATCGAGGTTCGTGTTGTTTGAACCAAAGGTACAGTTGGGGGATGTCTGTTTCTTCTCCATTCAACCCTGAAACGATCAGCGCTGCATACTGCTCCCCAACGGAGGCGTCACCCATGCGCGCCAGATCATACGCCAGTCCCCATTCCCAACCCTGACGATACGCAGATTGAGGAAAGCGCAAGAGCGCCTCTTGACGGGCGAAAGCCGCATATTGAAACTGCTGATAAAAAAGGGGATCGTCACTCTCGCGTTGATTTGGCGGCAAAGTGTATGGGAAATATTCCATCATCTTGACCAGTTCATCTGCCAACGCCTCGTTCCACGTTTTGAGTTGATATCTATCGGGCTGAGGCAGGGGCCTTGCGGGTGTCAAGGTGGGTGGCCCAACAGGGGTGGGCGACCAGGTCGGTGAAAGCGTTGGTGAAACAGTTGAGGAAGGTGTTGGCGTCAGGCTTGGGAAGGAGGCTCGTTGCCAGGTGGATGATATTGTCGGTGTTGGGCTAATCATCGCCACCTCTGGTGTAGGTGTGGCGGTAAACAGTTCGCCTACCGATGTGGTTGTGCCTCTAGATAGATAGAACGCAATCCCTAAACTGATTAAAAAAATAAAAACAAAAAGCAAGAGCAGATTTGTGAGAAGAAACTGCGTCTTATTCAACGAGGTGTTGTCTGAGGGCATAACAAAATGGATTATACTGGATTTGAAGCATTGCCCATCTTTAACAATCCTGGTATAGTATAGCCCGCCAGTTGCAATGGCGCGAAAATCCACCTCAATAAGAAAAAAGATGTCCTGGAAAGGAAAAACGATCAAGCAGTTCATCCTGAAAGCCCTGATAATCGTGAGCATATTCTCTTTTGAGAGCGCCTGCACCCAGAATGAGAATACGCCAACCCTTTCCCCATTACCGCCAATCCCCACCACGAGCGAGGCGATAACAACGCCCTCCCCCACGGCTACAGAAGAAAAATTGCAAGGGACACTCACCATATGGCATTCGTGGGATGAAAGCCATATGCCGGTGATGGAGGAAATCCTTCGGAATTTCAGCCAGAAATACCCGGATATCCTCCTGGATGTTTTATACGTTCCTGATATCGATTTGCTACGCCGCTTTGAGCTGGCTGCGCCTGCCGGGAAAGGAGCGGTGTTATTCTTTGGTCCCGGAGAGTGGGGAGACTCCTTATTCATGTCTGACCTGATTACTCCTTTGGAAAGTCTCCTCTCCAAGGACACGCTCACTCGTCTCAACCAGCCGGCCTTGCAATACGCCTATCGCGGTGAGAGGTTGCTCAGCGTCCCCTACGCAATACAGGGCGTGGTGCTCTATCGCAACAAGGAATTTATGACCATCCAGGCAAAGACATTGGATGAGTTAATAAGTCTGGCTCAAGCCGCGACCACAGAAGATTTCACCGGAGCGATTCTAGAACGCTCGTTTCTATATTCGGGCGGCTTTTTGCCAGGGTTGGGAGGTCAATGGACCGATACTTCTGGACTCCCTTTGTTTATAGAAAACAAGCAAGCCATGGATTGGGTACTGTTGTTACGCGCACTCGAATCGGCAGGTTCAACCAGCTTCCTCAGCGATGAAGACCTGCAGTTGTTCAAAGCCGGGAAAGTTGGATGGATTATCGATGGCACCTGGAATTTGGACGAAATTGTCTCTCAATTGGGCGTGGATAAAGTGGCAATTGATCCATGGCCGGCAACGACCAATGGAAGGTTATCCGGGTTTGTGTTTTCCGACAATCTGTACATCAGTCGCCTGGCAAACGCGCAGCAAATACGCTTAGCGATAGCATTCGTGGAATATTTCCTTTCCCCAGAGGCGCAGACGATCCTTACCAGCAGTCATAGAATTCCTGCCTCGAGCGGCATCACCATTACAGACCCGATCTATGGCAGCCTCATTTCTCAGGCAATGATTGCACTGGCTGGAGGTAGCGCAGCGTTACCCGCAAAGGTTTTCGAAGTCTATCAAATCCAACTCAATATCGCTTTGAAGGCGATATTCGAAGATGGACAAGATCCGAACGAGGCTTTGCAAAGCGCGGCGAACGCCATCCAGTTGGAGATCGAAACCACTCTAACGACACCAACGCCCTCACCTTGAAAAAATGAACCAAAGCCGATCACCGAAGAGATGACAATGAATGTGCCTTATTGGATTCAAGACGCGATTTTCTACCAGATATTTCCCGATCGTTTCGCTAACGGAGACCCTAGCAATGACCCGCCCAATTGTCAAACCTGGGGTGAGCCTCCGACCTTATGGGGTTTTCAAGGAGGTGACTTACGTGGTATCATTCAAAAAGTGGATTACTTGTTAGACCTGGGCATCAACGCCATTTACCTTAATCCAATCTTTCTTTCCCCTTCGAATCATCGCTACAACATCGTAGACTACTATACTATCGACCCACGCCTGGGCACGTTGCAAGACTTTCACGCGTTGCTGAACGTCGCTCACAACAATGGCATGCGCGTCATCCTGGATGGTGTTTTCAACCATTGTTCGCGCGGGTTTTTCCCGTTTGTGGACATTCTCGAAAACCAGGAACATTCGGCTTATCGGGATTGGTTTCACATTCACTCTTTTCCTGTAGAAGCTTATTCAAAAGAGAATCATGCCAATTACGCGACTTGGTGGAACTTCAACAGTTTGCCAAAGTTTAATTCCAGCAACCCCATGGTGCGGAAATTTCTCATCGACGTTGCGAAACACTGGATCGAACAAGGTGCGGATGGGTGGCGCTTAGATGTGCCCAATGAGATCGACGATGACACGTTTTGGGAATCGTTTCGCGAGGAAGTCAAACGTGTTAATCCCGACTGCTACCTAGTAGGTGAAATTTGGACTATCGACCCACGATGGGTAGGCACTCGACACTTCGACGGCCTGATGAACTACCCACTGCGCGCGGCAATATTAGAATTGTTGGCGACAAAATCGCTCTCCATAACCAGCTTCGTCGAGCGCGTGGAACAAATTTTGAACATCTACCCACGCGAAAACGTTTTCGCCATGTATAACACACTAGGCACACACGACACCGAACGCATTTTGACGTTGCTTGGGAATGATGTTAGCCTTGTCAAACTAGCTTTTGCCCTTTTATTCGCCCTACCAGGAGCGCCTGCGATATATTATGGCGATGAAATCGGCCTCGATGGTGGTAAAGACCCAGAATGCCGAAAGGCATTCCCATGGGAACCGCGTTCATGGAACGCAAATCTACGCGCCTGGGTTCAAAAATTAATAACCTTGCGCAAAAAATTTGCCGCCTTGCGCCGTGGAGATTACCGCCGTATTCTGACAGACGAAACCCGCCAATGTTTCGCCTTTGCCAGAAAAATAGGAGACCAAAGCGTTTTGATCACGCTCAACACTGGAGCAACCTATCGCCATCTGCGATTACCCATTGGCGATTTGAGTTGGCAGGACGGTGAAATCAAACGCGACTTGCTTGGAGGCGATGAATTTATCGTTTCGGGTGATTTTCTCTCGTTGAAAATCGACGCAAAAAGCGCACTGTGGATCGCTTGAGATGGAATAAACCACCTTAAGAGATACACACATTAGATTAGAGGATATTCTATATTTGCCAGATATGACAGTTGTTACTATACAAATATATTCAGAAGGCACATAATAAGATAAGAAATGGTTGATTTCCACATTACATGCGGAGGTAGGTATGGCGGTCAAGGGATGGATCGAAGTTAATGAGCTGTTTTGCAAAGGTTGTGCATTATGTGTGGATGAATGCCCTCAAGATGTCCTGGCATTAGACATGGAAAGATTGACCCCTAAGGGCTATCACCCTGTTCACCTATATAAAGATGGATGTACCGGTTGCGCCATTTGCGCCTTGGTTTGCCCTGAGGCGGCGCTCACTGTTTACCGCGAAACCCCGGTGCGTGATGTCGCCCCAGTCAAAGCAACCGCCTCTTCTTAGGTGTGCGGGGCATCCTATAAACATCCTTCACGATAAAGATCGAACACATGCGGAAAGCGCAAAGGAGGCTGCGTGGCACGTGAATTACTAAAGGGAAATATTGCTATGGCCGAAGCCGCGATTCGCGCCGGCCTGGAAGCGTACTTCGGTTACCCGATCACCCCTCAAACGGAATTGCTTGAATGGATGTCTCAGCGCATGCCCGAGCTGGGCAGGACATTCTTGCAAGCAGAAAGTGAAGTGGCAGCGATCAATATGGTATATGGCGCTGCCTGCACTGGTGCGCGCGTGATGAGTTCCTCATCCAGCCCTGGTGTCAGCTTGATGATGGAAGGCCTGTCCTATATTGCTGGGACAGAAGTACCGGCAGTGCTTATCGACGTCATTCGTGGAGGGCCTGGGTTGGGTAACATCGCTCCTTCCCAAGGGGACTATAACCAAATTGTTCACGGAGGCGGCCATGGAGATTACCATCCAATCGTCCTTGCCCCCTCCAGTGTACAAGAAGCGATCGACCTGACCGTGCTCTCTTTCGACCTGGCTGAAAAGTACCGTTCGATCGTGGTATTGATTGCGGATGGCAACATCGGTCAAATGATGGAGCCTGCAGAACTACCAGAGATGCGCCCAATCAAAAAGGTGTACCCCGACTGGGCTGTGCGCGGCGCAGAAGGCAGAGAACGTCGCGTCCTTTCATCGATTTATATCAATCCCGAAGAGGAAGAAGTAACCAATATCCGCCTTTTGGAGCGATGGTTCGAGATTCAACAAAAAGAGACGCGCTATCGGGAGTACTATCTGGAGGACGCTGAAATTGTCATCGTCGGTTTTGGCACAGCCGGGCGGGTCTCCCTGTCAGCCGTACGCCAGGCACGTGCCGAGGGCATTAAAGTGGGACTATTCCGGCCGATCACCGTTAGCCCATTCCCGACGAAACAGATTGAAGAGCTTTCTAAACAGGCTCAAGCGTTTCTCGTAGTCGAAATGAACACGGGACAAATGCTGGAGGATGTCCAAAAAGCTGTTTCTAAGCGCACTCCTGTGGAATTTTATGGCCGGCTGGGTGGGATGGTGCCGTTTCCAGACGAAATTTATAGTGAAATCCACCGCATCAGCCAAGAACCTTTGCAAGTTGTGGATGATCCCCGTCAGTCGTGGTTACAGCGCCTGAAGCAAGCCTTGAACTAGGAGGATGGAGATGGTTTCTACATCATCAAAAGTGGTTTATTCTCGCCCCGAATCATTCACCGATATCCCCACGCATTACTGCCCTGGATGTACTCATGGGATTGCGCATCGTTTGATTGCGGAAGTGCTGGATGAGATGGAGCTGCGTGAGAAAACCATCGGGGTCGCACCTGTGGGCTGTTCGGTGTTTGCCTACAACTATCTCGATTGCGATTTCGTTGAAGCCGCGCATGGCCGCGCACCAGCCATGGCTACCGGCATCAAACGCCTGCTTCCCGATCGTATCGTGTTCACCTACCAAGGTGATGGTGATTTGGCTTCGATTGGCATGGCAGAGACAATGCATGTTGCCGCACGCGGGGAGAATATCACCATAATTTTTATCAACAACGCCATCTATGGGATGACCGGTGGTCAAATGGCACCAACGACTCTGCCAGGCCAAAAAACCACCTCCTCACCGTACGGTCGCGATGTGGAACAAGCAGGATTCCCGGTTCGCATGGCTGAAGCTCTGGCTACCATGGAAGGCACAGGTTACGCAGTGCGTAGAAGTTTACACGATCCTAAAAACATCCGCCTTGCAAAAAAGGCGATTCGCATGGCATTCGAAGTGCAAAAACGCGGCATGGGCTTTTCTATCGTCGAGTTGCTTTCAACGTGTCCCACCAATTGGGGCATGAGCCCTCAACAGGCGCTGGCATGGGTGGAGGAACATATGATCCCGGTGTTTCCTCTAGGAGATTATAAAATCCTGCCTGCCCTGGAAAACATCCATATCTAAAGGAGCGAAACGAGGTTGGAATGCAAACAGAAATCATATTCGCCGGTTTTGGTGGGCAGGGAATCCTTTTCGCCGGGCAACTCCTGGCATACGCGGCGATGGATGCTGGTTTGGAAGTTACCTGGATTCCATCATATGGGCCTGAGATGCGCGGAGGGACTGCGAACTGCACCGTAGTAATCGCGGATGAAGAAATTGGATCGCCCACCGTGCGCAGACCGAAAGCTGCACTGGCTTTCAACCTTCCTTCTTTCGACAAATACGAACCGCTCGTCGTCCCTGGAGGGGTATTAATTGCCAATGCTTCTCTAGTGAACCGGGGGATTCAAAGAACCGACATACAAGGTGTGATGATCCCGGCTAACGAGATTGCCGAGGAGATTGGTGATCGGCGCTTATTGAATATGGTGATGCTCGGAGCTTTATTGGAAAAATTGCCGGTGCTCCCTTTCGAAACAATTAAACGGGCACTCCAAGAACACATGCCTGAGAGGCACCAGCATCTGCTGGAAGGGAACATTCGCGCCATTGAGGAAGGAATGAGATTTGCCCGTGAACATATCGCCGAGAAAGGAGGTTGAGGCTTAGTAAAAGCCTTCAAGGAACATGCGTAAATACTACCTGATCTTGGTGATCACCTTACTTGCCTTTTGGAACATCACAGGGTGTGCTACCCTGTTCGCGCCTCCTACTCCGACTCCCTCTCCGACGTATACACCCACGGACACACCCCTCCCGACGGATACCCCGCAGCCCACAGATACACCCACTCCTTTGCCAACGGAAACACCCACTACCGAACCCACACCCACCTTACCGCCCCTTCCCAAACCACCCACCAACACACCGAAACCCGAAGATGCTATTCTGGTGTTTTACTACAACCTGGATGAAAAAGGACCGTATGGCTGCGGCGAAGCCTTGTACTATATCAACACCGGAGTGAAAAAGTCTCCTAACGTTGAAGATGACATTTCCTATGCCTTGCGTACGATACTGAATTTCCACAACCCTTACTTCGGAAGTCTGTACAACCCTGGCTATGCTTCAACGCTCGCCATAGGGTATGTCGAGGTGGATAAGAGCGGCAATGCGCTGATTAACCTGACCGGCAAATATGTGCACACCGACGACTACTGTGATGGTCCCCGCTTCCGAGATCAAATCAAACGAACGGTCTTGCAATTTCCTGGAATCTTTACCGTGAAAATCCTCATCAATGGCACTCCCATCGGTAATGTGATCAAACAGAAATAACCGCGCATAATGATTAAACTCAAGGGCAGACGATGGAGCTGTCTGCCCTTTTTGGTCTTCTCCTCCGAGAGAGAAGCCTTCCCATATTCACTTGGAATGATCAGAAACTTGGCGCATTATACCTTAAAGGCAGAAAAGGAACCTTAAAATTTTTATTTTCTAATCTGAGTGAGAGATTTACGCAGGTTTAGAACGTGGTTTGAATTGCTGAATGCAGACTTTTGATGAGGCGGGCTAAAAATAATTACCTCCCATAAAAAATCATCTTGTAATTTTTGAAATTCTATGTTACGATGTTTGTGCGAGCGCCCGGGTGCCCCCCTCACTCGGGCGTTCGCATTTGTCTATGGCACCGCTTCTGCTGACACCACACTACCAAAAGCGTTGATTTTCAACTCCCACTCACTGCCAATGCTGAATTGCTGAAACAAGTGTTCGTCCTCGAACGTGTATATATAATCACCATCCGAGGTTTCAAAAACAACCTGAAATTCAACGCCGCGCTCTCCGATGCGTTGGTTCTCAGATATGTTTGGGTTCGACCATAGAGGCAAAAAATCCTCTCCATGCAGGCGAAAGACCTCTCCTTCGACCCATTCGAGTTGTGTGTACGTGCAATAGTCCTGGAAAACTTCGTAGTAACAATCTTGCACTACCTCAGCATATCCCGAACCGGTATCGACTGAATACGGTGTTCCACACACTTTATTTGCATTCGGGTCTGGCTCATCCTGGGTATGATGGAGGCGTAAGGAGCAGCTTTGCAATGTCGCCTGAGCAGGTAGTTCCTCAAACCAGCCTTGATGTTCTACGGATTGGAGTTCTTCAACAACCACATAGGTCTCCCATCGTACCTGACGCACAATGCCTCGCACCGTTTCAGTCTTCAAACCAAAGAATATAAAAACGAATAGACATATGAGCGCAATCCCGCCCACTACTGCTAAACCTATCCCCAGGCGCCTCCTGGCAGAAGGCTCTGCGGAGGCTTTGCGCACCTCTGGCGATAGGTCATGCGCTTCCTCTTCAGGGGAGCCCAATGGAGCACCACATTGGGCGCATTTCAAGTTGGTGGCTGGGTTATGTGCCCCACAAGCCGGGCATGTAGATAGAGCTGTTCCATCTGAGGCTGTAAAAGCGCCCACAATGCGACCAGATGCCCGTCTCCTGCCCTCTTTCAAATCGCCACCGCATTGTTGACATACTTTGGCATCCGCTTGATTGCGCGTACCACAAAATGGACAGTGGATATCTGCACCTTTTTGGATTTGTTCGATTTCCCTTTCGTCTTGAATGAGTTGTCGTTTTTGAGCTGGCACGAATTGCACATCTTCTGGTTGAGGTGCCCCACAACTCCCACAAGTTTTCTCAGGGCCCGGGTTGCGTGCTGAACATCTGGAACAGACCCATTCAAGCTTTTCAAAACCTAATGACTCTCGAGGCATAAATTTCTCCGGGATGGCGGTATGGAACGACGCTGATCTCTCTTCTTTACACAGCGATCCTAAAAAAATCCTCTTTGCGTTACAAAGAGGATTCCTGGTAAGGTCGGGGCGCCGGGAATTGAACCCGGGACCTCTTGCACCCCATGCAAGCGCGCTAGCCGGACTGCGCCACGCCCCGGTAAGTGCGCACATTATAGCGCGTAGTCCTTATTCTGGCAACCCTTCCAACTCAAAACCATTTGTCGCTGAGCTTCTGTCTCGGGGGATGGAATTTCGCCTTTGGGGGTGCCCTGACGTAATTCTTGCAGACGTTTCAACGCCTCATTTGGTCGTAAACCACACGAGACTAAAAAACATCCCACGACCAATCCGGTGCGGCCTATGCCACCCTGGCAATGAAGATAACAGGTGCGTTTTTGTTCTAACGAACGGTAAATACTTGCCAGAATCGCTTCCATCTCTTCGATAGCAGGTACACCAAAATCCATGATGGGAAAGCGCGCATAGCGCACCGGTAAAGAATTGTACGAAGAGATCTCGGGGAGAAATCCGAGGTAATGCCCTCCCGAATCCTCAACCTCTTGAGTCAAATCGATAAAATCCACTACTCCTACACTGAGCAACCAATTCAACCTCTCTATTCCCACACTTCGATGATAAGCCAAGGGGTGCTCACCCGCGAGAAACTGCTTGGGAATCACCCAATACGCATTGGAAATCTTCTCGAATGCCTGCATACGTATCAACCTCCTTCGGCCAGTCTTGGCACAGGATTATAATATCCCATCGACACTCAACCGACAAGGAAATAATGCACATGGATGTCCCAATCGAAAGTAAAAGGGAGGAGTTTCAATCAAAGCAGGTGCTGCCCGTCGTCGGAGCGCATTTTATCCATGATATTTATACCTCCTTTGTTGCTCCACTGTTACCCGAACTCATTCGCAAGCTATCCTTGAGCCTTACCCAAGCTGGAGCGCTAACGGCGATACTCGACCTACCAGCAATCCTGAATCCGTTTATCGGTTATCTGGCGGAGAAAATCAGCTTGCGCGCATTCATCATTCTAGCTCCGGCGGTTAGCGGGACTATTCTGAGCAGTATTGGTCTGGTTTCGGATTACTATACTCTGGCAGTGCTCTTCTTTGCCACAGGTATTAGCGTGGCTGCATTTCACGCTCCAGCGCCAGCGATGATCAGCCGCGTGTCCGGCAACCGCTTGGGGTTCGGCATGAGCCTGTTTATGGCTGCAGGTGAATTGGCACGCACCCTTGGCCCTCTATTGGTTACCTGGCTTGTCTCAATCTGGACGCTGGAAGGACTGTACCGCGCTATGTTCCTGGGTTGGGTGGCTTCAGCCATCCTTTACCTGCAACTCCGCAAGGCCCCCGCTCAAACCGAAAAACCGGCCAACTTGCGTGAATTCATACCATTCATCAAGTCCCTCTTCCTACCTATAACCCTGCTTCTCCTCCTGCGCAACCTGATGGTGGAAAACCTGACCACCTACCTACCTACATTTATGACCCTGCGCGGCGCCAATTTGATGCTCAGCGGAGGAGCGCTATCCTTACTCGAATTCGCCGGCGTGTTAGGCGCCTTATCAGGCGGCGCCTTCAGCGACAAAATCGGACGACGCAAAGTTTTGGTAGCAGCAACTATTCTAGCCTCGGGGCTGACATTGGTGTTTATCCAGTTACAAGGGTGGGGAATGATACCAGTTTTGTTCCTCTTGGGGTTTTCTGCACTTTCCACAACCCCTTTGCTCCTCGCCCTGGTGCAGGAATGTTTGCCCAATCACCGCGCGCTCGGCAACGGCATTTTCATGTTTCTTTCTTTTCTCATCCGACCGTTTGCGCGATTGATCATCGGTATGCTGGGCGATCGCTACGGTTTATACACTTCGTTCAGCTTAGGGGCTTGGCTATCGCTTCTATCCATTCCGGTCATCTATAAACTCCCCCTCATAGGCAATGCAGCTTCTGAACAATAAAAGGTTCTTTCTTTCCTACCTAATAATCCAAGGATAATATGCGCATGGGATCAAAATGTAAAAAAGTACCGCTCATGCGCCAAAGCATATAATTTGCCCTCTCCTCTGGAGTGACTCCCGGCACAAACGCGGACATCCCTTCGAAAACGACACTGGCAGGCCCTATACGCATCTCCAAATGCAGATGTGCGGCGGCCGTGTTTCCACTTTTACCCACATAACCTACCAACTGACACACGCTCACGTCCTCACCCAGAGTCACTTCCAATTTCTCTTGTAAATGAGCGTACAGGGTATAAATGGAAAAACCGGGCTGGAGATCTACTTCTTGGACAATCGGTGTCGGTATCAGGGTGTATGGTGTTTCGATAATAATCACATTTCCATAAGGGAAAGAATCCTGGATTGAAGCTGCCACGCGACCCGGCATCACAGATTGCACCCCTACACCTTCGATGGATCCCTGCACTCCTGCGAGACTGTGATAGGCGAAATCAACTCCTTGATGACGATCATCGGAGCCCATGGGGGGTGGATCGTAAGGTGCGGAAACGATTTTGTTCAATCGGTCACGCGGGTATCCCTGTAAAGGGCTGCACACTTTCCAAGAAGCAGGAGTAGGCGATGAGGTCGAGAGAGGTAGCTCTAAACCTAAATCGCCTTCGAAAGGATATTTGCGACTTAGAGGTGGAGGGGTGCCCTCAGCCATTGGTTTCGTTGGTGAGGGAGTGATTGTCCTAGTTGGCAGCCCTTTTGTGCCCTTGAAAATATCCCCTCGCTTGGCGGATGAAAGAGTTGAACCGGGCGCAGTCGGTTCAATAGGGGCTCCTCCAAAAGCAGATGCCTGAGAGCAGCTTGTTAACACCAACCAGGCCACCCCAACCAGGAGCACAAAAGGTTTGCGCGGATCGATCCCGAAGATTCGCTTGAGCACAGGGAGATTATAATTCTTTATCTGAAAAGTAAGGAGCGAACTACATGGCGCACTATTTAGTCACCGGTGGAGCGGGGTTTATTGGCAGTCATTTATGCGAAAAGCTGATTGAAGCAGGCCATCGCGTAACGGCGATAGATGATCTATCCACCGGGCACATCGCGAACATCCTCCATCTCAAAGATCATCCGAATTTTCAATTCGTCCGTGAGACCATCCTCAATACCCAAGTCTTAGACCGGGTAACCAGTCAGAGCGACATTGTCGTCCATCTGGCTGCGGCGGTAGGGGTGAAACTGATCATCGAAAAACCGGTGCACACCATCAATACGAATATCCTGGGCACCGAACGGGTATTGACCACCGCAAACCGCTATGGGTGTAAAGTGTTATTAGCCTCGACTTCCGAAGTCTATGGCAAGAATGCCAAAGTCCCTTTCCGAGAGGAAGATGATTGCGTCCTAGGTCCTACCATTCATCACCGCTGGTCTTACGCGGCGTCGAAAGCCGTGGACGAGTTTCTCGGTCTGGCATTTCATCGCCAATTTGGGCTGCCGGTGGTAATCATGCGCTTTTTCAACGCCATCGGTCCTCGTCAAACCGGAAAATACGGCATGGTCGTGCCGAGATTCATCCGCCAAGCTCTAAAACAAACACCGCTAGAAGTGTACGGAAACGGAGCTCAATCGCGCTGTTTTGCAGATGTGGAGGACGTTGTCACCGCCATTCTTTTACTGGCAGACAATCCAAAAGCCGAAGGGGAGGTGTTTAACATCGGTAGTACAGAAGAGGTTACGATCAATGAGCTGGCTCAACGCATTATCCGCCTCACCCAGAGCTCCTCTACCATAGTCCACATCCCCTACGATGAAGCATATGCCCCAGGATTCGAAGACCTACAACGGAGAATTCCGAGCATCGAAAAACTACAGAAGCTGACCGGATTTCGCTTGAAATACTCTTTAGAAGAAGCGTTGTTGCGCGTTATTGAATACGAACAGCAACGCCTCTGATGAAAGGCTTTATTGATCCATCGCGCTCTGCGCCAAGCGCGCTTCCAACTGGTTCTTTACCTGTGGCCACTCAGAATCGATAATGCTATAAATGACCGAATCTCGAACCGTTCCATCTGGAAGAATCATGTGATTGCGTAAAACGCCCTCTTTTGTTGCGCCAATCTTTTCAATTGCCCGTTGCGAGCGAAGGTTGCGGGCATCTGTTTTCAACTGAACACGCACGCAATTTAGCTCCTCAAACGCGTGCTTGAGGAGCAAGTATTTTGCATCGACGTTTACTCCGCTCCCCTGATATGCAATCGCATACCATGTGCCACCGATCTCCAGGCTGCGGTGTTCGGGGCGGATATCTAAATAGCGGGTGACACCAATCGCTTCCTCGCTTGCCAGGTCAATCACTGCAAAAGGCAAATCTGTGCCATTCGCCTGACGCCTGAGCAGCTCCTCGATCCACGCGCGCATCTCCTCCAAGTTGGTGATGGGTTTAAACACCATATATTTCCAGATACGCACATCTGTTCCGTACTTGGTCAATGAAGGAGCATGGTGCAAACCTAAGGGTTCAAGGCGCACACGCTTTCCAACGAGAGTGACGGGACGAATGTTCATATGCACATCCTGCGGGTTGACGATTTACGCATTTCACCGTAATATACCTTGAAACAAGGTCGGCAACTCCCCACTTTCCTGCGCCTTCGGTTTCAATATGCTCGCCTCCAAGCGTGTGAGGTTAGAAGTGACGGAGTTCCCGAACACCCTTTTTCAGTACAAAGTACTCAGTTCAGTTGGCACTTTCACGCACAGGTGTCTTTTTCATGCAATATGATTATAGTGGGCAGGATGGATTTATTCAAGACAGGGAGTTGAGATGGAGATCGGTTTAATCCATAAAGTAGATATCGATCGCGAAATGCAACAGTCCTATCTGGACTATGCCATGAGCGTCATCGTGGCGCGTGCCCTTCCCGATGCCCGCGATGGGCTGAAACCCGTACATCGCCGCATCCTGTATGCCATGCACGACATGAATCTAAGACCCGAAGCCGCGTATAAAAAATCTGCGCGCATCGTCGGAGAAGTGTTGGGCAAATATCATCCACATGGCGATGAAGCCGTGTACGAAGCTATGGCACGCATGGCGCAAGAATTTTCAATGCGCTACCCGCTGATTGATGGGCAAGGAAATTTCGGCAGCCAGGATGGGGACCCACCTGCAGCGATGCGCTACACCGAAGCGCGCCTGGCGCCTGCGGCCATGCACATGCTGGCGGACATTGAAAAGGATACGGTCAATTTCATCGAAAATTTTGACGGAAGCCTGCTCGAACCAGATGTGCTCCCTGCAGCTTTGCCCAATCTGTTAATCAATGGTGCTACGGGCATTGCGGTTGGCATGGCAACCAGCATCCCCCCGCACAACCTGGGGGAAGTGGTAAGCGCGCTGCAGTACATGCTGCAAAATTGGAAGGACATCGAAGAAATATCCACCGAAAAGATCATGGATTTCATTCAGGGGCCGGACTTTCCCACAGGAGGCGTCATCCTGCAAGAGGCTGAAAGCGAAGGATTGATCAGCGCATACAGCACCGGGCGAGGCCGAATCACCCTTCAAGCGCGAGCTCACCTGGAAGAAATGGAGCGAGGCAAATCGCGCATCATCGTCACTGAACTGCCCTATATGGTGAACAAAGCCTCGCTCATTGAACGCATCGCGGAATTGGTGCGCGAAGAACGCCTGGAAGGCGTGGTCGATTTGCGCGATGAATCCGACCGGCAGGGAATGCGCATGGTCATAGAAATCAGCAAGAACGCCGACCCAGAAGCTGTGCTACGTGAACTATATGCCAAAACGCCGATGCAATCGACCTTCAGCATCATCATGCTCGCGCTGGTGGCGGGCGAACCACGCCTGTTGAGCCTCAAACAGGTTTTGCGCGTTTATCTCGAACATCGCATAGAGGTGGTTCGCCGGCGTAGCCAATTTGAGCTCGAGAAAGCCCGCCAGCGCGCCCATATTCTCGAAGGTCTGCTCATTGCCCTCAAACACCTGGATGAGGTAATCCAAATCATCCGCAGAGCTGCCGATGCAGATAGCGCGCGCACCCGTTTGATGCGCACCTACAAGATCACCCAAACACAGGCACAAGCCATCTTGGATATGCCCTTGAAGCGGTTAGCTGCACTGGAACGCAAGAAAATCGAGCAAGAGTACAAAGATACCACCGCGCAAATCAAAACTTTGACTGCGTTGTTGAAATCGCCTCAAAAAATGCGCCAGGTGGTCAGTGAGGAACTTGAGCAAGTAAAACAAGCTTACGGCGATCGGCGCCGTACATTGATCGTGCGCCTGACCAAGAAACAAACCCGAAGCCTGCCTTTGACCACCGGGGAATTGATGCCAGAAAAGACCGTTTGGGTTGCGCTTTCCAAGAGCGGGCTAATCTGGCGCACATTAGAAAACAAGCTCCCTAAAATCGGGGCTAAAGATGCCCCGTACCATTTGGTACATGCACGCACAAAGGATGTGCTTTACCTGGTATCCTCCTCTGGCAAAGCAGCTGCCATACCGGTACATGCCCTCCCTGAAACAGACGACCCATCCCGAGGCGTCCCCTTCCATCAAATCTGCCCCTTATCGGAAGAGGAAGAACCAGCCTGTTTACTTTCCCTCGTGGAAGCCCCTCGAAGAGGCAAGGATGCCACTCAGACCACTGATTTCTTGCTCACGGCAACACGAGAAGGTATGTTGAAAAAGAGCGAGCTTCGAGAGTTGCCAGGGCCATCCGCAAGCGTGTTCACACTGGTCAAGGTCAATCCTGGTGATCAGCTAAAATGGCTGAAAGTAACCAATGGTGCGCAAGACATTTTATTGGTGACTGCAAAAGGGATGGCAATCCGCTTCAAGGAATCCGAAGTGCGACCCATGGGATTGGTCGCGGCCGGGGTGATGGGTATTAAACTTCGCCCGGGAGATCACCTCGCCGGAATGGATACTCTTGCCAAAGACGAGGAGATATTGTTGATCTCAAACCATGGATATGCTAAACGCGTGCCAGAGAATCAGATGCCACTCCAGGGCCGATATGGTCTGGGCGTTGTACTATGGAAATTGCCGATAGGAGAAGAAGTCATGGCGATGTCTGTCGGCGCATCTCCATATCGCAAAATCATCCATCTGAAGCGTGCCGCGCCGAAGATGCTTCGCTTCGATGAAGTGCCCCTGCAAAGTCGTGCCGCACGAGGGAAGCGCATCTTCGATTTGAAGCACCAAGATCAAATAACCGGCATGACCTTCCTCTGGGAAACTCCCAAAGCGTCACCGATGAAAAGCGGTTCACAAACGAACCAAGCGGCGAAATAAAACCGGGGCACAGATAAAACGGGAAAACGAGCTGTTCTAAACGATGGTGAAAAAAGTGGTGTGATAGGTAACTTTGCCATTCACCAAACCAAAGGCGTCGTTCCCATCATTGACGGTCCCTTGGCTGGAATAGGCACTCCATGAAAATTGTCTTGTGCTGGTCGTGCCCGAAAAACTATCCAGAACAAAGCTGGCAGATGGCAAATATTGATTGAACAGAGAGTAATACCAAGAGCGCAGCGCGTCAATCCCTTGTACCGTGCGGTAAGGGGTAACGTGAACTGCATTGGAGTTATACAACGCCAGAACCTGTTCGACATCATGAGAATTCAAAGCGGCAAAATATCGCTCAACAATGTCCTGCGTTCCATTCCCAACGAGCCATTCATACTCACTGATGGCCTCCCAAATCTCTGGCAGGTAAAATCGCGTATGCCCCCACTCCCAAAAATTAGCTGCGCTCAAATTCAAATTTTGCGCCGCACGTAAAAACTCATTGATGTCTGCTACCGTTGGCGCCCAATCTCCCTCTTTGAACGCCGAACCCGTAGGAATGATCGGCCGGACAGGTTGAATATCTTGAAATTCTCGCACACAACGGGCGAGCTGTTCCGCCGGATTGTGCGCCCCGATCCAATACACCTGGGGCATGTTCAGATCGCACTTCTCTAAAAAGGCCTCAAAGGGAAATTGCGGGTGATATGTAGGGTACCGATAAGAGCTCAATGCCATGGGGAAAGTAGGCAATGCCTGGCGCATCAGACTCATAAACCGGCGCGCCGCTTCTTCTTTTCCGGGCTGTTTGAATTCTGCTTCAGCATCAATGACATAGCCATCCAGGTTTAGCTGCTGCAAGCGTTGTAGGGCGATATTCGCCTCCCCCTCGGGGTTATAACCGTATATATAATGCCATCCCCAAACCGAAATTCCCCAACTGCGCAATGCTTGCACCACAGGGGGTACCAGGTCCTGACCACTGCTGTTGATATTATAGGGCTGGGTGCCATCGGCAATCTTGATGAGCACATGGCTCAATCCCGCCTGAGCGGCTACATTGCCAATGGCGTTCGCGTTGCCATTTTCGCAACGAGAGATTTGCCAGATATAAAATCCCTTACCTTGAAGGCTCATATCGAAATTTTATTGCAAGTTTTGAGTTTTGCGAATAAGGTTCATCAGGGCTTGCTTATTGGGCACCAGCACCATGGCACCTCCAGGAGTAATCCAATCGTACACATGCTTATAGGTAATAAAGTATTGCTGGATGTTGCGCGTCTCTGCAATCTTGATGGCGAAGGGAAGCCACTTCAAAACATCGAATAGGGTAATGTTGGTTTTGACGCTGTCTTTGTAGATGTCATAAAATTCAGGTGCCTTTTGTAGTGCATCCAAAGAGATTAACTTATCAAAAATCGCCTGGAGCACTTCTTGCTGACGTCGATTGCGGGCAATGTCGTTGGTCGTTTTCCGCGAGCGCACATACCAAAGGACGAGGTCGGCATCCATATGGACTTTTCCAGCCGGAATCGTGATCCAATATCCAGCGCGATAGTCCGATAATGGTTGTCCCACATAAACATCCAGCCCTCCAAAACTGTCAATAATGCGCTTGAAGGATGAAAAATCGATCAGCACGTAATAATCCGGTTTGATGCCAAAGTTATATTCAAAAGTCTTCGACAGGAGGTTATATCCCCCATAGGTCCAGGCTGTGTTAATGCGATCCATGCCCCTGCCGGGTTGGGTAACATACAAATCTCTCGGAAAAGAGGTAATGTTCACCCGTTCCAGTTCGGCATTGAGTGTCAACAGGATGATTGTATCCGTGCGAAAACCGGAGGACCAGGGGCGTCGATCGGAGCCTAACAACAAAACATTGATTTGAGAGGGAAGTTGCTCTAAAGCCTGCTCCGGGTTACTCTCGGTCGGAGGGGCAGGGACAGTGGGCGTCATCATGAAGGGGGTCGGCGAAGCCAGCGGTTCTTGCGTGGCATGAGCTATTGGAGTCGGCGGCAAAGGTTGAAATGGAGTGGGAGTGACGGTAGCATCCGGCGCTGCCAAAACAAAGGTAGCCAGAGGAGTCGGCTGAGCGAATGAGGGCATTCCAACGCTCATTCCTACCCCAGGCGAGCAACCTCCGAGTACAAAGCTGAACCACACCAGAGCCGCCACAACGTAATATAAAGGTGGCGGTGAATGCATACGGCGAGTCTGTTGAAAATAAGTCTTGATCATTGCAGTCAGATTAGCCTCCCCCAGAATCGGCCATCGTTTCCGTTGGAGACGGTGAAGGCGATGGAGATGCTGTGCTTGTTGGTGCAGGAGTAGAAGTATACGTAAGGGTAGCTGTGTAGCTTGGAGAGGCTGTGGCGGTGGATGTTTGGCTGGGTGGAGCCGTAAACGAAGGAGTAAAACTGGGAGTCGGCGTGAAGGTTAATGAAGAGGTCCATGTCGGATAAGGCGAGGCAATGGGGGAAGAGGTACTCGTAGGAACATTAGGAACATACAGGGTATTGCCGACGATGAGAAGAGTAGAGCTTCCCATGCAGTTGGCTATTTGGAGCTGCGTCACCGTAGTGCGAAAAGCAAGCGCCAATCGATACAGGGTGTCTCCTGGTCGGATTACATACGTGACCCAACCAACAGGGGGACCGCAGACATAAACGGTGCGCGTGGGAGAGGCGGTTGGCGTGCGCGCGGGAACGAACAGATAGCTGCCCGGCACCAATGACTCTGCAACCAGGCAATTGACCTGGATCAGCATCTCCACAGAGGTGCCATAGGTGTGCGCCAGACTGCGTAACGTATCCCCAGTGTTGATGACGATTTGCATCCAGCCTGGTGGGGGAGGGCAGATCGCCATTGTGGACGTCAGAAACGTTGCCGTCCAGGTGGGGGATGCGAGGTATGCGGGCGTCGAAGTTGGGAGCTGCGAGGTTATTGTGGTCGGTGAAAATTCTTCAGGAGATGGCAAAGCATAGAGCGTCGCGAAAAGGTCCGTGAGCGCGGTGGGTGAGGGTTGAACGGCGTACGATAACAACATACCACTTTCCCAAAGAGAACTGAAAATGCTCCCAAATACCAAAAGAGCAAACAAGATCGTCATCACTAAGCCTAAAAGCGCCTGGTTGAACGCTTTCACCGAGGAGCCTTTCCGAACCCACTTATAGCAGCGGTGCCACTGGAAACAGCATGCTAAAAGTGGCTCCGCGTGGAGGCGTGTTATCCACCCAAATCCTGCCTCCCATACGTTCAACAGACTCTTTGATATCCAGAAGCCTGGACAGATCGATGCCCAAGCCAGGCAGCTTGTAATGAATGGAACGCGTGGAAAAGACCATAGCCAAATTTTCAGCAGGAATACCTTCTCCGCTATCCTGTATCTGAATCAACGCAAAATCTTCTTCCAACTCCTGCCGATCGAGGCTCAAACTCAATTGCACTTCTCCCTCGGAGCCAGACACAAGGCAGGCGTTTTCCATTAAGCCGCACAAAACCGCGGTAAGTGTCGGCTTATCCGCCAGGATCGGAACGTTTTCTTGCGGCAGCTGCATTGCAATAGGCGCATACTCCTTGTGTTGCGCACAGAATTCATCAACGACATGGCGAATAAATGAGACCAGCTCCACTACCTCCGGTGAACCCATTTCCTGATCTCTGGTTTGGTCATGGAGATGGGACAAATCTTCTACTACTCTTTGCATTCGCTCCACAGAGAGACGAATACGTTCCAACGACCTTTTTTGCTTCTCGCCTAAAATGCCATAGGTTTCTTTTAGGAGAAGGTCGGTATAGCCCAACATGCCTGCCAGGTTCTGTCGCAATTCACCGGCAATAGATGTCAAGAGCACCTCCTGTTCTCTTTTTTGGTCCCCCTCCGCCTGAGCAAAAGAGTGTCTCAAACGGTGAAGTTTTGTTTCCGCCTCTGCCAGCGCGCTGCGCAAGTAGGCAATCTCCTCTAGCGCTAAAATCAGCTCACCATCTACCTTAGATGCGGACGGAGATTCCGCAACGGGAATGGTTTCCTTCTCCACCATGGCGCCAAGTCGTTCTCCCTCTTTGGAGATCGGAGCGTTCACCAGGGGCACGGGAACTTCTACATCCTTTTCATTGGCAAGAGGTATCGATTGAGACAGGTCTTGAGGAGCCACATGCAATTCTCTTTCTTGGTGCGATTGCATTTCCTTCATGGATTGTGAAAGACGTTCGATTTCTCCATGCAGGTCGAACACTTCGCTCGAACGATGCAAGAATTGCACCAACAAGCGCGTGAAGGCGCGTAACAAACTCTGTTCATCAATCGACCAATCCCGCGAGGAATAAGGCGCTAATAGTAAAACACCTCTTTCTGTTTTGGCAACCGAAGTCAGGAAGGGAATAAACAGCACATTGCCTGTGCGTTCCAGGTGGATTTCTTTAGCCAGGTTCGTTAAATCTGGAGAGGTGCTATTTCCTTGAATACGTCGCGTGCGACCAAGGCGATAAGATGAAGCAATAAGAGGTACTGCACGCAACTCGATGCTTCGCTCTTCGATTACACGGTTCATAACCAAATCCACACCACAATCCAGGCGCAGTTGCTTCGCTGTGGAATCCATGGAAACGATCAGGCAAATATCTGCTTCGGCGATTTGCGCCATGATATGACATGCCGCTTTGCACAAAGAAGCAGGTTCGTCCGCCAATAGCAATCTATTGACAGCTTCCCAAAGCTGCGGATTTTCCCAATTCAAACGTTTGCCCTTAGGCATAGAGTCTTCAACCAGATTCTCGCTGCGCAGGTTTTTATCCACAACGGATAATCCTGGTGAAAGACGCGCAGGCAAGGCAAACAGAAATGGATAAGCAGCCAGTTGAAACAGGCGCACCATCACCGGATAATCTTCATAGTAAGGGGTGACAAAAAGATAGAGTCCATGCCCCAAGAGTAATAAAAACAACATCAATAACCCCTGGATCCACAACGCTGGTTGGCGAATGGCGAGGAGGATCAAACCCATGCCCAACAAGGATAACGCCATCAACTGGGCGAACATATCACTTTGCAATAGGTAATCCCCCTGAGTAAGATGGCCAGCATTTCTCCAAAGAACATCGAAAGTGGTCGCCGAAATAATTACTGCCACCAGAACGAGTGTAGCCGAGTCTCCAAACCGAGAGCGCTCTGGAAAGAGCCACAACCACAGGAGCAGCACCAGAGTGAGCAGAGTAAGTGCACGATCGACAACAGGGAGATGCAGTTCTAAAGGAACCAATCCTTGCCAGACCAAAGCATAAATCACGAACAAGGTTAGGCGCATCAATAGCAAAGCCACCAGCCCCAGAAGCAATCGCCGGTGTTTGGAGGAGATTCGGCTAACCTCTTGAGATAGGCTTAGATAAGCGCCTCCCACAATGCAAAAGGAAAGCACCAGATGGTACGCCATGACACCGCTTTGCGAACTCAAGATGTGCTGGATTTGCACAAACAAAGCATCCATCTCTCACTTCTCCCTCAGGTGATTATAGCATGGCAGACACACCAGCAGATTTCAAATTATGGGACGGTACATTATTCCAAAAAGCCATTGTTGACAAAAACCCATTTACGAGTAAAATATCTGGCAACACGCCGAAGTGGCGGAATTGGCAGACGCGCTACGTTCAGGGCGTAGTGAGCATTACGCTCGTGTGGGTTCAAATCCCACCTTCGGCACCTGATCATTTCCCAGGTTGGCATCAGGCTTGCAACCTGGGAAGGTGCTTTTAAAATGCCTTGCGTGTTTTGAAAGCTTGCGGTAAGATGAACACGATACCGCTTGACCTGCATGCGGGAGCCAGCCATGAAATTTACGATCATCCTCGTCTGCCTCATCATCCTTTCTATCCTGGTCATGGATTTCAATAATCGTATGGCTGAGTTCAATCGCCTGACTTTAGAAAAAGAGGCGGTCAAGAAGCAACTTGAGGAACGAATCGAAACCATTTTCGCCTTAGAAACACAAATCGCCTATGCCCAATCCGAGGCGGCGGTGCATGCCTGGGCATATCAGAACCACATGGTACGAAACCAAGACATGCCGGTTGTGATCTACGGGGAGGGAGAACCCACACCAACTCCCCAAATCAACCCCACTCCGCAGCCTCAAACCGTGCACAAAATCAATCAATGGTTGCTCCTGTTTTTTGATTTGCCTTAGGCTTGACGCAAGTTTCATGCCATGATAAAATGGGGTTACGCCAGAAAAAAAGCAAGGAACTACGATGCGGGGTGGAGCAGTGGCAGCTCGTCGGGCTCATAACCCGGAGGTCCTTGGTTCGAATCCAAGCCCCGCTACCTGTTGCATAACCTCCAGGTAAACCTCCTGGAGGTTTCTAATTTCTTGGTACCAAATCTCCGTTCACAAAGGCGCAATCCACCTACTTAGCCTTGCTCAGAAGAGATCGCCTAAGGAGTCAACCGAAGATACTCGCGTAGATTTTCCCAGAGGATCAAGACGCCCGCCAGAAATACGCCAAAGATCAGGATCGTCCAAAAAAAGCGATACGCCAGTACAAGGGCGGCGAATATGGCGAGCAGGTTTGCCATACTTTCGATCACTTTGGTGAATTGCCCCCGAAAACCGGACTCCACGAAAACCAACAAAGATACCAACACAATCGAGCCCAAGATGAGATGATGACGGTAAAACAATGCCAGAGCAACGAAGCCTAATAGCAGCACTCCTATGCTGAGGGAAGCCCATAGCTCGCGCAAGGGGTGAAACTTTTCGCGCCTCATTTCCGTACCATCAGGTTGAAGCGCACCAGGTTTTGGCTGATACACAGTCTGCGCATCGGGATCGGCAAGCCTTTGCTCCAGCACTTTACGTATCTGCGCATTAAGTACCAAGCGTTCGCGTAAAAGGGACACCTCTTTGGACAATTCGGCTACACGCAAGCCGTTTTGGTGTTGGAATTCAAGAGCCACCTCTGTGCCCTCGACTACCTGGTTTATCACACCGAGTACCTTTAACTGGGCTTCTTTCTCTGCGATTTCCCGCTGTAACGCTTTGCCTTCCAGAATGAGCTGTTCTTTCTCCTCCTCCATAAGCGCTCTGGCTTCCTTAATAGGCGGGCATGTTTCCAAGCCCACCCACCCGACCGGGTCATGCCAGGCGCGACGCAACCCTCCTTCGCGCGTGTACATTGGACCTGGCGGGCCATTTTCACCTGCCACGGGATCATGCGCAAACAACCCCCAAAGCCCGCGATATTGGCTGATCCATTCAGGCACCGGATCCAACAATACCGGAGGGCTAAATTGCGCCTCCTGCCCATAACCAATCGAGAAGCCATCACCACGCGCGTACTCCACAAAAGGAACCGCAATGTAATCTAACGCTTCACCATCTTGCGAAGGGAGCGGTTTTCTCAATTCTCTGCCTAACAGCCTGAACCAGAGGTTCTGCAACCAGAGCGAAAGCCTTCTGATGGGCAGAGATAGAGGCATTTTTATTTCGGTTACGAACTCGCCCGGCGAAAAATATCCAGCATGTGAGCCAGCGGCGACATACACCACAGGATGCTCTCCCACCCGGTGTCCCTCCAACGCGTCCCAATGCCGACGCAGGTCTTTGCCCGAGAATTCATGCGCTGAATACGCTACCCATTCTGGCGTAAACCTTTTGCGCGCATCCAGGGTGCCATAGATGTTGACCAATTCCCAATCTGCCTCGTGGTCATTCGCCCCAAAAAACCCGGAGCGCCAATTGTTAAAGGCATAGAAATACCAGTATTGCAGAATGACCCAACTTCCCTCCTGGATGATTCTGGCATAGTACGGAAAGGTGGGATGCTGCTCTCTTAATTTGGAGTACTCGAGCATCGCGGCTGCGCTGGTATCGCCGGGCACTCGTCCACGCAATAAGCGGCTGAGCATGAATATCAAATCAAATAAACGCGAGAGCAACCCTACACGCGCAAGCCTCCCCGATCCGGAGCGAAAACCTTCTGAGCTTACTTTCTTCAACTGCTTCGCGCCAATAAACACCAATAAGTTGAAAATATCCAACGGCTCGATAAATTTGAGGTAATACACCATCTCCCGGTCTTCGATTTCAATGCGACCTAAAACTTCCTGGTTCAACTCACCTTGAGGCACGAGACAAACCGGCTCATGCCCTTTCCGCTCGCACCATAAGCTGGAAGCTCTAAGGTACGCGTCTATATCGAAAGGATAAAAAGACTCCCCTTGGGTGAACTTCAATATCGGCTCAAAGCGACGTAAAAGCCACATTTGATCCTGGCGAGAGAGTTGCATATCTTACCGCTCCAATCCATCAACGAAACGCAACTTTAACCTCATAAAGATTGAGATAAAAAACCGCAACGACGCCGACCGCCAAGACTCCATAAAGGTACGGATGAAAGCGGTTTGCGTACAATGCCAAAGCCAAAGCTAAAGCCAAAATTTGAACCAAAAGCGCCGTCGAGCGGGCATGCCGCCAGCGTCTCCAGATCAAAGCCCCTGAAAGCGCGCAAGGAAGCGCCAACACCATATACAACAGGCTTGGATAAATTGCATGCTCATACGAAATAGCGACCTCTCCAAAATTGAAAACGAAATTCAAAACCAGCCACTTCCCAGGTTCAACTTCCATCGTGCTGCATATTTCGATGACCTTTTGAAGGGAGAGGGGAACTTGATAAAGACGATTTAACTGCATGAAAACCAGGGTTGGAAATAAGGACAAAAAGAAGAAAGCCTCAACCATACACCACGCGCCTGCGATTCGAATAATCCAGGATAGCGTTTTCTTGGTGCTTTCGCTTCTCTGAGGTGGAAGTGGGCTGGATTTCATTTCGGTTTGGCGCCTTTCTGTGGGGGGTGTTTATCGATTAGTGGAGGCAAGCTCCACAAGCCTTAAAAATACATCCCGCGCCGCCAGTGTGTCTGCATAAGCACGATGAAAGTTGCGTACTTCGACCCCGAGTTTGTGACAAGCCTCCTCCAGTTTGAGCCATATCATCCAACCGAAGAAATCGGAAATCAGGCGCATAATACAAAAGAACTGTGCCGAGGGGGCCTGCCAGGGCATACCGCTCAGTGCATGGCTCTGTTGCATCATTTTCAAATCGAACTCTGCGTTGTAGATTCCCACGGCGCGATTCTCCAGGATTTTCTTCACCTCCTGCCATACAGTCAACCAGGGAGGTGAGGCTGAGACCATGTCATTGCTGATGCCATGCAACGCCACCACATCGGAAGGTATGGAAAGGCGAGGCTTGACCAACGTATTCAAAACCACATTGCCATGAAAATCGAGAATGCAGATTTCGACCACCTCGGCGCGCGCGTGCAAGCCGGTCGTCTCAGTATCCAAAAACAAGGGCTTCAACGAATTGAGATATTGGATCTTTTCGAGGATGGAGTAGCGAAACGCTCCAGACATATCGCATCAAAGCATTTGGACAGGCAGTACGAGGGCGCCAACCATCTCTAATGAAAGGCACATCACGATCCCTGTAGATTTCACGGTAAGAAGCGAACTTCCAGGCGAATCACATCCTGGCTGACGAGCGCTGAGACAAAGGTCAACCCTGTCCGCTCCTGGGAAACATAATCTACAATGGCCGCGATCATCCGTTGGTTGAACTCATCGATCACCTCAGGCATCATGATGGGAGCACCATGCACTCCTTCCACGTTCAGGTCTCCCTGAAGTTGCCCTTCTACCACGCTGAGAGAAAGATTCAACACCTCTTCTTGCGCCGCGCCTGCAACCGGGCGAAATTCACCCACAATGCGGATATATCCATCGTTCAGGTCAGCTTGATGCAAATCAAAGCGACTGCCATCTGCAAAGTGTTTTTGCAATGCGGCTTCGCTGAGGCGATTGAACAATGTTTCATCGAGGTTGATGGTCGCCAAGCGCGTCGAAGATACACAGGCGTAGATCATACTCCCCAACATGGTCACACTAAACAGGATACCTAAACCCGCTTTCACATTCACTCCACAGGGACTAAGAGGGTCTCCTGGCACACTGGCTCATTCAACTCACTTCCGGGACGAAGCACCAGGTACCACGGCCCATCGGCATTTGGAATGTCAAAAGCCAGTTGCGTCTTCCAGGTTTCGCCAGGTTGGATGACATCCTGGTAGAGGTTGCTGCCACCATCGATATACAGATAACCTGTAGCAGCTTTATCCAGGTTGAGCGTAACTTCCCGATCGTTAACCGTTCCAATCAACGCATAGTCTTCGTCGAAAATATACACAGGAAAGGATGCTTGATTGGTTATTTCCAGATCAATGGTCAAAAAAACCCCTTGTGCATTATGCTCAAAAAGCGTTTTATGGGTCGCTGCCGGCTTGATCACGCGCGCCGAAAGGAACCCCTGGCAGGTGCTCTGAGACTCATCCGGGGGTGTAGAAGTAAGGCTCAGTGTAGAGAGTGGCAGGTGTGTACCTTCGGGCGTCGGGATCACTGGATGGGACTGCATAAAACTGCTCTTCAAAGCTTGATAGATGTAATTTTGCCACAAGGCGACAACCTGTTGATAATCATACTCATGAGAACTGAAGGTCTGAATGATCACCCTCCCACCAAGGCAGGAAACCAATAACCCGTGATCTTCTCTCCATAGTGGATTCGTCCCTGCCAGGATGACCGCGTCCCCCACCGCATGACCGGCATTGGATTTAATGCGCAGCAAGTCGCCGATATCCCCTTTCCACATTGGGACGGCATTGCGCAACGAATTAGGGATGGGGTTGGGCTCATGAAATACAGGATGATCCGGAAGCAGCCAATAGAAGACTCTCAAATCTGGCTCGTACCAATCGGCGTGAAACTCCACGCCACAGCGGTTAAGAAAGGCTTGAGATTTGCCGGTAGGGGCATAATCAAAATCATAATATTCCAGAACAACAGCCGCACCTTCTGCAACGCGCCGATCGATATATTCAAACAACTCTCCCCCAAAACCGCGTCGCGCTTCTACAGCCGCAATGATCAAATCCCATTGGATTGGTGAAAGCAATTGATTTTTAAACCATCCTTTTGCGCTGCCCACGTCCAAATAAAAATACCCGTCGCGATCCACAGCTTCTTTTACATATCGGATTTGACCGGAGGCAGACATATCCTCAAAGACTAATATCTTAGCCGTGTGCAAGAAGCGGTCGAACTCACTCTGAGAAAAGGCAGATTCTGTTTCCAGGGGTACCTCATTGGTGGGTTCATAAGTCGCCTCTGATGAGGCAGGCAGTGGCGTTAGGGTCGTCGTGGGCGTGAATGCCTGAATCGTCTTCACCATCTGAGTAAAGGCAGCAGAAGTCTCGGAAAGGGCTGTCTGTTGCGCGCCAATTGCCTCTCTGGTGCCTTCCAGCTCAGACGAGAGAGCACCAGCTGCCTTGCAAGCCAGGCTGATAAGTACCAATAAAACGATCATCCATAGTGCCCGGAGGGCTCGGGGTTCATGCCGGTGCATTGCTTTTCTCATAGTGTGTTCCTTTGGCTAAAATGCCCATATCATCTCGAGGCAATCCTGAGAAGAGATTGTAACCGATAATTGATGAGGTCATGTTATCATCTTAAAGATGAAAACCAATACTTTAACCCCCTTCTATCAATTCGCCATCGAAACCGCTTACCAAGCCGGGCGAATTACCCTGGCTTACTTCCAAACTGACATGCAAATTGCATGGAAAAACAACCAAACTCCCGTCACCCAGGCCGATCAGCAAGCCGAGCAGTTCATCCGAGATCAAATCAAAAAGAAGTTTCCCGGACATGCGCTCATTGGGGAAGAATTCGGTAGCGAAGGGCCTGAATCGAGCCAGTTCCGCTGGTTCATCGACCCCATCGATGGGACGAAATCCTTCATGCGCGGTGTACCGCTATACGCGGTGCTAATCGGGCTGGAAATCGAAGGAGAGGTGAAAGTGGGCTGTGCTTATTTTCCGGCATTGGACGAGATGCTGGCTGCTGCCCAGGGTATGGGGTGTTGGTGGAATGGCCGTCGCGCCCGAGTATCAGAAGTAAATCGCCTCGATCAGGCGTTCATCAGCATTACTTCTACCCATAGTATTACCGAAGATGAGAAAAGGACCGGCTGGGAGAGGTTAGCGAGGCGTTGTTACTTTCAAGCTGGTTGGGGAGATGCCTATGGCTATTTACTGGTCGCCACCGGACGATTAGAAGCCATGTTGGATGCCAAAATGAATGCATGGGATTGTGCTCCTTTCCCGCCGATCCTCGAAGAAGCAGGAGGCTATTTCGGAGATTGGAAAGGACAGCCCGGCATCCATCATGGGGAAGCCTTAGCTACAAATGGTATGTTAAAAGATGAGGTGCTCCAATGTCTCAATGGTTGAGACCGTACGAAGCATACCAACAGCGTATGAAAACGCGTCTCTCTTACCAGCCCATTTTGCTTTTGCCCTATAATCCACAACAAGAAAGGCTATAATTACACCAAGCTTGGAATGGGAATGATCCATCAGACACACGCCATAGACCCGGATAAAAAGCGACGAAGCCCTCATAAACGCCATCGCCAGCAACGTGAACTGCACGCGTTGATTGAGGTGGCGAAGACGCTTACCGCGCCATTAGACCTGGACGAATTGATGAAAGCCATCATGGACAAGATTATCGGGGTGGTAGAGCCAGCTCAAATCGGAGCGGTGATGATCTGGGATCAAGCCCAGGGGCTCTTTACCCCTCTCGCTGCCTTTGGTTATGATCTTCAAACTCTTAAGAAAATCCGTCTGCATCAAGGCGAATCGGTGACCGGAAAAACTTTCCAAAGGAATCGCGCTCAACTCCTGAAAACGCCCGAAGAGGTCGCTCTTGCCATGCAAGACATGCGTCCTGAAAACCGAGAGATCATGAAACTATCTCTACACACCGATGCCTTGCCTATATCTACGCTGGCCGTTCCGGTCACTATGGAAGAAATCCAATATGGCGTCCTGGTTCTGGAAACCCTCGACGGGCAGGTGACATTCTCTGAAGCCGATATCCCTTTCGTCCAGGCATTAGGGGATCTGATCGCTTTGGCGATCGAACGCTATCGTTTGAGGGAGAAGATAGATGCGGCAAAACAACTGCGTGAGGAAGCAAAGATGCGCGCGGAACTGATGGCCACGCTTTCACACGAACTTCGCCTACCGCTTACAGCGATCCGGGGGTACACCAGTGCGCTTCTACTCCCTGAGGTGGACTGGAGCAAAGAAAAACAACTGGATTTTTTACAGTCCATCGAAAACGAATGTAAACACATGGAATCCATGATCACCGAAATGCTGGATGCCTCGATTATTTCTGTCGATCAACTCAACTTGAACTTAGAGCATGTGCAACTCCGTGAAATTGCGTTGGAAGTAGCGGCAGAGATGCAGCGAAGGAGTGACATTCACCGCCTCGTGGTCGATTTCGATCTTCACTTTCCTATCGTGAAGGTTGACCCTCATTGGATGAAACAAGTGTTTCGCAATGTGTTGGATAATGCCATCAAGTACTCGCCTGAGGGAGGCTTGATTCTGGTCCATGGCGAGCCCAGAGCGCATGATGTCGTGATTAGCGTTTCTGATCAAGGGATTGGCATCGCGCCAGAGGACTTGATCCCCCTGTTTGAAAAATACTATCGCGCCCAATCGCCGCCAGGTTATCGCATCCCAGGAACTGGCTTAGGATTACCCATTGCGCGGGCGATCATCGAAGCTCATCATGGAAAGATTTGGATCGAAAGCAAAGTCAATCAAGGGACGATTGTGAGCTTTTCACTGCCTCGAGCGGAAAAAACCTAGACGAGATTGTCAAGGAACCGCCATGTCGGAACGCATTCTCATCGTTGAAGACGAACCCAAGGTCGTACGCGTCGTGAGCGAAGTGCTCAAAGCCATGGGGTACCAGGTTCTGGTGGCCACAAACGGCGAGCAGGCAATCGAGTGTGTGGCCGTGGAGCAACCCGATCTGATGATCTTGGACATCATGCTGCCCGGTGAACTGGATGGTTTCGAGACAGCCCTACGTGTGCGAGAATTTTCAACCATCCCGATCATCATGCTTACGGCTAAGGTACGCGAGGCAGATATGCTCAAAGGCTTTGAATGTGGAGTTGACGATTACATCAAAAAGCCTTTTTCTGCCAAAGAGTTGCTGGCGCGCATCCGAGCCGTGCTCAACCGAGCGCGTCAAACCGCAACCCAGCCCAATATCGAGCTGGTGTGTGGCGACATACGCATCAACCTACCTCAAAGGAAAGTGATGATCGGTGATGAAGAGATTCACCTCACACCAACGGAATACAAACTGCTTTATGAATTAGCCAGCCACCATAACCAAGTCATGCTTCACGAGCAGTTGCTTACAGCCGTATGGGGGTCTGCCTATCGCAGCGATTTCGACTATCTTCGCTCATACATTCATCTGTTACGCAGGAAAATCGAACCCGATCCGGCTAACCCACGCTACATCAAGCGTGTCTCCGGAGTAGGGTATATGCTCGAAGCTGAAGTGGATCACTAAAGTCAAAAATATGCATGGGGGGATACCACTTAGGATCAAAGGGCATTTTTCACCCGAAATTACCCCTCTCTTTTGAGTTTTTTCACCCAATTTTGACATTTTCCCTGCCTTTTTAAACACAATTTAAACGTAATTTTCGCTACACTCTCTGAGCACGTTGTGAAAAAAACAATAATTTCCATACCAAGGAGTAAAAACCATGTCCCTAATAGATGAGATCATCTCCAAAGTCAAGGAAAAAGACCCCGATCAACCCGAATTCCATCAGGCAGTGGAAGAGGTGATGCGCACCCTGGAGCCCACGGTTGACAAGCATCCCGAATTTGTCAAGGCGAAAATATACGAAAGGATCGTCGAACCTGACCGCGTGGTGATCTTCCGTGTGCCATGGGTGGATGATAACGGTGAAGTGCACGTAAACCGCGGTTTTCGTGTGCAATTCAACAATGCCATTGGCCCTTACAAAGGAGGCCTTCGGTTTCACCCTTCCGTAAATCTTGGGATCATTAAATTCCTGGGGTTTGAACAAATTTTTAAAAACTCCCTCACCACCCTTCCTATGGGCGGTGGAAAAGGTGGTTCCGATTTTGATCCAAAAGGCAAATCGGACCGCGAAGTGATGAATTTTTGTTACGCGTTTATGCGCGAGCTCTTTCGACACGTAGGGCCGGACACCGATGTGCCCGCGGGCGATATTGGCGTGGGGGCACGTGAGATTGGCTATCTCTATGGTTACTACAAGAAAATTGTGAACAAGCATGATTGTGTATTGACCGGTAAGGGATTGGAGTATGGCGGCAGCCTGATTCGCCCAGAAGCAACCGGTTATGGCGCGGTATATTTCGCCGCTGAAATGCTGGCGACGCGCGGGTTAGATTTGAAAGGTAAGATCTGCGCGGTCAGCGGATCAGGCAATGTGGCTCAATATACCATCGAAAAACTGATCGACTTAGGCGCAAAAGCGATCACCCTATCCGACTCAAATGGCACGATTGTGGACGAAGCGGGTATCGATAGGCAAAAACTTGAGTTTGTCTTAGAGTTGAAAAATATCCGCCGCGGCCGAATTCGAGAATATGCCGATAAATACAATGTGCCATACTATGAAGGCAAGAGCGTATGGGATGTGATTGCAGAACAAGGCATTAAGGTGGATGCAGGGTTCCCAAGCGCAACTGAAAACGAAATCCATGCCTCGCACGCTCAAGTCCTGGTCAATAACGGTTGCATGTGCATTTCCGAAGGCGCCAACATGCCTTCTTCGCTAGAAGCTATTCGCATCTACCAGGAGAACAACATCCTCTATGGACCTGCGAAAGCTGCCAACGCAGGCGGTGTGGCCACATCAGGGCTGGAAATGTCTCAAAACAGCATGCGCCTTTCATGGCCACGTGAAGAAGTGGACAGCAGACTGCGCATGATCATGAAGAGTATCCACCAATCCTGCCTGGACGCGGCAAAGACCTATGGGAAACCGGGCGATTACCTGTTAGGCGCGAATACCGCGGGGTTCATCAAAGTCGCCAATGCCATGATGGCTTACGGGGTTATTTAATTACCATCAGGCGCATCTCCAAAAGGCTGGCTCGAGGCTTTATCCGCGATTTCCCATAGATAAAGCCTCGAGCAATGCCTGAAGCACCTTTGGTGAGCAGCATGATCGCGATGACGCCCCAAAACCCGCATAATCTGACAGGTATGGTTCAAAAAGCCGTAAAAATTTGCGCTGAGCGGTATTTTGATGGCGATATCCCCCTAACTATTTCAGCGATCAAGGGAGGCAATAGCCAGGTTTGTGATCTTTTCTTAGAAAGCATCAGCCATCAAATCGCCCGATACCTGGGAGAGATGGATAAAAACATCAAAGCAATTTACCGTTACGATGTGGAGTACGAACCCATCCTCCCTGAAGAACCAACTGAGAAAATGTGGCAAGGGGTGATTAACCTGGTCGCTTGGGTGGAAAGAAAAAGCGCCGCCCTCGGCATGTTGATTGATACGCTGGAAAAAGCCATATTAGAAAGTCAAAATGAGTTTCGCCAAAACCAGCGAGAAGAGCCGCTTTTCTACATCGATGTGCAACAAGTGGACGACAAAGACGTATTGTCTAAAAAAGGGTTAGGCATCGTCGCGTCAAGCGATCTGCTCCGATCCACACAACTCTGGATACGAGAGACTGTCACGCCTCCCGAAAGGATTTATACCAGCCGGGAATTTAGCGTAGAGTACCTCCGCCTGCGAAAAGAAACCGATCTGGAACTTGCTCCTGAAAACAGAATCATCCAGGAGGCATTGGAAATCGAGCGGCTTCCCCTGCTTGAAAGATCCGCACAACATCACCGACTGACCGAGCTCAAAGTAGCCATCATCCGCCGTGTGATCAGCGATCAATTGAATTACATCAACATCGCTAAAAAATGGTTCACGGCTGAAGATTTGCAAGAGATATTTCAACGGCGTATCGGCAGTGGGAAGATTGGAGGTAAGTCAGCAGGGATGCTCTTAGCGTACCGCATCCTATGCGAACTGGCTGATGATGAGCTAAAAACAAGCCTGACGATACCCGAATCCTACTATATTGGTTCAGACATGATCTATATTTTCATGGCAATGAACGGGTTGATGCGGTGGAATCGTCAGAAATACAAGAGCGAGGAAGTCATCCGTGCCGAATATCCCAGGATCGTAGAAGAGTTCCAGCGTGGCGTTTTCCCGCCAGAGTTCATTGAGCAATTGATCGAGATTCTCGAATCCATTGGGAAAAAACCCCTCATCGTGCGCTCATCCAGTCAACTAGAAGACAATTTTGGCACCTCTTTTGCTGGAAAGTACGATAGTTTTTTCTGTCCCAACCAGGGAACTCTTGAAGAAAACGTCAAAGCCCTAACCTTAGCCATATCCCGAACCTACGCCAGCACGCTGAAACCCGAAGCGTTGTTATATCGAAGGCAAAAAGGGTTGCAAGATTACGACGAAAAAATGGCGATATTAATTCAGGTTGTGCAGGGCAATGAGCTGGACGGTTATTATTTCCCTCATGCCGCGGGGGTGGCATTTAGCCGCAATATCTATCGTTGGTCTCCGCAAATTAGGCGTGAGGATGGCTTTGTACGCCTGGTTTGGGGCCTTGGAACGCGAGCTGTCGAGCGTGTAGGGAACGATTATCCGCGCCTGGTGGCGCTCAGCCATCCAACGCTGTTACCGGATGATTCTACCGAAGCCATTCGCTACTATTCTCAAAAGTACATTGACTTGCTTGACCTGAAGGAAAACACTTTAAAAACTCTGCCCGCCCAAGCAGTACTCAATCCCAAGGACCCTGTTCTCCCCCTCATTGCTCAGCTCGAAAGCGACGGGTTTTTCACTTCCCTTCGCATGCGGCTTGGGCAGCAAGATATGCCAAGTTTATGCATCACTTTTTATGAGTTTCTCAACCGCACACCGTTTGCCAGGTTAATGCGACAACTGCTCCATCACTTAGAAGAAAACTACCATTCTGCAGTAGATGTTGAATTCACCGTCGAAATACTTGGGCCACGTGAGGCGGTTCCTTCGATCAAAATTTCGCTCTTGCAATGCAGACCGCAAAGCTATCTGGTGCCTGAGCACCTGGTGCAACTACCGGAGGCAATCCCCGAAAAAGACCTGATTTTCTCAACCCACTTTATCGTGCCTCAGGGGTATCTAAAAGATATTCGCTATGTCCTTTATGTGCGACCAGATCAATATTTCCGCCTGGCTTCCCTCGAAGAGCGTAGTTCTGTAGGCAAGGTCATTTCGAAGTTGAATCATTGCCTGGAGAAAAAATCCTATATCTGCATCGGGCCCGGCCGATGGGGATCGGTCAATCCGGATTTGGGCATCTTTGTATCCTATGCGGATATCCACAACGCCGGCGCGCTGGTAGAACTTTCCGGAAAGGATATCGGCTTAGCCCCAGAGCCATCCTTAGGTACGCATTTCTTTCAAGACTTGATGGAAGCTCAAATCTACCCGCTGGCTATCCAATTGGATGATGCTAACAACTTTTTCAACGAGGATTTTTTTCACCGCTCTCCAAACGCCATTGGGAAATTCCTCCAGGTCTCAGAACCATTAGCTGCCTGTGTACGGTTGATCGATGTGCAAGCGTACCGGCCAGGATACACCCTCGATCTGGTCATGGATGACGAGGCTGGCAAAGCAGTGGCATACTTACGCAAAGCTGCAGAAAGCTAAAGCCACCTTTGATCAGTCATGCCAAACAGCATCGTATTTGAAGAAAAGGCTTCCCAATAAGGGGAAAAAGTATGTATACTTTCCATAAGACGGATGCCATAGTGGCAATCAACAGGAACGGTACATGAACAAACCTCCATACAACCTCTATACCATAGCCCAAGAACACTTCGACCAAATCGCGGAGAGGCTCCATTTAGATAAGCCAGTACGCGAGCTGCTCCGTCAACCCATGCGCGAATTTCATTTCAGCCTTCCTTTGCGACTGGATGATGGAAGGGTCACCATCCTGCGCGCCTTTCGCATCCAGCATAACGATGCGCGTGGGCCTGGAAAAGGAGGGGTGCGTTTCCACCCACAAGAAACGGTGGATACCCTTCGAGGGCTGGCAATGTGGGAAACCTGGAAATGTGCGGTGGTGGATTTGCCCCTGGGAGGTAGTAAAGGAGGCGTGATTTGCGACCCACATAACCTCACTTTGAGAGAACAGGAACGCCTATGCCGCGGTTACGTGCGTCAGCTTGCGCGCGTGATGGGTCCCGCCTTAGACATCCCAGAACCCGATGTGATGACCAACCCTCAACATATGTTATGGATGCTCGACGAATACGAAACGATCATGGGACATAAAAGCCCAGGCTTTATCACGGGTAAACCCACTCATATGGGGGGCACGCTCGGCAAAACAGAGGCAACAGGTTATGGGGTGATGATCACGGTGCGCGAAATGCTCAAAGAGCTGGATATGAAACCGCAAAACATGCGCGCCAGCTTTCAAGGATTTGGCCATGTAGCCCAAGCTGCCATCGAACTCTTCACAAGGATGGGTGGTGTGGTTATGAGCGTCTCCTGCTGGAACCACAAAGATATGAAACCGTACACATTTCGCAAATCTACAGGGATTGTGCTGCAAGAGTTGCGACCGATCACGGATATGTTTGGAGAAATCGATAAGGAAAAAGCTTCTGCGCTCGGCTATGAAGTTTTGCCAGGCGAGGAATGGCTTACCCAAGAGGTAGAAATTCTGGTACCGGCTGCATTGGAGTATCAAATCACAGAAGAGAACATCCACTCAATCGCCCCAACAGTAAAGATCATCGCAGAAGGGGCGAACGCACCTCTCACACCGAAAGCAGAACAGGCGCTTCTCGCCAAAGGCGTCCACATCATCCCAGACCTTTTAGCCAATGCGGGAGGGGTGACATGCAGTTATTTTGAACAAGTGCAAAGCAATGCGAATTATTATTGGCGCAAGGATGAGGTCTTTGCGAAACTGGACGATATCTTGACCAATGCATATATCGATATTAGTTCAGCAACAAAAACCGAGCAACTCAGCTTGCGTGAAGCCGCCTTTGTCGTCGCCATCCAACGCGTGGCCCAAGCTTGCGCCGATCGCGGCTGGGTTTGAGGCGATATCTGAAGAGACGTGGATACAGATGTTCTCTAAAGAAAAGGAAATCAATTACATTGGTATAGGCGCCATCGGTGGGAAAGCGGCTGGATTAGTATTCATCTCAGATGTTCTAAAGAAAGAGTTCAATCAAGAAGAGTTTCCGGAGATACAGGTCATCATTCCCACTTTGGCCACGATCCGCACCGATGCGTTCGATCAGTTTATGCTCGAAAACAACCTTTATGAAGTGGCTTTTTCCGACCTGCCAGACGATAGAATCGCCAATGCCTTTCAAAGGGCTGACTTGCCATTTGAAATCCTTACCGATCTGCGCCGTCTGGTGACAGAAGTAACTGCGCCTCTAGCAGTGCGCTCCTCCAGCCTACTGGAAGATTCGACGCACCAACCGTTTGCAGGGGTATATGCCACAAAAATGACCCCGAACAACCAGCCCGATGTTGATTCTCGCTTCCGAAGGCTGGTAGAGGCGATAAAGTTTGTCTATGCTTCGACATATTTTCGAGCCGCCAAAGACTACATGAAAGCCACAGGGAATGAACCAACAGTAGAGAAAATGGCGGTCACCATCCAAGAGGTATTAGGCAAAAAACATGACCATCGCTTTTACCCCGACCTGTCCGGTGTAACGCGTTCGTATAATTTTTACCCGCTCGGGAAAGCCAAACCAGAAGACGGGGTGATCAGCCTGGCTTTAGGCTTGGGGAAGACAATCGTAGATGGGGAAATATGCTGGAGCTATTCTCCCGCATATCCGAAAGTGGACCCTCCTTATCGGTCGGTTGAAGAGCTTCTGAAAAACACCCAGACCAAATTTTGGGCAATCAACCTTGGGGAGCCCCCCGAATACAACCCGATCTTGGAAACAGAATATTTAGTGCACGCGGACATCACCGACGCAGAGAAGGATGGCACCTTGAGATACCTGGCATCCACGTACATCCCTCATTCCCGCAGGTTGACCATCGGGATTGGAAATCCAGGAGCCCGCGTGTTGACATTCGCTCCACTCCTCATTCTTGAAGAGTTCCCCCTCAATGAGCTGGTCAAGAAAATCCTTAAAATCAGCGAGGTAGCTATGCGCTGTCCTGTGGAGATCGAATTTGCCATGACGTTCAACCCGGCCATCTTCGGATACCTTCAAGTCCGCCCCATGATCGTTCAAACGGAAGAAATCGCCATCGACGAAGACGCATTGAAGAACGAGAATGTGCTCATCGCTTCACGGAACGTTTTGGGAAATGGACAATTCACGCACATCCAGGACATCGTTTTTATCAAACCTGAAAGTTTTGAAGCAAAGTACACCCGACAAATTGCCCATGAACTGGCTACGATAAACACAAAATTGCAGGAAGAAGGGCGCGCTTATCTATTGATCGTGATTGGAAGGCTAGGCACCACAGATCCATGGCTTGGCATCCCCGTTAATTGGGGACAGATTGCGAATGCAAAAGTCATCGTTGAGGCGACTAAAGAGAAGTTCAACGTTGTCCTGAGCCAAGGCTCTCATTTCTTCCATAACCTGATCAGTCAAGGGGTATGTTATTTCACAGTCAGCCACCAGGAACAGCCGCCGATTAATTGGGAATGGTTCCGTCAGCAACCGTGTGTAGATGAAACCCCGTTTATCTGCCATGTGCGCGCGGAAAAACCTCTTCGCATCCTGATCAACGGGCGAAAAAGATTAGGTGTTGTGTTTTCCTCATGAGGTGAAACTTGAACCCCCAGAGCGATCCGATCGAAAAAATCCTCCATGACCTTAAAGAACGCGCAAAGGAGCTCAACTGCCTTTATGAAGTTCAGGAGTTATTAGGCACTCCAGACATCACCTTAGAGCAAATCTGCCAGGGGATTATTCAGGCTATCCCCCCTGGCTGGCAGTATCCTGAAGTTTGTCAAGCGAGGATCACACTTGGCGAGAGAGTCTATGAGACCCCTGGCTTCATCCAGACTCCCTGGGTGCAAAAGGCGAGCATTATCGTGCAGGATCAACCCGTTGGCAAAATCGAGGTATATTACACCGAAGAGCGCCCTACGTCGGACGAAGGTCCATTTCTCAAAGAAGAACGCAGGCTCATCAACACCATCGCTGAGCAATTGGGAAATTACATCCTGCACCAACAGCTCAAAGAAGTGTTTGCAGCCCATAAAGAGGTCGAAAAAGAGCACAAGCCTGATTGGTGGGTCGTTGTCCAGCTACTTAAACGCACCGACCCTGCGCTTTGCCTGCGTATTGCCAGGAAAATGCTCAACTACCTTTGCTGGCAAGGTGTCGTTCAGGCTGAAATGCTATTGGAGACTCTCAACCCCAAGAATCTGCCCATCGATGAAAATCAGCCCTTCCAATTTCAAAACACCCAAAGCGACCTTCTCAACTCCAGTGATGCCATCTTCCAGTTAGCCGGAGAACATTTGCCCGAAAGTGAAATCTTGGAGGTGATCCAACAATGGATCAAAGAAGACCAGTCTGGTTTTCTGCTGAATACTGTGGTCGATCCCAGTTCTTCGTTGGTTGAAATCGGCGCCGCGCTAGAGCGCTACCGCCATTTGCTCAGCCATGGATTGGAATTATCTCCCCCCAGAGAAAAGAGCATTCGTGTCGGTTTAATTCGCCGTATCCTAAACGACCAACCCGCGTTCATCGAAATGGCGGAAAAATACTGTGAAATTAAAGACTTCGATGAGCTTTTAGAACATTTGATTGCCCACAACGAAAGCCACGGGCGATTAGGCGGTAAAGGTGTGGGCTTGTTTCTGGCATCAAAGATCATCCAGTCCATACCAGAATTAGACACATTATTCAAACCCATCCGCGTGCCTAAAACCTGGTATATCGCTTCAGACAATTTGTTCTATTTCTTGAGCTATAACAATCTTGAGGATTTTGTCGTTCAAAAATACAAAGACGTATCCCAGGTTCGCCAGGAATATCCCTACCTGGTGCATATGTTTAAAAGCGCTGCGCTTCCACCGGAGATCATCCGCGGCTTATCCCTTGCCTTGGACGATATCCAAGGCGTACCCCTTATCGTGCGAAGCTCCAGCCTGTTAGAAGACCAGTATGGCCTGTCATTCGCAGGGAAGTACAAAAGCTTGTTCCTTCCCAACAGTGGCAGTAAGGAAGAACGTTTGAGAGCGTTGGTGTATGCCATCACCGAAGTGTATGCCTCAACCTTTGCCCCAGACCCCATTCAATATCGGATGGAACATAGTTTGATCAACCACCATGAAGAAATGGGCATTCTGATACAAGAAGTAGTCGGCACACGCGTGGGTCATTATTACTTTCCGGCTTTCGCAGGTGTGGCTTTTTCGGACAATAATTTTCGCTGGTCAAGCCGCATTCAGCGGGAAGACGGATTCGTGCGGCTGGTACCCGGGTTGGGCACTCGTGCTGTAGATCGATTGAGCGACGATTACCCCGTCATGCTTGCACCTGGAGCACCGCGATTAAAAATCAACGTAACACCTGAAGAAGTCATGCGCTATTCTCCCAAAAAGATGGATGTGATCAACCTGGAACGCGGGCAGTTCGAGACGGTTGAAGTGAGTAAGGTGATCAAAGAATACGGCCCTCAATACCCTTACCTACCCCTGCTACTCTCGCAGGTCGTGGATGGACAACTCAAGCCTGTATCCTTTCCGGCACAATACGGCACGGCTGATTATGTGGTCACATTCGATGGCATCATTGAACGCACCGATTTCCTCAAACAATTACAGGTTTTATTAAAGGCTTTGAAAAAACACCTGGGTTATGCCGTGGATATCGAGTTTGCCTTCGATGGGCAATCCTTTTATCTCTTGCAATGCCGCGCACAAAGTTATCCAGAAGAAGAACAACCCGGCATGATTCCGGACAATATCCCCCAAGATCAGTTGTTGTTCAAGTCCAATAGATATGTGCCGAACGCCTCCATCGAAGGCATCACCCACATCGTCTATATTGTGCCTTCAGCTTTTTATCAGCTATCGGATTATTCGCATTTCATTGAAATCGGTAAAGCGATAGGAAAATTAAACAAACTCCTTCCGAAAAGGAAGTTCATATTGATCGGTCCAGGCAGGTGGGGAAGTCGAGGGGACATTAAAAGCGGCGTCAGCGTAGGCTATGCCGATATCTGCAACACGAGATTGCTGGTGGAGATCGCCCAAAAGTTCGGTGAATTTGCTCCGGAGCCATCCTTTGGCACCCATTTCTTCCAGGACCTGGTGGAGGCATCGATCAGCTATGTGCCCATTTATGCAGACGACCCGGAGGAATATCTCAATCAAGAATTCCTGACCGAAAGGGAGAATTTGCTGGCGGCGTTCATCCCCGAACATGCCTACCTATCCAATGTGATTCGTGTCATCGATCTATCCGCAATCAAGAAGACGATGAAACTCACTATAAGAATGAATTCTGACCTGGAAACGGCTGTGGCTTATTTCGTTGAAACGGATTAAAGAGAACCCGCAACGGTTCCGCGTGCTTGCTTCTAATCGCGCACCATTGCTTCCATAGAGACGTCTGGGCAGGTCGTCTCGCGGATGTAACGCACCAACCTCTCGCCTAGCTGGTGCAAAGATTGCGCAATTTCCTGATCCAGGCAATTCCCCCGAACATCGAAAACTTTATCAGAGTGGGCGATCGAAATTGGGCCTGGCATGACAATCGCTCCAACATGCAGGCATACACTGGCAAGATGCTCCAAAGACTTGATCGCACCAATGCGCCCTCCAGCCACACCGAGTAGCGCGACGGGTTTCTTTGACAGAGCAGAAGGAAAGCCTAAATTCTCGATTACCAGCTTCATCAAGCTGGAAAAACTGCCATGATATTCTGGCGTTGCCAGGATGACACCATGGGCAGACTTCACTTTCTGGCGCAATTCTGGTGACTGGGAGTCACCACCTGTGACGCCTGGTGGGTAGAGGCGTATATCAGCCGCACAAATCATGCTTGTCTGCACATCTTCCAGATGACCAAGATGATCGAGCACAACCTGGAGGGCATGCGCGGTATGGCTTTCCTGACGGACGCTACCAAGGATAGAAAGGATGTTGATCGGCAAGTGAATCTCGCACCATGCTTTCAAATTAGAAGTGACCCGTGCAGGACTCGAACCTGCAACCTACTGATTAAGAGTCAGCTGCTCTGCCAAATTGAGCTAACGGGCCAGTGTGGACTATTATACTCCAACCCTTATACGTGTCAATTTTCGATCCAGCTCAGGGAATCATCCGCCGAGGTTCAACGATCACTAAGACCAACTTTATGATCGCTTTTGACAGCATACATCATCTGATCCGCACGCTTGAAGACTTCTATCAACCCTTCCCCTTCATAAAGCGTAGTTGCATATCCTATTGAAAGGTTCACCTGTGGATCTTCAGCATCCCCTGCTGCACACTGGTTATGACGGCGGATGTGAGCCTGAATGCGGTCGATGGCGTGCTTAACCATAGGCGCATTCATGTCCGGAAGCAACACGACAAACTCATCGCCTCCAATACGCGCGAGAACATCATTCTGTCGGAACGACTTGCGCAGTATCTCGGCGACGGTCTGGAGCGCCTTATCCCCACTGGTATGACCATAGCGATCGTTGATGAGCTTTAAATCATCCAGGTCACAGAGAATCATGCTCACCGGATGGCAACCTCTCTGATTCAATTGCTCCAACTCGTTATCGAAAAAGGCGCGATTGTAAAGGCCGGTAAGAGGGTCATGAAGGCTAAGATAGCGCAATTTCTCTTCCGCTTTTTTGCGTTCGGTAATGTCGCCAATGGAAATGAAAACCCGCGACCAATCCTTTTCGTGCCCTGGAGCGAGCGACATCTGGATGACGGTGAAAATCGTTTTACCTTTAAACGTTTTCAATTGCAAGGCGCACTCGAAATTTGCATCCGCTTCCAGGAACTTGATCAGGCAATCTCTAAAATGGTCGAAGCTTTGTGGCTCAAAAATGGCTGGCAAACCCGCATCAAGGAATTCCTCGGCTTCATTGGCTTGAAAAAGCTCCAAAGCAGCCTGATTGACCGTCAACACCATGGCTAAATGGAGACACTGGGAGAGGGTTTGCGGGTGCGTTTCGAAATACTCGAGGAGTTTGATCTCGGAAGAGGATATTTGTGGCTCAAGGAGCGCTTTTACCGCAGAAAAGTCCAATTCCATCAAAGCAATGGGGGAGTTGTCAAACAGGCTGCGAAAACGCGCTTCGCTCTCCTTCAAGGAGATTTCAGCCTTCATTCGATCGGAAATATCCTGATACAACGCCAGAGCACCCACATGCTGTCCATTGATAATCACTGGAACGCCGTGAATTTCAACTGCGACAAAGGTCCCATCTTTTCTTCGGCGTTGCCCGAAAGCATGCAATGGTTGATTGCCCATTACCCTCTGCGTGTAAGCCACTGCTTCTTCTTTGAAATCTGGGGTGGTGATAATGTCATCCAGATCTTTTCCCAATACTTCTTCGCGGGAGTATCCAAACAAAGACTCGAACGCCGGGTTTAGCGCAACGATACGATGGTGGTGATCCAGGGTGACAATGGCCAAAGGGCTGTTCTGGATCAATGCCTGATAGTAACTGCTTTGGAGTTGAATATCTCTGGCACGTTTTTCTACAGCTTGATCCAAATCCTCTACCATTTGTTTGAGCTGTGCGGTGCGCATTCCTACTAGAGTAGCCAATAAGCCCAAAAAAATCGGCGCACTATCGATCACCCAAAGCATTGAGTTTTCGCGCTGTAATGTGATGAAAGTGGTCAATGTTAACGGCAGGTCGAAGTGCAGCGAATGCAAAAGCGCGCCAAGCGCAGGAAAGCACAAACCCAATACGATCCCCCCCAAAGAATAAGGAAGAATCTGTTTCAAAGGAATGCGCTTCTCATGCATAATCTAATTTCACAATTTTAACATAGCAGGCAATGTTGTAAGCCAAGCCTTACAGAACTAAAAAGCGCTTTTGAAGATGGTCGCTCATAGTAAAGTAATGGCGCTTAGGCAACCCTTTGAGCAACGATGGCGTCGCGGTTGGATGTATCGCGTGTAAAGGTCCTCAATAAAGCCAGGCAAACCAGAATGCCCAGTACATACATCAAGATAACGACACCTCCAAATGCAATGCGCAGCTCTGTGGCGTCACTGATAATGCCTATCGCTAAAGTCAATAGGGCAATGACACTGTTCAATATGATGTTGCTGGCAGAGATGGTGGTAGCTTTTGTCTCTGGGGTAACGACACTGAAGAGGATGACATTTACCGCAGGCATGACCATGTATGTGATCACACCCAGGAAGAACGCTGCGAGCATCAAAGCGCGCATATCGAACAGGTTGAAGACGAGGACTGCGGCAATGAAGCCACCACTCATCGCCATCAAGCCCACAATGACCGGCGCAAGGCGCGTACGGGCTTTTAGCCTATCGACGAGCCACCCTCCGATCACAGCACCTAAGACAAAGCCCAGGATAGCAGGTAATAGAGCCAGGGCAGCAGATTCTGCATTTGGAGCGATATGGTAGCGCGTCAAATATGTCGGCGCCCAAAAAGCGAAGCTCCAATTCACCGTCGCCTGGCAAGTATCCAACGCAAAGCCCAAAGTCAGAGAAGGAACCCGCAACATGTTCAAGAACTCATGCAACGAAAAGCGGCCGGTATATGTCGCCCCTTGTTCCTGGACCTCTTCTTCACTCGCGCCTCGTTTGGGTTCTCGGATAAACAAATAAACCAACAACCCCAACCCCAAACCGATGGCCCCAAAAATCCGGAATGGTACGCGCCAGTGTTGGGTTCCGATCAGGCTGGCTACCACTAAGGCAGCTGCTGTACCCACCGGGTAGGTCAAACTCATCAACCCTAAAACCAGGCCATGACGGCGCTTTGGGGCTTCATCGGTGATCAAAGCAAAGGCAGATGGGTTGAAACAACCTTCCGCAAAGCTCATCCCTGCCCGAGTCAATAATAATTGCGGATAACTGGATACATACGCCGTCAGCCAGGTGATGCCGCTCCAAATCAAAGTGCCAATAGTGATCACATTTTTCCGAATCCAGCGATCCGAGAGAGGTCCCCAAAAAAACTGGCCCAACAGAGCGGCGATGAACACCGCAGAACGGACAGAGCCCAATTGAGCGTCGTTCATTTTTAGGTCGATCTTGACTGCATCGACTACCGGAGCAAGGAGTTCTTTATCGGCAACATTGACAATTGAAACCATCATCAACACCACGGTTAGAAAGATCAAGTAAGCTGTGCCAGGTCTTGTGTGACTTTTGCTCATAGGTGCACCTCAAGAAGATGAGAGTAAAATAAGATTATAATAGCATAAAACAGCCCATACGGCATTGAAGTTCTGATGGTTCACTCTCGGCTTACGCTTGAAGGTAAAAAAACGCGATGTGCTCGATAGAACCATAACAATCAGGAGAAAAAACCTATGCATACATCCTCTTCACAGCAATATGATGTCGTCATTGTTGGCTCTGGACCTGGAGGCGCAAGCGTAGCGCGCCACCTTGCCTCACAAGAGAAACGCGTTCTGATTTTAGAGCGAGGGCACGACTTTCGTAAAAAACCCTATTATGGCACCTATCTGGGAGCACTGCGCTATTCGGACCGAAGCAGCTTGTTGTTCACCCGCGAAGGGCTCAACATCATCCGTCCATTGATGGTCGGTGGTGCAACCAGCATGTATTGCGGTTGCGCCGCCTCGCCTCCAGCCTGGTTGAAAGACAAATATCATATCGACTTATCTATAGAAACGTCTGAGATCATCGAAGAATTGGAAATCGCCCCTTTGCCTGCTGAATGGCGTGGGGAAGCTTCCACGCGCATCGCGCAAGCAGCACAGGCTCTAGGGTATGAGTGGTTGCCTCAAGCGAAGTTCATGCGTCCCACACGCGCCAAAGAATTCGACTGTGGTGCAAAGTGCATGCTGGGATGTCGCTGTGGGGCTAAATGGAACGCCGCTGAGTGGATCGATGAGGCAATCGCCCACGGTGCAGAGCTCTGGACAGGGGCGCGCGTGGATCGTGTACTTCACGATGGCAAACAGGTCATTGGAGTGAAAGGCAAAAATCAGGGACGTGAATTCACCGTGAACGCTCCTCAAATCGTCCTCGCCGCAGGCGGCATCGGTACACCGCGTATTTTGCTTCAATCTTCATTCCCACAAGCTGGTCAAGGTATGACCATGGATGTGACCGTCATGGTGTATGGCATTTCCCCTCAGCGCGGCATTGGCAACGAACCTCCAATGACCTGGTCTTGGGAAGACTTGGAGAATGGCTATATGCTCAGCACATTAATCGATCCATGGTTGCTGTACCCGATGATCACCTCCTTGAAAGGATGGCGCTATCCCCTCTATTGGCCAAAGTGGAACAATATTTTGGGTGTCATGATCAAGCTTAAGGATGAAATTTCCGGCGGAGTGTATGCCAACGGGCAGATCAGCAAACCACTCACGGTTCAAGACCGGGAACGCCTCCATTATGCCGAGGAAGTTTGCCGGAGAATCCTTATCGAAGCCGGCGCAAGAGCGGATTCGATATTCACCACGCCTTTACGCGGCACACATCCCAGCGGCACGGTGCGGTTAGGCACCATGTTGGACGAGAACTTGCAAACCGAAGTACAAGGGCTCTTTGTTTGCGATGCGAGCACCTTCCCAGAAGCTTTGGCTCGTCCTACCGTGCTCACGATTCTGGGATTTGGAAAACGGTTGGCAAAACACTTGCTTCAAAACTGAGGTGACATGCAACCCGAAGAATTGCAAGCCGCTTTAGATCGATTTCCACGATTTTCGCTGGCCACCTACCCCACCCCCCTGGAGGAAATGCCGCGCCTGAGCCAGAAGTATCAGCGCTGTTTATGGGTCAAGCGGGATGATACTCTCGGGCCAGCACTTGGGGGCAACAAGGTGCGTAAGCTGGAGCTTCTAATTGCGGATGCCCAAGCGAGCCGCCATCAGAAAGTGGTGAGCTTTGGGGGGTTGCAATCCAATCATGCGCGCTTGACTGCCGCTGCTGCCAACCGTGCAGGGCTGGAATGCCACCTCTTTTTCTTTGAAAAGCGCCCCAAAGAGCTTGTCGGAAACCTGGCGATAAACCACCTTCTCGAGGCAAAGATGCATTTCATCCCTCTGGGAGGAAGTGGTGGGATGTCATTGGAAACCAGCATCAGGCTGGTCCAATGGCTCTCTCGTTTGTGGGTAGGGAGAAATTACTTTATTCCGGTGGGTGGGCATCACTGGTTGGGGTGCCTGGGTTATGTGCGCGCGGCTTTAGAAATCTACCAGCAAGTGCTCGAGCAAGCGCTTGGCAATGCGCTGATCATCGTGGCGGCCGGTTCTGGAGGCACACTGGCAGGATTGCTGGCAGGCTTCCAGTTACTCGGCGCGCCCATACAGGTGCTCGGCATCGATGTCGGAAAACTATGGAGAGGTTTTCCCGATTCCATTGCCCACCTGGCCAGCCAGATTTGCGAAAAGTTGGGCGAGCCTCACACATTTCGCGCCGCAGACGTGCCCCTCATTGAACATCGTTTTGTCGGAGCTGGCTATGCCATCCCCAGCCAGGAGGGCATGGATGCCTTATGTATTGCTGCAGAGTTAGAAGGCCTGTTGCTAGACCCTATTTACACTGCCAAAGCCTTTGCCGGCATGTTGACCTTAATCACAGAACAGTATTTCGCCAAGGATCAAACTCTGGTGTTTTTACATACCGGAGGCACACCGGGCCTCTTTGCCTTTGATTGGGAACACTGGATCGGAAAAACAAATGCCTCGTAGTTTTACGGAATGGATGGAAGTATTCAGTAAACCTCGCCCGAACGGAAGCCGGGCATTGGAGCAGACGTTCACCGCGATCAGCGAATATCTGCGCTATGTGGGCATGGAGCACGAAATCCATTCTTTTCGGTTATACGACCAATTCTTCACATGGATCGGCATCTGGTTGATCTGTTCTCGGTCGCTGCTGGCAGTGGCTCTCTGGATGCATTGGGGCTGGTGGGTGTTGTGGATTGCCTTCATAGGTCTCATCGGAGGTTTGGTTGATGTAGGGTTTAATGTCCCAACCATCACACGTTTGAAATCTTCGCTTGGAAAGAACATCCTGATTAAATTCGCGCCCCCTACCCCGGTGCAAGAGATCATAATCAGTGCGCATTACGACAGTAAAACAGAACTGCTCGATCATCATCAGCGCATGTTCTTTCTCAAGAACCTGCCTTTGGGAATCGCCCTGACCATCTTTTGTGGCCTATGGGGAGTCTTGGATGGGTGGCTCAACCACTCCGGCTCTTCTTGGGCAGGAGGGGTTTATGTTATTGGCATCATAGCAAACCTGCCGTTATTGATCCTTGCCTGGGGCTTAGGGCTCAATCTGTCACTTGGATGTTTACGCCCACCCAGCCAAGGAGCGGTTGATAATGGCGCCGCTTGCGCCATCCTATTAAAACTCGCAGAACGATTGCACACCCAGGGATTTCCTCTGCTAAACACCCACCTCACCATCGCCTTGTTTTGCGGCGAAGAAGTCAACATGCAGGGGTCGCGCGCGTACGTGCACCAGCGGGAGTGGAAGGCGCCTGCTGCTGCGCTCAACCTGGAAGTCATGGCTCAAGACGGAGACTATGTCTATTGGGAGAAAGACGGTAATTCCCTCAGGCAGTTGCCAACCTCAGCATGGTTGAATGCAAGCATAGCATCCAGCATTCAGGTAGTGCACGGCAAACCTCCACGTCCTCGTCCGGTAATCAACAGCGATGGGAGTTCTTTTCTCTTTGCAGGCCTACCCTGCACGACCATAGGCACATTGGACCGGCACCTTGTAGATCGCGGATTTCACCACGCCAGTGATAATCTGCAGCGCGTAAAACTCGAACGCCTGGAGGAAGGCGTGGACCTCTTACACCATTTTCTCATGCAAATCGATGCAGAAAAAACCATATACCATCAAACGATTAAACCAGGAGGAAGCGCATGAAAATCAACAACCGAATCACCGATGTCCCGGGCATAAAAGTTGGGCATGCACACAATGAAGAAGCCATCACGGGAGTCACTGTAGTGTTGTGCGAAAAAGGCGCGGTGGGAGGCGTAGATCAGCGCGGAGGGGCGCCCGGCACGCGCGAAACGGATGCGCTTCACCCCATGCATCTGGTGCAAAAGGTGCATGCTGTGGTGCTTTCGGGCGGCTCCGCCTTTGGATTAGACTCAGCCGGTGGGGTCGTGCGCTACCTTGAGGAGCGCGGGGTGGGCTTTGATGTGCGTGTGGCGCGCGTGCCCATTGTGCCGGCAGCGATCCTCTTCGACTTGAATATTGGGCGCGCAGATATTCGCCCGGATGCTCCCATGGGATACCAGGCTTGCCTGAAAGCGCGTGCCGATGAAGTGCAAAGCGGCAATGTGGGTGCCGGCATAGGCGCAACTGTGGGCAAAATTTTAGGCATCGGTCAGGCGATGAAAGCCGGCATTGGCACCGCTAGCATGGAAATTGGGGGAGGGGTGGTCGTGGGTGCACTGGTAGCCGTCAACGCATTCGGAGATGTCATTGACCCGGCAAATAACCGTATTCTGGCCGGCGCGCGCAGCCTGCAAAAAGGTCCTATCAAAATCGGCGCAGAAGAATATTTTGCGAATACATTAGAGGTCATGCGCTCACTGGTGGGAAAGACGATCCTGAAATTTGCCGCTGGCGAAAACACGGTCATTGGGGTTGTGGCGACAAACGCCGAGCTAAATAAAGAGCAAGCCAATAAGGTGGCGCAAATGGCACAAGATGGATTAGCCAGAGCTATTCGCCCAGCGCACACCATGCTGGATGGAGATACGATATTCGCGCTTTCGACGGGGAATAAGCCCGTGGATGTGAACACCGTTGGCGCCTTTGCGGCGGAAGTCTTTACTCAAGCCATCCTCAACGCAGTGCTATCGGCAGAGCCGTTGGCGGGACTTCCTGCAGCGCGCAACCCTCAGGTTGAATAGGCTTATTCCAAATGCGCCAATTCCCAACCCAATAGAGCTTTCTTGCGCGTCGTTCCCCAACGATACCCTCCAATCTCCCCACTCTTCCTCAGCACCCGGTGACATGGGATGAGCACCGCCACCGGATTCCTGGCAACCGCCTGGGCAACGGCGCGCACGGAGGTAGGCAGACCAATAAAGATAGCTACATCCTGATATGAGACCATGCTTCCGGCCGGTATGCGTAACAACGCTTCCCATACCTTGATTTGGAAGTTCGTCCCTAGGATGTGCAGCTTCAGGGGGATGCCAGCAGTTACAGGCAGGTTTGAAAAAATGCGCGGCACAATCTGAGCGATTGCATCTTGGTCTTCCAATAAATTCGCCCGCGCCCACTGACGCGCCAGGCGTTCCAAAGCCGCATCTCGTCCATGGGCATCTACAAATTGGAGATTACAAATACCCTTCTGAGTCATGGCAATCAGGGCTTCGCCAAACGGCGTTGGATGGAACGCATAACGAACCGTTAAGCCTGCACCGCGTCTTCGAAATTCTCCTGGGGTCACGGCTTCACAGGTCAAAAACAAATCATGTAAGCGCCCAGGCCCGGATAAACCCGCTTGAAATGCTGTGAGCATCAAACTTTGTGAAGAGGCCAATACCTTTCGGGCGTAATCCAAAGTAAGGCATTGTAAAAATCGCTTGGGGCTGATACCCACCCAGCTTGTAAACAAGCGCTGAAAGTGAAACTCGCTCATCCCTAAATATGCCGCGACTTCACTGAGTTGGGGTTGCTTGGGGTGTTGTTCTTCAAGATAGCGGATCGCTTTCGCCACGATCTCATAATCTTCAGCCATCTTACGAAAATTTACTGTGTGCATCGTTCTCCTTTGCGCAAGCAACACATAAAAGGCTCGCACCACAACCAGTTTTGGTTGAAACCTGCGTTGGCTCAACCTGTTGCTGCTCTAGATTTTATCGGTTTTATCGCAGAATGCCACCCGATTCTTGCGCAAATCAGCGTGGATCCACTCATTTTGTCACTATTTGTCAGACAATTTCAAATTTTTATTGACATGATTGCGCATTGGTGATACACTGTAATTGTCTGACAATTAATTCCGCTAGAAAAACATGCCAATGACCACTCTGCTTATTCGTCATGCCACCTTGTTAGTGACGATGGATGACCACCAGCGGGAAATTCCCGATGGTGGTCTTTTTATTCAAGATGGTTTTATCCAGCAAGTGGACGAAACGGCCAACTTACCCAGCTCTGCAGACGAAGTCCTGGATTTGAGCGGCTACATCCTCCTGCCTGGATTGATCAACACCCATCATCACTTCTATCAAACGTTGACGCGTGTGGTGCCCAAAGCGCAGAACGCCAATCTGTTTCAGTGGTTAAAATGCCTCTATCCCATCTGGGCGAGGCTAACCCCCGATGATATTCGCGTCTCTACAAAGATTGCGCTGGCAGAACTGGCGCTCTCTGGATGCACCACTGCCTCAGACCATCTTTATCTCTTTCCAAACGGCTCACGCCTGGATGACGAAATTTGGGCAGCCCAAGAGGTGGGGGTGCGCTTACATGCTTCGCGTGGCTCCATGAGCCTGGGAGAAAGCCAGGGAGGCTTGCCTCCAGACAGCGTGGTGGAACGAGAAGACGATATCTTGGAAGACAGCCAGCGCTTGATCGAAACCTACCACGATCCCAACCCTGGGGCGAAGATACGCATCGTCTTGGCGCCATGCTCGCCATTTAGCGTTACCCCAGACCTGATGCGGCAAAGCGCTTCTCTCGCCAGAGAATACGGCGTGCACCTGCATACCCATCTGGCAGAGACCGAAGATGAGCAGGTCTTTTGTCAAGAAAAATTTGGCTTTCGTCCGGTGGGTTATATGGAGACGCTAAACTGGATTGGGCCGGATGTTTGGTTCGCCCACTGTGTGCACATCAACCATCCCGAAATGCGCCTGATGGGTGAAGCGGGAAGCGGCGTGGCTCACTGCCCCACATCGAACATGCGCTTGGCGTCGGGTATTGCACCTGTGCTTAACATGCTCGCATGGGGAGTTCGTGTGGGCATTGGGGTGGATGGTTCCGCAAGCAACGATGGCTCGCACCTGCTTGGAGAAGCCCGGCAAGCGATGCTCGTGGCACGCCTAAAAGCAGGTTTGGAAGGCGCTTCTCTGAGCGCACAGGCATCGCCGGATCTTATGACCGCACGCCAAGCCCTGCGCCTAGCAACACGGGGAGGTGCAGCCGTGTTAGGGCGTGAGGACCTCGGCTCCCTGAAGGTCGGAAAATGTGCAGACTGCATTGCTATTAAACTAGACCGATTGGAGTTTGCCGGCGCGCTGCACGATCCTATTGCAGCGCTATTACTCTGCGCGCCCGTTCAGGTCGACTACAACCTAGTAGGTGGAACATTCGTTGTTAAAGACGGACAATTGGTCAACATAGACCTGCCCAAGCTGGTGCAAGAGCATAATCAGGCAGCTCACCGCCTATTGAATGGGTCATAATGACGCTCAGTGACTTAAGTGAGAGGTAAAAAGTGCGATGGATACCAAAACCTGGATGAACATCTCGCGTGAATTAGTCGATGTCGCCATGGGACGATCTCCCGCCGACCTGGTCATTCGCAATGGGGTATGGGTAAACGTTCAATCTGGAGAATTTATCCCGCATACAGACATCGCCGTTTACAAAGAACGCATTGCCTATATCGGCGAGAACGCGGCGCACACAATCGGGGAGAACACACGCACCATCGATGCGAACGGAAAATTCCTCGTGCCCGGCCTGCTCGATGGGCACATGCATGTCGAATCCGGCATGCTGACTATTACAGAATTCGTGCGCGCAGTAATGCCACATGGGACGACGGCGATGTTCATCGACCCTCATGAGATTGCCAATGTATTTGGGTTAAAAGGCATCAAACTCATGGTGGATGAGGCCGCGCAACAACCCATCCATGTATGGGTGCAAATCCCATCATGTGTTCCCTCGGCACCAGGGCTGGAAACACCCGGAGCCGAAATCGGGCCGCAAGAGGTAGCCGAAGCGATGGAGTGGGAAGGCGTGATCGGACTTGGAGAGGTGATGAACTTCCCTGGAGTGTTCTTGAGTGATGAAAAGATGCATGCCGAAATGGCAGTGGCAAGAACAAAAGGTAAAGTCATCGGCGGTCACTATGCCTCTCCAGATTTGGGGCGCGCATTTCACGGTTATGTGGCTGGCGGCGCACAAGACGATCATGAGGGCACACGAAAAGAGGATGCCATGGCACGCGTGCGGCAAGGGATGAAAGCCATGTTGCGCTTCGGCTCTGGCTGGCATGATGTCGCCGAGGGCGTGCGCGCCATCACCGAAGAGGGTTTAGACCCCCGCCACTTCATCCTGTGTACAGATGATGCCCATTCTGAAACCCTGGTCAACGAAGGGCATGTGAACCGCGCGGTGAAAACGGCCATTGCCAATGGCCTGTCTCCGATGACGGCTATACAAATGGCAACGATCAACACCGCAGAACATTTTGGCTTGAGCCGCGACCTGGGTATGCTCGCCCCAGGCAGATTCGCAGATATCCTCATCATTTCTAACCTGGTTGAGTTCAAAGCGGAACAGGTGTTTGCCAAAGGCAAGCTTGTGGCCGAGCATGGCAAGGTGCTCATTCAGCTACCTGCGTTCGAATACCCACAATGGGCGACTGCCTCCGTTCACTTAGGGAAAGCGCTGACAGCAGCGGATTTCAAATTGCAACCCCACATACACAACGGCGTTGTGGAAGCGCATGTGATCGGAGTGGTGGAAAACCAGGCACCAACCAAGCACCTGATCCTGCCCGTTAAAGTGTCTGAAGGAGAGGTGAACGCGGATCTGGAGCAAAATATTGCCAAAGTAGCTCTAGTAGAAAGACATCGAGGCAGTGGCCATGTACAAGTTGGGCTGGTGCACGGTTTTGGCTTCAAATCTTCATGTGCGATCGCTTCAACCGTGGCGCATGACTGCCATCACATGATTGTGGTGGGCACAAGCGACACGGATATGGCGATTGCAGCCAATGAGCTGGCTAAAATCGGAGGGGGACAATTGGTGGTGAAGGATGGAGCCGTGATTGGCAAAGTTGCCCTGCCCATCGCCGGTTTGATGTCCAACCAGAGAGCGGAGCGGGTTGCGCAACAGGCAGAAAGCGTACTGGAAGGCTTTAAAAAATGCGGATGTCCGCTCAACAATCCAAACATGCAACTCAGCCTACTCGCTCTGGTGGTGATACCCGAATTGCGCATTTCTGATTTGGGATTGGTAGATGTCAACCAATTCAAATTTATCCCTGTATTCGATGAGCATTGAAACACAGTCCCAATTGAAAACTAAAGGTGACGGATGAATCATTGCCCTATTTCTTCTCGCCTGCACTCGGACTTAGAACGCCTGATCGCCTCCAAAGCGCCGGGGGAAAAACTCCCTTCCGAGCCTGAGCTGGCGCATGAGTTCGGGGTTTCGCGCGCCACCTTGCGGGAAGCCATGCGCACTTTCGAGATGCAAGGGCTCATCCAACGTCGCCAGGGGGCGGGGACATTCATCACTGCGCCTCGTGTGATCGACAGCGGATTGGAAATCTTAGAAAGCATTGAGACCATCGCAAAACGATTAGGCTTAGAGGTGAGCTGGCACAACTTGAACGTAGAACGCGTGCCCGCCGGTGAAGAAGAAAGGCGCGCTCTGGCGCTGGTGGATGAAAGTGAAGTCACCCGCATTTCCCGCGTGGTTAGGGCAGGCAATCGGGCAATTGCCTATCTTGTCGATTTGCTACCTGTGGAGGTGCTTCTCCCCTCCGAATTGGATGATACCTTCCATGGATCTGTGTTGGATTTCTTGCTCAAACGCGGCACACCGCCTCTTCACTTCTCGCGCACAGAAATTTCCGCAAGCTCCCCACCTTTGGAGGTCATGCGTCAACTCAATCTGCACCGTAGTGACGTGCTGATCGTCTTCAAGGCCTACCTTTATTCCACCGAAGGTAAAGTGGTGGATTATAGCCATAGTTATTTCCTGCCCGGTTTTTTCCGCTTTCACGTTGTCCGCCGGGTTGGCCATTAAATTTTTTTATATTATTTACTTTACAAGGAGAAAAAAACATGCGTAGCTTTTTAGGAAGAGACATACTTTCGCTAAAGGATTTTGAACGAAACGAATTCTTTCACATCTTCGAAGTCGCCAAGCAATTAGAGCCCATTGCGAAATCCAGGCGCAACAGCAACCTACTGGCTGAAAAAACCCTCGTGACTGCGTTCTACCAACCCAGTACGCGCACCCGCCTGGCACACGAAGCTGCCATGCATCGCTTGGGAGGCCATGTGACAGGCTTTGCGGATGCCAAAATGACCCGCGCCGGCGACTTTTACCAGGAATCCATCAAAGACACCGTCAAAATGTTGGAGTTCTATGGTGATGTCATCGTCATGCGCCACTTCCAACAAGGGGCTCCACACGAAGCGGCAAAATGGGCTTCTATCCCGGTGATCAACGGCGGGGATGGATGGGGTGAACATCCAACACAAATCCTCACTGACCTTTACACGGTTTTGCAGGAAAAAGGACGCATTGACGGTCTCACCTGGCTGGCGGTAGGCGATATGCGCATGCGCACTATGCATTCTTTAGGATACGCGCTTACGCAATTCGATTGCCCCATCACCTTTGTTTCACCTCCAGAAATGTCGCTGACGCCGGAGTTCAAAGCCGAATTACAGCAATACAGCTTGAATTTCAGCGAGGCGGAACACGTGGAACAGGTAATCAGCAAAGCAGATGTGATCCTGGTAGAGCCCGTAGTCCAGCCAGACTATACCAAATCCAGAGACGAACGCGCTGGCGACGTGGGTTTGACACCGCCGAACTATAAAATTACCCGGGAATTGCTGGCTACAAAAGCCAAGCCAGATGCCATCCTGCTCCATTCATTACCCCGCATGGATGAAATCCCCACCGATGTGGATATCACGCGGTGGTCCCGATATTGGCAAGAAGCCTTCAATGGCGTGGTCATGCGCATGGCTTTGCTCGCGCTGGTGTTAGGCGCTATGGAATGAGAGCTCAGCATTGCAGGGGGCAAGCTGGTAGCTTGCTCCCTGCATGAGGCAATTTTTCAAAGAATGAACGATGTTGGAGGATAAATATGCAAACCGACTTACGAGGTAGAGATTTTATCGGCGACCTCGACTTCAGTAAGGAAGAAGTGGAAACCGTGTTGGACATCGCTTTCGACCTAAAGAGGAAGCGTGCTCTGGGAGAGCCCCATGCATATCTGCGCGATAAAGTGCTCGCTATGCTTTTCTTCTTTTCCAGCACGCGCACGCGCGGTTCGTTCGAGGCTGGCATGGCACAGCTTGGAGGACATGCAGCTTTCATCGAAAGCCGCACGACTCAAATTTCCCATGGGGATACCGAACGAGAGATGGGTGAAATCTTCGGAAGGTACTTCGATGGCATTGCCATTCGACATGTCGAATGGGGAGTGGGCAATCGCTATCTAAATTTTGTGGCTGAGGCGGCGCGCGTTCCGGTGCTCAACATGCAATGCGACGTATACCACCCTCATCAATGCCTGGCAGACTTGATGACGATCATCGAAAAGAAGGGACGCGATTTGCGAGGCAAGAAGATGGTCGTCTCTTGGGCGTATGCCTCAAGTTATCTAAAACCGATCTCCGTTCCTCAATCGCTCATCTTGCAAATGCCTCGCTTTGGGTTGGATATTGTCCTAGCTCATCCGCCGGAGTTCAAGTTAATGCCGCAAATCATCGATGAAGCCAAAGGGCTGGCACGTAAATACCATACCGGCTTTGAGATCATCGATGATATGGAGGAAGCCTGCAAAGGAGCAGACATCATCTATGCCAAGTCGTGGGGACCCCTCTTGACCACACAGGACGCCGAAGAAGGCAAGCGCATCCAAGATCGCTATAAACACTGGATCGCCGACGAAGCCAAAATCGCCCTAGGAAAGGATGATGTCATCTACATGCACCCCCTACCAGCTGATCGTGATATCGAGGTCACGAGCGCGGTGTTGGATGGCCCACATTCAGTGGTCTTCGACGAAGCCGAAAACCGCCTTCACGCTCAAAAGGCGGTGATGGCATTGACGATGAGATAATATCTCGACATCCATATTATTAATAGACTTACTTCAAGGAGAGTAGCATGGCAGAGGCAAGAAAGAAAGTAGCTGTCGTAGCGATCGGAGGAAACTCCCTCATTAAGGACAAAAACCATCAAACGGTCGAAGACCAATATCAGGCAGCGAAAGAAACGACCTACCATATCGCGGATATGATTGAGGCAGGCTGGGATGTGGCCATCGGGCATGGTAATGGACCACAGGTGGGTTTCATCCTGAGGCGCTCAGAAATCGCCCACCGCGTGGAAGGATTACATGAGGTACCGCTCGATGCCTGTGGTGCAGACACCCAGGGCGCCATCGGATATGCATTACAGCAAAACCTGCAAAACGAATTGCGCCGGCGCGGCATTCAAAAAGGGGTGGCAACGGTCGTTACGCAGGTGCTGGTTGATAAGAACGACCCTGCCTTCCAAAACCCGTCGAAGCCCATCGGTGGTTTCATGGACGAAGCCGAAGCGAAAAAGCGCGCCGAGGAATTGGGCTGGGATGTAATCGAAGACGCGGGGCGCGGCTGGCGACGTGTGGTCGCTTCGCCTCTACCCCAAAAAGTCGTTGAACTTGAGGCGGTACAATGTCTGCTCGATTGTGGCATCATCGTCATCACCGTCGGTGGGGGTGGCATCCCGGTAATCGAAAAAGCCCCCGGAGAGTATATGGGCACGGCTGCAGTGATCGACAAGGATTATGCCAGTAGCCTGTTGGCGCGACTGATTCATGCGGATTTATTTCTCATATCCACCGCGGTCGAAAAAGTAGCCCTCAACTTTGGAAAACCCAATCAACAATGGATCGATCATATGACCCTGGAAGAAGCGAAAGGCTACCTTGCAGAAGGGAACCATTTTGCCAAAGGTTCGATGGCTCCGAAAATTCAGGCGATCATCTGGTATTTGGAAGCTGGAGGTAAAGAAGCGATCATCACTAACCCCGAAAACATTGGTAGAGCATTAAAAGGTGAAACAGGCACCCATATCCTCCCGGCGTAAAGCCATGGAATGGGATAAAATGACGCCAAGACAAAATTGAAGGCGCCCAAGATGCAAATCGAAATCAGAGAAATCCGTAAATATTTTGGGGCGGTAAAAGCTAACGATGGCATCAGCATGGTGCTCGAAGGGGGGAAGATTTATGGCCTGTTGGGAGAAAATGGCGCCGGCAAAAGCACCTTGATGAAAATTCTATCCGGCTATCAACCGGCGGATAGCGGTCAAATCCTGTTGGATGGCAAGGCAGTACATTTCGACTCGCCCGCACAGGCGTTGAAATGCGGCATCGGTATGCTCTACCAGGAACCATTGGATTTTCCCCCCTTCAAAATCATCGAAAATTACCTATTGGGACGAGACAGGCGTCTGCGCTTGGATTACAAAACCGTCGAACAGGAGTTGAAGCAATACACCCAAAAGTACAACTTTCATCTGGATATACACGCGTATATCGACAGCCTTTCCCTGGGAGAAAGACAACAACTTGAACTCATTCGATTACTTGCCGGTGGAGCTCAAGTTTTGATCCTGGATGAACCAACGACGGGGATCAGCGGAGACCAAAAAGAACAGCTCTTCGATTCAATGCGAAAACTTGCCCGTGAAGAAGGAAAGACGCTGATCCTTGTCTCCCATAAATTGGACGAAGTCCAAGAATTGTGCGATTATGCCTTTGTCTTGCGAGGCGGGAAACTGGTGGGTGGCACGGAAATCCCCTGTCCCAATGAAAAGCTGGTCGAAATGATGTTTGCTCAAATTCCTCCTCCAGCGACGCGCCCCGGGGTGCATTTGAGTGGGGCTGCGCTCACTTTAGTCAATCTATCTGTGGAAACATACCGCCTGGCCATCGAAAACATCAATCTAACGATTCGTTCTGGAGAGGTCTTCGGTCTGGCAGGGCTAGAAGGTAGTGGTCAGGAGTTGTTCCTCAAAGCCTGTGCAGGATTGGTACAACCTTCCAAAGGTCAGATATACCTCAACGGCGAAGACATCACTTCATGGAGCTACCACCGGCGACAAGCTGCCAACATCGCCTATGTTGCCGCGGGACGCCTGGAGGCAGGCCTGATCCATGGATTGAGCCTAACCGAACATATTGTCCTCTCCCTACCGAAACACAGCTTCTTCATTGATTGGAAATCCGCACGTCAGCTCACCGCGGATCGTATTCAGAAATACCAAGTGGTAGGCAGCCCGGAGACGCGCGCCGACGAACTATCTGGCGGCAACCAACAAAGGATGTTATTCGGGTTGTTACGCAACCCCTTACGCCTCTTACTGCTCGAACACCCCACGCGCGGCTTAGATGTGCAATCCGCAAATTGGATTTGGGAGCTTTTGCTGAGACGTCGCGAGGAGGGCACCGCTATTGTTTTCATGTCTGCAGACTTAGACGAAATCATCGAACGAAGCGATCGCATCGCCGTCTTTTCGGGCGGCAAGATGTCCGGTGTGGTCGAGGCACGACAAACGAGCGTGGATGAACTAGGTCACCTCATCGGAGGGGCACTATGAACAAAGACCAGGTTCTACGATGGCTATGGCCCCTCGTGCCCATCCTTGGGGCTGTGGCTTTCATCAGCGTCTTATTGATCGTGTTTAAAACCCATCCCCTAGATGCCTTTCGTTCCATTCAATCCGGTGCATTCGGCGATCTCTCGAAATCTTTGAGCGTTTTGGCGTTTTGGGTGCCCCTTCTGCTGGCAGCCAGCGGGTTGCTGGTCACATTTACCGCTGGTTTGTGGAATATCGGCGTGGAGGGCCAGATCATCCTGGGATCCATTGCGGCGAGCGGCATCGCGCTAAAAGTGCATATGCCTTCTCCGACTTTACAAGTAATGACAGAGGTTATCGCTGCCATGGCAGCTGGCGCTATCTGGGCGGCTCTGGCAGCGATTCTAAAAACACGCGGCAAAGTCCACGAAATCTTTGGCGGCCTGGCATTGAACAACCTGGCGATCATCCTTACCAATTATTTGATCTCTGGCCCATGGCAACCCCCTGAGGGGGGCACTTTTCGTGGCACCGCACCTTTCCCAGAAAACGCTTTGATCCCCCGTTTTGCGGAATCCCGCTTTGCGCCTCTCTCCCTGGTATTTGCGCTTGTAGCTTTGGTCATCGTGTTTGTCGCCTTGCGCGGCACTTTTTGGGGGCTAAAACTCAAAGCCTTGGGCAAAAACCCATATTCCGCATACCTATTGGGCGTTTCCAGCGAACGAGAGGTCATCCTGGCGATGGTTTTTTGTGGCGCGCTGGCCGGATTAGGTGGAGCGGTGCGCGTGCTGAGCTGGTTCGATAGCCTACGACAAAGCATATCTGGAGGGATCGGGTTTCTGGCACTATTGGTCGTGATGCTATCAAACTACAATATTTATTGGGTGCCATTAATCGCCTTCTTCTTCTCAGCCGTGCTCAATGGAAGCATCTCTCTACAATTACGCACCCAATTACACTCCGCTTTAGGAGGCATCATTACCGGGATTCTGGTTTTGTTCATTTTGTTATTTGGCGATAAATCCATGCTGAAGCTATTACGCAAGGAAAAGACCCTTGAATGAAGCAGAGCTTGTGCGCATGTTCTCTTCGGTGATCCTGGCTGCCTCACCATTGATCATCGCGGTGTGTGGAGAGACTTTATCCGAGCGTGCTGGCGTGGTGAACCTCTCTCTAGATGGCAGTATGCTCATGGCGGCAATGGTCGCCTTTGTCATAGGGTTGAAAACCCAAAACATCTGGTTTGGTTTTCTAGCCGGGGCAATGATTGGAGCAGCCTTTGCCCTGATTGTCGCCTTTGGCAGCATCACTTTGCGTAAAAGCCCAGTAGCCATTGGTTTTGTCCTTACCCTATTGGGAGATGATCTAAGTGCGTTTCTTGGACAGAATTACACGCGAATCCCAGGCGTTGCGGTGCGGCACTTTGGCATCCCATTCCTAAAAGACATCCCGATTGTGGGGCCAATATTTTTTAATCAAGACGGGGTGGTGTACTTCGCATATTTCTTGATCCTCTTCACGTGGTGGTTTCTCAACCGCACGCAACCCGGATTACATCTGCGCAGCAGTGGTGAACGACCGGAAGCAGCGTTTGCGCGCGGCGTGAATGTGACGCGTGTGCGTTACTGGTACACCCTCATTGGTGGAGCTCTGGTAGGCATAGCGGGAGCTGCTTATTCCCTGGATATCAAGGTCGGCTGGTCCGATGGACATACCCGTGGCTTAGGGTGGATCGCTCTGGCAATTGTCATCTTTGGTGGATGGTCTCCCATCCGAGGGGCAATCGGTGCAGTATTGTTTGGCGCGACAAAAGTCCTGGCTACTATTCTGCAGCGTACATTCCCTGAGGTTTCCGTAGTAATCTTCAACACAATCCCCTGGCTGCTGATGATCTTTGTGCTACTCACGGTAGGAAGCGACATCACGGAACGGGTCATCACCTGGATGCCGAAAAGGTTACAATCCCCCTTACGTCGACTTTTACGCATTTCACCACCTATGTCATTGAGCGCTTCAGTCATCGAAGAGTAAAATATGGTTTTGGAGAGAAGATGAAACAACGCCTGCACTTCGAAGGGATTTATAACTTCCTCATGCCCATGTTGGCTACTCTGGCTGCATTAGCTATTGGCGCGATACTCCTGATCGTGCTGAAGGTGAGCCCTCTCGAAGCATATAAAGCCATGTTTGAGGGAGCTTTTGGCAGCAAGAACGCTCTGGCAGATACATTAGTGAAAGCCACCCCTCTCTTGTTTGTCGGGTTGGGAATATGTATTGCTTTTCGTGGAGGAGTGCTCAATATCGGAGGCGAAGGGCAACTGGTGGCCGGAGCCGTAAGCGCGACATTGCTTGGTTTGACATTTCCGGATGCTCCCGGCTGGATACTGGTCCCACTGGCGCTCATCACGGGTTTCATTGCCGGTGCAATTTGGGGAGGCATACCAGGCCTCCTCAAAGCCTACTTCAACGTCAACGAAATTCTCAGCACGATCATGATGAATCAAATTGCCGTTCAGGGGATGAACTTCCTTTTGCGGGGTCCGATGATCGATCCGGTGCAACTCGAAGCCGCCTCACGGATTCCCCAAACCGCGCGCCTCGCACGCGCTTTCGACTTGCCTCGCCTGGTGCCCACGCGGCTACATCTCGGCACCGCATTAGCCATCTTGGTAGCCATCATCGTCTTCATCTTTCTGTGGCGCACCGTTACAGGTTACCGCATCCGCGCTGTGGGCCAGAACCCTCACGCCGCAAAATACGCCGGGATCCCAGTGCAGCGCTACCTGGTGCTCTCCTTACTTCTAAGCGGGGCAATCATCGGCTTAGGTGGCGCAGTACAGGTTTATGGCGTGCATCACCGCATGTTTACTGATGGATCAGCCACCGGCTTCACGGGGAGCGCGGGGTTCAATGGCATCGTCGCGGCGCTGTTCGGGCAGCTTCACCCGATTGGGACAATACCGGCTTCCTTCTTGTTCGGCGCGCTCATCGTTGGAGCGAACGCCATGCAACGCGCCATGCAAATCCCTTCTGCTTTAATCACCGGATTGAATGGTTTGCTGGTTGTTTTCGTGGTGAGTAGCGATCTCTGGCGTCGGCGTTTGACGCGCCGACAACTTGCGGAGGTCATTCATGAAAAAGGCACCCCAGAGAAGCCCGAGGTCGAGGTGACACCATGATTACAGAATTGCTCTCGATCAATGTGCTCATCGGTATCCTTGCCTCCGGCATCCGCCTGGCAACCCCTTATCTCTATGCCACGATTGGCGAGACATTCAGTCAACGTAGCGGCGTGCTCAACCTGGGTTTAGACGGTCAAATGCTTTTGGGAGCATTCGCAGCATTCTATGTCGCCCTGACCACAGGCAATCTGATGCTTGGCCTCCTTGCCGCCATGCTCGTTGGAGCCCTAATGGGTCTAGCCATGGCTTTTGTGAGCATTAACCTTAAAGCCGAACAGGGCATTAGCGGCATTGGTTTTTACTTATTCGGTCTGGGGATGAGCGACCTGCTCTTCCAGAAAACGTTAGGTACGGTAGAAACGGTCAAAGGCTTTCCACCCATCCACATCCCATTTTTATCAGACATCCCCATCCTTGGCCCGGTATTCTTCCAGCACAATGCCATGGTGTATTGCGCCTATTTATTGGTACCGCTTTCCTGGTTCGTTCTGAACAAGACCGTAGTTGGATTGAACATTCGCGCCGCGGGGGAAAACCCAGCAGCAGCCGATGCGCTAGGGGTAAGCATCAGCGGGGTGCGCTACCTGACAGTGATCATGGGTGGCGTTTTTTCGGGCGTGGCCGGTGCTTCTTTGAGCATCGCGTTGCTCAACGTCTTCCAACAAAACCTGACCAGTGGTCTGGGTTTTATTGCCGTGGCTCTGGTATATTTTGGGGGATGGCGCCCTGTAGGCGTGCTTTTTGGCTCTCTCTTGTTCAGCATGGTCAATGCGTTACAACTTTGGGTACAGGTGTTGGGCTTGCCTATACCGTCAGACATCGCCGTGATGATGCCTTACGCCTTGACCATATTGGTGCTGATGGCGGCTGGTCAGCGTGCCCGCGCTCCAGCCGCATTGACAAAACCGTTCGATCGTAGCGAACAATGAAAAACTTTTAAAAGGAGGTGGTGCAAATCTCGATACCCTCAGTCACCCATCAGTTCAGAGTATACCGATTAAATTGTGTCAAGCTCATCTAAGGAAGGAGAAACTATGAACAAGTTGGTTAAGTATTTAGGCTTAGTAGTGATGGCTGCGCTCGTTTTGGGCGCGTGTAAACCAGCCCCTACCCCAACCACGGCACCGGTTGAGACAATGCCTCCCGTGGTCGAAACCGAAGAGATGGAAGCTCCATTCCGTGTTGCGGTAGTCATGCCCAGCGCGATCAACGATCTGGCATTCAGCCAAAGCATGTACGACGCTTTAGTAGCCATCCAGAACGCCATGGGCGCGGACAAATTCGAGTTCGCCTACTCCGAAGGGATGTTTGTGGTGGATGATGCTGCTGCAGCGATCCGTGACTATGCCAGCCAGGGATATGACCTGGTGATCGCACACGGCTCTCAATACGGTAGTTCCCTGTTGGAGATCGCGCCTGACTTCCCAGAAACGAGCTTCGCCTGGGGTACGACGGTGGACACCTTTTCAGATCAGGGTATCAGCAACGTATTTGCCTATGAAGCCCGTTCTGAGCAGGGTGGCTATGTCAACGGAGTGATTGCGGCAAGCCTCTCCCAGAGCAACGTTTTGGGCGTGGTCGGTCCGATCGAAACTGGCGACGCGAAGCTCTATGTAGATGGTTTTGTCGCAGGCGCGAAAGCTACCAAACCCGACATCCAGGTGAACGTGAACTATATCGGTTCCTTCAGCGATGTTGCCCTGGCTTCTGAAGCTGCACAAACACACATCAATGCCGGCGCAGATGCCCTGACCGGTTCTGCACAAATGGTTGTGGGTGCAATCGGTGTCGCGGAAGAAAAAGGGGTACTTTGGTTTGGTACCCAATCCAATCAGACCTCCCTTGCTCCGAGCATTGTCGTTGCCAACCAGGTGTATGACTGGACCGTGGTGCTCAACGAGATCATCTCACTGGTAAAAGGTGGTACTTTAGGCGGTCAGGCGTTTAGCCTCACTCTGGCAAATGGCGGCTTGAAGATCGAATTCAACCCAGATTTCGAGCTTCCTGAGGAAGTTAAGGCGCTGGCTGAACAAACCATCCAGGGGATCATCGATGGCAGCATCGTCGTGGGCGAAGCGCCTCAGCCCGTTGAGGCAGAGGAATTTGTCTTTGGCATGGTTCTGGTGGGCCCAAAGAATGACCATGGCTGGAGCCAGGCACACTACGAAGCCGGGCTGTACGTTGAGCAGAACCTGCCTGGAGCGCGGATGATCGTCTTCGAGTCTTTGAACCCTGCAGACAAGCCTGAAGCCACGCTCGAGGGCGTTGTGGACGATATGGTCAAAGACGGCGCCAAGCTGATCTTCACCACCTCAGATGAATTCGAAGAGGACACGGTGGGTGTAGCGGAAAAATACCCGGATATCGTCATCATCAACATCTCTGGAGATGATGTGCTTACAGGTGAAGCACCGCCCAACGAAGGCAACATCATGGGACGCATGGAAGACATGAAAGCCATCGCTGGCTGTGCGGCTGCCCTGGCTACCCAAACCGGTAAACTTGGCTATCTGGGTCCGTTGATCAACTTCGAAACCCGCCGCCTGGCTTCTTCTGCCTATCTCGGCGCACGGTACTGCTATGAGAACTACCGGGGCCTCAACCCCGATGACCTCGAGTTCACCGTCACCTGGATCGGTTTCTGGTTCAACATCCCTGGTGTAACCCTGGATCCCACCGAAGTTGCGACGAACTTCTTCGACTCGGGTGTCGATGTAGTTTTGAGCGGCATTGACACCACCGAGGCAATCGACGTCGCTGGACAACGCGCCGCGCAGGGCGAGAGCGTATGGGCAATCCCTTACGACTATAAGGGAGCATGCGAGCAGGCTCCTGATATCTGCCTCGGCGTGCCGTACTTCAACTGGGGTCCCGCTTATCTGGAAACCGCCCAAAAGGTCAAGGAAGGCACCTGGGAGCAGTCCTGGGATTGGAACCCACCCTACTGGGAGGACCTCACCGACGACACCAAGACACACGTGGGTTGGGTGAATGGGCCAGCGTTGGTTGGAGACATGCTCACTTTCCTAGAGCAGTTCATCGCCGGCCTGGCTTCGGGTGAGATCAATGTATGGACTGGCCCGATCTTCTTGCAAGACGGCAGCGAATATGTCCCTGCCGGGGAAGTTGCAACTGACGAGCAAATCTGGTACCTACCGCAGTTGCTCCAAGGCATGATCGGCCCGAGTGAATAGTCTCTGAGTCCTAAATTCAACCTCGCATGGGAGGATGGTACCCATCCTCCCATGCAGGTCAATGAACTTCTGTTAGGTGAAAGTATGCCCAATTCGGAATTGTTGCCCACTGGTCACACACGCGTCGATCACCTGGAAATGCGCGGCATCGTCAAGCGTTTTCCGGGGGTGTTAGCGAACGATCATATCGATTTTGATGTTTCCAGCGGCGAGATCCATGCCCTCTTAGGAGAAAATGGCGCTGGTAAAAGCACATTGATGAAAATCCTCTATGGACTGTATCAACCAGATGAAGGAGAGATCTTCATCAATGGCGCCAAGATAGATATCGCTTCACCATCGGATGCCATTCGCCTGGGAATTGGGATGATTCACCAACACTTTATGCTCGTCCCTTCGCTCACCGTGGCAGAGAACGTTGCCCTGGGACTACGCTCCTCCCGTGGCTTGCTGGTTGACTTGGATGTGGTCTCGCGCCGCATCGAAGAATTGGCTAAAATGTACGGACTAAAGGTGGACCCAGAAGCATACGTTTGGCAACTCTCGGTTGGACAACAACAACGTGTAGAAATCATCAAAGCCCTGTACCGCGGGGCTGCTTTGCTCATCCTGGATGAACCCACCGCTGTGCTGACCCCGCAGGAGGTGGACGAACTGTTCATCACCCTCAAACAGATGGCCCATGAAGGCCATGCCATGATCTTCATTTCGCACAAATTGCATGAGGTGTTGTCGATCAGCGATCGAGTGACCGTGCTACGCGATGGTCGCAAAGTTGGCACGCATCAAACGCACCACACGAATAAATCCATGTTGGCAACCATGATGGTGGGTAGAGAAATTTCCGCCAAACAGGAACGCACCGCAGTACCTCGCGGGCCGATTCGCTTGAAGATCGAAGACCTATGGGCGGAAAGCGACCGCAACACCGATGCATTGCGCGGAGTAAACCTGGAAGTTTACGCTGGCGAGATCTTGGGCATTGCTGGGGTATCGGGTAACGGGCAACGCGAGCTGGCTGAAGTCATCGTAGGGTTGCGCGAAATTAAGCGCGGCAAAATCTCCATCAATGGTCAGGAAGTGAACGAAAAGTCGCCGGCAGAGCTGATTGCCATGGGCCTCTCTTACATCCCAGAGGAGCGCATGCGCGACGGCATGATAAAAGAGTTTACGGTGGCTGAAAACCTGATCCTGAGAGAACATCATAAAGCTCCTTTTTCTAAAAGCGGATTCCTCAATCTGCAATCCATCGCGCGCGTTTCCAAAGAACGCATTGAAAGTTTCAACGTCAAAACCCCTTCCCAAGACACGCCCGTGAAAAACCTTTCGGGTGGGAACATCCAAAAACTCATTCTGGCGCGGGAACTTTCACGCAACCCGCTGGTAGTCATCGCTTCTCAACCAACGCGCGGCCTGGATATCGCCGCCACCGAATATGTGCATCAACGCCTTTTACAACAACGCTTAGAGGGAAGCGCCACTCTGCTCATCTCGGAAGATTTAGATGAGATCATGGCGCTCTCTGACCGTATTGCGGTGATTTATGAAGGCGAAATCATGGGTGAAGTCCCCGTTGAAGAAGCTACACCTGAAAAGCTCGGCCTGCTCATGGCTGGAGTCAGGACTCCCCCCGAAGCAGCTCCAATTGCATAGGCCGCTTGTGCACCATCGAATTTACCAAGTAGTCACTTTAAACATCCTGAACGACCTAAAGCTCTGGTACAAAAGGCGAGAGTTGATCGTGGAAGAACTCAACAGGCTCCAGGCAGATTGGGTGCTCTTCCAGGAGGTGAACCTGCCTTCCAACAACGCGCTCTGGCTGGCTGAGAGGCTTAGTTACCCTCATGTGTACATCAGCCCCAAGAGCGGGTTCGAACGCCATTACGAAGGTTTGGCAACGTTGAGCAAACACGCTGCAGATACGATGGAAACCCTCGACCTGCAAAGCCAAAACCGCGTGGCACAATGGACACACTACAAAATCAACGACCACGCTTTGAATTTATTCAACTGTCATTTGTATTGGCAGCCCGGTCCATCCCCCGCCAGGCAGGCTCAAGTGCGCCTTTTGCTCGATTGGATCGCGCAACGCAGCTCTGAACAGGCGTGCATCCTGGGCGGAGACTTCAACGCTACACCCGAATTGCCCGAAGTGACGCTGTTGCGCGAAAAGTTCACCTCGGCTTATGCACAAGTTCACCACCAAGAACCACAATACACCTGCCCCACTCCGTTAGCGCGTGGCTTAAAATCTACGCTTAAAACCGCCCTAGGGTTTTTCTTTCTTTTACGCCCGCAATATTTCAACCCTGATTGGCGTGGCACGCTGGATTACATATTCATTCGAGGCGCAATCCAAGTAAAGGATTGCCAAATTGTGTGTCACACCCCTCATCCCCAACACACACAGCTTTATCCATCTGATCATTTCGGTCTTTCGATGACCTTCACCTTTGGAGATTGATGAACCACTTTCTTGGATACCAATGTTCGCATTGCAAGCGAGAATTTGCACCAGACGAGGTCAGCTACACCTGTCCGCACGACCAGGGGAATTTGGATGTCATCTTAGACTATGCGCAGCTCAACCGCACACTTTCCCCACAACGCTTGTTCCATGCCGCTGAACCTTCATTATGGCGGTATGCACCTTTGCTCCCTATCGCTGACCCTGGCCATGAGCACACCCCATTACGGTTCGCTGGCTGGACACCGGTTTTCCAGCCACAGCCCTTGAGAGAGGCTCTTGGTCTGAAGAGGTTATGGATCAAAGACGAAAGCAAGAATCCCACCGCCTCATTCAAAGATCGTGCCAGCGCCATTGTTCTGGGTCGCGCCCAAGAAATCGGCGCTAAAGTGGTAGTTACCGCCTCCACAGGAAACGCCGGCGCAGCCCTGGCCGGCATGGCTGCTTCCAGTGGTCAAAAGGCAGTGATCTTTGCCCCGAGAAGCGCACCTCCCGCAAAAGTCGCCCAACTGCTCATCTACGCCGCTGAAGTCTATCTTGTGGACGGGAACTACGACCAGGCATTCGATCTTTCCATGCAAGCAGCTCAGGAGTTTGGCTGGTACTGCCGCAACACCGGATATAACCCATTCACCACCGAAGGTAAAAAAACGGCGGCTTTCGAAATCTGGGAATGGTTCAGGCGTTTCGAAAACCTACCTTTGGAAGAATTGACCATTTTCGTTTCCGTAGGAGATGGGAATATCATCACCGGTATGCATAAAGGCTTCACAGACCTGCTTCGGTTGGGGTGGATCGATAAGCTTCCTACCTTAGTAGGTGTACAGGCTGAAGGCTCTGCAGCCATCGCTCAAGCCTTTGACCAAAATCTGTCCGTCATCCAAGCGGTGAAGGCGCACACAATAGCTGATAGCATTTCCGTAGACCTGCCGCGTGACGGGTTCCGCGCCCTGCGTGCCGTGCGCGAAAGTGAAGGTAGATTCATCACGGTTTCGGACGATGAGATACTCCAGGCGATCTCCGCTTTAGGTGCAGCCGGCATCTTTGCGGAACCGGCCGGTGCAGCAGCATTCGCCGGCTTGAAGAAAGCCATAAACAGCCCATGGTTGTCTGCTGACACCCCGGTCTTGGTGATCAACAGCGGGAGCGGCTTGAAGGATGTGAGGGCGGCGATGCAGGCAGCGCCACAGGCGCCAATCATTGAACCCACCCTGCAAGCCCTGAGGCGAATGATACAATAAACCACGCATGGAGCCAAAAAGAAGCATGTCTCCAACGGTCTCGATCATTGCTCCAATATACAACGAGGTGGAGTCCCTCCCCGAATTATATCGGCGCGTGCGAGAAACCATGGAAGCCACCGGCGAGAGTTGGGAATTGATCCTGGTAGACGATGGTTCAACTGATGGTTCGACAGCGCTAATTCAAAACCTGGCTCAACAAGATAGCCACGTGCGCAAGCTGATCTTCGCGCGCAACTTCGGCCATCAAATCGCGGTCACAGCCGGGTTGGATTACAGCCGCGGTGATGCTGTGGTGATCATCGATGCAGACTTGCAAGACCCCCCGGAGGTGATTCCTGATTTGATCGCCAAATGGCGTGAAGGCTACGAAGTAGTATATGCCATCCGTAAAGAACGTGAAGGGGAAAGTCTGTTCAAATTGATAACCGCGGCATTATTCTATCGCCTGGTTTACCGCATCACCGACGTGGACATCCCGCGCGATACAGGCGACTTTCGCCTATTGGATCGCAAGGTGGTCAAAGTACTCAATCAAATGCGTGAGCGGCATCGGTTCCTGCGCGGCATGTCGGTATGGGTGGGGTTCAGACAAACAGGAGTGTATTACGTACGCGCGGCCAGGTTCGCCGGGAAGACGAAATACCCTCTGCGCAAGATGCTCAAATTCGCCAGCGATGCCATTACCGGATTTTCTTACTTCCCGCTACAATTGGCTACCTATTTGGGGTTCTTCTGCGCGGGGTTGAGCATTCTGGCTATTCCAGCAGTAATCGTTGCTCGTCTGGCTGGATCCCAAGCCTTTTTGGGGCAAGCCTCCACTTTGATTGCTGTGCTCTTCTTGGGCGGCGTACAGTTAATTTCTCTCGGCATCCTTGGAGAATATATCGGCAGGCTGTATGACGAAGCCAAGGGCAGACCACTGTATATCCTGCGCGAGGGACCAGAAGAAGAATAAAAAGCACGAAACTTTAGGCTATCAATTTCTATTTTGAATCAAAGCGAAACTAATCTAATTGCGAGGTACTCAAGTGGCAACAATTGACCTTCATATCGAAAAGGAACGACGTCAACGGGCAATCGAACGCGTGCGCGAGCGTAACATCATCATCCCCACGTTTGCCCAGATGAAAGATCCCGGGCTGATTCCGGAGAAAATCAAAGCAGAATTGAGCTCCACTGGACTGTGGGATTTGAACCCACGCAACCTCTTTCGTATCACCTGGAAAAACCAGCCCCAAGCCTACGGTGGTGGGTTCGGCGGGGTAAATTACCTGGAATTTCCTCCCTCATTGACCGGTACACCAGCGCGCATCATCGCCTTGGTGGGCAAGTGGTTTCCCACGGGCGCGCACAAGGTGGGTGCAGCGTTTGGCTGCCTGGTGCCCCGCTTGGTCACAGGGCAGTTCGACCCAACCACACAAAAAGCCGTCTGGCCTTCGACGGGGAACTTTTGCCGCGGCGGAGCTTACGATTCTGCGTTGTTAGCCTGTCAGTCGATTGCCATCCTGCCAGAGGGAATGAGCAAAGAGCGCTTCGATTGGCTGGCTAATATCGCCGGCGAAGTGATCGCTACGCCCGGCAGCGAATCGAATGTCAAGGAGATTTTTGACAAATGCTGGGAGTTGCGCCGCTCTGGAGAAGACCTGATGATCTTCAACCAATTCGAAGAATTCGGCAACTACCTCTGGCACTACGACATCACCGGGCATGCGATGGCAGAGGTGCTCGATCTTGAAATGAATGAACAGCACGAATTTCGTGGGGTTGTATCCGCAACGGGTTCCGCCGGCACGATTGCCTGCGGCGATTATCTCAAGCAACTCTTCCCGAATAGCAAAATTGTCGCCAGCGAAGCCTTACAATGCCCCACCCTGTTGGAAAACGGCTTTGGCGCCCACCGCATCGAAGGCATTGGCGACAAACATGTCCCCTGGATTCACAATGTGAAGAATACGGATGTGGTCGTCGCCATTGATGACCAACAAGTGGTCAACTTGGCACGCCTGTTCAACGAACCCGAAGGACGCGCCTGGTTGGTTAAGAAAGGCGTGCCTCAAGACCTGGTAGCCAAGCTGGATTTGTTGGGTTTTTCTGGCATATCCAACCTGGTATCGGCGATCAAGTTTGCCAAATACTTTGAGATGGGTGAAAAAGATATTGTCCTCACGGTGCTCACCGATTCCATGGAACTCTACCAAAGTCGTCTGAAAGAGATGCACCAGGAATTCGGTGATTACACCTCGCACGATGCAGCGGCGCACTTCGCATTGTATCTACAAGGGATTACTACGGACAACATGCTTGAATTGCGCTATACAGACCGACGCCGCGTGCACAACCTGAAATACTTCACCTGGGTGGAGCAGCAAGGTAAGACCTACGAGGAGATCCTGGCGCAATGGTACGATGAGACATATTGGAAAGGGTTCCAAAACCAGGTAGAGGAAATCGATGCGCTGATCGATGAATTCAACCGAGAAGTCGGATTATTATAGGTATTTGCCCTGCATCCATGGTGTGGCTGTCTCATCGGGTGATGAGACAGCCACTCTTTGTCCCCTCGCACAGGCAACAAGCCCTCATGCCCACTCACCCGGCAAACAAGGTTTTCTGATTTGTTATAATCAACACAACCTATCGATCACTTCTGTGCAGTGATGAGTCGCTGAATTTGATCCCATGATCACACAACCTTTCCCAGATGCCTCGGACCTGATTTTGGTTTGTATTCTCAAAGCACCTCGCGATCTGGAAATTGCGCGCTTATTGGGATGGTATCGCATTCCATTGAGATCGGCGCCAAAAGTGATCGCAGTGGATTATCTCGCTTTCTATCAAACCGCGGCATTTGGTGAAGAGCGCTGGCGCATCAATTATTGTGCCGAAGTGCGAGGCTATGAGCTCGTCACGCGTGCCGAGCTGCTTCGTGATGAACCACACCATCCTGCGGCGCAACAAGACTATTTCAAGGTGCAAATAGGATCTCTCATACAATTGCCTCATCCCATCCTGGCAGAGAAATGGCGCCGAATTACCTTCTTTTACACTACGGGAGAGCACTTCCGTCAAGCACGGGTGATCAAAGACCTGCTCGTGCCCGAAGACGAGCGCATGCTCTTGTGGCAGTCTCTGCATGAACGCACCTCCCAACAGGAGGCATATCACACAAAGGAGATAGATGAAATTGAACTGCCCCCAGATGTTTTGGCTGCGCTACTTGGCTTGAGCGCCGCAGACAAGGCATATTCGAAGAAGCCACGACCATAGGTATTGGAGAGAGACCCCAAATTCAGTATGGAAGACTATCCCAATCACGAGACACCCCCTCCTCCCCTGAAGGACGATCAGGCCAAACAAGACGTGGTGTGGACCTTTCGGGGATACCAATTGAAAGCCAGCGAGTTCACCACGGCAATGGTGCATTTCTTCCGCGCAGAAGTGAGCCGTGCCAACGTATGGCGGCAGCGGTTGGACGCCACCACCAATTGGGCCGTGGTAACTACCGGCGCGGCGATTTCTTTCGTCTTCTCCCAGGCTACAGGGAACCATTTTGTATTACTCTTGAACAGCGTGTTGATCACCATGTTTCTGGTCATCGAGGCACGTCGCTACCGCTATTACGAACTATGGTCGTTTCGCGTGCGCTTAATGGAGACAGATTTTTTCGCCGCAATGTTGGTGCCTCCCTTCCGTCCTTCCTCAGACTGGGCAGAAGGGCTGGCAGAAAACTTGTTGCATCCTCAGTTTCCGATCACCTATTTGGAAGCCATTGGCAGAAGATTGAGAAGGAATTACCTTTGGATTTATTTCGTCCTCTTGATTTCCTGGGTGATGAAACTCTGGCTTCACCCTGTTCCAGCTCTGTCTGCAGTGGAATTCTTCCAGCGGGCAGCGATAGGACCATTTTCGGGTTCCGCCGTCATTCTGGCAACCGCCAGCTTCTATTTCTTACTCTTTGCGCTGAGCCTGTTCACCGTAGGGTTGCAGCAGGCAGCCGGCGAAGTGCTACCGCGGTATGGTGAAGGTCGATTCCCGAACCTGGGGATAAAAAAAGAGCCCATACACACCGGACGTCGCGCCTGGTTTCGCCCTTCCCGTCGGCGGCCACAGTTCTTAGTTTTGATCATTACGGATAAGGTCGAGGAGATTGCCGCGCGCATCCTTAAAGAGATGCGCCGAGGGGTGACCGCCGTCTCCGGCAAAGGAATGTACACAGGGGCACAACATCAGATTTTGATGTGCGCGCTCACGGTCACAGAGATTCCCCATCTGAAGTCCCTGGTAGCCGAAACAGATGCCCAGGCTTTCATCATCGTCACCCCTGCACAAGAAGTATTGGGACGTGGATTCATCCCGTTGAGAGAAGAGGAAGAGCCAAACACATGAAAACGCTGATAAAAAATGGAACCATCATCACCGCCAGCGAAATGTTTCAGGCAGATGTTTGCATTGATGGTGAAAAGATCCATTCCATCGGCAAGCACCTGGATATTCCCGAAGCCCAGGTTGTCGAGGCTCAGGGGAAGTTCATCCTGCCTGGAGGCATCGACCCACACACGCATTTCGACCTGCCCATGTTCAATACCGTTTCCTCAGATGATCACTACAGCGGACACAAAGCAGCTGCTTTCGGAGGCACGACTACGGTAATCGATTTTGTTTCACAGGATTTCGACCAAATAGAAGATTGTGTCGCCGCCTGGCACGATAAAGCAGACGCGAAAGCCGCAATCGATTTCAGCTTTCACATGAATCTGATCAGATTCAACGCAGACATCGCCCGCCAAATCCCCACCCTGCCCAATTTGGGAATCCCCTCCATCAAAGTTTTTACCGCATACAACCAACGCCTGCGCCTATCCGATGGGGAGATTTTTCAAGCCATGCGCATCGCCAAAGAGCACGGCATACTCACTTTGTTACACGCTGAGAATGGTGACGTGATCGAAATCCTGGTCTCAGAGGCGTTGCGCCAGGGACATACCCAACCGATATGGCATGCGCGCACTCGACCGGCGTGGGGAGCAGTCGAAGCTACGTTACGCGCATGTGCTTTAGCTGCTCAGGCACAGGCACCGCTCTATGTCGTCCATATGAACGCCGCTGGCGAGGTGGATCAATTGAGCTACGCACGCTCAAAAGGAGTGCCTGTAATGGGCGAGACCTGCCCACAATATCTGTTCTTCACCGAAGAACACCTTGCCCTAGAAGACGGAGCAAAATTCGTGTGTTCACCTCCACTGCGCACCGCAGAGGATAACGCGCGCCTATGGGAAGGGCTGGCTAATGGCGTGATCCAAGTGGTAGGCACCGACCATTGCCCGTTCTACTTCAATGGGAAACAGCCCATCGCCTACGAGGGGAATCTCATCGCCATCCCTGGAAAAGAATTAGGCGCCGACGACTTCACCAAGATTCCCAATGGCTTACCAGGGGTGGGAGACCGCTTGCCAATCTTATGGAGTTATGGCGTCGGGAAGGGTCGCCTGACCCCACAACAATTTGTCGCTCTGACCAGCACCAACCCGGCAAAAATCTTCGGGTTGTATCCCCAAAAAGGGTCGATCATGCCTGGGGCAGATGCGGATATCGTTATTTGGGATGCACAACGCAAGGTCACATATGGCGTCGCAGTGGCGCATCACCGTACGGACTACAACCTGTACGAAGGGTGGGAGTTGGTGGGCTTCCCCGAGAAAGTGTTTCTGCGCGGTCATTTGATTGTGGACGACGGGAAATGGCTGGGCCGCGCAGGGATGGGGAAATTTATTAAGCGCTCTCCCTTCGCGGATGTGCTGTGAATGATGGAAATTCAATGAAAACCTCTTTCTCAAAGGTGGCCATCCGACTGTTGTTCCTGAGTTTTTTCTTCGTTGCAGGTTGCCAAAGCATTCCATCCATCCTTCCCGAACACTTTCTCAACCCCAGCGCTACTCCTGCTCTAACAATCGAAGGAAACCCTCCATCTAAGAGCACCCCTGCTTTTGGGGATTATATGGAAACGCCTCTCTATGCCATACCCTCCGAGCACAGTGAACCACAGATTATCTCTCCAACACCCACTTTGCTTACCACGATGGCTGCCGACACTCCTGTAGCGCGCTTTAGCAGTGACCTGCTATACATCTCTGGCCAAAGTTTATGGCGATGGGATTATGTCACTGGCTACAGCAGCCTGTTGTTAGCGGATGTGCACCGTTTTTCAACCAGCCAGCGAGGTGATATCATCGCGCTGGTGAGACCTTTGCACATCGCTGCAAACGGCATCGAATTATTCAACCTGGAAACGTTCAACTTTACCAACAAACGCACGAACCCTGTAGTGGAAAAAATCCCTGTGCCGGCAGAAATGTATCTCTCGCCGGATGGAAAGCAAATTGCCTACTTGAGTGCTATCCCTGCGAAGTCAATTTCCATAGCTGCAACTTCAACCCTTGCAGAGATAAAAGAAATTTCCCTGCCTTCCCATGATGGAGAAGCCACTGTCGAAAACCTCGCCTGGTCACCCGACAGCCAGACACTCATCTGGAGCGACCAAGAAGCCATCTGGCTTGCGGAAGTCGCCTCAGCAAGAGTCACCCCGGTGATCACCAATACCATCGAAGTACATGACCCTAATGGGAACCCAATCCGGGTTCGCGTGCGCTTTGAAGAGTTTCAATGGTCCCCTACAGGGCGGTATATCACGTTGAAACTCATCCCTTCTGATGAAGGCGTGCGCTGGTATGCCTTGTTGGATACCAAAACCAGCCGCTTGATTCGCATCCCATATTCAGAGGAATACCATTTGCGAAAACCGGCTTTGCTGTGGGATGAAGCAGGCAACTTGATCGTAATTACACCATCAGAGCCGCCCAATCTGGTTGCTCCAACAATATTTGTATGGAGAGTTCTTGCCACTCAAAATGACCTATTGGTGCCACAAAAAGCTTATCCTTTTCATTTTGGGGATGCAGTTCCAGGCAACGAGCTTACCTCAGAGATGGAAAGCCTGACCATAAAATGGCCTCATTTCATCACCCCATCTTTATTGGGATTAGCGATCGTCGATCACAACGCCGAGCCCAAGGCGGCAATTTATCTCTTCGACTTGGATGAGAACGTTTTACAAAAATTCATCGACATCCCTGCCAACACAGAGCGCCTATTCTGGTCATTAGACCAGCGCGGCGCCATCCTGATTACTCAGGATGAGCATATTTACTATTTTTCCGTCACCGGTACAGTTTTACATCTCTTGGATGCAGTATTTGGGGAAGGCAGTACGGGCTGGCAATGGATACCTCCCTTACCCAGAGATGGATAGGTACCTGATCCTCTCACAGGTTTCATGTATCAATGGCAATCCTTCTACCGGCTTCTTTTCTGCTCATAACCATTGCCATTCTCGCTGTGCTTTATTGGCAAAAGGCGCACCCATTTTGGAGCATTCTGGCGGTGTGCATGGCGTTACTCTTGGGGTTGGGGGTGTTATGGACGATTCGCTCGCCCCAGCCTTGGGAACTCAACCAGCAGTATGCGCAACCTTTCACCCTTGCGATTAAAAATTTCCGTATGGTGGGGGATTTTACTTCCTGGACATTCGTGTTTACGCTCAACCTGGGTTTATTGACCAGCCTCTTGTTGAGTGTGAACCTAACGCCGGTGGAGGTAATGCGACAGCAGTCGCACCGGCTGATCCAAGGAGTGACCATTGTTTTATTTAGTCATCTGGTTGTCCTTTCGGGCAATCTACTCACGTTTATTTGTAGTTTTGCACTCTATGATGGCTTTGTGCTACTCAATCTGATTCGGGGTCATGATCCTGTCCCCAGGCGCGTGACTGTGGGAGCCTGGGGATGGAGGGTGGCGAGCATCTGGCTGATGCTATGGGCGTTGTTGCACGCTTCTGCAGTGCAAGCGGAACACGATTGGGCTACCCTACCCTCCGCTTCTATGTTCGCGCTCCTGGCAGGCATCAGCCTTCGCCTGATACGTATGGATGGGCCAGATTTGCCAGGTGTGTCCATGCAGGATATGCCCTGGAGTACCTGGCATCAGTCCATATTCACGCTGGGAGAGCTTGCCATCATTTGGAGCCTTGCCATGCGCCTGACGACGCATTTCGAAGGCTATGCTTATAAGAACTTATGGTTGATGTTCTTTGGGCTGATTGCCTGCCTGGCTTCCTTGCAGTGGGCTTTTGCCTCCCAAAAGAAATTTGCGTTAGGCAGTTTTTTTCTGGCTTCTTGCGGCGTGTTTTTAGGGGCGATGCTCTACACCGATCCCATGCCTCTCCTGGTAGCCATGGGAGGTACCCTGATGTTCATGGTAACCCTGGTCAACTACCAGGCGCGCAGGCGCAAGCTACTCCCCATCCTGCTACTCTACTGGCTGACCATCGCCACCCTGATGTTGACCCTTCCCTGGTCATCTCAAAATTCGAATGAACCAGTAGGCATTATTTATAAAGTCTTGTGGGTTCTCTCCATGAGTTTGTTCCTCGTGGGGCATCTGCGCCACTCCTTATCCCTCCTTGAGGAACAGTCGCCTCTCGAACGGTGGATGTGGGTGACGAACATCTTAGGGTTAGGAATACCCGCTTTAGGCATTCTGCTCCCTGCGTACTGGCGCTTCTCGATACTCGCGCCTATACCGCGAGATTTTATCCACCGCTTCAATGGGTGGCCATCCATCGGCGCGGTGGTGCTTATGGCACTTTTATTTTGGTTGAAAACCAAGCATCTTTCCCAGGTTACCCTACCCCTTGAAGTGTACGCTAACAAAGCGCGCCGAACTATCCAGATAATCACACAGGTTATCAGCCGCTTCACCGGTAGCTTGGCGACGCTTTTTGAAGGTCGGGGAGGCGTGTTATGGACGCTACTGGTTATCGCGCTGCTCATAGCGATGAATGTGTGAGCGAGGACGCAGGCACATGCCCGTCTGGTTAGAGGCGCTTGTCACAGGCTTCATCACCGTGAGCACTTTGGGGATGCTCGCCATCGGTCATTGGCGTCTATCTTTGGGCATCCTGGCTATGCAATACACCATGGTCTTTCTCACCATGTATTACCACTGGTCACTGGTCAGCGCGGTGAGCTTTTTGGTTACCGCATGGTTATCGACCGCCATACTGGCATTAGCCATTTCAGGGAGGTTATCTCGGATAATAGAAACACAAGATACCATAAAAGACGAACTCTTGGAACTTACCCACATCGTCAAGGCGGATTTCTACTATCCGCTTCTGCTTGGCATGCTGGTCGCTGCAGTGACCTTCATTAGACGCGACGATTTAGCCCTCTGGCTTTCCAATGCATACCCTTTATCCACATTTGGCGCAAGCCTGCTTGTGAGCGCCGGGGTGCTCAAATCCGGTATGGCAAAATATATCCCGGAACACATCATCGCCTGGAACATGGTTTATTTGGGTATCAGCCTCCTGGTGGCAATCGCCAGCCGGGAAGCCTATGTCAGTCCACTCTCTCTGCTCCTCCTGGCTTTCACTCTGGCAGGAGCTTTCCTGTTGGTCTCTGCCAGGAAGGACAACAAGGAATGAACGCAGCCCTGATCTTCATTCTCTTGCCGTTCGTTGTGAGCCTGCTCCTACTGCTTTTGCACCCATATGCCACGGTGCAACGCCTGATTGGGTTACTCAACCTGCTCATTCTGGCCATCATAGCCTGGAGCGTACCCTTGGGTGAACCAATACACCTCGGCTTTCCCGGATTGCCGCTGGTCCGAATTCAACCCTCCTTCCGCATCGAAACGCTACTGCTCAATTACGATAACACCTCGCGCGCCTGGGTCGCGCTGGTGTATAGCGCCATGTCAATCGCCTCCCTGCTGACGACCATTGGCCGCGCGCCCGCTTCGATCAACGTTTATTTGTGCTTTGTCGGGGCAGCGCTCAGTTTTGTTATTGGCAGCGATTCATTCCTGGTCAGGTTGTTGGGTATCGCTCTTTTCAGCCTCGCCGCTTTGCCATCGTTCCAAATGACCGAGCAACAAGCTGATAGGGGGATTGTACGTTTTCTTTTCTTCCAGATCATGGGGCTCAGCCTCCTTTTGCTGGCGAACACCCTCCCAGGGAATACCTCCCAGGCTGGAGAGTCGATCCCTCAGATTCAGGCTAAGCCTTTCCTCCTTGGGGTGGGTATTTTATCCATGATGGCTTGCTTTCCTTTTCATAGCTGGTTGCCATTGCTGTGTGAACGGCTCCAGCCTTTACCCACCACCCTGGTGGCGTACGTGCACATCACGGCAGTGATGCTCATTGGCGCCTATTTTTTTACGACCGAGACAGGTGGAGCACTCCCCATAAACCTGGTTCAGGGGATAGCCCTTTTTGGGGCGCTATCGGCTTTTGTAGGCGGGCTCTTCGCCACCGCCCAGAAGGCACCCTCCAAAGCCTTGGGGTATGGGATGGTTCATCAGGCAGGCATGGGCTTGCTCGCTATGATGCAGGGATTTACACCCGCAACAAACCAATTCAACCCATTCAGCCTGGTCAGTTTGGTATTCACCCAAGGAACAGGGGTGCTCTTTTGGGCGTTGGTGCTCAACTTCAGGACAACATCCCATGCCGTCGAACAACTTTCTCCTCCCCGCTCTCATGGTTATCTGCTCGACGCAGCCCAGACGATAGCCATCCTCTCGATGGCTGGCTTTCCCTTGCTCGCCAATTTCCCGATCTACCTGGGCATCTGGGAAGGGCTTTTCTCCACCTCGCGGATTCTAACTGTGCTAAGCCTGACAGGCAGCGCAATGCTGGCAGCCACAGCTTTGCGGTGGCGCGGAGCGGATAAAAGTGAAGCCCCGACCCTTTCTGCATTCGAGAGAGCCAGCCTTTGGTTGGGTCTGATGATTTTATGTTTGTGCGGTTTATTGCCCCAATACCTGCTAGCCCCCTGGGCAGGGATGTTCACCTTTTTGAGCCTAGGCGTGCCCTGATCCCGATACAGACATAGCACCATGCTATAATCTTTTCGAAACGCGAGGCAATGTACATTCAACCAAGCACCTCGGGTTGATTCGATAAACTATCTTATGGAGCGTCGTACATGGATGTAGATCGCTTAACCAAACAAGTGAGCTGGTTGGACGATGAAAGGCGAAAGGACCAAACGCGTCTGGCTTCCCTTGAAGAACGGCTGACCTCTTTAGAAAACATATTTCAGGCAAACTCGAAAGATTTAAAAAATTTGACCGGCGAGATTCAACGCCTGAGCGCGTTGTTCAGCCACATGGAAGATGTCGAGGAAGACCTGCGACAAATGCGCGTGGAGGTCAACCGCATACCAGAAGTCATCGAGAAAAGCGTGGAAAAAATGGAAGGCGAGCTTAGCCAAACCCGCCAGGCAGAGCTACGCAACATGGAGAAAGAGCTGGCAAAAATGCGCAAAGAGCTGGAACAGATTGCCGAACTAAAGCGCAACCTGCAGGCGCGCGTTGAAGAAGAGACACGGCTCAACCGCGAACTCGATGAGGTGCTCAATCAGGTCGAAGCAACCCGGCGCAGTCAGGAGGAGTTTACCCGCACCGTTCGCATTCTTGAGGATGGTCGTCGGCAAGACGCCAAACGACTCACCGACACGATCGGAGAAGTGACTGCTATCCGTAAACGCGTGGATGAGCATCGCGGCCGGTTAGACCTGGCAAGCACAGAGATAAAAAGGATCGATAGCCGTGTCACCGAGCTAACCAATGTGGACATCGAACGCCGCGAAAGCATGAAAGCCTTCCTGGAGAACCAGGCGCTCAAAGATGTAGAGCGCGAACGCATCTGGCAAGAGTGGCAAAGCCACTTTTCGACCATCGAAGCCCAAGCCGCGGAACTGGAAAGCACTTTTCAAAAGTTGGAATCCACCCATAAAACTGTCAAACAATCACACAAAGAACTTCAAGAACTCAGCGAAAAGGTGGAGCGGCGTATCGCAGAGTTAATCGAAATGCAACGCCTCTCTGAAGAACGTCTGCGCCAGGAGTGGATCTCCTTCAAAGCGGAAGATCAGAAACGTTGGGCAAACTACACCCTGACATCGGACGAGCAATACAACGAATTCCTACGCAAGCATGAGCGCCTGGCAGACACAGTCACGAACATAGAGGACGATCTCCGTGATATGCAAGACATCCTTACCCTGGCAAACGAACAAACAGAGAAGCGGTTGCAAAACCTGCTCGCCATGACCCATGAGTGGGTGAGCAATTTCGAGCGCTTGATCGGTCGAGCGCGGTAAATCGAAAAACAAGGATCCCAGGCATATGCGCGTTATTGGCACTGCCGGTCACGTGGACCATGGAAAATCTGCCCTGGTGGAAGCGCTCACCGGCATCCATCCCGATCGCCTCAAAGAAGAGCGTGAACGCGAAATGACTATCGACTTGGGTTTCGCCTGGCTGAGCCTGCCTTTGGGAGAAGCCGGCGAATGGGAAGAGGTCGGCATTGTGGACGTGCCCGGGCATCGCGACTTCATCGAAAATATGCTTGCCGGAGTCGGAGGCATCGACGCGGCTCTGTTCGTCATCGCTGCCGATGAAGGGGTGATGCCTCAAACCCGCGAACACCTGGCGATTCTCGATCTGTTACACATCCAGGGGGGCGTCATCGCCCTGACCAAGATCGATTTGGTGGAAGATGAAGAATGGCTCGACCTGGTCGAATCAGAGGTGCACAGCATCACCGCGGGAACAGTGCTCGCCGATGCGCCGATGGTGCGCGTTTCCGCCAAAGAAAGAATTGGGTTGGAGGAGCTCAAAGCCGCATTGGCGGAATGTCTCAGGGTTAAACCGCGGCGCATCGACCTGGGACGACCACGACTGCCTGTGGACCGCGTCTTCTCCATTGCCGGCTTTGGCACAGTGGTCACCGGCACCCTGCTGGATGGAAGCCTGCGCCTAGGCGATGAAGTGGTGATCCATCCCTCCGAAAAAAAAGGGCGCATTCGTGGTCTGCAAAGCCATAAAAATAAAGTGGAGATCGCTTATCCGGGCAGCCGTACTGCCATCAACCTGAGTGGAGTGGATAAAGATGAGATCATGCGCGGCGATGTGGTCACGCGCCCCCGAGATTATCGCTCAACGCGCCGCGTGGATGTGCAATTCAACATGCTGCCTGGCGCCAGCGACGCGCTACGGCATAACGCATGGGTCAAATTCTTCATGGGCACGGCGGAGGTGATGGCGCGGGTGCGGCTACTCGGAGCGGATGAGCTTCCTCCCGGAGCGCAAGGCTGGCTACAACTGGAACTGATGCATCCTGTAATCGCCCAACGCGGCGACCGCTACATCTTGCGGCGCCCTTCACCGGGCGAGACCCTGGGAGGCGGAGCGGTTATCGACGCACACCCACCAGGGAGGCATAAGCGTTTTTCGATGGAAGTGTTCCACCGTTTGGAAACACTTGCCGAAGGGCATGCCGCAGAAGTCTTGCACCAAGCGCTGGTTGCCGCTCAACTGGCAAGCTGGAGTGAAGTGGTAGCGCGCTCCAACCTCGAGGCAGGGCAAGCACAAGAAGCGCTGGCAGAGTTGGTGAAGGAGGAAAAGATCATCAATCTGGATCAGCTCGGTGGCGCTCCAGCACAGGCATACCGCCCAAATGACCTGGTGATCAGCCACAGCTATTGGCAGTCTCTGGTACAGCGCGCGCTTCAGGTGTTGGCAGATTATCATCGAGCAAACCCCTTGCGCGTGGGTATGCCTCGCGAGGAATTCAAGAGCCGTATGCAGCGCGCCGTTCAGGGCTCGGCTAAGCTCTTCAACCTGCTGCTGGATTCTCTAATCCGGGAAAAGCACCTGGAAGAAACAGGGGGACGCCTGCGCCTGCCTCAGCACCGCATTCAATTCAGCGCAGAACAAAAAAAGCAGGTGGATGCCCTGCTCGCTCAATTCCAACGCGCCCCCTATACACCGCCAACACTGAAGGAGTGTAAAGCCCTGGCAGGTGAGGAAGTGGTGCATGCGCTCCTCGACCTGGAAGAGCTTGTAGCCATGGACGCAGAAGTGGCTTTTCGTAAGCAGGACTACCTGCAAATGGTGGCCGAGATCCAAGCGCTCATCCGCCGTCAGGGTTCGGTGAGCGTCGCTCAGGTGCGCGATCATTTCCAAACCAGCCGACGCTACGCCCTGGCACTGCTCGAACACCTGGACTCCACGGGTGTTACCCAACGACAAGGAGATGTGCGCATTTTGCCGCGCCCTTGAACCGATGTAACTGGCCATTTCAATCAAGCTACTCCGCACAGCTAATCCCAACCAACCCTACCGTGTGCCAGAGATGAGGCGCCCTCATAAACAGGGCATGCGTTTCCTCTCGTTTCTTTTTTCGGCCATGATGTTATAATCCAATAAGAAGTAGGGAGCACCCTCTTCCAGGAGCAAGCATGAGACTTTTCCGCCTTTTTGCGCTGCCTTTCAAGTCCAAAATCGCCTTGATTTTTCTGGCTACGGCGTTGGGCCTTTTCTTATCCGTGACCTGGTTTATGGCGGTGCGCGCCGCGGGCAACCCGCCACAGGCTGCCTCGCCCGCCCAGCCAGCAAGCGCTGAAAGTTATACATTGGATATCATTAAATCCAACACCCCCCAAACCTTTACGGTTGGTTCTGGCAATAAATACATCATCAGCACGCGCTGGATCAGCGGCACCACCCCACCGCCCTCGCCCATTGTGAAGGACGAACTACCCTTGGGGATGACTGCGGTGGGGATCACCGCCAACGACTGGGATTGCGACCCTGTGCCTACGAGCGTGGTCTTCTGCAACTACATTGGAGCGCTTAATGAACTTGGCACCTTGCCGGCGATTGTTATCACCGTAAATATCTCTCCTTCGGTGAATTATAGTGTCGTCAATACGGCGACGCTGTACATCACCAATACAGAAACACCTTACGACACATACGCCATCACCACAAAGGTGGATAGCGTTGACCTGGAACTCACCAAAAAAGTCTCCCCAACCTACGCAGATGTCAATCAGCCGGTGACCTACACCTTGCGCATTCTCAATCGCGGACCCGCCACTGCTAAAAACATTCAAGTCGTCGATGTATTGCCCATCGCCGGAAATGCAGTAGATTTCATCCAATATTCGTCCCCTAATTATGTAGTCACCGGCACGCATATCACGGGTTTCTCTTGGATCACGACAACCAATAACAACCTCATCACCAGCACCTGGAATTTGATCGGTACTCTGGGAAAAGGTCAAATGGTCACCCTCACGGTGCAAGCCACACCCAAGAGCAATGCTTTAGGCAGGAAACTGACCAACACCGCGAAAGTCAGCAGTTCCAACAAAAGCGACTGGGACCCCGCAGATAACACGGCAAGCGCATTTTTCTACGTTACCGGCTTGGAAATCACCAAATCTGCTTGGATCGTGGGGCAATCTCCTGGGGTGACGTTAACCGAAGCGGGATGGCCGATTTTATATACCATTGTTGTGCATAACAACAGCACCAACCCTGCCACCGGCGTGGCGGTGACGGACATCATCTCTGATGGACTCGACATCCTCAGTGCTAAATTGAATGGCGTGCCTTTTGCTGTGAGCGGCCAATCCGTGTACCGATCCTTGGGCACATTGTACGCTAATGACTTTAAAACGATCGAGATACTCGTACGCGGCAACGAAACGATCACCTCCACTAAAGTGATCACCAACATCGCCAAACTCACCGCCAGCCCAGGCATCGAACGCTACTCCGAAGTGGTCAGCACTACGATCAAGCCCGCGGCGAACCTGTCCGTGAGCAAAAGCCACGGGCAGACAGAGGTATACCCCAATCAAACGCTGAATTATAAGATCAAGCTCGAAAACACCGGCAGCCTTACAGCGACAAAAATATTCATCAGCGATACCATTTCGACTCTGTTGAAATTCGTCTCCTTCGATTTCGACACCCTGGTGGTAACGGAAACCATTAAACAAGACAAGGTGCGTGAATGGCAGCTTGCGAGTCCTTTGGCGCCGGGGAGCAGCGTGCAGTTCACCATCACCGCCAAGGTGGATGCCCAAGCGGCGAACGGCGCGGTGATCACCAACACGATCATGGCGCATATGCGCCCGGCAAACATTACGGAAACGGTCACCGAGACTTATCAACTGGATAATGTGTTTGTCCTCACCAACACGATTAAGAAACCACCCATCGAAGACATGGAGATTCATCTCACCGTGGAACCCTCCCAAGCTAAAGTTGGGGAGTCCTTCACCTTTAAACTGAATGTGAAAAACAAAGGCACTAGCGTAGCGAAAAACGTTGTGGTGGTGGATGAATTCCCTGTTGTTCTGGATGTGAAGAGCAAGAGCGCACAAGGCGGCAGCGCGACTACCCCGGAAATCCACCAAGTGGTTTGGAACATCGGCACACTCAACCCCAACCAGGAAGTCTATCTCACAATCGTCACCATTGTGAATACCACGGTCACCGAAAGCAAAACCTACAATCACAAAGCGGTGATGACCTGGGCGCCCAACCTGACGAAGGATTCCAACATCGTGAAATTCCGCGTGATTGGGCCAACGTTACCCGGCACAGGCGAAGCCGAGGCCGGCACACCACTGCCCTTCTGGCTCGCCTTAGCTGCTGGAGGGCTGTTGGTGCTGATGGGCGTTCTATTCCTACTGCTTCATCTATGGGCACGCCGTGGGGCAGCAGCGTGGGCTGGATGGCTCACCAAGATGGGTTTCCTGCTGCTCAGCGCGGGGATCGGAATTGCCCTGATCGGCGTGAGCCTGCGCGCCCTGGAGCCTCGAGAAGAAGCACCCATCCCCACGGTGGGCCAATTGCTCGGAAGGGCTTTACTCCCCAGCGCCACGCCGACATATATTGAAATCAGCCAAACAGGCGGGGAAGAATTCTTCATCCTGCCGCCGACGATCACTCCAACTCCCGATCGTCTGCCGAATTACCCCATCCCCTCTCCAACCGTCCAATTTACCCCCTCTTCCTGGATACCCACCGCGGATCCCAGCCAGGTCACGCGCATGGTCATCCCGGCTTTAGGAATGGATGCCATCGTCAAATATGTGCCTTACAGTCAGGAAGCGCAGACCTGGCTCATAGGCGGGCTCAAACAAGAGGTCGCCTGGATGGGCGATACTTCCTGGCCAGGGCTGGGCGGCAACACCGGCTTCGCCGGCCATGTGGACTTGGCCAGCGGAGAAGACGGTCCCTTCTGGAATCTTCACCTGCTCAAAGCAGGGGATGAGATCATCGTTTACACAGAAATGAACATATACATCTACCAGGTGCGCGCTCAAGCGATAGTCGAAGATTGGGAAATGTCTGTGCTGGCGCCCACAGAAAAGCCTCAAATCACCTTGATCACCTGCACGGAATGGGATGCGGAATTGCGAGTCTATCTCAAACGTCTGGTGATCTTTGCCGACCTGGTACGCGTCGAACCGCTCTCTTGATTGAATGTCAGCGCGCTAAATAGACCCACTCGCCATCTACCATCGTTCCAATTGGCAGGATGTCTTTGATATTCTCGACCGCGCAGGTGAAGGGATCGATATCCAACCAGAGCAAATCGGCCAGGTATCCCGGCTTGAGCATCCCCAAGCGATGCTCCATACCTGCGGCATAGGCTGCGCCTTGAGTAAAGCCAAGCAGAGCTTCCTTCATTGTAAGGCATTGTTCTGCATGCCATCCTTGAGGACCTGGCGCACCATCGCGCCGGCGGCGGGTGACTGCGGCATGCAGCCCCCAGAATGGGTTGGGCGACTCCACAGGTGCATCCGAACCAAACGCCAAGACCGCTCCATGCTGCAGTTGCGTACGCCAGGCATAAGCCTGCGCGGCGCGGTCTGGAAGATAGCGCTCGGTCATGGCCATATCCGAGGTGGCATGGATGGGCTGCATGGAGGCGATGATGCCGAACTTCCCCAGGCGGTGGGCATCCTGGGGGTGAATGACCTGTACATGCTCGATGCGATGTCGCAAAGATAAGTTACCCTCCGCCTGGGCAGGCGCTTCTTTCAACAAACCTTCAAACGCATTCAGCACCTCATGGATGGCGCGGTCGCCAATAGCGTGAACCGCCAGGCTCAATCCATGGGAAACCGCCATGCGCCCATGCTCGTGCAATGCTTCGGCGTCTAAAAACAACATGCCGCGGTTATTCTCCTCGCCGGCGTACGGTTCAAACATGGCTGCGGTACGCAAGCCCACCGCCCCGTCGGCAAAGATCTTTACCGGACCAAGGCGTAAAAGGTCATCTCCAAAACCGCTACGCAACCCCAAGGCAACAGCATGAGGCAGGTCTTCAAGCGGGATGCTCTTGAGCACGCGCAACTTCAAGCGTCTCTGAGCATGCAACCGCTGCAGAGCGGCAAAGCACTTTCGTCGGTCGAAATCGTGCACCCCGGTGATGCCCAAGCGCCAAAGCGCCTGCTGCGCTGCATCCAGAGCTTCGACAAGCCTTTCTTCCGTCGTTTCGGGGATCACCTGTTCAACCAGCTTCATGGCGCCTTCGAATAAAAGCCCATTCGGTTCACCATTCGCCTCACGACCAATGCGCCCATCCTGTGGGTCCGGGGTGTGTGCCTCGATCCCTGCCAGGCGCAAGGCGAGGGTATTTGCCCAACCGGCATGCAAAGACTTAGCGGAGAGATAGACTGGGTGATGTGGCGCGACGCGGTCGAGGTCAGACGCAGAGCTATAGCCTGCCTTCCAGCGATTTTGGTTCCAGCCACCACCCAAAATCCATGTGCCGGGAGGCGATTCGGCCGCGCGATGGGCAACCCTTTGGAGGCATTCCTCCAGGCTGTCTGTCTCGCAATCCACGCGCTGGAGGGATAACGCATAATGTTCCAGATGGAGATGAGCATCGGTCAAGCCGGGGATGACCACGCCGCCCTGCAAGTCATACCGCTCGGCGTTCGGTTCCATCGATACGATGGCGTGGGTCTCACCTACAGCAATAATGCGCCTATCGCGGATTGCCAGGGCTTCAGCCTGGGGCTGGTGTGGGTTCAAAGTGTAGATGCGCGCGTTGTGCAAGATCAGGGTTTGACCCATCTTGTTTATCCACCCAGCAAACGCTCAATCAGGGCTTCCAGCTCCTCATCGGAGTAATAATGAATGGTAATCGTTCCCCCTCGATGTCCTTTGCGCAGGTTGACGCGTGTGCCTAACGAAGATTGCAGTCGCTGTTCGAGGTCTAAAATTTCGGGAGGTTTGGGCGATTGAGCAGTTTTAGCCTCGCGCGCGCCACTCAGGCGACGCACCAATACCTCGGTTTGACGCACGCTCAACTCGTTTTTCAACACCGTTTCCAGGCATAGCGCCTGTGCCTGGGGAGTTGGCAATGCCAATAAGGCGCGTGCATGCCCTTCGGAAATACGCCCTTCCAACAAAGCATCTTTTACCGAAGGGGGGAGACTGAGCAGGCGCAATGTGTTGGTCACGGCACTGCGGCTTCGGCACACCCTTTGGGCGATTTCTTCGTGAGATAGCTCGAAATCTTCGGCTAATTGTCGATAGGCTTCCGCCTCCTCCAGGGGGTTTAGATCCGCACGCTGCAGGTTTTCAATTAGAGCGAGCAGCAGGCGCCCCTGGTCGCTGGTTTCGCGCACGATGGCCGGCACCTTCTCCATGCCCGCCTGGCGCGCCGCAAGCCATCTGCGCTCGCCGGCGATGAGCACATATTCTCCGGGTGCTCCACCACGCGTGACGATGATCGGTTGAAGCATCCCATGATGTCGAATGGAATCGGCTAGGGCTTCAATTTCCTTGGCATCAAAACGCGCGCGCGGCTGTCGCGGGTTGCGCCTGATTTGCTCGATAGGAATCTGGCTGATGCCCTCACCAGGCGATTCTCCTGTTGGGATCAATGCCTCCAGCCCTCTTCCCAAACCGCTTCTCCTGCTCATGGGCTCACCTCCAGGCTTGGAAGTCTCACTCCATCTCCGATGAGCAATTCGCGCGCCAGACTTTCATACGCCTGAGCGCCAATCGAGGTGGGTGCATACGAAGAAATCGGCTGCCCATAGGAGGGCGATTCGGCTAACCGCACAGTGCGGGGGATGATGCTGGTAAACACTAAACCTGGGAAGAACTTGCGCACTTCCTCAACTACATCATTTGCCAGGTTTGTGCGCCCATCGTGCATGGTCATCACCACCCCGCGAATGGCAAGCTCAGGAAAGAGAGCATTACGCACACGCTCAATGGTGTGCACAAGCTGACCCAACCCTTCCAAAGCAAGATATTCGCATTGCACAGGGATGATGATGCCGTTTCTAGCGGCAACCAATCCATTGAGGGTGAGCAGCCCCAAAGAAGGTGGGCAATCGATGAGTACGTAGTCATATCGATCTAAAACAGGAGCCAAGCCCTTCCACAAACGCGTCTCACGCCCGATTTCTCCCACCAATTCAACCTCTCCACCAGCAAGCGCCGGGGAAGCTGGCAAGAGAGATAATTTCAGGCGAGGGTTATGTAAGATATAGCGGTTCGCCGGGGAGCCGTCCAAAAGCACATCATAGCTCCCGCCACGAATGGCGTTTTTATCGATGCCCAAACAGGAAGTAGCGTTTGCTTGGGGGTCGATATCCACCAGCAACACCCTCTGCCCATAATACGCCAGATAAGCGCCCAGATTGATAGCCGTGGTGGTCTTTCCTACACCACCTTTTTGATTTGCCAGGGTATATACCCGTGTCATACCCGCTTATAAAACCTCCACCATACAGGCATTGACTTCCTCAGGGGTAGGGATGCCTTCCAAACCCGGACGCTGCACAGAAAAAGCGCTGAGCAGAGTGGCAAAGCGTGCCGCTTCCCAAGGATCTCGGGTGGTGAAGAGGCGGATGAAAAACGCCGCGGCGAATATGTCCCCTGCGCCAGTAGCATCCAATTCCTCCACGCGTGGAGCCGGAAAACGGCGCACATCCCCATTCCAATACAACTGCACACCTTCCGCAGCCTCAGTCACTGCAAGTACCTGAGCATGCGAGGACATCTCTGCAACGCGCTCTTCGCTGAAACCCACATCTTCGATGCTCATCACCGTTGCGCCGGCACGCCCTAAAACGAACGCTGCCTCAGGCCATTCGGCGACGTGAATTTCGCCGCGCGTGTCCCACTGGCGCAACCATCCTTGTGGGGTAACACCAACCAGGGAGGCGGAGAAGTTGCGCACCATGGAAGGCTCTACCTCCTGCGCCACTGGCCCGAGATGTACAATGCTCGCCCTTCTCCATGGCTCCGGAATATGATAATAATCCAACCTTGGGGCGAGGGCATGCAATTTTTGCCTGCGTCCCTGCGGGGTGGAGATATTCTCGAAAGTGGTGCTCACCTCACAGGTGTAATTGGCGATGGTGACACCTTCGAAGCCATCCAATGGCAATTCGTTGGCATATGCGGTGACGATGCCCACTCGGAAGCCCAAAACTTTGGCGGTAAGCGCAGCGTAGGCTGCGGTGCCTCCCAGGCGCTTACCTTGAGGGGTAAGGTCAATCGTAAGATGACCAATGACCAGATAATCCACCGGTTGTAAGGCTTCCAAGGATCTCATGCTTGAATTATAACAGAAGCAAAGCCCGGCATCCCCTGGCAGCATTCATTCACCGGCGAGAACCGAATGAGCAACTGGTATGGCAGATTGAACGTCAACCGCGGAGAGTGTGCTCTAATAGAACGGATGCACATAAGGTGGAAAACCAATTTTTTTTATTGGCATGATTCCCAACAACATGGTATAATCCACCCCCGCGCTGCGTAAAGCGGTGTCTTTATGTGTGAGAAGGCTCATGCACGAAATGAAATTTTTACTAAATAGGAATTGACACATGGACGAGTTATTGAAAGCAGTCGAAGCGCCGATCAACGAGAACATCCCCGCATTGCGCCCAGGGGACATGGTTAAGGTGTACCTGCGCATCAAAGAAGGGAATACGGAGCGAACCCAAGAATTCCGTGGAACGGTGATTCGCGTGCGCAGTGGCGGGAACAACCACAACTTCACTGTGCGCCGCATTGCCAGCAACGGCATCGGTGTCGAACGCACTTTTCTTACCCGCTCCCCCGCGTTGGAAAAAGTCGTCGTTGAACGTCACTCTAAAGTACGGCGGGCGAAACTATACTTCCTGCGAGAAAGAAGCGGAAAGAGTGCGCGCCTGAAACAGAAATTTACTTCATAACCATAAAGCCATTTATCGTTTTGACGTCATTCAGAATGAAGAGCTGCTTGTGGAGTAAGATGACCCCTTCTCTACCAATCCCAAGCGGCGCTTCTTTTTCTGAAGGAGCGCCCTTGTCTTATCTGCGGAGAAATCCATGAGCAAACCCATCATCGGCGTCACCACCTATCGCTTCAACAACAAACATGGGTACCCGCACTATGGCATCTCGGTTGCGTACATGCAGGCGTTGATCCATGCAGGCGCTCACCCGTTAGCCATCCCTTTGGGTATCCCTCCTTCTGACCTAGAAACCCTGATCGCTCATCTGGATGGTGTCCTCTTTAGCGGCGGCGGGGATATCCATCCACAGCTATACAAAGGCGATAACCATCCCAAAGTTTCCGAAGTTGATGATGAACGCGATCGCCTGGAAATCGCCCTCTTCCAGGCGATATGGGAGCGAGGTAAACCCTTTTTGGGCATCTGCCGAGGGATGCAGCTCATCAACGTTGCCTTGGGGGGCAACCTGTACGAAGACATCCTCGACCAACATCCCCATGCGATGCGCCACCAATACGCGAAAAATCATCCCAGAGACTACCTGGCTCACGAGGTCGAAATTCAACCCGACACACAATTGAGGGAGGTTTTAGGTGTCGAACGCATTAAAGTCAACAGCCTCCATCATCAAGGGGTGCGACAGTTGGCCGGGCAATTGCGATGCTCTGCAGTAGCCACAGACGGCATCATCGAAGCGTTTGAAGCCCAGGAACATCCTTTCGGGCTGGCAGTTCAATGGCACCCGGAAAACCTCCAAGCATATGCGCCCATGCGCGCCTTATTCCAGGCTTTTGTCCGCGCAGCTTCGTAACCAATTATCCGGGAGGGCATAATGAACAATGCCCCGATTGGCGTTTTTGATTCCGGCGTTGGGGGTTTATCGGTTTTGAGAGCCATCTGGGAAGAAACCCCCAATGAAGAAGTGCTCTACATCGCAGATCAGGCGCATGTGCCTTATGGGATACGACCATTGGAGCAGGTACGTACCCTCGCCATCGAGATCAGCCGCTTCCTTATCGAATATGGCGCCAAACTCATCGTCGTGGCTTGCAACACCGCCTCAGCTGCAGCGTTGCAAGCACTCAGGGAAACATATCCCGCGGTGCCTTTCGTCGGCATGGAGCCGGCGGTCAAGCCCGCGGCGGAGAAAACGCGCAGTGGTGTGGTCGGTGTGTTGGCTACACCGGCCACTTTTCAGGGCGCGCTATATGCTTCGGTGGTTGAGCGCTTTGCCAATGAGGTGCATCTGTTGCCTCACACCTGCCCAGGGCTGGTAGGGCAAATCGAAAAGGGCGACCTGGAAGGTGAACAAACGCGCGCCATCCTGGAAGAAGCGCTCAGGCCCATGCTAGTCCAAGGGATCGACACCATTGTCCTGGGGTGTACCCATTATCCGTTTGTCATTCCCTTGATTGAAGATATCGTTGGAGATGGTGTGCGTGTCATTGACCCCGCTCCCGCGATTGCCCGTCAGGTGAGGCGCGTGTTGGAAAGCCATAACATGTTACGCCAACCTCGTTCAACCTCGAAAGCTTATTCGACCACGCGCTTCTTCAGTAGCGGCGACCCTAAAGAGCTGCAATGGCTGATTAGAAAGCTCCTCGCACGATCCGCAACCGTATCCGGTTT
>JBBIVW010000002.1:0-41293 GCA_037439525.1 Anaerolineae bacterium
TATCGCCCCCATATTGTGGCTCACAAACAGCACTGTGCGACCTTCTCTGGCCACGTCTCCCATCTTACCCAGGCATTTCTTCTGGAATTCGACATCCCCCACTGCCAGCACCTCATCCACCAGCAGGATTTCAGTTTCCAGGTGTGCGGCGACGGCAAAGGCCAGGCGCACGTACATCCCACTCGAGTAGTGCTTCACCGGCGTGTCGATGAACTTTTCCACCCCGGCGAATTCGACAATTTCGTCGAATTTGTGGTCGATTTCGGCTTTGCGCATCCCCAGGATGGCGCCGTTCATGTACACATTCTCACGCCCGGTCAGCTCGGGGTGAAAGCCGGTGCCCACCTCCAGCAACGAACCGACCCGACCGTAGAGATCCGCATAGCCAGTAGTCGGTTCGGTGATGCGCGAGAGGATTTTGAGCAGAGTGCTCTTGCCCGCGCCGTTGCGCCCTATGATGCCAATCACCTCACCGCGTTTGACCTCAAAGGAGATGTCCTTCAAAGCCCAAACCACCTCGTTCTCGGTAGGCGGGCGCAGGGTGGTGCGCAGGTACTCGAAGGGGGAGAGCAGCATTTCGCCGAGGCGCTCGCGCAGCGTGCCCAGCGGGTGTTGACGTGCGCCAATGCGGTAGCGTTTGCTCAGATTTTCAACGCGGATGGCAATATCGTTCATGGCTACAGCAGGTCCACAATGGTGCGCTCTGTGCGCTTGAAGATAAACGCCCCGGAGATGAGTAGAGCGATTACCATTCCAATGGGGATGAGCATCAGCGGCTCGGGCGCTTGTCCGCTGCCCAATAACGCCCAGCGGAAGCCTTCAATCACCCAATACAACGGATTTAGCTTATACAGCCACAGCCAGTTTTCCGGAATCAGGCTGGCGGAATAGGCGACTGGCGTAGCGTACATCCACACGCGGATGCCATAGGTGATGGCATGTCGCAAGTCGCGAAAACGCACTGCTACTGTCGCGCCCCATAGCCCGACCCCCAACGCTGTCATCATTGCCAAGAGGATAAACAACGGCAGGGTGAGCACTTTCCAGGTGGGGATATAACCGTAAAAAAGCATCATCCCCAGGAGCACAACGAACGAGACTGCCAGATCCACCAGCCCGGAGATGACCGAGGAGATCGGCACCACCATGCGCGGGAAATACACCTTGGAAATCACGCTCATGCGCGTCACCAGGCTGCTCACCGAATCGCCGGCTGCAGTGGAGAAATATTCCCAGGGTAACAAAGCGGTGTACGTAAAGATGGGATATGGGATGCCTTCCGAAGGTAGCCGTGCCAAGCCACCAAAGATGACACTGAAGATGATCATATTGACCAGGGGATTGATGAGGATCCACAAGGGCCCCAATGCCATCTGCCGATAACGCGCTTTGATGTCGCGCGTCGTCAGAAACCATAGCAATTCGCGGTATTCCCAAATTTCGTGCAGCGCCAGCCGTCCCCAGCCGCGCGAAGCCTGCACGCGGATGTGCACCTGCGAGGCAAGTGGCGTCTGTATTGGTGTGGTCGTTTTAGTGAGTTCAGTGGTCATTTGTGTGCTTGTTGTAAATCCAAACCGCCTCTCTCATGAGGGTGTTGTAGAAGCCAGGCTGCCGGGAAGCCAGGCTGCTCCATTCTTCTTGGGTATAAACCAATACCTCTGTATGAATGGGCAGGCTGAAAGTGTCATAGTGTCTACTGCGTTGCCAGAAAGGATGCTCGCAGTGGTCCACGACGATGATGATGTCGAGATCGCTCCCCACCCCCCAGTTGCCCCGAGCGTATGAACCGAAATACCCGATTTGCTGGATCTCTGCATGCGCAGAAACTGTTTCTCTAGCCCAATTTTTAATGGCTGCAAGGACAACTTCCAGCTCAGGCCATTTGAGTACGGACGAATTCAATGATCTCACTGGCATATTGAATCGCTTCCTGGCTTTGCAATTCTCCATAATGTTCAAAAGGTGCCCCCTCTGGATGGCCGTTTGGGTAGCGAGTGGGCAGATAGTAACTGTCCAGCACGTGAGCTTTGTTTTTCAAATCGGCAGACACGTTAATTGACGGTGGTAAATCCTGTAATAGCCTGGCGACCACATGTCCCCAAGCCTCCTGCTTGTGAAACAAATGTAAGGCTTTGACTGCTTTTTCTGCACTTTGATGTGCAGCAAAGCAAGCCCATTCATGGTGTCCTTCTTTTTTCGAAAGCGAGGCTTGTTCCAAGTCACGCAGAGCCTGGTTTAACCAATCACTTGATCTGTTTACCATTTTGATTGCCTTTTATCGACTGGTGTGCCAGTTTTTAAGGGCTAAGGGTTGCTTCCCAATCTTTGAAGAGCCTGCAGTGCGCTTTGGTCATCGGGGATTAATTCTAGCACACGCCGATAGGTGTGAATGGCTTTAGCGGTCTCCCCAGCGGCTTCATAAATTTGAGCCGCGCGCAGCAGGTAGGCTGCCGATAATTCGAAGTCCTCGGTTGCCAGCGCCTGATCCAGCGCTTTCAGCGCGGAGGCGATTTGCCCATCCTGGTACAACGCCCAGGCCATGTCGATGTAGTAGCGTGGCAGTTTGCGTTCGCCTGGCACCATCAGGTAAGCGTTTTCGATTGCTAGGCGATAGCTGGATGCTGCTTCTGCCCATCTACCATCCTCGGTTTGCAATTCGGCGAGCGTCAATAACCAATAGGGGCGCGCTGAGGAGAGCGGGTTTCTCTGGATGGTCTCTTCCAGTAAAGCCTGAGCTGCCGAGCTGTCGTGCATTTGCTCCAGCAGGAATTTTACGAAAGGCGTCGTAGCCTCTTTGGGGTTCAATTGGTACGCGGCGAGATAAGCCTGGTTGGCTATATCCAGCTCGGCTTTTTGCGCTGCTTGTTCCGCCAGGCTTAGAAGGGACTCTAAATCGCCGATCTTCTGCCACAGGAGGACTGCCTCGGCGAAATTGCCAGATTGTTCATATGCTTTGGCCACTATTTGTATAGCCATCTCATCGTTGCGTGCGGACAAAGGTGCAGCCAGGTGAATGGCGCTTTCAAAGTCCCCATTGCGCAGAGCGGCAAGGGCGTTCCAGTAACGCGCCCGAGGATGGCTTGAGGTTGAAAAAGCCGGCATTGCGCCACCTTCCGATAGCGCTGCGCGTGCATCATGGAGGTATGCAACGGATGCCTGGTTGACACCAAGGGTGTAAGGGTTTACCAGGACGATGGCGGCGAGTGCGATGATGATATAAGGCAGGGGCTTGCGCAGGTGGCGCATAAAACGGAACGCTCTATTGAGGCGAGTGGAGCCAGGCCGATAGGGCGATCTCCCTTTCAGCGCCGGCGCGCTCTTTGGGGTGCCCAAGGCGCATCGTGAAAAGGGTGCGCATATAGCGTTGCAGCAATTCAATCAACCGCAGGATATAGTATATATACCTCTTCGGAGATTGCGGATGAAACGCATAGCGTGCCGCCATGACCTCAACTGGGGGAAAAGTGCGTTGCCAGAGAATCCTTACACGCGAGGTCATGCCTTCTGCATTTAAAAGTTCGGCGAAGTGGGGGGAGAATCCTTCCGCTTCCCAAAGCCTTGCCCTGGCGATTTGTATCATTTGCTCCGGAACTTGTGCAATGATTTGGCGCGCTGGCTCCAGCCTATAGGCTTTTGCAGGGAACGTTTTTTCGGCCAGGGCAAGCATCAAGCCCAGGCACTTCGTTGCCCCCCATGCCTCGGCTTGTCGAAAAACCTCTGCCCAGTCGATGTGCTCTCCGAATTTACGTATCACTTCCTGCAGGTCGATCAGTGGGCGAAGACCACCGCGGAAACGGTTGGAGTATCCAGCATGCAGGCAGAGATGAATGATGAGATGCTCCGGGGATAGCCCCAGGCAGGAAACATCCTCTATTCTACAGGGGACGGCTTGCTCCCATAGAGAGGGAACGATTACTCTCAACATGGCGTTTGTTGGGGCGATGTTCCAATGTATCTCGATGGGGGGCATCCACGCATGTCGGTGGGGAGGCAGGTGATGATGCGCCTGACGGTAATCACCTTGGATCCATGCCTTGCGGCTGGGATAATACCCCATATGGATCAACACCTCATCACAATCGAGCAATTGGCGTTCCTGGATGAGCAAGTCGATGTCTGCCATTGGCCTCAGATACATGTTTGCATACACCTGAGACCCCAAATATGCGCCTTTGAGCAGGATGACCGGTATTTGAGCTTGTTGCAGGGCACGCAAGATGGTGTGCAGATGGGTGTAGAGCCACAAACTGCGGCTGGAATATCTGAATCTCGCGCGGCGCATTTTTTGTGCGATTGGATCAGGAGGATACTCTGCGTTTGCCCTGGTAGTGAGCTTCCAATCCAGATATGGCAAGAGGTGTTGTTCCTCCGCCAGGCGATAAATGGCATCCCAGTGCCCCACCGACCATGGTTCTTCGGTCGAAGCTCCATTCATTTCGCCGTCGCCGAGAATCTGGATGAGCCTGGTTGCGGCTCTTGCCTCCGCTTCCCACGTGCCTGGGCTGCTGCTACCCAAAACTTGCCTCCAGGACTTCGGCAATCCTCTCTGCAGTGCAGCCATCCCAGAGCAATATGGGCTTGGCAGTTTTGTATTTGCCGGCGATGATCTGGCGATAGGCATGATCAATGCGCTTAGGATCGTTGCCCACCAATGTGGAGGTGCCATATTCTATGGTGACTGGCCGCTCTGTGTTCTCTCGTAATGTCAGGCAAGGCACATTCAAATAAGTGGTTTCCTCCTGCATACCCCCTGAATCGGTAAAGACGAGGCGTGCATGTTTTTGCAGGCAAAGGGAATCGAGGTAATCCACCGGTTGGATGAGTTTGAAGTTGGGCGAGGTAGGGAGAGGCACTCCCGATTCCTGGATGCGTTGCCGGGTGCGTGGGTGTGCTGGGAATACGATGGTGAGCTCCTCCGCCAGGGTGTTGAAATAATTGAGCAGTTCCTGTAATTTATCCGTGTGATCCACATTCGATGGGCGGTGCATGGTCAACATGGCGTATTGCCCTGCCTCTAAGCCAAAGGTGTGCAGTGTATCTCTTTCCAGTGCACGCGGCAACATATGTGCTAGGCTGTCAATCATGATGTTTCCAACAAAGTGGATTTTAGAGGCAGGGATGCCTTCGTGTGTCAGGTTAATGAGGCCAGAAACCTCCGAGACGAAGAGCCATTCGGAAAGGGCATCCGTGACCAGTCGGTTGATCTCCTCGGGCATGCTGCGGTCGAAGCTGCGCAAACCCGCTTCTACATGAGCCACGGGAACGCACAACTTGGCTGCGGCGATCGCGCACGCCATGGTGCTATTTACATCCCCAAAGACGACCACTGCAGAGGGGAGACGCTCGAGGAGCAGAGATTCGAAGCGTTCGAGTATGCGCGCTGTTTGCTCCCCCTGCTGGCCAGAGCCAACTTCCAAATTGACGTGTGGCGCGGGGATTTGAAGCACCTGAAAAAAGGTGCGCGACATCGCCTCGTCATAGTGTTGGCCGGTATGGATGATTTTATAATCCAGGTGGCTTCGTCTTTGTAAGGCGCGCACCAGGGGTGCAAGCTTGATGAAATTTGGCCGCGCCCCGGCCACCAGGTAGAAAAGGGTTTTTGACATGGTTACTTCCCGCGCTCCGCCCTTCCGACAGCGGACGCGCTCGCGTGCATTGATTGTGAGAGCCAAGTGCAGCCAGTTTGATTACCGGATGGACAATTGCCATCTGCATGGTGTTTCAGCAGGTGTAGTAAAAAAAAAGGGCTATGGCCATGACTCTCTAATGGTAAATTTGATTGTCATCCTCCCCGCAAGATGGGATAATTTCTAGAAAAACCCGGTAAAGGTCTTGGATTTTTTCCTTCCGATCTTGCTTCCTGCTGATTCTTTGGAATTTTTAAAATACGAGTGCTTGAGTCTCATTATATCACTGAAGGTACACCAGGTAAGTCTTCCATCTGAAATGTTCTACAGATCAGCGCTCACCTTTAGGAAGTAGAGATGGTAAACTTGCCCTGGAAAAGAAAGTACACATTATGGCGAGGGAAGACGAGAAATATGTCAAAGAGTTGGCCGATGGCCTGACCTTGCGCAGGGCGCGCCTTGCGGACGCGGAGGCATTAGCTATCTTCAACGCACGCCTGCACAGCGATGAAGGAATGGAGAAGCCCGATATGCGCGTGCATGCCTGGACGCAGGACCTGTTGCTCAAACCCCACCCGACATTCAAGCCCGCCGATTTTATCGTCGTTGTCGATAATCGCGATGGTAAAATTGTTTCCTCGCTAAATCTGATCTCTCAAACCTGGGCATGGGGCGATATTTCATTCGGCGTGGGTCGTATAGAGTTGGTCGGCACGCTGCCAGAATATCGCCATCGAGGATTGGTGCGCGCCCAATTTGAAGTGGTACATGCCATCAGCGAGGCGCGTGGCCATGTTCTTCAGGCAATTACGGGCATCCCCTATTATTATCGTCAGTTTGGCTATGAGATGTGCCTGAACCTGGGTGGCGGGCGTTTAGGATATGTACCCCAGGTGCCCAAACTTGCGGAGGGAGACGAGGAGCCCTATCTCATTCGTCCAGCCACGAAGAGGGATCTAAAGTTTATTGAGCATCTCTATGTGCGCGGCAACCGCCGCTCGAGGGTGCGCAGTGTCTGGGATCGGCGTTTGTGGGAGTATGAATTGTTCGGCAAAAGCCCTAATAATGTCAACCGCATGGAATTGCGCATCATTCAAACCCCCGAAGGAGAGAAAGTGGGTTTTTTGGCGCATCCGTTTTTCCTGTGGCGTTCAGGTATGGTCGCTACCGCTTATGAGCTGCAAGACAATGTATCCTGGGGAGCGGTTACCCCCAGTGTGGTGCGGTATCTGTATCGAACTGGCGAAGTATATGCGAAACGGGAAGGCAGGGAAAGCCAGTTTGGCGCCTTCGGCTTCATGCTAGGGGCTGATCATCCTGTGTATCAGGTGATGCAGCAGGGGCTGGTTCACCAACGTCAGCCCTATGCCTGGTACATTCGCGTGCCACATCTGCATGAGTTTTTAAGGCTGGTAGCACCCGAACTGGAACGGAACCTGTCCCAATCTCCTTATGCAGGTCATACTGGCGAGCTGAAGATCACCTTTTACCGAGATGGATTATTGCTCTCGTTGGACAAAGGTCGGCTGAAAGAAACCCGCCTTTGGAAACCCGAGCCAGAAGGTTATTCGGGAGATGCGGGTTTTCCGGGGTTGACATTTCTGCAATTGCTCTTTGGCTACCGCTCGCTGAATGAACTGAAGCACGCGTTTGCGGACTGTTGGTGGAACGACGACCGTAGTTACGGCTTGCTGAATGCTTTATTCCCCAAACAAGCCTCAAGCATCTGGGCGGTAACCTAAAGTGAGCTGAGAGGCTAGCTGGCTTGCTCTCCCACTTTCGCATACACAGGTTGAACCCAATGCCGGTACTTCGCATCGCGACCGCGTACAATGTTGTGAAACAGCTCGCGCAACTGTGCGGTGACTGGCCCCATCATCCCTTTGCCGATGGGGCGGTGGTCTACTCTCGTCACTGCGGTGATTTCCGCGGCTGTGCCGGTGATGAAAAGTTCCTCGCACAGGTAAATCTCTGTGCGGTCGATGGGGCGCTCGACAACGGGAAGTTTTATTTCCTGCCGAACGAGTTCTAAAACGGCCCGCCGCGTGATGCCTTCGAGAATGTTATCTGTTACTGGCGGCGTAATCACTGCGTCACCGCGCACCATGAAAATGTTCATCGCGCTACCCTCAGAGACATGCCCCTCCTGGGTCAGCACCAGGGCTTCGTCAAAGCCGGCTAACAGCGCGTCTGATTTGATGAAGGCCGAATTGACATACGCCCCGCTGATCTTGCCGCGCGCCGGGATCATATTGTCATCGATCCTGCGCCAGGAAGAAAATGTGACATGCGCGTTGGTATCGTTGGCGACATAGCGCTCGAAGGGAATGGCGACAATGGAAAGTTCTGTTTTCAACCCATGCAGCTTGACTCCAATGACTTCGTCGGCAAAAAAAGCCAATGGGCGGATGTAAACGTTACACTGATAATGTTCCGCGTTCAGTAAGTCAATGGTCTTTTGCGTCAACGATTCCACGCTTTCATTGAGCTCCATACGCATCAGTAGTGCTGAATGGAGAAAACGCTGATAATGGTCTTTAGGGCGGAAGAGGTACAGTTGGGCTTCTTCTGGGTTCCAATAAGCGCGTAACCCGCCGAACACGGCCGTGCCGTAATTCAGTGCATGCGTTAAAACGCCCACTTTAGCCTCTGCATAGGGAACGATCTTTCCACCGAAACAGGCATATCTTGGAACATCCATGGCTTTCGCCTCCCGAAAAGGTAGATAATCCTTTGCTTCTTCGAGGATTATAACATCGTGGAAGTAAGCAAGGTTTTACCCGCTCTTTTGAAAGGCGCGGTATGGGTGTATACTCATAGCGGGTTGCAGCAGTTGGTTTTTTTCGGTGTCTGCAACCACCAGCGCACATGGTTAATGACGTGTGATGATCGAGATTTTATGTAGAAAGGAGAGTCGCCGGGATGAAGCGCGCGGTCAGCATCAGCATTGGCTCCTCTACGCGGGATAAAGCCGTGGTGGTGGAGCTGCTTGGAGAGCAGGTTTCCATTGAACGCATTGGCACAGATGGGGATATGGAAAAAGCTGCGCAATTATACAAAGAGTTAGATGGAAAGGTGGATGCCTTTGGGGTGGGGGGTGCAGATTTGGGCTTGACAGTAGATAAAAAGTGGTACCCCTTGCACTCAGTGAAGCCTATGGTGCGATTTGTCAAACAAACGCCCATTGTGGATGGGGCTGGTCTGAAAAACACTTTGGAGAACAAATTGGCGGATTTTATTCAAGCCAGGATTGGAGATTACATCACCCAGCTGGGCAAGAAGGTGCTGGTGACAAGCGGCGCAGATCGCTGGGGGATGGCAAAGTCTTTCCTGGATGCGGGTTATGAGTGCGTTTTTGGTGATCTGATGTTCGGTTTGGGTTTGCCGGTTCCATTGCGCACCGAACAGAGTCTGAAGAGGCTAGCAGCCATACTCATGCCCGTGGTGGGCCGCTTCCCCTTTGAATGGCTCTATCCGACCGGTGAGAAACAGGAGAAGCGAGAGCCTAAATGGGTTGAGTACTACGCCTGGGCGACCGTGATCGCTGGAGATTGCCACTACGTCAAACGCCACATGCCCGACAGTCTGGAGGGCAAAGTGATTGTTACTAATACGACTACTCCTCAGGATGTTGCGCTGTTCACACAAGCTGGGGTTAAATATCTGGTCACCAGTACCCCAGTGCTGGAAGGTCGCTCTTTTGGTACCAATATGATGGAAGCCGCGTTGATCGCAGCCTCGGGTAAGAAACGGGTTTTGACGCGCGAAGAGCTTGTGGAGATGTTAGACCAACTCGGCTTCGAACCTCAGCTTCAGCAATTGAATTGACCAAGATATTCGAACGCTTGATGTGCTTGGAAGGAGTGAGCGGAGATGGATGCTGTTGTGATCGCCGGGGGCGTGCCGGATGTAGAAGACCCCCTCTATTCCTTTACACAGGGAGAGCCAAAAGCTTTTTTAGATATCGCTGGAAAGCCGATGATCCAGTGGGTGTTCGACGCGCTGGATGCGGCCAGCCTGGTAGAGCGTTTGGTAGTGGTGGGCCTATCGGATCTGCGCCATTGCCAAGCCCAAAAATGGGTTGCGACCCTGCCAAGTCAGGGGGGTATCCTGGAGAACATTCGCGCCGGCGTCGCCAAGCTCATGGAATTTAACCCAGAGATAAATCATGTGCTCGTCGTTTCTTCGGACATCCCCGGCCTTACCCCGCAGGCAATCGATTGGCTGGTGAGCACGGTCGCGCAAAGCGACGAGGATGTGTACTACAATGTCATCACCCGCCAAGTCATGGAGGCGCGTTATCCTCATTCCAATCGCTCCTACGCCCGCTTACGAGATATGGAGGTATGCGGTGGAGATATGAATGTCGTGCGCGCTACAATGGTGATGAAAAACGAAGAACTGTGGCAAAAGATCATTGAATCACGAAAAAATGTATTCAAGCAAGCCAGGTTGATCGGTTACGCCACGCTTCTGTTACTCCTCCTCAGGCGCATCACCCTGGCGGACGCTGTGGCACGCGTGACGCGGCGTCTCCGGTTGACGGGGCGGGCGATTGTCTGTCCCTACGCCGAAGTGGGCATGGATGTGGATAAACCCCACCAATTAGAGATCATGCGTCAAGACCTTGCCCGGAAGGAAGAGGGGTAAGCGGGCACGTGTGGAGGCGATTGCTGGCTTGGGATGTTGAGTTCAGCCGCAGGCTGAACGTGCATCAACACCCTTCCTGGGTGCGCTGGCTGGGGACGATTCTGGCGCACTCCGGCGATTCCTGGTTTTGGTTTGCGGGCCTTGGGTTGACCTACTGGTTGGGTGGTGATACCTGGAAGTGGCGCGCTTTGGTTTATATCCTTGGCATTCTGGTCACTGCGCTTTTGGTCATGGCGATCAAATTTTCAGTGCGCAGGCGCCGCCCTGCAGGGGAATGGGGAGCGATCTATCGCAAGACGGACCCGCATTCCTTCCCTTCGGGGCATGCGGCGCGTGCGGTTTTATTGGCCGTCCTTGCCTTGGGGTGGGGACCGCCTTGGTGGGGAGGGCTGTTGGCCATTTGGGCGCCTTTTGTCGTCCTGGCGCGGGTTGCCATGGGTGTACACTATTGTTCCGATGTCCTGGCCGGCGCATTTTTAGGGATGCTTGTGGGTATTGGCATCCTGCTCCTTATGCCCTGCGCTCCAGTTCTTTTTTGAGGGTTTCAATCGGAGGGATCGGGCTGGGGTCGATTCCATATGCAATCGCCAGGTAATAAGCAATGTAATCACCAAGGTGCAGGCAGGTCCACATCTGGCTGAGTGGCGTATCCCCCTGAGCATCGATCACATCTGTGCCCAATCCTTCCAACATCAAAGCCTGGCGCATGAGATGCAGGCGCAAGTGATTGCGGGGGTGATCACCTGCGCTGCGCAGGAACAGCACCATGGTTTGCGTGAGCAGGTTTTCGGGGTTTAAAATTCCCGCGAGGGTGTTATGGCTGGCTTCAGGCAAGGCTTCGAAGTGTGCCCAGGCTTTAGCAAGTTCGTTGATTTGCCCTTTCCAACGCCGCGCCACAGGCGCCAGATGTCCTGCGGCGATGATCGTCACCCAACGGCCGAGGAGTTGTCCGGCCATGCGTTTGGCCAGGTTGTGCACGGTAGGCACTTCGATCTTCAGGCTCGCCTGTTGCGCGGCCATTGCCCGGACTGCATGGCGAAGCTCCTGCTCTGCATCGGGAATCAATTCCAGGCGCGTCAGGCAGGCGAGGAGCAGGCCGAAGGAGAAACCGATTGCCGCGCGCGGTGTGCCGCCATGCGTATAAGTCCATAGGGGTACCCCAGCAGATTGTGCCTCTTGTGCCAGCCTGCCACCAGTGGTCACTGCGAGCAGGTGGCATCCATTTTGCAAAGCCGCATGGAACGCCGCCAGGGTTTCTTCTGTATTTCCCGAGTGAGAGCTAAGTATCACCAGAGTGTCAGCACCGCGTGCCCAACCTGGCAAGCCATAATCGCGATGTAGGAACATGGGCAGACGAGCATGAGGTTGTGAGAAGGCAACGAGTAGATCCGCGCCAATCGCTGACCCCCCCATGCCTGCAATCAGGAGGCGTTGAATGCCTTGCCATTTGGGTAGCTCTAATTGATGGCCCAATTCCCAGGCTTTGCTCAATTGTTGTGGGAGATGATCGATCTCTGCCAGCATATTGGCTTTATCGATTTCCTTGGCTCGGGTGTGATCGTCCAGGTTCATCCTCTCTCTCCTATTTGGGTTTTTGTTGCGATTTTATGTGTGTAATGATCTGATAAACTTCGCGCTTCGACCAGCCAGAAGTTTCGGCCAGCTTTGAGGCGATGGCTCGTGCGGTCTCGCCGAGGCGCAAACCCTCATGGATGGCGTTGATGAGTCTGTATTGTTCCCAGCGGGGTAGAGGTTGCTTGGGCGCGGCTTCGACAACCAAAGTGAACTCGCCTCGGGGGGATTGGGCGGTATAGTGCTGAATTGCCTGATTCACAGTTCCGCGGAACATTTCTTCGTGCAGCTTGGTCAATTCGCGGGCGATTGCAATGCGGCGGTTGCCCAAGACCTGTAATATGAGCTGAAGAGACTTGAGCAGGCGTTGGGGCGTTTCCAGAAGGATGAGGGTAAAGGGCAAAGAAGAAACGTCCGAGAGCATTTTCAAGCATTCCGTGGACTTGCGCGGTAAGAACCCGAGGTACAAGAAATGGTGTGCCGGCAAACCGGAAGCTACCAGGGCGGCGATCGGCGCGCTGGGTCCGGGGATCGGGCTGACCTTGTGCCCGGCATGTAGCGCGGCGTTCACCAGCTTGTACCCCGGGTCGTTTAATCCCGGGGTGCCTGCCTCGCTTACCAGGGCGACATCGGCTTTCTCTAGGGTGGCCAGAATGCGTTCCAAGTGAGAGGCCGGGCTGTGATCGTGGTAGCTCAGCATCGGGGTTTTAATGTGATAGCGCTCGAGAAGTTTGCGCGTCTCGCGGCTGTCTTCCGCGGCGATCAAACGGACTTCTTGCAGGATACGCAGGGCGCGCGCGCTGATGTCTTCGAGATTTCCTATGGGTGTGGCAACTAGATACAAAGTACCCACTTTTTATGGGGCGGACCAGGTCAGAAATTCTATCGTCAGGGTAAGCGTGATTTCGTCAAATGTCTTCAACAGCAACCATCCCCAACGGCCAGCATCCGTCTGATAGCACAAATACACGCCCCCGCTCAGATCTTGCAGGAGAAGAGGGGCGATATCCACCGACGTTGCCTGGCAATTTTCCTTGGCAGGTTGGCTTTCTCCATAGTAGCCGATTTGTGCTCCGTTTCGAGGGGCAAGCTGAAGTTTTCCTTTGATGTTGAAATCGTAGAGCAAATCCTCTCCGGCGCTTGGATTTTGTTTGCCATTGTCCAAGTTGATCCGATCGGTGGGTAGCAGACTGCGCACCCCACTCGCCTGCACAATAGATGTGGGCGCAATGGTCAGAGTGAGGGTGGGCGTGCCGGGTGTTACCGTTGTCGTTCCCGCGGAGGTGACGATAATGCGCACCCAAAAGGGTGAACCCGGACCGGCTCCGATGCCGAACCATTCGTTTGCCGCATTGCGCAACTTCCAATTGCCTTGATAAGTGCCTGGCGTCGTGGGGGCCACCATATCGATGGCGATGTCCACGCTTTCATTGGGCGCGACAGCTTTTGGCAGAGGCACACTGGTTAGTGCGCCCATGGCATCGCCGGAAAATAAGGCGACGGAATAGGCGGTTGTCCAGGTACAGGTGCCGGCGTTTACCAGGCGCCAGATTTTGGTGAAGGTTTGCCCCGGTGACATTGGCGTGTCATCTGGGATGGTTACATCAATCGGGTTGCCCGCTGCGGCGATATTGCAGGATGAGATAGCCCCGCTCGATGTGCTTGTGGGGTTGGGCGTATGGGTAGACGAGGCCGTGGGAACTGGGGAGGTGGTTGTTGGGAGTTGCGTCGGCTCGGGGGAAGCAGTGGGGGTATCGGAAACCGCCGCTTCGCGGGTGAGTTGCGCCTCGATGGTTTGATAAGCCTGGGTCACTCCGAGTGTGGGGGTAGCCTTCCCGGCGCTCTGGGGCAAGTTACAGCCAGAAACTAAAAACACAAGGATCAAGCCCAGGGTAAAGTTCCGATATCGCATCGTATGATTTCTTTTCATAGGTTTGCACCTCAATTTTTCAAGGCAAGTCAAGTTGTTCCATTATCAAGCGGGCGATCTCATTGGCAGCTTCAGGTTTTGCCAGACGCAGACAGGCTTCCCTGGCGCGTTGCAGGCATTGTGCATCCGATAGCCAGCGTTGTACTGCTTTGGCCGCTTCATCAGGCTGAGGCGCCCAAATGCCTGCCCCTTCCGAGACCACATAGGGCACGTTGCCATCTTCCTGGCCCGGTAATCGGCGATATAGCACCATGGGCAAGCCGCATACCAGCGCTTCTGCAATCGTGCTTGGGCCCGCTTTAGTTACCAGGATGTCGGCAGCGTGCATAAATTCGGCGATCTGCCGGACAAAGCTGTAAATGAAAGTAGGGATGGGCCAGGATATAGCTTTGAGTTGCTCTTCGAGCTTTCTATTTCTCCCGCAGATGATCACAAGGGTCGCAGTCGGGCAGGAAGCTGCAACCTTTTCGGCGATTTGCGCCATAGGTCCCATCCCCTCTCCACCGCCCATCAACAGGATCACCGGGCGATGAATGGGCCAGGAAAGCATGCGACGCAAATCTTCGCCTTTTGCCATGGGTTGTAAGAAGCGTTGAGATACTGGCAAGCCCACGATCTTGACCTTCTCGGGGGGTATGCGAAAAGCAAGCGCACGCTGATAAGCCTGTTCCGTGGGAACGATGCAAAGGTCTGCTTCCGGGTTGTACCAGAACGCATGTGTCGTCGCCAGGTCGGTGACCACAGTGATGAAAGGGGGGCGATTGGGTTTCAAGGCGCGTAGCACTGGCGCGATGGCGATCGGGTGCACAGAAACGACCAGATCCACTTTGTGCTGTTTGACTATTTGCAAAGCAGAGGGCTTTACATATGGCCAGGCACTTTCCATGATTAGTCTGGTGCGTGTATCTCCATTGGTCAAGCGATAGCCCAGCCCCCACACTGGAGGTGCCTTGACCATCAGTGGGTAAAGTTCGGGAAGGAAGCTGAGCGGGAAAGGAGCATACTCCTTGAAGATATCTACCATGGTCGCTTGCACCCGCTCTCCGTATTGACATATGAGCGCTTCGATGATCGCTTCTGCTGCAGAGCGGTGTCCGCCCCCCGTGTCGGAAAACAAGAAGAGAATTTGCGCTTTAGTCTCCTGACTTTTGGCCATCAGCTTCTCGCGAAAAAACTTTCTTTACCTGGCGCATCAACTTGCGCCTGGGCAGCAGGAGGCGGCGCCCACATTGTAAGCACTCAATGCCAATATCTGCACCAATGCGATACACGCGCCATTCATAGCCTCCGCACGGATGAGGCTTGCGCAGCCTTAAAATGTCCTCTACTTTCAGGTCTGGCAGCATAGCGGCATTATATCACGGTGAAATGTGCCTCACCTTTGACGGATGCACCTACCGTAAGCGCCGTTTGGATCAGTAGAGCAAGCGCTTTTGTCGATATGTCTCATCCTTCCATGAGACACGCATGGCAACTTGTGGGATGGTATAATCTCGCCATAGGAGAGAAAATTAATGTTCAGTTTACAGCCTGCGACTTTGATTGCGCGTGTGATTGTGTTAGTCATTGCCTTCAGCGTACATGAGTTTGCCCACGCATGGGCTGCCACACAGTATGGCGATGAAACTCCCCGGCGTTTTGGCCGCCTTACATTAAATCCGCTCGCACATTTAGACCCAATGGGTTCGTTATTGCTTCTCGTCGCCGGATTTGGTTGGGCGAAGCCTGTTCCCGTGGATGGCTATTTTCTGCAACGCCGCTCTCCTGCTGCTCTGATGTGGGTCTCTTTAGCCGGCCCGCTTTCCAACCTGGCAATGGCCATCCTGGCAGCCATCCCTTTTCGGATGGGGCTTCTTTCTTTGGAAGAAGCGTTTATGCCTGCCGGTGGCATTCTACCCAGCCTATCGAAGATCTTCATGGAATTTGTTGCCATCAACCTGATATTGATGTTGTTTAATTTGATCCCTCTGGCTCCATTAGACGGCGAGAAAGTGCTGAGCTACTTTCTTCCACCTTCGTTGGCGCAAACGTTTGAGAACCTGCGCCCTTATGGCCCGATGATTCTCATCCTGATTGCGGTGGTAGCGCCATACTTCGGCGTAGATATCATCGGATGGGTGATCATGCCTCCTTTGAGGGCGATGCTCAGTTTACTCATTGGTTGATCCAATGCGCGTGGCTTATCGAGTGCGACAGTTCTGGCAAGCGTTCGTCGCGGCCCCCCATGCTGAACAATTGCGAGATGTGGGCAAGCTGCTTCCAGCAGCTCTGTACATGTTATTTTGCCGTATGCCTCCTAGCGAACAGACTCATGCATTGGAGGTCTATCAGCGCCTGAGACGGCGCGCCGTTCACGACCCAGAATTGTTACAGGCAGCTTTGCTCCATGATGTGGGCAAAGCCTTACACCCTTTGAAGTTATGGGAACGTGTAGTCGTTGTTTTGGCTCAGGGAGTAGCGCCGGGTGTTGTGAAACGATGGGGCAAGGCAAGTCCCCAGGGTTGGCGGCGTGCGTTCGCCGTTGCAGTGCAACACGCTTCCTGGGGAGCAGAACTTGCTGCGCAGGCAGGGGCTTCTGCAGCTGTAGTGTATCTCATTAGGAACCATCATGCCATTGAAATGCCCCCTACTGGAGAGCATCTTCGGGTTTCTCCAGAGCTGCTGGAGCGTTGGCTATACCTGCTGAAAGCCGCGGATAACGGTTATTGAAGGTGAAGATGAGCGTAACCATTGCGATCATTGGCTTGGGTCAGATTGGTGCTTCGGTGGGGTTGGCGTTGAAACAACATGCAGAGATGCTGACGCGTGTTGGGTATGATATCGATCGGGAAACGGCTCAAAAGGCACTAAAGCTGGGTGCGTGCGATCGGCTAGAGCCAAAACTTTCAACTGCTGTACACCTCGGCGATGTCGTCCTTCTATCCCTCCCGTTGAGCCAGATGCTCCAAACCTTTCAAGAGATTGCCGCCGACTTGAAAGAAGGCGCGGTAGTAGTAGATACAGGCCCTCTGAAAGAGGTGGTTGCGGAGTGGGCACGCCAGTACTTACCGCAGCATTGCCATTACGTGGGCATCACACCGGTACTCCATTCCCAGCAATTGGTGCAACCCTACACCGGCATCGACGCAGCGCGCGAGGATTTGTTTCACAACGGCTTGGTGGCCATTGCCTCGTCGGCGCATACCAGCGCGAAAGCCCTCAAATTGATCGCCGATCTGACGCGCCTGGTGGGGGCATCGCCGTTATTTGTCGATGTGGCCGAGATAGACGGCCTGATGAGCGCTACGCACTTCCTGCCCCAAATTGTGGCCGCTGCATTGGTTAATGCCACAGTGGGACAACCTGGCTGGCGGGATGCACGCAAGGTTGCTGGTAGGGCGTTCGCGGAAGCTACCTCTCCCATCACTACACTAGACGATACGTCTTCGCTCAAGACCTCGATCTTACTCAATCGCGAGAACATGCTTCGCGTGATGGATAACCTGATTGCTGTCCTCGAGGCGATGCGTGCCGACATTGACATGGGAAACGAAAATGCGCTCGAAGAGCGGCTTGGACGAGCCCATCAAAACCGCGCAAAGTGGTGGCAGGAACGCCAAAGCCCTTTTTGGGCCGAGGCGGATTTTTCTCGTTTGAATATCCCCAAACCTCCTGGAATGATCGAGCGCCTTTTTGGTTTTGGTCGCCGGAAGGGAGAGGACAGGGAATGATGATCGCATTGATGTTCAGCGCTTCGATTCTGCTATCGAAAGTATCACGAATGGATTGAAAAAGGAAAGGAAAGATGGAGCAAAAACTCACCTGGATTCAAAACGAGATCAACGCTTTAAAGGACAGCGGCTTGTACACGCACATCCGTACACTGGGATCGGCTCAAGGCGCCTGGTTGATTGTCGATGGAGAGAAACGCCTCAACTTTTGCTCGAACAACTATTTGGGGCTAGCAAACCACCCCAAACTGCGCGAAGCCGCACAACGGGCTTTGGAGCAGTACGGGATTGGTCCTGCCGCGGTGCGCACCATCGCGGGGACGATGGAACTGCATGTGCAATTAGAGGAGCGCTTGGCGAAGTTCAAAGGGGTAGATGCGGCGATCACTTTTCAATCCGGTTTCAACGCCAATTTGGGCACTATCCCTGCCCTGGTGGGTAAGGATGATGTCATCTTCTCCGACGAGCTAAACCACGCCAGCATTATCGATGGCTGTCGCCTCTCCGGGGCGAAGATCATACGCTACAACCATTGCGACCCTGAAGATTTGCGCCGTGTGTTGGAGGAAAATCGCCGCGCTTATCCGAAGGCTCTGGTGATCACCGATGGAGTGTTCAGCATGGATGGTGACATTGCTCCATTGGATGAAATATATGCCGTCACCAAAGAATACGATGCGCTCTTGATGGTCGATGATGCGCATGGCGAGGGTGTATTGGGACGTGGCGGGCGCGGCATCGTAGATCATTACGGGCTGCATGGCAAAGTGGATATCGAAGTGGGCACGCTTTCTAAGGCTTTTGGCGTAGTGGGCGGCGTGGTCGCGGGAAATGCTTTGGTCGTGGAGTGGTTGCGACAGCGCGGCCGTCCTTTCTTGTTTTCTTCAGCGATGACCGTACCGGATACCGCCGCATGCCTCGCCGCGGTGGATTTGCTTGAGGCATCCACCGACCTTGTGGATCGGCTCTGGGAGAATACACGTTACTTCAAAGAGGAAATGCGCCGCATGGGATTTGACTTGGGGAAGAGCGTTACTCCGATCACTCCGGTGATGCTGGGGGAAGCCCCTCTGGCGCAGATGTTCAGCAAGAAACTATTTGAAGCAGGCGTGTTTGCTACCGCGATTGGTTTTCCCACCGTGCCGCGCGGTAAAGCACGCATTCGGGTGATGGTCTCTGCAGCGCACAGCAAGGAGGATTTGGATCAAGGGCTGGAAGCTTTTCAAAAGGTGGGGCGCGATCTGGGTGTGATTGCTTAATGCGATAGTGGTATTTTGGTGCGCGTACTGTCCCGTGCCAATGAAGCCGGCCACGCGAATTTTAGCCCGACTTCAAGCTCCCGTGAAAGGGTCTACGGCGGGTTGTGTGCCTGCCCAGATGCAGCCCGGTCGTTCCTCCAGGTTGCACAACATGGCGTGTGAGCAGCGATGGGCGAGCACGCGTGGCTTCTGCTCGGGTAGCCACTCAGAAGGATATACCAAATCTGCTTCCAGGGCGACTTTTTCGCCCACATGGTGGCAGTAACGGAAACGGATCGGCGTCCAGGTTCGGAATGTCATGGCGTACCTCCTTGGTACAATCGCATTATAGTGGATATGAGCAGGATTTTAAAAGTGTCAGTTGTCATGCATATTTCAGACAAGTTTCATCAAATATAGGACAAAAACCATGAAGCAGCCCGACGAGCATCGTGGTGCCAATCGCGATGTGGACGCATAGTTGACAGAATACAGACCTCGCGTATAATTTTAGGGAACGTGCAATGAATCTAACCCGTTGACTATTGAAAGGAGGTGGTTTCTGGGTACGATGGATAGAAGGAGATCATGCGAAATTCAAAACGCAAGAACCATTTTAGTCAGTTCTCTTAAGGAGGAGAGATATGAACCGCAGAATTTTATATAGCCTAGGCGCGCTTGTCTTGATCATGAGCATGATCCTCAGCGCATGCGCCCCCAAGGCTACGCCAACACCTGAGGCAACCGAGGAGGTTGTGGTAACTGAAGCCCCGGTAGAAACCGAGGCACCAGTAGCGACCGAGGCACCAGTAGCGACCGAGGCGCCGCCTGTGGAGCCTGAACTGAAGACCTTTATCTTTGGTCGCGGCGGCGATTCGGTGCAGTTGGACCCGGCGATCGTTACCGATGGCGAATCCTTCCGTGTAACCGGTCAATGCCTGGAGCCGCTGTACCAGTATGATCATGGCTCTACCGTGCCTGTACCGGCTTTGGCCGAGGTATGCGAGCCCAACGAAGAAGCCACGGAATGGACTTGTAAGCTGCGCCAAGGCGTGAAGTTCCACGACGGCACCGATTTCAACGCAGATGCGGTGATCTTTAACTTCGAACGCTGGCGATTTACCGACAACCCCTATCACTTCGAAAGCCAGGTCTTCGAGTACTATGAGTACATGTGGTTTGGCTTCGACGATGCCAGTGTGATCACGGCTGTGGAAAAGATCGATGACTTCACCGTCAAATTCGTGCTCAGCTCGCCATTGGCACCCTTCTTGGCCAATCTGGCCATGGATATGTTCGCCATTTCCAGCCCGACAGCCATCCAGACCTATGGCGAGGATTATGGCACGCCGGCAGTGGGTTGTGTGGGTACAGGCCCATTCAAGTTTGTCGAATGGGTGGAAGGCGATCACATCACCGTTGAGGCGTATGATGAGTATTGGGGCGGTCGCCCGAAGATCGATCGCATCATCTGGCGTGTAATCCCCGATGACTCGGCACGCTACTTGGCATTGAAAGCGGGCGATATCCATGCTCTAGAGCAGGCGGTAGTCGAGGATCTGGCGGATGCGGAAGCGGATCCGAATTTGTATGTCCTCACACGCCCAGCTTTGAACACCGCCTACCTGGCGTTCAACTATCGCATCGTTGAGTTCCAGGATCGCAATATACGTGAAGCCGTGGCTCATGCCCTCAACAAAGTAGCTTTGGTTGAGAACTTCTATGGCGCCTACGGTCAACCAGCCAAGACATTCCTGCCTCCCATGGTTTGGGGCTACAACGATGCCATCGAGGACTATGCCTACGATCCTGACCTGGCCAGGCAAATGTTGGCCGATGCCGGCTTCCCAGATGGTTTGAGCGAAGTTACCATCGCTGAGGATATCCTGGATGCGGATGGTAATGTGGTCTACCAGGCGGGTCAAAAGATTCCTTTGACACTCTACTATATGCCTGTGACGCGCTTCTACTATCCAAGCCCGAAAGAGATTGCCGAGGCGATGGCGGCTGACCTGGCGAACGCCGGTTTCAACGTGCAACTTGAACTGGCAGGCGACTGGCCAACCTACCTGGGTCTGCGCCGTGAAGGCCGTCTGCTCGGCCTCTACATGCTCGGATGGGGTGGCGACAACGGAGACCCGGATAACTTCCTCAACTACTTCTTCGGCGGTTTGAGCTCTGCAGATGAGGTTAAGGAACCTGATCCACGCGAGGGCTTCTACGCCAATCAGGAAGTTGCCAGCCTGCTTTATCAGGCTGCGGTCAACCCCAATCAGGCAGAGCGCGAAGCGATCTACAAGCAGGTCGAGTTGCTGCTCCATGATGATGTGGCACGCATCTGGATTGCACATAACAACACGCCGCTGATCTTCTCTGCCAAGGTCACCGGATACATCCCACAACCGGTCGGTGCAGACTACTACGAGTTTGTCGAAATCTCCGATTAGGAACTCGACCGGTAAAGCGTTCGCTCGAAAGGGGGCGGTTCTTACCGCCCCCTTTTTCTAAGGGCAAGGAGGTCAATTTGCTGAGATATATAATTCGACGGTTGATTACTCTCGTCCCAACCATTATTGGAGTGACATTTGTAATTTTTATGTTTCAGCGCTTGATACCAGGGGATCCGGCTGTGGCAATGTTGGGAGAACATGCCGCCAAAGAAAACGTTGAGCGCATCCGAGAACAATTAGGCCTCAATCGCCCTCTTTTTTTAGACCGAGAAGCGTTAGCCCAAGGGGATTTGAAGACGTTCTTTGATAGTCAGTATTTTCGGTATTTGAGCCGCCTGGTGCGCCTCGACCTGGGAGTCTCCATACACCGGCGCATACCTGTAGCCGAAACGCTGGCACAGCGTTTTCCTGCCACTGTGGAACTCGCCTTGCTTTCCATGATGATTGCAATCTTTGTGGGCATCCCGGTGGGGATCATATCTGCAGCACGCCGCAATTCTATCCTGGATAGTGTCAGCATGATCGGCTCTTTGATTGGTGTATCCATGCCCATCTTTTGGCTGGGGCTTATGGAGATCATGTTGTTCGCCGTAATTTTAAAATGGCTGCCGGCTGGAGGCCGTATTTCTACAGGCACCCATATCGAAACCGTTACCAATCTTCTGTTGGTCGATAGTCTGATCACGGGAAACATTCCGGGGTTTTTCGAAACTTTGAAATACCTGGCTATGCCTACCATTGCACTCGCCACCATCCCTATGGCGATCATCGCCCGCATGACGCGCTCAAGCATGTTGGATGTTTTACAGGAAGACTATATACGTACCGCCAACGCAAAGGGTTTGGTGGAGCGCGTGGTGCTGTTTCGCCACGCGCTAAAAAACGCGTTCTTACCCGTGATCACCATTATCGGTATTCAGGCAGGCACGCTCCTTGCTGGCGCAGTTCTAACCGAAACAATCTTTGCCTGGCCAGGCATTGGGAAGTGGGTTTATGATGCGATTTTAGGGCGTGACTACCCCATTGTTCAAGGAGGCACTCTCTTAATCGCCTTGATCTTTGTGTTCATCAACCTGATGGTGGATGTTTCCTATGCCGTATTAGACCCGCGCATTCATTATGATTGATTGTGGAGAAGCCGATGAGCGTTTATGAAGAGGTGACTGTTGTCGATTTTGCTGTCCGCGAGCATCGTTCCTTATGGGTAGATGCCTGGCGCAGATTGATCTCCAATAGAACTGCAAGAATTGGCATGGCCATTGTTGCGCTTTTTGTCTTCTCTACCGTTTTCGCCCATTTTTTTTGGAAGTATGACCCGAAGACCGACTTGGATTATGCATTGAAGTTGAAACCGCCCACACTGATCCCTAACGAAGAAGTGCCTTCGGTGCATTTGTTTGGTACAGATAAACTCGGGAGGGATATCTTTCGTCGTGTGGTGCATGGGGGCTGGAATTCGTTGCGTGTGGGACTGGTAGCAGTAAGCATCTCCCTTTCTATTGGGGGGATATTGGGCTTGTTGGCCGGTTTTTATGAAAACATCCGCGAGACCGTACCTGAGCGTATGGCACTGAGAGCTTTAGTGGGTATGGCATTGGGTGCGCTAAATGCCTGGATCGCCAGTCAATGGTATCAGGCGCTCTTGTTCGCTGGCATCGGCATCTTGAGCGTGTTCATACGGGAACATGACAAGCGTAGGCGTCGCATCATGTTCATCATGCTAGGCATTTTATGTGGCGCAGTTCCTGGCTTTATAGCCCACCCGATGGTGGCTTTGGTATGTGGAACACTGGGCGCCTTGTACGGACTGTTTTTTTCGTTTGATATTGGAGGTAAATTTTTCTCCGATACCGTGATGCGGTTCATGGATATTGTTCTGGCATTTCCCTCTTATTTATTAGCCATTGCCATTGTGGCTTTCCTTGGCCCCGGCCTGGAGAAAGGGATGATCGCCATTGGTGTGGTGGGCATCCCCATCTACGCCCGTTTAGCCCGCTCTTCCGTGCTCTCGGTGATGCAAAAGGAATATATTTTGGCGGCGCAGGCGGTGGGCGAATCTCATGGGCGCATTCTATTCCGCCACATCGTGCCCAACATTTTGTCACCCATCATCGTCCAGACCACCATGGGATTGGCGAGTGCGATCCTCTCGGCTGCCGCTCTGGGTTTTTTGGGATTAGGGGCAATCCCACCCGAACCAGAATGGGGTGCGATGCTGGGCGATAGCTATCGCTTTTTGGCAAGCGGGGCTTGGTGGGCGGTGCTCTTTCCAGGCCTAGCGATCATGCTGAGCGTACTCGGTTTTAACTTGCTTGGCGATGGATTGCGTGACGCCTTGGATCCGAAACTACAAATCTGATGATAGCCAAACCTGACCATTCCTGGCCTGGATAAGGAGTAACATGCAAGCCCTATTGGAGATAAAGAACCTGAAGACACGCTTCCATACCGATGAGGGGGTGGTCAAAGCCGTAAACGGCGTCTCCTATGCCTTGCAGCCTGGGGAAATCCTCGGTGTTGTTGGGGAGAGTGGTTGTGGCAAAAGTGTGCACGCCCTTTCGGTGATGCGCCTGATACCTACCCCGCCAGGGGAAATCGCCGAAGGGGAAATCATCTTCGAGGGTCGAGATTTACTTACTTTAAGCAAAGATGGTATGCGCCAGATTAGAGGGCGGGATATCGCCATGGTCTTTCAAGATCCGATGACCTCGCTCAATCCGGTGTACACTGTCGGTTTTCAGATTATCGAAGCATTAACCCTGCATTTGGGCCTAGACCACAATCAAGCTCGCAAGAGAGCGGCAGAGCTGCTTTCTATGGTGGGCATTCCACAGGCAGAAAAGCGATTGGATGATTATCCTCATCAATTTTCCGGTGGTATGCGCCAAAGGGCGATGATTGCCATGGCATTATCTTGTGCTCCAAAGTTGCTTATTGCCGATGAACCAACCACGGCCCTGGATGTGACCATTCAGGCGCAAATCGTCGACCTGGTCAAGAGCCTGCAAAAAGAATTTGGCATGGCAGTAATGTGGATCACCCATGATTTGGGTGTAGTTGCCGAACTAGCGCAAATGATCAATGTGATGTATGCGGGTTATATCGTAGAGCGTGGAAATGTGAGAGAAATTTATTACCAAACAAGGCACCCGTATACCATTGGGCTTTTAGGGTCTTTGCCACGTTTAGATGAGGCCCCCGGAGCAAGATTGTATTCCATCCCCGGACTACCCCCAGACTTGATCACTTTACCAGATGGTTGCCCTTTTGCCGCGCGTTGCCCCTATAAAGTGGAGCAGTGCACCACAGATATGCCCCCATTGCAACCTGCAGACTCTCCCAATCATCTGGTCGCGTGTTGGCGTTGGAAAGACATCCTTGAGGAAAGAGCACAATGAGTCACAACGATAGGGTTTTGGTTGAGGTCAGGAATCTCAAGAAGTATTTTCCCATTCAGCGAGGCATCATCCTTCAGCGGCAGGTGGGAAGTGTCAAAGCGGTGGATGATGTCAGCTTTAACATTATCAAAGGGGAAACTTTAGGGCTAGTGGGTGAAACCGGTTGTGGAAAAACAACCGTAGGTCGGACGATCTTGCGTTTATATGAACCTACTTCTGGTTCCATCATTTTCGATGGCGTGGATTTAGCCTCTTTAGAGGATAAGGAATTGCGCAGAATGCGAAGGCGCATGCAGATGATCTTTCAAGACCCTTATGCCTCGCTAAACCCTCGCATGACGGTGGGTTCGATCATCGCCTCCCCTTTAGAGGTGCACCACTTTGCTTCGGGGAAGAAAAAGCGTGAACGTGTACAAGAATTGTTACAAATGGTAGGGCTAAATCCCGAGTTTGTCAATCGGTACCCTCATGAATTCTCGGGAGGGCAACGCCAGCGCATCGGCATCGCCCGTGCCCTGGCTTTAAACCCCGATTTGATCATTTGTGACGAACCAATATCATCGTTGGATGTATCCATCCAAGCCCAAATCGTCAATTTGCTGGAAGAGCTACAAGAGCAATTAGGGTTGACTTACCTGTTCATCGCGCATGACTTGAGCATGGTGCGGCACATCAGCGACCGCATGGCTGTGATGTATTTGGGCAAAATAGTTGAGTTGGCCGATCGTGACGAGATCTATCTCCAGCCGCTGCATCCATACACCCAGGCTCTGATGTCGGCCGTTCCTTTGCCCGACCCAGATGCATCGAAAAGGAGAGAAAGGATTATCCTGGAGGGAGATATTCCCAGCCCAGCCAATCCACCACCTGGCTGCAATTTTCACACACGCTGCCGCTACGCAGAGGAAATTTGTATTTCGGAGGATCCGGAATTTCGGGAAATAAAAGCCGGTCATTTTGTTGCATGCCACTTCGCCGAAAGATTTCAAATTCAATAAAGCCATCCTTTTTAAAACTTATATTTTTACTCCTGGTCGCTGTGAGCTTTACTTGGGGGTGCCTTGGCAACTTTCCTGACTCTGAAGGTTCCAAAGAATCAGCAGGAACACATTCAACCGCACCGCAAAACCAAAGCCCGGAACCGTACCTCACTCCTCCCACATTTGCGGATGCTGATCCGACTCCAGACCTCACCCTCATACAGACACCCGAGCCATCCAGCACACCCCTCCCATTTGTGCCTATATCTGTGAGCGCGACGGATTGTCGTTACGGTGGAACGATCAAGAGCATTGAAGCCCTTGATCGCCTTACCGTGCGCTTCGAGTTTTGCCAGCCGCAACCCGCGTTTCTGGAAAAGGCGGCTTTCCCCAATTTCGGCATTTACTCATCCGAATGGTTGCAGCTCTCCGCAGAAGCCGCGTTCGATGCCCGCCTCGAGGCGCCGATTGGCACAGGTGCCTACCGCTTACTCCGCTGGCAGAAAGGAGAGCATGTGGAGCTTGTTTCGTTCCCGGATTATTGGGGAGGTGAACCTTCTTATCGCCATATCGTCGTGCGTTGGAACCTGGATGCCGTGCAGCGCTTTATCGATCTGCAAGTGGGGTTGGCGGATGGTATCGATAGCCCGGATACCGAAGACTTTGACGCCATCCGAGCGGATGCGAATCTGCGATTGATCTTCCGCTCGCCCTTGAGTGTGCTCTATCTCGGCATACCTCGCGGCGCTCCACCCCTAGATGACTCCCGCGTCCGCCTGGCGATTGCGCTTGCCTTGGATCGAGAGCAATTGTTGCAGAATAATTTTCCCCAAGGGTATCAGGTGGCGGCATATTTCACACCCTGCATCATCCCATTCGCTTGTTTAGGCGAACCCTGGTATACCTATGATCCGGATCAGGCGCGCGCCTTGCTTGCCGAAGCAGGCTACCCTTATGGTTTTACCATTACACTGTATTACCGCGAGGTGGTATTAGGCTACCTTCCCTACCCGGGGCGCGTGGCGCAGGCGATCAAAGAACAGTTAGAACAGAACCTCGGCCTGCGTGTACGTTTGCAGCCTCTCCCCTCCGAAGAGTTTCTGGAAACGGTAGATGCTGGTGCTCTAGAAGGCTTGTATTTACTGGGTTGGGGGGCAGATTACCCTCACGTAACCAATTTCTTGGACACACATTTCGGCGCGGATGCCACCCTTCAATTTGGACCGAAAATCCAAGAATTGGTTGAACTATTGAACCGCGCCCACGACGCTCAAGACGAGAGCCTGCGCGCTCAACACTATCAGCTTGTGAACGAAACCCTGCGCCTCGAAATACCCGCCATCCCTTTAGTGCATGCCCCCTGGGTATCGCATTTCAGTCTGGCCACAGCCTTCCGCAGCGCGATTTCTGGCGCCCATGCCAGCCCGATGGGTTTCGAAAACTTCTCGCGCCTGGGCGAGGCGGCTAAGGACACCTTTACCTGGATACAGGCAACCGAGCCATTGTCTCTATATTGTGCCGACGAGTCCGATGTGGATACATTGCGCATATGCGGACAGATTGTCGAAACCCTCTACGCGTATGACCCCGCTGGAGTGGCTGTGCGCCCTGCATTGGCTGAGGAATGTAAAGCGGAAGCCGGTTTCGTTGCCTGGGTCTGTCGTTTACGCGATGGGGTGAAGTTTCACGATGGCTCCACGCTGGATGCCAACGATGTCGTCCTTTCCTGGTGGGTGCAATGGCAGGCGAGCCACCCTTTGCACCGCGGCCGAACGGGCAGTTTTTACACCTTTCAAGCATTTTGGGGAGCGTTTTTGCCTTAGAACAGCGCAATTTCTCCGCCCACCTTTGACATTCTGAGCCGCTGAGGCTACAATCTACATTGGTATGGGATTTCAGCGAACCATGGCGGTGAGAGCATGAGTGCCTGGCCAGACAAGTTCGTTATAGGCTTGACAGGCAATATTGCGACTGGAAAGAGCGTGGTGCGTCGTATGCTCGAGCACTTGGGTGCTTATGGCATCGATGCGGACGCCCTAGCGCATCGTGCAATTGCCAAAGGTGCACCGGGCTATCAGCCTATCGTCGATACCTTTGGTCGTTGGCTCCTTTCTGAAGACGGTCAGATCGACCGAGCGAGATTGGGCAGGCTCGTTTTTTCCAACGCAGAGGCGTTGCGTCGCTTGGAAGAAATCATCCATCCACTGGTTTATCAGGCAGTGGATTTCCTCGTGCGTCGCGCTTCTCAACCCGTCGTGGTCATTGAAGCCATCAAACTGCTTGAATCCAATTTGAGCAAAAGCTGTGATCGCCTGTGGGTGGTGGATGCTTCGGAAGAGGTGCGCATTCGCCGACTGGTCGAGCGTCGCCAGATGAGCGCCGAAACCGCGCGCCAACGCATCCTTGCCCAGCCTCCGCAGGAGCTAAAGCTGAACGCCGCCCATACCATTATCCGAAATGAAGGCTCCTTTGAGGACCTATGGGTACAAGTGAAGCGCGCCTGGCAAAGCCTTCCGATACCCGGCGCTCAAAAGGAGTATGTGGAGACGCCACCAGCCAGAGCAGGTGAACTGGTGGTACTCCGTGCTCGTCCGCGCCACGCCGAGGAGATTGTCGCTCTGATCCATCGCGCGCAACCCTCCGGCGCGCGCGTGAGTCGAGCAGACGTGCTCGAGGCGTTTGGTGATAAAGCCTTCTTGTTATTGCGCCGAGGTACGGAAACGGTAGGAGTGATCAGTTGGAAAGTGGAAAACCTGGTCTCGCGCTCTGATGGGATCATCCTTCAACCAGGCGTACCTGTGCCCGAAGCGCTTCAAGCGATGCTCGGTGAAGTGGAAAGGGCATCGCAGGAACTGCAATGCGAAGTTTCCTTGCTGTTTGTACCATCAGAATTGCAATCCTATCAAGGTGTATTTCAACGCCTGGGGTACCAACTGTCTTCCATAGAAGCATTGGGGTTCCGCGCCTGGCAAGAAGCCGCGCGCGAGTCTCAACCCGCGCAAACTCTGCTTTATTATAAAAAATTGCGCCACGATCGGGTGTTGCATCCGATTTAAGTTTTTAGAAAAGGTATGAGCTGTGCCACTCTGGATTAGTGAGTTATTCGCCAACATTCTCTTCATACTTGAGCGTTTAAACTGGATCAGCGCGCTGGATATTTTCCTGGTAGGCTTGGTGATTTTTGCCTTCTTGATGTTGTTGCGCGGTACCCAGGCGGTTTTGTTGTTGCGCGGCGCCTTGTTGCTGATCGCACTGTTAGGCTTATTGACTTCCTTTGAGGTATTGCCGGCTTTTTCCTGGTTGGTGCGGACGACTCTTCCGGCCGTGCTTTTTGCCATTCCGGTCATTTTTGCCCCAGAAATCCGCCATGCCCTGGAGCGCCTTGGGAGGGCCAGTCGCTTGATGTCTGCTGACGCGACCTCCTCAGGCAAAGAGGACTTCATCAACGCCTTGATACACGCCGCCTCTCAGCTTTCTTTGCGTAGGCATGGTGCATTGATTGTGCTGCAGCGCCAAGACGATTTGAGTGAATATATCTCCACTGGGGTGCGCCTCGATGCCCAACTTTCCCCTGAGCTGATCATGCAAATCTTCTATCCCAACACCCCACTGCACGATGGCGCCGTCGTGATGCATGGGGCGCATGTTTTAGCGGCAGCTTGTGTGTTGCCCCTCTCTTCCAGCGGTGTGCTCACGAACACCCCAGACCGCCAGATGGGGTTGCGTCACCGCGCCGCGTTGGGTATTTCCGAGGTCAGCGATGCCGTGGCAATTGTCATCTCCGAGGAGAGCGGAGGGATTTCTGTGGTGGCTTCGGGGCGTATGATTCGCCGTTTGGATGCAGAGCGTTTGGAACATGTCTTACGCGCCTTTTTCCCTGCCGAACAACGCAGGAAAGGGTTGTTCGCCTTGCTCCGCAGCGCTTTTTCACCGAATCACACCGACTTGGAGGAGCATCAATGAGTTCCTTAGCCCCACTTCGCTGGTTGATGCGCAATCTGAGCACCCTGGTTTTGGCGCTCATCTTGGCCACCGTAGTTTGGGTTTCTGCTGTGCTGACCGCGGATCCGAATGTCATGCAGACTACGCCGCCGATTCCCTTGGAAGTTCTTGGTCAGGATGCGTCGCTGCTGTTGGTCGGGAAAGTCCCTACCGAAGTCCGCTTGACTTTGCGAGCCCCCCAATCGATTTGGAATCAAATTTCCGAACAGCCCGAATTATTGCATGCTTGGATTGACCTATCTGGATTGTCTGCCGGCGAACATACTGTGAAAGTTCAGGTTAGGGCGGACGTTAGCCCAGTGCGCTATCTCGAAATCAACCCTTCGACCCTGGTGGTGAAACTTGAGCCTTTGATGCGCCGCGAATTCACCGTGGAGGTGGTGGTAAGTGGTGAACTGCCGGTGGGCTATGCTTTGGGTAGCGCAGTAGTGCGCCCTTCAACGGTGATGGTTACCGGTGCGCAGTCTGTGGTCCAACGCATTGCTTCGGTACGCGTTCCAGTGCATGTAAGCGGGATGGCGCAGACGATAGAACGCACCGTGGCGGTGGAGGTTTTAGGTGAGGACAACCTGCCGATCGAAGGCATCAATATCGTCCCCAGCATGGTGGATTTGGTGCAGCCGATCAATCTGCTGGGAGGGTTTAAAAACGTGGTGGTCAAAGTGGTCACTCAAGGTCAGGTTGCCAACGGATATCGCCTGACAAACATTTCTGTTTCCCCTCCCACGGTGACGCTGTTTTCAGACGACCCTGCCCTCTTGGATGCCGTCCCCGGTTTTGTTGAGACCCTGCCTGTTGTCCTGGATGGGTTGAATGACGATCAGGAATTTGAGGTGAGTTTGAATTTGCCTGAAGGAGTGACTTCTGTACACGCTCCCAACGTCCTTGTTCAGGTTAGCGTCGCAGCTATCGAGGGGTCTTTAACTTTGACTTTGCCAGTGGAAGTCATTGGTCTCTCCCCAGAGTTGGATGCCATCATCTCACCGGCCACTGTAGATGTGATTGTCGCAGGACCGCTCAATGTCTTGGACGCGTTAACCCCCGCGGACTTCCGCGTTGTTTTGGATTTGAGTGGTTTGCCTGCTGGTGTGTATCAGCGCTCCCCGGTGGTGGATCTCTACCCGGACCAGGTGCGCATCCAGACGACCTTGCCAGAAACCTTAGAGGTGACCATTGTCCTGGCGCCAACCGCTACGCCTACACCGACGACCTCGATCACGCCTTCTATCACTGTGACGCTGACCCCTACCCCTATCAAAACCCCTCAGCCCTGACACGGAACGATGTCCAAACCTATTGTCGCTTTGATTGGAAGGCCCAACGTAGGCAAGAGCACGTTGTTCAACCGCCTGGCAGGCGAGCGCCTGGCTGTGGTGGATGAGCAGCCTGGCACCACGCGCGATCGCCTGGTAGCCGAAGCCGAGTGGAACGGTGTTCTATTCGATATCGTGGACACCGGTGGCATTGACCCTACGCATCTTAGCGCCGGTAGGCAACCGCTTTCCATTGGTTCAGCAGATTTTATAGAAGAAATTCGCGTTCAAGCCGAGGCGGCGATTCAGGAAGCGGATGCCATTTTGTTTATTACGGATGTGGAAAGCGGTGTCACTCCGGCGGATCGAGAGGTAGCCGAAATATTGCGGCGTACACAGAAAAAGCGAGACGGAAATCCTCACCCACCGATTTTGTTGGTAGTAAACAAAGCCGACAATCAGGCTCGTCGCGAGCAAGCACTTCAGTTCTATGAATTGGGCGTGGGGCAGCCGTATGCCATCTCTGCTCTGCATGGCACGGGCACGGGGGATTTGCTCGACGACCTGGTGGCTCTGCTGCCCAAAGTGGCAGAAGAGACCGAAGACGAGTCAGTGAAGATCGCCATAGTAGGAAAGCCGAATGCGGGCAAATCCAGCCTGCTCAATAAGCTTTTAGGGCAACCGCGCGCCATTGTCAGCCCGATTCCAGGAACCACGCGCGATGCTATCGATACCCACTTAATGTATGGCGATTTTCCGATCACGCTCATCGATACCGCCGGCATCCGACGCCGAGGCAAGATCACCCCAGGAGTGGAAAAATACAGCGTCTTGAGGGCTTTGCGCGCCATTGAGCGCGCCGATGTCGTTCTGCTCGTTTTGGATGCGGTCAGTGGGGTGACGGCTCAAGATGCGCATATCGCGGGATACATTCTGGATGCCTGGAAGAGCGTTGTCATTTTGGTCAACAAGTGGGATTTGGTGGAAAAAAACACCCATACGATGGAGCATTACACACATGCAGTGCGCGCCGCGCTCAAATTTCTGGATTATGCGCCACTGCTGTTTATCTCGGCCAAAACGGGGCACCGCGTCGAGCGCGTGCTTCCTCTGGCGCTCCAGGTTCAAGAAGAACGCCTGGTCACCATTCCTACCTCCTCTCTTAACCGCCTCATCCATCAGGCGCAGGATCGTCAACCGGCCGCCTCGCGCAGCGGGAGACAGTTCAAAATCTACTACGCCACCCAGGTGCGCACAGCCCCTCCCACCTTTCTGCTGTACGTCAATGACCCCAAATTGGCACATTTTACCTATTTGCGCTATTTGGAGAATCAGCTTCGGCAGTCGTATCCCTACCTGGGCACACCTTTACGCCTCGTGCTGAAGGAACGCGAGAGATAAGGCTCTACCGCTGGTTTGGCGCCTGACAACATTGTTGGATGAAGGCTTTTTAATATTCTAGGCTTGTAAAGAATCCCAGGGGGGATTTATAATCTTGCGCGAACCTGGAGGTAAATCGTTTGGATCATTATCGCATTGAGCCAATTTCTGAGTCTGCTCCAACCCAAGAGAGTCGTTCCAGTATGGGGCGGTTTTTATTGGACATTCTGGAAACAGTGTTGCTTTCTGCGTTGCTCTTTTTGGGGATCAACGCTGTATCCGCGCGCATCCGCGTGGATGGCTTCAGCATGGAGCCGACGCTACATAATGGTGAGTTTGTTATTGTTTACAAGTTGGCCTATAAATTAGGCGAGCCGCAACGCGGCGATGTGATTGTCTTTCACTTTCCCCGCGACCCCGAGCAGGAGTACATCAAGCGCGTCATCGGATTGCCAGGGGACTACATAAAAATTAGCGGTGGTATGGTATATGTGAACGGAGAACCCATTCGCGAGCCTTATATCGCGGCTGAACCCCGCTACCAAAACGAATGGCACGTTCCAGAAGGCACGCTTTTCGTCCTTGGCGATAATCGCAATAGCTCCTCTGATTCACACAACTGGGGGCCTGTTCCCTTGGAATATGTCATTGGCAAGGCAGTCTTTGTCTATTGGCCTCCGCAACAATGGGGGTTGATCGATCATCCTCAAGGGGCAAATGCAGCTCCTTAAGGTGAATGACCTATGGCTGAGTCGTTTAATTCGATGGAATCCAAAGGCAATCTACACACCGACAACTACTCCCGTATTTGCCCGGAATGTCAGACAGGGGTGATGCAATTTCAACGCATCACTTATTTCACCTGGCTGGACGAGGAACTGATCACCGTCCCCGATTTTCCAGCACGGGTGTGCGATGTTTGTGGTCGGCGCGAATATGATCGACACGCTATTCAGCGCCTGAACTCTTTGCTCAATCCCGAGGCTGGAAAACGGCGCGAGGTGCGTCATAGTGGGGCTTCGAGGCGCAACCCGGCAAGCCCTCAATAAGGGCTTTCGCTATTTCGAAATACCCAGTACAAATGAGGCTTGAAACAATGCCGCCAGGGTTTTGGCGTCTTCGATTTCGCCATCCTGCGCCATTTTTAGGGCATGGTGCCAACTGGTTTTACGCACGCTCAGGAATTCCCCCTCGTCACCTGGCAACGGGTCTGGCTTGAGTTCCGTAGCCAGGAAAAAGTGATTAAATTCCGTGGAGTATCCAGGTGCCAAGAATCCGCCGCCGATTCTGACCAATTGAGCGGCGCTCATCCCGATCTCCTCGCGCAGCTCGCGCTGCGCGCATTCCACTGGGGTCTCGTTGGCTTCGATCACTCCCGCGGGCAGTTCGAGGATGACTCGTCGGGCGGGATGGCGGTATTGCTCGATAAACCACACCAGCCCGGTCTCATCCAGGGGAAGGATCGTGACGGAAGGCCGATGTTCGACGATCTCTAGCAGGGACTGGCTGCCGTTTGGCATTTGCACCTGCTCTCGGCGCAGGGTGAATGCACGGCCTTGAAAAAGCAACTCAGAATGCAGGGGTTTAACTTCCATCGTTTACTTCTTCACTTTCGCAAATAAATTCATGTACAGCAAGGGATGCCTTCCACGCGTGGATAAGCGCAACCCCTTGCTGCGGATGATCCTTGCTTAGGGGTGAATCGGGGCGAAATCAGGGAATATTCAATACCATACCGGGTGTCAGGCGATAGGGTGGGGTAAGGCCGTTCACATAGGCAATGGCTTCTGGGGATACATCTCCAAATAGACAGGCAATGGAATAGATCGTATCACCCGCTTGTACGGTATAGGTAGTTGGGTGAGGGCGTAAGCTGCGATTTCCCGGGAAAGGACGGCCGCTTTGAGGGATTTTCAAAGTCATGCCGGCATAATAAATGGAGCCGCTGGTCATGCCATTGATGCGCAGAAGCTCAGCCGGATCGACGTTAAAGCGGCGGGCAATACAGTAGGGGAACTCCCCTTTTTGTAGGGTGTAGGTCGCCGGCAACCCTGGAGTAGGGGAGGGGGCGGTGATCATCGTAGCTGTGGGGGTGGGTAAAGGCGGAGAAGTGGGCAGAGCCAAAGTCGAGGTAGGCGTTGTCTCCGCGAACGCAGGTGTGGTGGCAAGCGGTGGAACTTCTCCAGTGGTACCGCGTGCCAGTGCTGTTTGTGTGGCGAAGAGGTAAATCTCAACGATGACTTCGGATGTGGCCGTTGTATCTTCGGTGACCACATCGGCTTCTTCAGGGGTGGGAAGTGACCGCGTGCAGGATACCAGGCCAATGATCACCAGGATGATGAACGAGAATTCTAAAAAACGCTTCGTATTCATTTATCTCTCCTTGCTCCCAAATTGGTGGGCATGTCCAGGTGATTCTCGCGTTGCAGGTTTCATTCCTGAAGTCCCTGCATCATGCAGAGGTTGCGCATCACAACAAACAATCATGGCGAGAGAACCATTGGGAGGCTCGGCGAACTCTCTCTGCAATCATACTAGCACATTCCCTCCCTCGCGTCAAGTTTTTTAGCATCATGCGATTGGGCTTCCCTTACTCATAAGGAAATCGCCATTGGTCATACGATATGCGGGATTTCAGGGTTGATAGATATTCTTGACATCCATTGCATCTCGATTATAATCGTACATATTTTATCAAATTAGTCTCAGTAATCTTCGCCCCATGCTTCTGCGAGCGCTTCACCAGGAGGTAAGAGGTGGTTGATATGAGGTTCTATTCAGGAGATAGGTAATGACGATGAACAATTGGATCGGGCAGGTTCTTAGTAACCGCTACCGCATTGAGGAGTTGATTGGTTCTGGCGGGATGTCCTCTGTTTATAAAGCCACAGACCCGAATCTGCGTAGGGTAGTCGCCATTAAAATGATCCATGCACATTTATCGGATAACGCAGAATTCGCTCGCCGTTTTGAGGAGGAGGCGACGGTAGTGGCGCAACTCCGCCACCCAAACATTGTCCAGGTGTACGACTTCAACACCGATGGTAGCACTTCTTACATGGTGATGGAATTTGTTCCAGGCGAGACTTTGCAGACGCGTTTGAAACGCTTGAATGCAGAAGGGCGACGCATGGATTACTCCGAGGCAGTGCGTTTTGCAATCCATATTTGTGAAGCAGCAGATTATGCCCATAAAAGGGGTATGATCCATCGCGATATCAAACCGGCAAATGTGATGCTGGATGTACAGGGTCAGGCAATCCTCATGGATTTTGGCATTGCTAAAATCATCGGTGGTCACCGGCACACGGCTACAGGCGCAGTGATTGGCACTGCGTTGTACATGTCCCCCGAACAAATTCGAGGCGAACAAATCGACCCGCGCACAGATGTATATTCGATTGGGGTGACGCTCTTTGAAATGGTCAATGGCCGCCCCCCTTATGAGGCCGACTCGGCGATGACATTAATGATGAAACACCTCAATGACCCGATACCGGACCTGCGGCAATTGCAACCCGATATCCCCGATGAACTGGTGGCAGTCATCGAGAAGTCCCTGTCTAAAGCGCGCGAGTCACGCTTCCAATCGGCCATCGAAATGTCCATGGCATTGCAAGCGGTGTTGGAGCGCATGGTGAAACGCCCCGCAACCGATTTTGCTCCTGTCGAAAAGACGCTTAGAGTCCCCTCGGCGGCTTCTTATGCTCAAGGAGCACAAGCACCCCATCAGGACATTGCATCAAAACGCACTCAGCCGATGGCCGGTTTCGAAGCGGTGGGTGTTTCGAACACTGATCCAGAGGAGGGATGGATGCGCAAAGATCAAATACCTCGCATTCCATCTCCCGCGCCGAAAAACTTTTTCCACTCGAAAGCCATGATGATATTGGGTAGCATTGTGGTAATCCTGGCTTTCATTGTGGGAGGTGTTTTCTTGTTTGCGGACTCAGGGAGAGGAAATGGCGAAGGTGTTCTTCAGGAGGCTCAGATTACAGAGACGGCTAAAGCGCTTGCGCTCTTAGCACAAGTCACGCAAAGCGCCACGCACACCATGACAGCCACCTTCACTCCGGATTCGCCCACGGCTACAGCCTTGCCGACCGAGACACCCACCCTTGCGTTCAGCCCCACACCAACTATTCCCCCCGGTATTCCCTATGTGCTCATCACAAGCATAACGTTGGCAGGGGATACTTATGTGGTGGAATATGAAACTTTTGAATATGTGCCGCAGCTACCAGGGGTGCATATCCACTTTTTCTTCAACACTGTACTTCCCGCTCAAGCAGGTGTGCCTGGTGCAGGCCCCTGGATTCTGTATGGAGGTCCAAATCCCTTCACGGGCTATCGTACCATTCAACGACCGGCTGAAGCGACGATGATGTGTGCCCTGGTAGCGAACCCCAATCATTCCATACAACTCAATAGTGGCAACTGCTTTCCATTGCCAGATGTTGCACAGCCCACCTCGCCGGCTACAAATGCAGGAAACCAGGCCGGTGGAGGGGATGGATAAGGGGGGATGCCAGTCTCGATCTTATGAATGGGTGCCGGTTTTTACGGCATCCATTCTCTGCCAATGCGGTGTGCCAGGTTTTATAGCCGGGGGTTCCATACCCCGTGCGTGCGAGATTTGGAAATCTCGGCTACGGATGTGGTTTTGCGGTTTTGTAGAGTGATTGTAGCCGGGGTTTCCATACCCCGCTATGCTACCAATGCAGTGCGCATTCGGTTTAGCGCTTCTGCGAGCGTTTTGCGCGGACAGGCGAAGTTCATGCGCACAAAGCCCTCACCTTCTTTGCCAAAGGTCACGCCATCATTGAAGGCGAGATGTGCTTTATCCAGAAAGAACTGGTAGGCTCCATCAGGCAGGTGTGCTGCGCGGCAGTCCAACCATGCCAGGTAGGTGCCTTGAGGAGGGGTAATGTGTATATTGGGCAGATGTTGCTGTGCATAGTGCACCAGGAAGTCCCGGTTGTCCTGGAGGTAAGCCAATAAGGCTTGCAGCCACGCCTCGCCATGCTGGTAAGCAGCCTGAGCCGCGATGATGCCCAGTAGGTTAACCCAGGGGATTAGCCCCCGCCGCGCAGCGAGCAATGTTTTGCGCATTTCGGCGTCTGGCACAATGGCAAATGCGCATTGCAATCCGGGGAGGTTAAACGTCTTGCTGGGCGCCATCAATGTGATCGTGCGGAAGGCTACTTCCGGTGAAAGCGAGGCGATGGGCAGGTGAGAGTAACCCGAATAGATCAAATCGCTGTGGATTTCATCCGCGCAAATGATCACCCCTTTTCTCAGGCAGATTTCGGCGATTTTCTCCAGCTCCTCGCGGCGAAATACCCTGCCGACCGGGTTGTGCGGGTTGCACAAGATGAAGAGTCTGGTTTGGGGGGTAATGGCGCGCTCCAGGGCTTCAAAATCTATGGTGTAGCTGCCATCTGCGTTTTGCTGGAGAGGCGCCTCTTGTGGAACAGCGCCAGTGGTTCGCGCCACCTGGAGAATGGGTGGATACACCGGGGTTTGGACAAGCACACCGCCATTGGGCACCGCAAAAGCATGCGAAGCCAGGTTGAGCCCTGGTATGACACCCGGCAGGAATAGAATTTCATGAGTATGGACTCGCCAGCGATAGAGACGGTACAGTCTTTCGGTGATCAGCTCGCGTAAAGCCATGGCTTCCTCCGGTTGATTGCGCAGCCAGTCAGGATAGCCGAAAATGCCATGCGCTACACGGCGTTGCAATGCTTCTACCACTGCAGGTGGTGAAGGGAAGTCCATATCCGCTACCCATAGAGGCAGCACTTCCGGGGGATAAGAGTTCCACTTATAGCTATCGCTAAATCTGCGCTCAATGACCTCATCGAAGTTGAATGCCTGCATAGCGTCCTCTTTGTCAAGGGTGATTGATTTTATTAGGTGTGCGCCAATAGGCACGAATTTTATTATACAGCCACGGTGCTTTGTCAGCGCCTTGATGAGAAGAGGTACAATTCCTAAAATGTATCCAAGACCCAAACTCCTTCGGCGACTTCCTGAGGCGCTGTCTGAGGCTTGCTTTCTGATCATGCTCCTGATCACTGCCTGCGGGCAGGTACCGTCTCGCCCCTTCACCGCGACGCTGCCGCCCGTGTGGACGCGTGAAGGGACACCCTCTCCTTTCAAGCCTGCTGTCACTGAGGGGAGGACGCCATCAGCGACCATGACGAGAACATCGACTCCTCCCTCAACCTTCCATGTTTGCACACCTCTGCAAGGTTGGGCGCGCCAGGAGTTAATCGCCGCGGTGAGCAACCCTTTTAACCCCCCTCCCATGGGCAGCGACAACCCACATCAGGGAGTTGACCTGGCTGTTGTTCAAGATGGGGTCGCGCTTTCTGGAGAGGAGGTTTTTACGGTTTTGGAAGGTGTCGTGGCAGCGGTCATCTCGGATCGATTCCCTTACGGGAATGCTTTGATAATCGAGACTCTTTTGGAGGCGCTACCTACCGATTTGCTCGATGCATTGCACTTGCCTACCCCCATGCCTACTCTGGCACCGCATCCCTCCCTCACTTGCCCGCCACTCCCTGGGCATGTAATGAATTGGGGGGTTGGTCGTTCGTTATATTTGCTCTACGCCCACTTACGTCAGGCACCGCAGGTTTCTTTGGGCGAGCGGTTAGCCTGTGGCGTGAGCATAGGCCAAATCGGGCAAAGTGGTAACGCGCTGAATCCACATCTTCACCTGGAGCTGCGCGTTGCCCCATCAGGCATACGCTTTGAGAGTATTGCCCATTACGATACCCGCGCCTCCTCTATAGAAATGGCAAACTACTGTCTATGGCGGGTGAGCGGATTATTTCAGCCGATAGATGCCATGCAATTGCTGGCATTACTTCCTTGAATTTTGGAGCGTTGAATCGTGGCTCAGCTCGACCAAAGGAACACGCTTCTCGCCGACCTAACCTTGTTGGGTGTTTCCTTCATATGGGGTAGCGCCTTTGTGGTGCAACGCGTTGCAGCCATCGAAGTGGGTGTTTTTCTTTTTAATGGTGTGCGGTTCTTGCTGGGCGCGTTGGTGCTTCTCCCCCTGGCTGGCTGGCAATTCGATTCAAAAAAGCATCCGCTCTCTGCCCTCAAGCGTGAGTGGTTCTGGGTGGGCTTGGCTGGGGTGCTGCTGGCTGTGGGCGCTGGATTTCAGCAAGCCGGTCTGCAGTACACCACGGCAGCGAATGCGGGTTTCATCACCGGCTTATATGTCGTCCTCATCCCTGTGTTCACGGTTTCATTTACCCGCCAAAGGGTAAATACCAGAGTATGGCAGGCAGCTTTTTTATCGGCTTTGGGAATGTATTTGTTGAGCACCGCTGGGGGCATTCGTCTCAATCCCGGAGACATTCTGGAATTTTTTGGCGCGTGTTCATGGGCTGCCCATGTCATGCTCATTGGTTATCTGGTCAAGCGGGTGGAGGTCTCCTATGTAGCCATCATCCAATACCTGGTGTGTGCTGGCATGAGCATTGCTATCGGATCGATCGTTGAGCCACATGCCTGGAATGCGCTTCAGGGTGGTTGGTGGGCGACATTATATACTGGTATTATCTCCGTTGGGTTGGGCTACACGCTTCAAGCTTCAGGTCAAAGGCATGCCCCTGCGACACACGCGGCGATCATTCTTAGCCTGGAAGCAGTCTTTGCGGCGATTTTGGGCTGGTGGTTTCTTGGCGAATCCTTGAGCCTCATTCAAATAGCTGGATGCGGGGTGATGCTCAGCGGGATACTTCTGGCACAGTTGGGGGTCAGGCGCTGAGCTTGCCCATAGCAGGGTAGTGCTGGTCGATTTGTTGCAAGAGTTGCCAGGTAAATGCATGGACGTCTTGTAATGTGCGCGTGTTGATGTGCTCCATGGTATCCGACATCTGATGCCAATGAGAGACTTCCGCGCTGCCTGAGGGTGAATGCGTGCAGAGGGTCAGGGCGATCAGATTTCGTTTGGTTGCCACCAACGCGTCGGTGTAAGCGATGCCAATTTTCTCGACGCTGGGGATTTGCGGCAGTGACTTGGCTGCCATGCGTAATAGCTCCAATGCCTGTGGATGCGTCCTGTGTTTGACCACCAGGCCATCCGCGGAGAGGTATTTCACGATGCCTAAACCGACTTCATCCAGGATGATATAAATGGCTTTTTCACCCCAGATTTGTGCATGCGCCTCCAGATACGCGGCCATGCCATATGCGCCGACCTCTTCGCAGCCGGTCAATGCCAGATGAACCTGTGTGTTTTCTAAGGGTTCTTCCATTAGTCTTTGCAGCAAACCGAAGATCACTCCCACTCCAGAGGCATCGTCATTTGCGCCTGGGGCGTAAGGCGTGAAATCAGCATGTACGCAGAGGACAAGGGCAAATACCTGAATGGGAATCCATACCAGGCTCAACCAGCGCATCCATGTCAGAGCGAACAGGGCGGCAAATCCAAAGGTCAAACTGCCCAGAGCCATACTTAGAAACGCCAGCGTCACCAACAGGCCAAAGGCTTTGTGCCAGGCTCGCGAGGAATAGAAGATCGGGGTGCGGTGTGTGTCCAGATGGGCGCTGAGAACAACGTGTTGTTTTATCTCGCCCCGCGGAGGTACATCGGCAATCACGTTCTGGCTGCCGGCTTTGGGTAGCAGCCAGTGCATCCAATTGGGGGTGAATTCGGTTTCTGCCAGCATTCCCCAGGCGCCCAGAGCGTTGAGCAGCGCGGCGATACCAAACCCGACACGACCGGGCATGAACAATGCCAGAAAAGAACCGATTAGAGCACCTCCGAATGCCATGGCGAATGGCCAATAGGTTGAGCGAATTGCCTTAAAGGGCTGAATGGCGACATTTTGCGCCCCGATCTGGATCAGTTGTTCTTTGACATACTCTGCAGCTTCTTTTTCCTTGGGGGTGCAGCTTCCCCGACCACCGATGGTTTCGGCAAGATAGCGCATGTGCTGCAACGCTGTTTGGGTGTATTTGTGGATTTCCATCTATTCCTCCATTGTTAATTGCACCGCGGAGACGCAGAGTGCGCGGAGAAAAAACCTCATTTATCGTGATATAGCTCTGCGTTCTCTGTGTTCTCTGCGTCTCT
>JBBIVW010000002.1:41393-124330 GCA_037439525.1 Anaerolineae bacterium
GCGTCTCTGCGTTGAAACATATCGTTGAAAACACCGCGGAGACGCAGAGTATGCGGAGAAAAAACCTCTTTTATCGTGATATAGCTCTGTGTTCTCTGCGTCTCTGCGTTGAAACTATTCTTCGAAAACACCGCTGAGACGCAGAGTGCGCGGAGAAAAAACCTCTTTTATCGTGATATAGCTCTGTGTTCTCTGCGGTTTCAGCTGCTTTCGACAATGATGGATTGAATCAAAGCATCCAAAAGGTTCAAAGGAGGCGAGAAACTCTCATCCGGCTGTGCGCTCAACTGCGCCGCCATGTCTAGGGTATAGTTCTCATAATTATTGTAAAAGGCGTCATTTATGACCACCGTATTGGGATCGGGTAGGCTGGGGTGGGCGACAGGCAGTATGGCAGAGATATAAAACTTGCCATCCTGAGTGATGCCCTGAAAGGTATAAAACAACTCGCGGCTGTTGATTGGGTTGGCTGCCTGACCATACTGCGCCAGGTAACGCATGCCGCTTCCGTTCTGAAACTCGATAAATTTGGCGTTGGAGCGGAAAAGTTGCGCCGCGTTCCATCCGGGCAGGAAAGGCAGGCGTTCATTTGCAGGGGGTAATACCCGACTAGCAAGTAGAGACTTCAGATTGTTGATCTCCTCTTGCGCACCGGGGTTTAGGGCGGCGTACTCCGAAGCCGGGAAAACCATGATTTGTGGGGTGTGAAAGGCTTCGGGATATAGGGGGTAGCCATCGAAAAGAAATCGGATGTATTCCGGGTAGATTTCGAAATACGGCAAGTTGGGGTCGGTGGAACCAGGCACAGTTTCACCGTGAACGTTTCGTGCCAGTGGAGGCTCATAACGAAATTGGGTGTGGGCATACTGTGCCAGGATCCCTGGTGGTTCAGGGCTTAGGGTTGGCGATGGAGAGGGGGATTTTGTTGGGGCTAGCGTTTCATTGGATGGAGCTGCGGTTTCGGCAACCTCCCCTTCTTCTGTGGTTGGCGTGGCTGTGTCTTCGGCGGCGATAAACTGCGTGTATCCCCACACCAGTCCTACACCCAGACAAAAGACCAATACGCCGGCAGCCACCGCCCCCAAGGCGATCATCGGCCAATTTGCCTTTTTACCTTCTGGAGGTGTGACTTTATAGATTGCAGGTTGTTCCGTCTCAGGAGATGGAAATGCTGGAGATTGAGGGACGATCTCGGTGGGAGAAATTTCCCCAGGTGATGCGCCTATGTTCTCCAGGGGCGCGCCGCATTTCGAACAAAAGCGCGCGCCATAATTGACTACTGCGCCACATTGGTTGCAATATCGCGGTGGTGGATTCATTTTACAGTCCTCCTTTGCTGAGATTATATGAATTGTACCAAAGGCAACGAGGGTTTCATAAACGGCTATTAGAGATATCAATATCTGGGCTACATGCGCAATTTTGTAGCCGGGGTTTCTATACCCCGCATGTGCGAGATATGGAAACCTCAGCTACGGATGTTGTTTTTTAGAAAGGGTTTCATGCCATGTTTGCACAATATTGATATACCTCGGCTTTAAAAATAAAAACTCCCCTGGAACCCAATAATGCCTCCAGGGGAGCCGTTATTGATATTGATAACGATATTACGTAACCTGTCTTTGCAACACCGGTCGAAACTTATAACCATACACAATCAAACCGCGTTCATCGCCTTCTTGGCGCAATCGCCGCGTGACCATCTCGACGGGAGTGCCGATCTCTACGGGTTCATCTCCTAAATCGGTCAACTGAGCGGTAACGAGCGGGCCTTCTTCAAGTTTGACCAGTGCGACCATATAGGGCGCATATTCTTCATAGCCGTTTGGTGCTTCGTACACTTTGGCATAGGAATACACTTCTCCCCGGCCGCTGAATTGGTACAATTGCCGCGCTTCCTGCCCACATTGCGGGCAGACATCGCGCGGCGGGAACAGCTTGGTGTCGCAGTGCGGACAAACTTCGCCGACCAGCGCGTACCGTTGTTTGCGCAATCTCCAATGGCGTGCAATTTCCATCGGTCAAAATCTCCTTTCAACCTGTGTGAGCAGCTTTGTGTCCATAAATATAGAGCGCTAAAACTATCAAGAACTATCAAATTTGAGGTTTTGCAGTTATTCTCATCGTTTATCCTTATCAGCTATAATTTGATGAGCAGGATGGTAAAAGCGCCGCCGCTCTGTTGGTCTCGCTCGATGCCACCGCGTACTGACCGAATGCAAGTTGTCGTGCCTGGTTATAGTTGTCGGACGCCTGGCGTATAGAAACCCTTGCTCAAGCCATAAACATCACCTGAGGAGTTGGATATGCTCATCATCGGCGAAAAACTGAATGGCACACTGAAGAAAACGGCAGAAGCGATCATCGCGCGGGATGTTGCCTTCATACAGGACCTTGCCCGCCGGCAAGTCGAGGCGGGCTCAGATTACCTGGACGTGAACGCGGGCACGGGCGCTGGCGATGAAATTCAAGACCTGGTGTGGTTGGTTGAAACTGTGCAAGCTGCGGTTAATGTACCCCTTTGCTTGGATAGTGCCAACCCGCAGACGTTGAAATCGGCTGTGCAATGCACGCAACGAACCCCGATGATCAATTCCATCAGTGGAGAAAGCAGCCGCCTGGAAGGCATCCTGCCTCTGGCGGCGGAGCGAGGCGCTCCAGTGATCGCCCTGCTGCTGGATGATCAAGGCATCCCAGAAAGCGTTGATGGGCGCTTGAAGATCGCCGGTCACATCCTGGAACACACCCGTCGCGCTGGGTTACCCGATGATATGGTGTATATCGATCCATTAGCGATGGCGATCAGCACGAACACCCAGGGAGCGCAGGTCGCCCTCGATACTATGCGTCTCTTGCGCCAGGAAAATCCTTCCGTCAGATTCAGCATTGGCTTGAGCAATATTTCTTTTGGTTTACCCGCGCGCACGCTGATCAACCAGGCATTCCTGGCACAGTTGTTGGCCGCCGGGTTGGATGCGGCGATCATCAACCCTATGGAACAGGGCCTGATCAACATGCTTTATGCGACGGAAGTGATCCTCGGTCGAGATCGTTATTGTCGCAACTATATCACTGCTTTCCGCAAAGGGAAGATCAAAGCCTGAGGAGGCAACGGAGGGTGAATTCCATGCCGATCCTGCGTATGCCTTGGGCTACCTTAAACCTTGTTTGGCACGATATTGGGCAAAGGACATGCCTTGAGCCTTAAAGTGGATTTCGAGCCAATTGGCAGGCGCGCCCCTGCGCAGCGCGGCGAGAGCCTTTTGCAATGCGCGCAACGGGGTGGCATTGTGCTCAATGCCACCTGCGGCGGCGAAGGGATTTGTGGGCAATGCCTCGTCCGCATCATGCAAGGGGAAGTGTCGCCGCCCAGCCTGAGTGAAGAGGCTGAACTCGGAGAGCGCCTTCGTGCGGGGTGGCGCCTGGCTTGTCAGGCACACATCCTCGGGGATGTACGTGTGCACATCCCGCCCGAATCGCTTGCCACGACCCAGCGCCTCCAGACCGAGGGCCGCCCATTACCTATAAAGCTTGCGCCTGCAGTGCGCGCCGTCCAGGCGCATGTGCCTCCCCCCAATCTGGAGGATTTGCGTTCGGATGCCCTCCGATTACGCCAGGCGTTAGGGCTTGCCGCATTACACATCCCTTTGCCACTATTACGTACAATCTCGGACGAGCTGCGTAGAAATGATTTCAGGGTCAGCGCTTATATCCGCGGCTCGTCCCTGGTGGCATTGCGTCCTCTCCACGCCTCTCCACTAGGCCTGGCGATTGACCTGGGCACGACCAAACTGGCGGGTTATCTGGTGGACCTGCAAGATGGGAAGACTCTGGCGACCGCAGGCGTGATCAATCCCCAAATCGCCTATGGCGAGGACCTGATGGCGCGCCTGGCGCATGCCATTCATCAGCCTGGGGGTAGCGAAGAGCTACGCCTTGTTGTAGTGGAAGCGATCCACGCGCTTGCTGCGCAGTTGTGCCTCCAGGCAGGGTGTGATGTAGCAGATATCGCTGAGGCTGTGGTGGTAGGCAACACGGCCATGCATCACCTCTTCCTGGGCTTGCCAGTGAGGCAATTGGGTCTGGCGCCGTATGTCCCTGCTGAGAGCGCTGCGTTGGACCTCCCTGCCAGGGAACTTGGCCTGGATTTTGCCACAGGCGCGTATGTGCACCTTTTGCCGAACATCGCCGGCTTCGTCGGCGCAGATCACGTGGCCATGCTCATTGGTAGCGGGATGTTGGAAATGGGTGGAGTCGTGTTGGGTTTGGATATTGGCACAAATACTGAAATCAGCCTAATCGCTCATGGCGAGCATTATGCCTGTTCGGCGGCTTCAGGACCAGCCTTCGAAGGCGCGCATATTCAGCATGGTATGCGCGCCGCGCCGGGCGCCATTGAAAAGGTGCTCATCCACCAAGGACAGCTTAAGTTCCAAACGATCGATCATCAGCCTCCGGTTGGCATATGTGGCTCGGGCATTCTCGACCTGGTGGCGCAATTGCGTCGCGTGGGCTTGCTCGACGCGCGCGGGGCATTTGTCGCTGCAGAAAAAGATGCGCGCATACGCCCGGGGGCGCATGGTGCAGAGTTTGTCCTGGTCAGCGCTGCGGAAAATGAGGGCCGCGAGATCACTTTTAGCCGGGCTGATGTCAATGAAATTCAACTTGCCAAAGGGGCAATTCGCGCCGGCATCCGTGTTTTGCTCCAAAAAGCCGGTGTTGAAGAACAAGCCATAGACGCGGTCATCATCGCCGGCGCCTTCGGTACCTATCTGGATGTTCAGAGCGGGATACAGTTGGGTATGTTCCCCAACATCGATCGAGACCGATACCATCAAGTGGGCAACGCAGCAGGTACGGGGGCGCGCATGGCCTTGCTCTCCACGGATATCCGTCAGAAAGCTGTAGAAGTCGCCCGAGGCGTGCGTTATGTGGAACTCACTACCGAAAAGGACTTTACCAGCCTGTTTACCGCCGCTTTGTTTTTAGCATAATTCTCTTTGTTCTTCCTAGCCGATCATCTCCAGCCTGGGTCGATATTGAAGCGCCTCTGCCAGGTGTGCGGGAGCAATGTCTTCCGTGCCAGCCAGGTCGGCAATGGTGCGCGCCAGTTTGAGCACGCGATGATAAGCGCGCGCCGAAAGCTGTAGCTGGCTCATCGCGGTGCGCATCAGGGCACGGCAGGTGTCATCCAAGATGCAATAGCGGCGCACCTCAGAAGGGCGCATTTCGGCGTTGCAGGTGATCTCCATTGCCCCGTCTCGAGAAAAGCGCTGGCGCTGGATTTCCCGAGCTGCTTCGACGCGCGCCTGGATTGTGGCGGAAGGCTCGCCCAGGCGGTCGTCACTAAGTTTCTCGTAGTCGACGCGTGGCACTTCGATGTGAATGTCAATTCGGTCGAGCAGAGGGCCAGAGATGCGCTTTTGGTAGCGTGTGATCGTGCTGGAAGAGCATGTGCACGCTTTCACTGCGTCACCGTAGTAACCGCAAGGGCAGGGGTTCATCGCGGCAATGAGTTGAAAGTTGGCCGGAAAAGTCAGCGTACCCTGGGCTCTTGAGATGGTGACCACTTTGTCTTCGATGGGCTGACGCATGACCTCCAAGACGCGCATGCCGAATTCGGGTAACTCGTCCAGGAAGAGCACGCCGCGGTGTGCCAGAGAGACTTCGCCCGGGTGAGGGATATTGCCCCCTCCCACCAACCCGGCGTGAGAGATGGTATGGTGCGGTGCGCGGAAGGGACGTTGACGAATGAGAGGTAACTCTGGCGGAAGCATATCCGCAACGGAATAAATGCGGGTGACATCTAGTGCCTCGTCGATGGTCATTTTGGGCAGGATGCCCGGCATCGCGCGCGCCATCAGTGTCTTGCCTGCGCCAGGTGGACCGATCATCAAAACATTGTGCGCACCGGCGGCGGCGACTTCCAGGGCACGCTTTGCATGTTCTTGCCCCTTGATTTCGCCAAAGTCGGTCTGTGCCCCTTCCGGCAAAGCCTCAGGCTCGATAGGTGGATGAGCTTGTAAATATACTCTGCCTACCAGGTGGGCATAAAGCGCCTCCAGAGAGGTTACAGGGATCACTTCCAGGCCTGGAATCAATGCCGCTTCAGCTGCATCGCCTTCGGGGACAAAGATGCGCCTAAAACCTTCAGCGCGCGCCAATGCTGCCATAGGCAGAACACCGCGCACATGTCGCACGCTCCCGTCCAGAGAAAGTTCGCCCACCACCATGGAAGTATCCAAGCTGTCGGGGGAGAGCTGGCCGCTGGTGATCAGCACTCCCAGAGCAATTGGTAGGTCGTATGAAGGCCCCTCTTTGCGCACCGCGGCCGGCGCCAGGTTGACCACTAAGCGCCTGCGCGGATAGAACAGGCCGGCGTTTTTTATGGCCGCCTGAACACGCTCGCGACTCTCCTGCACCGCAGTGTCTGGCAGACCGACGATGGTGACACCTGGCAAACCAGAGCCATAGTCCACCTCCACTTCCACGACGACTCCCTCAAGGCCGATGAGAGAGCAGGAATACACGCGCGCTAACACGCTCTAAGTTTACGTGACGAAAGCCGAATTGTCAAACCATTCAAAAGTCGGCATGGTGGAGAGGGAGGCCCATCTTTTCCCCCATTGCCTTGAACATCTGGAAGGTCTGGATCAATTCCTCAACGGGCTGATCGAACTCAATGGTCGTAAAGTGACCAGTCGCCCGCGAGGCAATCAGGTCGAGAGGGATGAAACCGTCCCAGGAGTAAGCCAGCTGTGGAAAAGCGCCGCGCCCAAGCGTGCGGATTGCGGTGACACCGCAGCGGCTGCACCGCATGGCGAAGCGTAGAAAGTCTTTACTCAGACCCTGCTGGGAAGCGCCTACCGCCACGCTTATAGATTGTAAGTTGTGCTTTGGCACCAAGGTCAAGAAGCACCGCGGTACCTCGAGCAGGCTTTCTACCGGCCGCACCAGGATGACACGCCCCTGGCAGTCGTTGACGCTGGAGAAAAAGGTGTAGGGATTGGGCATACGGTGATCGATGACGATCAAAAAGTCATCCTCATAGCGAGAAATCACCTGCACTTCACCGCGCGTTTCGAGGCTTTTATAGCGGTCAAAGCGGTCGTGCAGGTGTTGCCTGGGCCAGGCGCCGCGCGGCAAGAGCGTAGCCAGGGTACGCATGTGTTGGGTAAGTTTGTCGGCATAAGCTCTGGCAGGGTCGCCCGGTAAGCCGCCCACTTCGATGAAATGCAGGCGCGAGGATAGGCAGCCATGCTGGTCCCAGAGCACCGAATCCAGGGCTGCCAACAGAGCCACGATTTCCAACATAGGTACGGGCGCGTTTGGTGCTGCGCGAGACGTGTCGACCATTTCCTTCCCGATAACGGAGAAACTCACTTTATGGCCATGAGGATGGAACACGAGTGGTGCTTTGCTCTTACGGAGTAGGGAGACATCTTGCGTCTGCGCCCTAAGTTGAGCGATGGTCTCGTCGCTGGCGGCGGCGAGGACTAAATCTGCCCGGCGCATCAGCTTTCGTTGTAGCTCCTTATCGGCATAGTCCCAGATGAGCACGGCTACGCTGGCCACCAGCTCGGGGGCTACCTCTTCGATGGCGTGCAAAACGAGTGAGCTAAAGATCGGCTCTTGACGTGAATTCCGGATGATCACCATAGGTGCTTTGCCCGATACCTGGCTGGTAGCCATTGCCAGGAACGTGATCAGCAAAGCGGTGCCGGGGACGTTGCCGGCGGCAAAACCCAACACATGTTCCGGTGGGTGAGGTTTTCCAAAAAGCGCCCGGTAACGGCCAAAGGGTAATTTGGCGCGGAGAAAGCCGCTTATTGTGGCTGGGGTAAAGCACAGGCGCCCGGGCATATCCTGCAAGCGTTGCCAGCTTTTGGCTTCCTGCCATGAGATGGTCTGCCTCATTGCTGCGCGCATGCTTTCTAAGGCGAAAAAGCTTAAGGCATTGAGGTTGAGCGCAATCATCGCCCGCGAATAGCCCGTATAGACCGGTATTGATTCCAGGGCTAATTCAAGCAATGGCTCATGCCGGCTTTCCAGGCGCTGGCTGACAACCTGTAATGCGCCTTCCAATTGTTCCCAATAGTGCCTACCTGTGGGCACCGCCCGGCGGTTCTCTTCAAGTAACGCGAGCAGTTGCCCCCATTGCTCCTGGTTGAGTTGGGGCCACCACGCCTCTACTCCCTGGCTTTCTTCAGGCAGGCATGGTCTTCCCTGGTGCAGGCACAAACTTTCATGAGGTGTTTCTGCAGTGAGGAGTTGTGTGCGTATGTTTTGGGGAAGCCAGAAGCCCTCAACGGTAATGTTCAATGTTCGTGTCCCATGATCCTTTCGCGCTGGTTCTGCATCCTCCGGCATCGGCTAGATTTGTGCCGCGCAGCCTGCCTCTTCCAGCAGGTCTACACGCCGAATCGAGTCGTTGAGAATATACGCGCCCTCTTCGCCGCAGGGGCAGTTTAAATCGGTTTGTGCCTGGTTACCACCGTTGATCAGGCGCACCCGGTCGGTAGTTTTGAAGAATGCGGGAAACAACCTTCCGCCCCCAAATGGATCGAAAAAGGCGAGCAAGCCGGTGCTGTCTGCCGTGGGGATGATACGGTCGTCTTCGTCTAGGGTGACTGCATACACCCATGGGGGGATATGATAGTTGCCGTATGCACATTGCATGGCAGCCCAGTTTGCCTCTGCCATGCCATACACATCTCTCAAGGGCACAGGGGTATCTTTGGTGTCATGGATCACGTCGCTCAGGTCCTGACGAATCTCTGCGGCTGAGTGAGGATATTGTTCTTTGAACCCTCCGCCGGTGCCTAATAAGCTACCCTCAGCCAGGCGCAGGGTTCTACCTTCCTCTTTTAGCCTCAGCGCCAGAGAATGGAGTTGTATCCAGCCACCGAAGAGCAGGATCTTCTCACCCTGGGCTTCCGCTTGTTTGAGAAAGGCAAGCGCACGTTCGACAGCCTGGGGCATCACCAGGCGCTCATTGGCGAAATTCATGAATGGGTGCAATAGCCGTTTTTCAAGCCACCCTTGAATCCCCGAGCGGTAGGTGCGCCCGGTGCGTACGCGCACCTGGTCGGGGTGGGCAGGGAAGGGTATGGTAAAGTGCACCCGCTCCTTCGGCAATCCAATACGGCGGATGCTAAAGTCGGCCATGCGCGCCATGGCGATGCGCGTCTTTTGCGGCATGATGAACACTGCGCGGTGCTCGGCGCGCATGCCAAAATAGCGTTGGAAAGCCAGGTAGAAGCTCTGAACGGTTTTTTCGATCCCTTGCTCATCGCGCACCATGATCGTGGCACGCCCGGAGGTGCCTGAGGAGGTTAGAATTTCGAAACTGAAATCCGCAAAGATGCGTTCGAATTCACCGAGCAGCTTCTCCAAAGAGGCATAACGCTTGTGAAAGCGGGTGAAGCGCTCTCTGGGCAGTTCAATGGATAGTTGGTCTGCGATCCAGTTCAAGAACGCTTGGGGTTCGTCGTGCGGAAAAGGCGTTCCTAATAAATCAATGTAGGATTTGAAAGTTTGCGCGGTAGGTCGCAGCAGGCGAGAGAGTTCCTCTTTGTGTATTGTCTCACCCACTTGGCGCGCCATAACTGTACGGCGATAGGCGGGGTTACACGCGAAGTGCCAGCGATGCGTTTTTTGAATCGCTTCCCAAATCAGGTACTCGCGGGATTCCGGAGTCATTTCCCAAAACCGCTCAAGTTCTATTTCTTCTAATAGAAGAGTGTCGTTAAAATCGGTAGAAAGCTTCGCCAGGTTTTGCATCATCGTCCAACACTTCGCCCTTTCTCGTTTTTATTGTCTGCTCAATATATTTGTTGCATGGCCGGGCTTGTTTCACTATATAACCCTAAACCTTGAAGCAAGCCTCGATGTGGAGGAAGAGGCAGCTATGAGCGGCCATGTTGGAGACCCTCGGGAGCTGCAGTTTTGATGGAAGTTCAGTTAATCTTTCATTGTTCCCATTAAGCTGAGGTACAATCAATTAAGGGTGGTATTCAGTCGAAGATCACCTTGAGCTTGCTGAATTCCACCGAGAGTTTGATGGCTTGGAAAGGGTAGTATATGGCAATAGTACCTGCAGATTTGGCTCGTGTGCTTATTTCGGCGGAGGAGATCGATCGACGCGTGCGCCACCTGGCTGCGCAAATCGAAAAAGATTATTCTCGTGCAGAGCGACTGTACATCGTTGGGATTTTAAAAGGCGCCTTCATCTTTTTAGCAGACCTGACACGCCACCTCAGCATTCCCCATGTGGTGGACTTCATGGCGCTTTCCAGTTATGGCAAGACAACCGAATCCGGCGCAGTGCGCATCCTGATGGATTTGCGTGAACCTATTGAAGGTCAGCATGTCCTCATCGTCGAAGATATCGTGGACACGGGTCATACTTTGCATTATCTGATCGAAGTGCTCAAGGGCAGAAAGCCGGCCTCGTTGCGCACTTGCGTATTGGTGCGTAAGACCAGGGACAATCAGCATATACCTGTAGATTATCTAGGATTTGAAATTCCGAACGTTTGGGTAGTAGGCTATGGGTTGGATTATGCGGATATGTATCGCACACTACCCTATGTCGCAGAGTTGAAGCGTGAAGTGTACCAGAAAGCTTCCGCGGTATAGTAAGGCGTTTTGGATGGAATATGTTAAAATACAAAGGCGCATATGTCCCTGGTTAAACCTCCGCTTCAACGCAACCTTGCCAGCCAACGCCAACATCGCCGGGAAGTGATCTGGCAGATTGTCCTGCCGTTAGCTCTGGGTGTCATCGCGGCGTTGGGCTTGGTCGCCCTCACGATTGGCGGCCAGGTCGAGACGGGGCGTTGGGCGGCCATCTCGTTGATCTGGCTGTCGTTGCCGCTTGTCTTGTTGGCAGTGCTTGGGTTTGTAGTGTTGGTGGTTGCCGTTTTCGCGGTAAACTGGTTGTTGCGCAACCTGCCTGTTTACTTTTTCCAAGCCTTGCAATTCACCTTGCGCATCCAGGATCAGCTACGCCGATGGGACAACCGCCTTGTAGAACCCTGGTTACGTGTTCGGGCAGTGGGCGCAGGTTGGAGCCGGGCGATGCGTTGGATGAAAGGTAAACACCACGAATAGACGAATTCAAACCGATAGAAGGTCTCAGGAAGGTTTTTTATGAGCGATATAGAACGCCGTGCTTTGAACGATGGAAGCTGGAAGCCCAAAGCCCTGGCAATCGGCACCGTGTTGGGTGCTCTGGTTGGGCTGGTTGCCGCGTATTTGTACATCCAAAACCAACAGGAGGATCGTCCCCCCGAACTTTCCCCTGGCGATGGAGTCAAGTTGGGCGTGTTGGTTTTTGGGCTACTGCGCAGCATTGCTTCCCTAAGAGAGGGCAAGTAGGTATGGAGGACCTTGCCCGGCGTCACTGTGTTCCTTGCCGTGGTGGGGTGCCTCCTCTGGATGCGGCTCAAATCGCGGAACTTCACAGGCAGGTTCCATATTGGGAACTCGTTAACGAAGATGACATTAAGCGATTAAGGCGCACATTTCGGTTTAAAGACTTCGCCGAGGCTTTGGATTTTACCCAACGGGTAGGGGCTCTGGCAGAAAGCGAAGGCCATCACCCAGCTTTACTGACCGAATGGGGGAGGGCGACCGTTACCTGGTGGACACACAAGATCCGCGGTTTGCACCCCAACGATTTCATCATGGCGGCGAAGACGGATCAACTCTATTCTGCGCTCTAACCAGCCCCGTTTGTTTTCGCTTTTCTATGTGTGCAGCCATAACGAATCTTTGAATGTATTGGCACGCGACCACTGCGTCTGTACGCATATGGTGGATTGGTTATAATACAAGCTTGCGTCACTCACTGCAAGAAAGATAACGTTCTGTGTTGGAAGATTATCGATGATCACCCCGGATGATGATGTTCAATCGCCGATTATGAGGCGTGAGGCGAGCCTCAGGCCACCGCGCTCCTTGAGCCACTGGTTCATTGGGCGGCCTTTGCCCACTGCCGACGCTCTTCATCAAACCATTGGCAAAGCGATTGGATTAGCCGTCTTTGCCTCCGATGCGCTTTCTTCCACGGCCTATGCCTCGCAAGAGATGATGGTGATATTGGCTGCGGCGGGAACTTTGGCGTTCCGATATACCTTCCCGATCTCTATTGCCATTGTATGTCTTCTCATAATCGTCACCCTCTCATATCGACAGACCATTTTCGCCTATCCGAATGGGGGTGGAGCCTATATCGTTGCCAAGGAGAACCTGGGAACAGTGCCCGGGTTGATGGCTGCCGCGGCTTTGCTGACCGATTATATCCTCACCGTTTCCGTCTCGATTTCCTCGGGGGTGGCACAGATTATCTCGGCGATTCCCAGTCTGATAGAATATCGCGTGCTCATCGCGGTAATTGCCGTGATGTTGATTATGGTGATCAACCTGCGAGGCGTGCGTGAATCGGGCATCACCTTTGCCATCCCCACATACCTTTTTATCGTGGTCATGGTGGCAAATGTGCTGGTTGGAATGATCCGCTACCTGACCAACAGCCTGGGCACAGTGCAAAACCCTCCTGAGCTGGTGCTCAGTGGCGAACTCGTTGCCATCACACCTTTTCTCCTCTTGCATGCCTTTTCGAATGGTACGGCTGCGCTGACCGGCATCGAGGCGATCTCTAATGGCATTACCGCGTTCAAAGAACCTCGCAGCCGAAACGCAGCTACTGTTCTTTCCTGGTTGGCTGCCATTCTGAGCTTTCTCTTTTTGGGTATCTCCTTCTTGGCATATCACATTGGTGCAATACCCTCTGAAGAAGAAACGGTCATCTCTCAACTGGCGCGTACCGTTTTTGAAGGTCGAGGCTTACTCTATCTGCTTAGCATTACAGTTGCCACGCTGATCTTGGTACTGGCAGCCAACACGGCGTTTGCAGGCTTCCCGCGTCTAAGTGCATTGGTCGCGCAAGACCGGTTTCTGCCTCGCCAACTTACCTATCGGGGAAGCCGCCTGGTGTATTCGCGCGGCATCGTCGCTTTGGGGGTGATCGCTTCCTTGCCGATTATTGTCTTCAAAGCGAGTGTCACCCGTTTAATTCCTTTGTATGCCATTGGGGTGTTCCTCTCCTTTACGCTCTCACAATTTGGCATGACGCAATACTGGCGGCGTGCCGCTCGGATAAAACCGGACGAAGAGACGCATAACCGTAAAGCGGAATATGTGCAGCGTAATGAATCCCATTGGTTTTTGAAGTCAGCCATTAACGGTTTTGGCGCGGTGTGCACCGCCATGGTGATGGTGATTTTCTCGGTTACCAAATTTAAAGATGGCGCTTGGATGGTGCTGCTCCTGACTCCAACCTTGATGTGGGTTTTTGGGCGCATCCATCATCACTACCGCGTGTTGGCGGACCATCTTTCGCTGGATCAGTATGGTGGCCCACCACCCCAAACCACACGCCACCGGGTCATTATGCCGATTGGTGGCGTGCATCGCGGTACGTTAGAGGCCTTGCGCTATGCCCGCATGCTCTCTGATGATATTACTGCGGTGCACGTATCCGTTGACCCGGAAGAGGCAGCGAAGGTGCAACAGCGTTGGGAAAAATGGGGGGATGGAGTACGCCTGGTGATCCTGGATTCGCCATACCGTCTCTTCTTGGAGCCTTTGTTGGATTACATCGAAGAGATCACCGGACAACGTCAACCGAATGAGACGATCACCATCCTGGTGCCGCAATTTGTACCTTCTAAACGCTGGCATAATTCCTTGCACACTCAAACGGCGCGATTATTGCGCAGTGAACTGCTTGCCAAACCTGGCGTGGTGGTTACCAGTGTTCCTTATCATGTATAGAGTGAGGGTCTATGAACTTTATTATTGTGGGCTGTGGACGCGTAGGAGCAGAATTGGCATATCGCCTCTATAAGGAAGGTCATCAGGTGGTGATTGTCGATAATAATCCACAGGCATTCACCCGCCTTGACCCCGCGTTCAGAGGAAGGACGGTGGAGGGGGAAGCCCTTACGCGCAAAGTGCTGGAACGCGCAGACATTGAACATGCAGACGGCCTGGCCGCTGTGACCAACTCGGATACTCTGAACGCCGTAGTTGGGCACATTGCTAAAGTGATCTATCATGTACCCAATGTCGTCGTGCGAAATTATGACCCCGGCTTGCGCCCAATGCTCGAAGCATTTGGCTTGCAAACCGTCGGCTCCAGCAGTTGGGGCGCTCAAAGAGTGCTGGAATTGTTGGCAAACCCAGATTATCGCACGGTTTTTTCTGCCGGCAACGGGGAGGTGGAAGTCTATGAAATGCGCATCCCTGCCTCGTGGGATGGTCGCCGTTTGGGAGAGTTATTCCAGGCGTGCATGGATTGCCTGCCAGTGGCGCTGACGCGTTCTGGAAGGGCGATGTTGCCTGATATGGATCTGCAGCTTCAGAAAGCGGATATTTTGAACATCAGCGCGACATTTAGCGGAATCCGCGCTTTGCATGCGCTCCTGTTTTCTGCTGAGGAGGGATGAGATGTATGTAGTCATCGCTGGTGGTGGACGCACCGGTTCGCAATTGGCGGGGCTGCTGATTGCTGAGAATTATCGGGTACGTTTGATTGAAAGTCGTCCAGAAATCCTGGCGCGTTTGCATCGCGAGCTGCCCACAGAAGTGATTTATGAAGGAGATCCGGTATACCCCCAAGTTTTGGGGCAAGTGCGCTTGAATGAGGCAGATGTTTTTGTAGCTGCCACCGCAGATGATGCCACGAATCTGGTGGTGTGCTACCTGGCACGCAGCATGTTTCACGTGCCGCGCATCATCTCGCGCGTCAATAATCCACAAAACGCGTGGTTGTTCGATGATGTTTTTCACATCGATGTGGCTCTAAACCAGGCAAACGTACTGGCGCATCTCATTCAAGAGGAAATGTCTTTAGGCGATATGATGACGCTCCTGAAGCTGCGGCGCGGGGAGTACTCCTTAGTCGAAGAGAAAGTGCCCCCCGGCGCTAAGGCGATTGGGATCCCATTACGCGATCTTGGCTTGCCCAATCAGTGTGTGATTGCATCCATTATTCGCAAAGGTGTGGTCACCTTGCCGCGCGGCGATAGCACCTTCCAGGAGGGGGATGAGGTCTTGGCGGTTACCAACCTGGATGGCGCGCGTCAACTTGCCGCGCTGCTTTCTCCACCAGAAGAGGACCAGGATCAACAAACCTGACCACAAGCCACAAAAAGGCGGGAAAGTGCTTGACATAACGCTGCCTTTCGTATATAATATGAACGAACGTTCGTTTATTTGTTGGGTTGATATGGTACCCCCGAAAACCGCCCGTGGCGAGAAAAAACGCCGACAAATCGTCCAGGCTGCGCACAAGCTCTTCATCCAGCAGGGCTTTCATGCTACCTCCATGCGCCAGATCGCTAACGAGGCAGAGATTGCCCTGGGTGGTCTCTATAACCACTTCGCGAGCAAAGAGGCGGTCTTTGAAGCGGTTTTCCGCGAGTATCACCCGTATAAGGAAGTTCTGCCGAACCTGCTGAATATCCAGGCTGTAGAGTCCATCGAAGGCTTCGTGCGCCAAGCCATGCATCAGATTACTGAAGTCGTGGCGCGTCGCCCCGATTTCTTGAACCTGTTCTTCATCGAATTGGTAGAGTTCCGCAGTACACATGTCCAGATGCTTGTTGATGAAACACTCCCTCTTATCGAAGGTCTGATCGAACGCCTAAGGCGGACTCAAAGTGAACCATTGCGCCCGATACCATTGAGGATGGTCATCCTGGCCTTCTGGGGTATGGTGATTGGTTATTATTTCACCCATTTGGTTCTGCTCCGCGCGGAGATCTTATCCTCTCCCGATGAAACCGCGGATCAATTTGTAGACATTTTCTTACACGGCGTTTTACAACCATGAACGAGGCGCCCAATGATTAATTCCCGTTTGGTTTCCCTTATCCGCAAAGAATTTATTCAAATTGTGCGCGATCCGCGCACACTCGTATTGATCCTGTTCATCCCCATCATGCAACTATTCCTGATGGGGTATGCAGCTACCACCGATGTGCGCAATGTATCTTTGGTGGTGTTCGACCAGGATCGAGGCATGGCAGCCCGGCAATTGCTCGACGCTTACCGCGCCGCGGACTATTTCAAACTGGCTTATGAGGTCGATTCACGGGAAGAATTGATCTTTATGATCGACTCTGGAAAAGCTCGTGTGGGGCTGATCATCCCACCAGGATATAGCGATGCGGTGATGACCCATGAATCGGCTCAAGTGATGGTTCTCGTGGACGGAAGCGACCCTACGGTGGCTTCCACGGCGCTCTCTGCGGCGATGATGATTGGCCAGGAACATGCCACACAGGTGCTCCTGCAACGCTTGCAGCGTTTTGGAAGTGCGGACTTCCTCGAACCTCCTGTGGAAGTGCGCGCACAAGTCTGGTACAACCCCGACCTGGTCAGCTCGTATTTTATGATTCCGGGGGTGATTGCCATGATTTTGTTTGCCCTGACCTCTATTCTCACTGCTACAGCCGTGGTGCGCGAACGTGAACGTGGTACCATCGAACAACTCATCGTTACGCCTATACGCCCCTGGGAATTGGTGGTGGGGAAGCTCCTCCCATATGTCATCTTGGCGTGCTTGATGGTGTTTGAAGTCCTCGCCATCGGTCACTATTGGTTTCAAGTCCCTATTCGTAGCAGTCCGAGTTTGATCCTGCTTGTTTCTGGAGTGTTCCTGCTGACCAGCCTGGGGATTGGTTTGTTTGCCTCCACTGTCGCCAACACCCAGCAGGAGGCGATGTTGATAGTCTGGATGACTTTGTTGCCCAGCCTGTTTCTATCTGGGTTCTTCTTTCCCATCGAAGCCATGCCTCGGTTGTTGCAATGGGTTTCGTACGCGGTGCCTTTGCGCTATTACCTGGTTATCATTCGTGCTTTGATGATCAAAGGTGCAAATCTGGCGATGATCCAGAATGAGGTCATTGCCCTCCTGGTTTTTGGCGCCTTGATGATGACGGCAGCCGCGTTGCGTTTTCGTAAACGGTTGGATTGAAAAACTTTTAGATGGTGCTTTACAAGGAATTTTTCACAAGAGGAGGCAGACGTGCATCAGCGTAAGCGAATCCTGGTTGTTTTTGTCATATTGATTGTACTGGCCATCTTTAGTGGAGGCTATTACCTGATTTCGGAAAAGAGACAATTGCAGCAGCCTTTATACGCTTCGGGAACAGTAGAAGCTCTGGAAATCAGGATTGCCCCCGAGCTATCTGGTCGGGTGGTGGAGGTTTTGGTAGAGAAGGGGGATTATGTAGAGGAGGGGGATGTGCTCTTCCGCCTGGATGATGCTCTTCTGGAAGCACAACGGGTTCGTGCCCAGGCTGCGCTTGAAACCGCCAGGGCTGCGGAGGCAACTTCCAATACGAACCTTTCGTTGGCTGAGGCAAACCTCCATGCCGCCGAAGTTGCCCTTGAAGCAGCTCAAGTTCAATTCGAGACGGCGCTCTTTGCTGCGCATCAGGCGGAGACTCCATTGCGCTGGAATGCGTGGCGCCAGAGCACGCCCGATGAGTTTGAGCAGCCCGTTTGGTACTTTGAAAAAAGCGAGCAAATCGACGCCGCGCGCAAAGAGTTGGAGGCTGCTCGACAATCCCTCAACCAGGAACGGGCGAATTTCGTCGCGCTTCTCGATGCCACTACACAAGAGGAGCTGAAGGAAGCTGAGTCCAGGCTGGCTCAAGCGCGCGTCGCCTTTGAAGTGGCGCAAGAGGTGCTGGAACGGGCGAACGCTCAGAGAGATGCTCAGCTCCGGGACGCGGCTCAGGCTCTCTACGATGCGGCCGAAGCCGAATTGAACGCCGCGCAAGAGGCATATAACGCTCTCTTGGATGAGGAAGCTTCTCAAGAGGTGCTTGAAGCGCGTGCTCGCCTCATGGTTGCGCAGGCGCGCTATGATGCCGCTCTGGAGCATTTGAGCCGCTTGTTCAGTGGAGAACAGGCATTACAAGTCAGAGCCGCGGAATTGGGCAGGGCGCAAGCTGAAATTGCCCTTCAGCAGGCGCAAATAGGTGTAGAGCAGGCGGAGGCGGCGCAGAACCAGGCTAAAAAGGCTGTTTTGCAAGTCGAAGCCGAACTGGATGCCATCGAGGTGCAGCTTTCGAAACTGGAGGTGGTTTCCCCGACAAGCGGAGTGGTGTTGAGCAAGAGCGTCGAGCCTGGCGAGGTATTACAGGCAGGAACGACGGTGATTACCGTGGGCCGACTGGATCGATTGCACATCACCGTGTACGTCCCCGAGGATCGTTACGGACAGATCTCGTTGGGAGAGCAAGCCGAGGTGACTGTGGATTCGTTCCCTGGCGAAAGATTTTCGGCAACTGTGGTGTATATCGCAGACCAAGCCGAATTTACCCCTCGCAATGTGCAGACGGTAGAGGGTAGGCGTACGACGGTGTTTGCTGTGGAGTTGTCCATAGACAACCCGCAAGGGAAGCTCAAGCCCGGCATGCCTGCGGATGTGCATTTTACCTCGAAGTAGAGGAGTGCCATGTCACTGATTCGCGCCGCACACCTGTCTAAGCGGTTTGGGGAAGTGCTCGCCGTGGATGACCTTAGCCTGAATGTTTCGGCAGGTGAAATTTACGGGTTGGTGGGCCCGGATGGCGCGGGTAAGACGACCACGATGCGCCTTTTGTGCGGCGCCTACCCGCCCTCTCCGGGCATTCATCCTGCCCAAATCGAAATCGATGGGTGGGATGTAGTCCGCCAAAGAGAACAGGCAAGAGAACGCCTTGGTTATCTGCCCCAACGGTTTTCGCTTTATGAAGAACTCACGGTGCTTGAAAACATCCGCTTCTTTGCTGAAGTGCGTGGGCTGACCGCGGAGGAGTGGCGCCCGCGCAGCGAAGAGATCCTTGATTTCGTTGGGTTGAGTGCTTTTACCGAACGGCGTGCCGGCGCCTTGTCTGGCGGGATGAAACAAAAGTTAGGGCTGGCAGTAGCTTTGGTGCACCGTCCCAGGGTGCTTTTACTGGATGAGCCGACTACGGGTGTGGATCCGGTGACCCGTCAGGACTTTTGGCAACTGATTATCCGCTTAGTCTCTCAGAGGGATGAACAAGGTCGTGCGGCTGTCTTGGTCAGCACGCCTTATATGGATGAAGCCAGTCGATGTACGCGCTTGGGTTTTATGCGCCAGGGACGCCTGATGGCGGAAGGTTCTCCTGCTGAATTGCTCCATTCTTTCGATGGCTGCATCATTGAAGTGAAGGGCAGCCCCCTGATGGTTTTGCGCCAACTGGCGCATGAGTTACCTGATGTAGAGGATGTGAGCATGTTTGGCGATCGTTTGCATCTAAAGCTAAAGCCCAAAGCTTCTTCTGCCAGGGTGATCCAGCAGATGCAGAACATGAAGAGAGAAGGCTCCCTGCGCATAGACCAGATAGAAAAAATATCGCCAGGGTTGGAGGATGTCTTCATGGAATATATGCGGAGAGAGGGGTAAAGCCATGGCGGGCGAAGTTGTCATTCGAGCCGAAGGTTTGACGCGCTATTTTGGAGACTTCCTGGCTGTGGATCATGTCTCGTTTACCGTGGAGGCGGGCGAGGTGGTGGGCTACCTCGGCCCGAATGGCTGTGGAAAGACGACCACGATGCGTATGCTCTTGGGCTTGTTGCTCCCATCCGAGGGGCATGCCTGTGTTTTTGGTTTTGATGCGGCGCGCGAATCGGAACAGGTGCGCCAGCAAGCGGGTTATATGTCGCAGAAGTTCTCTTTATACCAAGAGTTGACGGTTGAGGAGAACCTCCGTTTTTATGCGGGCGTATATGGCATTCGTGATCCGGCGCGCTTGCAAGAGGTGATTCAGTTAGTTGGGCTGACAGGGTTAGAAGAGAAGAAGACCATCGAATTGCCCGTGGGCTGGCGACAACGCCTGGCTTTAGCCGCGGCCATTGTCCACCGCCCGCGCTTGCTATTGTTGGATGAACCAACCAGCGGGGTGGACCCTTCTGCCCGCCGGGCTTTTTGGGATTTGATTTACCATCTGGTTGAAGGTGGGGTGTCAGCCCTGGTCACCACACATTATATGGATGAGGCCGAATATTGCACCCGTGTGGGGATTATGCGAGATGGGCGTCTCTTGGCGCTCGATTCGCCCTCCAATTTACGCCAGAAGGCGCTGCCGGGGTTAGCCTGGGACATTTTCTTAGATGCCAGACTCGCTCATCAAGCCGATACGCAAGCCATCCTGCATGTGCTCACTGTGTTACAGGAATGTCCCTGCGTGCTACGCGCAGGCCTGGTGGGGGATCACCTGCGTGCCATCACCCCGCGGGAGGTCTCGTCGCAGGTGCTTGCGGATAGCCTGCGCGCCTTGGGCGTTGAAAATGTGCTCATCCAAAGCGTAGAACCCTCTTTAGAGGATGTCTTCCTGGCTCTGGCCGCGCGCGGTTGACAAACTCACGTATAATCTTCACCATGCAGGATCAACTCCCTGAGTTCCTCGTTCTCGGGCAGCTAAGGCGCGACTTCATCCTTCTTCCTGAAGAGCCACCCTTGTTGGATGTGCCAGGAGGCAATGCTTTGTATGCAAGTGTGGGTGTGGCGGTGTGGCAGCCGCAACCTCCACCAGCGCTCATTGCCCGCGTCGGCGAGGATTTCCCTCAAGAGTGGCTGTCACAACTCGATCAGCAGGGTATTAACACCCGAGGCGTAACCCGTTTGCCTCAAGCCATTGACTTACGCTATTTTACAGTGTTCATCGATCGACGTTATCCAGTTCACGACGACCCTGTCACCCATTTTGCGCGTTTGGGCGTACCCTTCCCAAAATCGCTATTGGGCTATCAACTGGAAAAGGAAGATGTGGACAGCCGCACGCAATTCAAACCCATTTCCTTGCGTCAAGGGGACATCCCTCAGGAATTTTTATTAGCCCATAGCGCTCATTTATGCCCCCTGGATTTCTTGACGCATAACTTCATGCCCGCATTTTTACGCCAGGCAGGCTTTACCCTGGTGACTCTTGACCCCTCGCCAGGGTATATGACCCCGACTTTTTGGGACGACATGCCCACCCTGCTTACTGGGGTGACTGCATTCTTGCCTGCTGAGGAGGAAGTGCGCGCCTTGTTTCACACGCGCAGCCGCGATTTGTGGGAGATGGCCGAAGCCCTCGCCTCTTGGGGATGTGAAATCGTGGTGATCAAGTGTGGCGAAAGCGGCCAATTGTTGTACGAAGCGCCGGGGCGCAAGCGTTGGGAAATACCCTCTTACCCATCTCGCTTACGCAACCCCATTGGGGCTGGAGATGCCTTTTGTGGTGGGTTCCTGGCAGGATATAAACGTACTTATGACCCCTTGGAAGCCGCTTTACAAGGCAACATCGCCGCCTCGCTTGTTGTAGAAGGGCACCGAGCGACTTATGCTTTGGATGCCCTACCCGGTTTGCCTCAGGCGCGCCTCGACGTATTGCGTCAGTCCGTGAGGAGGGTGTGAGTGTTCTCACGTCTGGCTGAGCGCGTCGCCACACTGGCGGGAGAGATTCAACAAATCCCCGCGCCCACACATAATGAAGCTGCGCGCGCAAACTTTGTGTACGCTCGGTTTCAAGAAGCCGGTTTGCAAGACGTGCATCAGGATGAAATCGGTAATGTGTACGCCCGCTTGCCAGGGAAAACTGCCGCTGCGCCGCTTGTGGTCAGCGCCCACCTGGATACCGTTTTCCCGGAAGGCACGCCGATGACTTTAAAGCAGCAAGGCATGCGCCTCTATGGTCCTGGCATCGGCGACAACTCGTTGGGGGTGGCGGGGTTGTTCGGCTTGGTTTGGGGCTTGCAAGAGCAAGGGGCGCCGGTATTCCCGCTCCCCGCGGATATCTGGCTGGTTGCCAATGTGGGGGAAGAAGGCTTGGGCGACCTGCGTGGTATGCGCGCCGTTGTGGAGCGCTTTGCTTTACAGGCGCGGGCTTTTCTCATCCTGGAAGGATTGGCGCTAGGCTATGTCTATCATCAAGGTTTGGGTGTGCGCCGTTATGCGATTGAAATAAACACAGAGGGAGGGCACTCCTGGGTGGATTTCGGTCGTCCTTCCGCCGTACATGAAATGGCGCGCCTGATCACTCGATTGCTCGAACAGCCTCTCCCGGAAGAGCCGCGCACGACATTGAATGTGGGGAAGTTCACCGGCGGTTTGAGTGTCAACACCATCGCGGCTCAGGCGGAGATAGAATTGGATTTGCGCTCGGAAAGCCGATCGGTGCTGGAGCAACTAGCGCATACCATCGAAGGTATTGTGCGCGCGACTCACAAAGAGGGTGTCCAGGTTTCCATGAAGAAGGTTGGAGAGCGCCCTGCAGGCAGCCTGCCGGCGCATCACCCTCTGATCCGCCTTGCACAACAAACCCTGATAGACCAGGGAATCGAGCCCAGGTTAACCATTGGCTCGACTGATGCCAACCTCCCGCTTAGCCGGGGCTTACCTGCGGTGTGTTTGGGACTCGCCAGAGGAGGTGGAGCACATACCCTGGAAGAATTTATCGAAATCCCTTCCCTGGAGGTGGGGTTAAAAGTGCTGCTGAACTTCGTTCCGCAGGTGTGTTCCCTGACCTTTGATGGAAGTTTTTCCGCTAGAGGGGGTTAAAAGGACAGCCTGGCGCGCACGTCCAGAGCGATGGCGCCTTGCCCATCGGGTAATACGCGCAAAGGGTTGACCTCGATTTCCTGGATTTGCGGGAGATCGGTAGCCAGTTGCCCGAGACAACGCAAAGCCTCAGCCACTGCCTGCCGGTCCGCGCGAGGCAGGTTTCGGTAACCGCTCAACTTCCTACCAGCCCAGGTGCTATTCAGTAGATGTTCGATCTCTTCGTCGGTGATGGGTGCCAAAGCGAATGCCACATCCTTCAACCCTTCTACTTCGATACCGCCCGAACCAAACATCACCAGAGGACCAAAGTGCGCATCGCGTATCACCCCGACGATTACCTCCTGACCCGAGGGGATGCTGCGTTGAAGATGCACACCCATGATGTGGGCATCAGGTCGTGCATGGTGTACATTTTGGACGATTTGAAGAAAGCCCTCAGCCACTGCTTCTGCTCCATTTACGTTCAGCAACACACCTCCCACATCGGTTTTATGTGCGATGTCCGGCGATGCGACCTTGAGCACTACGGGGAAACCCATTTGGCTGGCAAGTTGCGCGGCTTCCTCAGGAGTGCGCGCCAGCACTACCTCTGGGACGTGAATGCAGTAATGTTTGAGGAGTTGAGAGGCGACCTCCTGGGGTAACGATGCTCCCTTTATATCGGCTGGTAAGGTTTGAACAAACTCCTGAAGCAAACAATGAGCTTGCTCGCTCTGTACATTTTCTGGTGCTCTGGGTTTCTCTGCGGCGCGCTGCAAATATTCGGCGCGTTGCACCAAAACAGCCAGGGCAGAGGCGGCACGCTCGGGAAAGCGATATTCAGGGATGCGCGCCGCTCTGAAGTGCTCGACAGCTTCTTGAATCAGTCGCTCGCCCATCAACGCGATCACCACCGGCTTCTCCGCACTATGAATCACAGGGATGAGGGCTTTTGCCACTGCTCCAGCTGTGTACATCGGAGGCGGCGGAAGGATGACCATGGCGCTATCCACGCCGGCATCCTTCAACACAGCCTGAAGGCAATCCGCATATTGCTCAGGGGAGGCGGAGGCGAGCATATCTACTGGGTTCAGCACGCTGGCGGCAGGGGGTAGCAAAGATTTGAGCGCCTGTGTGGTCTTCTCTTCGAGCCTCGCTAACACTAAACCGTTCGCTTCTAGGGCGTCTGCGGCGGTAACGCCTGGCCCACCCGCGTTGGTAATCACTGCCACTCGCCTGCCCTTGGGCGGTGGACACCATGCAAGGGCGCGTGCCCAATCGAACATCTCTTCGCTGGTTTCGGCGCGGATCACCCCTGCTCTACGAAATGCGGCGTTGAAAGCCCGTTCCTCTCCAGCCAGCGCCCCGGTATGTGAGACCACCGCACGTTGTCCACTGGCCGAGCGACCAACCTTGAGCGCAATGATCGGCTTTCGGGGAGTGATGCGTTGAGCCTCACTGATGAACCTGCGGCCATCGCTGACCCCTTCCAGGTATAGGGTGAGTACGCGGGTAAATGGGTCTGCGGCTACGGATTCGAGCACATCTGTTTCGTTGACATCCGCCTGATTCCCCAAGCTGACCAGGCGCGAAAGGCCAAATCCCTGGCCGCGTGCCCAATCGATCACCACTGCGCAAATTGCTCCAGAATGAGAAATAAAGGCGACATCGCCCGGCAATGGTCCAGGGGGTGGTAAAAATGTGGCATCCATGGGCAAGTGCGTATCTAAAAGACCGATGCAATTTGGTCCCAACAGGCGCATGTCGTAGGCACGGGCGATTTTGAGGCATTCAGCTTCCAGGGCTGCGCCTTCTGCTCCCGTTTCTCTAAAGCCACCTGCCGAGATGATCGCGGCTTTCAGCCCGCGCTCCCCGCATTCGCGTAGCGCCAGCGGGGTAGCACGCGCCGGGATGAGCAGGATAGCCAGGTCTAGCGGGTCGGGAACGTTGGCAACTTTGGTGTACACCTCTCGCCCCATCAGACTGCCTCCCTTAGGGTTGACCAGATAGACGGCCCCCTGATAGTTGCTTTGCAGCAGGTTGCGCGCCAGTCCATAGCCCAATTTTGTTGGATCGTGTGAAGCGCCGATCACAGCGATACCGCGCGGCTTAAAGAAGGGGGTCAGGGTATGCGCAGTCAGCGAAGTGGCGTGATCATCCATCATCAGTCAAACGAGTAAATTGAATTCTGAACGATAGGACTTGATTATACCCTCATTGAAAAACAAAGGCTCCGAAAATGCTCCCACCTGTCAACCTTTTGTGTGGAAGCTCGTACCAGAGACTGGAGCATCTAAACTCCTCTCCCCTACAGGGGAGGGAGGCTGGCTTTGGAGTTTTTTTGCGTGCGCCTTTTCTTTTTGCTCTTTTCTTGAGGAGGCTCCGCGGTATTGAGGGGTAGGTGCACCGTGAATGTACTGCCCAACCCTGGGCTGCTTTCCACGCGTATGCTCCCTCCATGATCGTGCACAATGCGTCGGCAGACGAATAACCCCAACCCCGTGCCATGACCCGGCGCTTTCGTGGTATAGAACGGTTCGAAAATGCGTTCTAGGTTTTCCTTTTGGATGCCTTTGCCATTGTCGGCAACGATGACCTGAATCCCATCTGCGGTCATATGCGTAGAAATGATCACCTTGCCTGGCGATTGTTCCAATGCATCCAGGGCGTTGAATACCAGGTTCATCCAAACGCTCTGCAAGTGGTCAGGCTGAGCAAAAATAGGGAGGAGATGGAGATCTGGGTGGAATTCTAAGTGCACATCTCGCCGGGTGAGCTCATAGCGCATCAGATCGAGGGTTTTCTGTATGCTCTCGTTGACATCGGTGGGCTGCGGTGCATTTTCCCTCTGCCGTGTGAAATCGAGCATCGCATGGGTGAGGTCCACGGCGCGCCTCCCGGCGCGAAAGATCAAATCCACACATTCCTGTAAGTCGTTGTCTTGGGGAAGAGCTTGTTGTAGCCACTGCGCGTTCGCCAAAATTGCCGTAAGGGGGTTGTTGATCTCGTGGACGACACCAGCCGCGATTTGCCCGAGCAACGCCAGTTTTTCGGACTGAGCTAACGCGTGCGCCACTTCCTTTCGTTCAGTTATCTCCTCTTCAATCACAATTGCGTGCGTCACTTTTTGGTCCTCGTTCAATATGGGATAGGTATGCACCTCCCAGATTGAGCGTTTAGATGGAGCGTTTTTGCGGTGGATGGTGGATCGGGTAATTCTGGCACCTCGCAATGTTTCTTCAACGCGGCATTCTTCGCAGGGTTTATCTTGCCCAAAAAGAGCCCGGTAGCATGGATGCCCCACGGGAGGTTGGCTTGAGATGCCTGCCTGTTGCATGCGGCTTTTATTCACGGCTACGAGACGAAAAGAAGGATCGATAATATAAGCTGCTAGAGGTAGGTGATTAAAAAAGGAGTGCAAGATATGGCGAGAATGGGCCAACTCCCAACGCATAGCTTCAAGTTGGGCGATGTTCAAGGCAGCCTTTTGTAGCCGGAAGTGAGCCCACAGGCTTTGTGACGCAATGGCAGCTATTAATGAAAAATGCGCTGAGGAGGCGCCTTCGAATGCGTTAGCGCTGAGTGCAAAGACTTGAAGCACGCCCAGGGACTCTCCGGCGACATGTAATGGCGTGCACATAGCGCTGTGCAACCCCTCGCGCGGAGCCGCATCCCAAAGAAAAGTAGATGCGCATTCGAGAGGCAGCGGTGAATAAATGATGGTTCTCCTTTCGAGCAGGCAGCGCTCAACAATGCTGCCTTTTTCTAACCAGAAGGTCTCGTGGGATAGCTCTGTATCGGCATCCTGCAGAAAACGATGCATCAGTTGTTGGGTCTCCTCATCCACTAAACAGAGGCTTGCCACGGACGCATTCAATCCCTCGCGCACATATCGGAGGATATGAGGCATAAGATGCTCTGTTTCCCACTCGAATCTAGTTTCGTGTATCGCCTTAAGTAGCTCATCCAGATGATGTGCATTGGGTTGTGCCCACTGAAACCGGGTTATTTGGGCGTATAAGTGAAACAGGGAAGTGAGACCAGCTTCGAGGGAATGCCTCTGGGGGGTGGAGAGATGCCCTCCCCAAATCAGGCAAACACCCCTTTGACCATCTGAAACGCTGAAGCGTATTGTCTCCAGCGGAAGATGTTCCCACCGTTCAATATCAAAGGAGTCTTTTCCCCCTGCGCGTTCAACCAAATTTTCCCAAAAAGGTACATCCGCAGAGCCGAGCATGCTCCGTAGCGGCTCGGGCATATTGCCTGAGATGAACACCTCAGCCTTTCCGCTTCTTCTATCCAGCAGGCATACCAGCCAGGAAGCCTTACCTGCAACGCGCATCATGGTTTGGACCGCTTCTCGCAATGCTTCTCGTATGCCCTTCGAAGGGTCGTGCTCCTGCACGGCGGGTTCCTCGATTTTATTGGGCAAAGAAAAGGTCTTTTGAGAAGTAGCAGACGTCCTAACTTTCATACAGATAATTTCTCGATAGGAGGTGTATGGATCGTGTAGCCTTTTCCAGGTATGGTGATAATGAAGTGGGGTGATTTGGGATTCACCTCTACACGTTCACGCAACGCTTTGATATGCATGCGCACCAGATCCGGGCTGCCACGCTCCGAAGGGTAATCCCATATTTCATCCAAGAGCCTGGTTGTGGAGAAGGCTTCTCCAGGGTGACTCATCAAGTGGTATAGCAGTTCGTATTGTCGGGGAGATAGGCGCACCGTGCCGCGGTTTGGAGTGGAAAGTTCGTATGTGCGCGTGTTCAAAATGAAGCCCCCGGCTTTGAGACATCCCTTGGCATCATTGTCGCTCACCTCGTGCCGCGATGGAGCTGAAAGGCTTGCCATGCGCTTCAAAATCGCTTGCACGCGCAGGCGCAATTCTTCGAGGCTGAATGGCTTGGCGAGATAGTCATCTCCGCCTGCCAGAAAACATTCGATGCGCTCTTCAACCTTAGTGCGCGCAGTCAGAAACAGGATGGGGATATGCCTAAGATGCGCATCCTGGCGCATCCTGCGGCAAACGGCAATACCATCCATTTTGGGCATCAGCACATCCAGGATGGCAATATCGGGGTGCTGCTGCCGCGCCAGAGCCAATCCCTGTTCCCCACCGTTGGCGGTGATTACATTCAACTCATATTTTTGAAGCGTGCGCGCAATGGTGCGCGAGACGAGGTGATCGTCATCGATCACTAGAACCGTCGCCTTTTGCGGCGCGATTTCGAGCGCATTATGCGTTATAGTCATCGCAGCTTCATAGGTTGCAAGATACTTACCCGACACGCTGTCCAACGGCTGATTGGGCAGGAAAATGGACAAAAAAATTGGAAGATATTCGCGCGGGGCTGAAGTGGCTACGGTCGCGGGGAGGTATATAGAGTGAGGGGTTCTTGTGGGTAGTAGTGAAAGATGCGCCGCTCAGGGAATTGAGCTGCGATCGCGGCTTCGATATCCGCGTGGCGAGCGACGACGAAGATGAAAGGGGAATTCAACAAAGGATTTTCTAACTCCAGCAGGGCGCCATAATCCGTCCATTTTCCCGTGAGGTGGACAATTACCAAAGCGGGGGTCAACTTTTGTGCCATGGGGCTTTGAAAGGCTGCCAATTTTTCACGGTTGATCCCATAAAGCCCATGCATCCCTCCCAGGCGCACTGGTGTGTAAAAAAACAAGTTGATGCTGAGTAAACATGCCAGGAGCGCGGTGATAAAAAGCGGTCGGATTTTACGCCGATTTGCCTCATTTGGAGCCGGCTGCTGCGGTTGGATTGGCCATCCGGCCAGCCAGGCGATGCCAGCCGCGCTGAGTATGGTCAGGCTGTATAAGCCTTCGTAGTAATACCGTGGCCCAAAGAGCGCCGAACCAATCCAGTAGGTCATATATACGAGCACCAGGCTCGGAAATACGGCGGCGATCAGCCATCTTGACCCATTGCGCCTTAATGTGAGTGCTCCGAAGGGAAGAAAAACCCAGGAATAAGCTCCCCAACCGAAGAGGTCATGCCAGCAGGCGCGTAAGCTGAAGAGGGTGTTCGTGCGCGCCAGGGCGAGGTTATGACCGCTGCTGGTAACCCCATAACCTGGGCCGAAACCTACCTTATCATATTCCCACCACAAGGTGTATGGATTGAGGAAAGCGTCCCCGCTCAAGGCGTATTGCCACAGAAGCAGCAAACTGCCCAGTGCCAGCGCGATCATTCCGGAAAGCCATACATTACGTTTGGTTTGTCTGTCGCTGCGTAGGAGGAGGTAAAACCCGTGCAGGGCGAAAGGCAATCCCACGGCAACCGCGGTCAATGGTCGCGTCAGCGCCAGCAAACCGAGGGTTGCACCGGCGGTCAGGCTGGGCACCCATCGTGGGCGGAAGTCCGATGGAGTGAACGCATCCAACCAGGCAATCGCGAAGGCAGCGCTCAGCACCAGTCCTAACGGATGGGAAAGGAGAGAGGCGCTGTTCATCAAGAAAAAAGGCGAGGTGGCGGTGAGCATCGCGCTCAGTAAGGCTACGGTCTCTCCAAAAGCCTTTTTCCCCAGGCGATAGATCAACCAGATTCCCAGCCCGCCCAGCAGTGGGTTGACCAGATGACGCAGGCTCAGGAGTATCCCAAAAGAGAGCACCACGGGCCATGCCGGGGGGTATTTGCTGAATCTACGACCCTGATAATCGACTACGAAAGGAACGAGAAAGCTCTTGGCTTCGGGAGGGGAAGGGAGCGTCAGATAGCCATAAGAGATTGCCTGCGCCTGCCAGACATAGGCCATTTCGTCCTCGATATGTGCCATGCGCTCAAAGACTCGATCACATACCAAAGCAGTGCCGATTACAGTCAATACGCTGATGATGAGTGCCAGGCGGTCAGCTCGCGTCATAGCCACTGTGCTGCACTTCTCGTTACAGACCCAATTTTTGCAGCGCCTCCAGAGCGCGGTCATGGAGCTTGCCGTTCGTCGCCAGGATGCCGCGATTATGAAGCAACTTTCTGCCTGTGGTGAAATCCAACCTCTTCCCATCCAGGTCGGTGATCAACCCGCCGGCTTCTTCCAGGATCAATGCGCCAGCCGCCTGATCCCAGATTTTTTCACGATATTCCGGTTTGTCTGGCGAAAGCAAGCGCAGGAGGATTTCTGCGCCACCGCTGGCGAGCAAGGCGTATTTCGCCTGGCTGTCCATGGCGATAGGCTCGGTTTGAATATGGAGTGTGTGCGTAAATGCTGCGATTTGGGAGGTATTGGTATGCGCGCCCTCGTAGGAGCGCAGCAGGCGTGCCGCGGAGATGCTTGCCACTTCCGAGACATGCAGGGGAACGAATTGTGCTGGGTGCTCCAGAGAAGTCGCCCAACAGCCATGATGTCGCACGGCGAGGAGCAGGCTTCCTTTTTCGGTTAAATCCTGCGCTACCTCAAGCCTCAAATTGGGACAGCCCAAGGCGCCAATGAGTACTTCACCATCCTCGATGAGGGATAATGCAACTGCATATTGATCACCACGCAGGAATCCTTTGGTGCCATCGATCGGGTCCAGGCACCAGAAGCGTGCTCCTGGGGATTGTGCGCCGCGGTCGATCCATGCCAGCACGTTTTTCGCGGAGACTGCGCCAATTTCCTGTGCAAGAAAGTATTTTATGGTTTCAAAAAGCCCTGTGTGTTCCATGCGTTGTAGGGTAGATGCATCCTCTTCTGCAACCAACACTTCGCCCGGCAGGTGGTTATCGATTAAATATCCCACCAATGCTTGAGCGGAGAAATCTGCCACCGTGACGGGGGATCGGTCTTCTTTGGTAACCGCCAGGTGTGCCATTGAAGCCTGAATGCTACGCACCAGTAGAGCAGCGCTTCGCGTTGCTTGAAGCGCAAAGCGAATTTCAGGGCTCTCTTTGGCAAGTCGATCGATGGTGGTTTGATCGTCCTTTTTATGTGCGTACATTTCGAACCTGAGTGTCAAGTGAAGCAGCTGTGCCAGCCAGGTCGTAAGGCATGGCGCTGTGGATTTGAACTTGGATCATCTCGCCAGGGCTCCATTCACCATCGACGAATACCAGGCCATCGATTTCCGGGGCATCACGGTAGCTACGGCCAACAGATAAGCCCTGCGCATTGCCCTCGATCAGGACGCGCAGGGTTTGACCAACGAACGCCTGGTTCTTTTCCAAAGAGATTTGCTGTTGAATGCTCATTAATCGCTCCAAACGTGCCTGCTTGACCTCTGCTGGTACAGGATCCCCTAATGCTTCACTGGCTGTACCGCGTTCGAAAGAAAAGGGAAAGACGCCAAGACGATCGAAGCGCATCGCCTGCACGAAATCCACGAGCGCTTGGAATTCCGCTTCGCTTTCTTGAGGATAGCCTACGATAAACGTGGTTCGCAGGGTTAAATCTGGTATTGCCCGACGCATTTTCTCCAATGTGCGGTAGATCCAATCCACATTCGCCGGTCGACGCATGCGCTTGAGCGTTTCAGGATGGGCATGTTGCAGGGGCATGTCCAAATAGGGCAGGATCTGCGGGCGAGTGGCCATAACTTCGATGAGCCGGTCGGTAACACAACCAGGGTAAGCGTACAGGATGCGCACCCATTCTACCTCTTTTACCGCCTCGGTGATTTGTTCGAGCAAAAAGGCGAGACCGTCCTGCATACCCAAGTCGGTGCCATAGTCTGTTGTATCCTGGGCGATGAGAATGATCTCGCGCACCCCGGCTTGTTCCAAAAGCCGCGCTTCAGCGACAATCTGCTCTGGGGGACGGCTGACAGCCGTGCCCTTGATCAGAGGAATGGCGCAGAACGCGCATGGACGACGGCAGCCGTCGGCGATCTTCAAGTAGGCGCTACCCCCTTGCACTGCCACGCGGGGAACGCCTCGCTCGTCGGCGGCGATCTTCGGCGTTGGTGGCAGATGGTACAGCGTTTTAGGGTGTTTGTTCGGTCGGATTTTCTCAACTACTTCGACGATGTCCATCCATCGGCGCGTGCCGATCACCCCGTCGATCCCAGGGACTTGTTTGACCACTTCTGCACCGTACCGCTGGGTGAGGCATCCTGCGGCAATCAGCCTTTGGTTGTGCTTTTTACGTTTGGAAAGCTCTCTCAGTGTGCGTATCGACTCCTCCCTGGCTGGTTGGATAAAACCGCAGGTGTTGACGATGAGCACTTCTGCTTGAGCGGGGTCGTCCACAAATCGGTAATGTGCCTCTTCGAGCAGATAGCCCATGGATTGGGAATCCACTTCGTTCTTCGCGCACCCCAAAGTGACGATGTGGTAGGTTCGAGCGGCATTTTTCTTAGTGTGATCCATGAGGAAAATTAATATAATCCCTTCTGCGTTCCTGCCTAGGGCGTCGGCGAGAGATTGGTTCGTGTAGGGGTGAGAGTAAAACGTAACGTGGCCGTGGGTAGAGGCGTTTCGGTAGGTGTGGGGCTCAGGGTAGGCGTGGGGTTGAATGCCCCGTTAGCCATGAAAATCTTGCTCACTACCTGACCGTAGATGCCCATCAATCCGTACACCTGTTGATTGAAGATGACATACAAAGCCGCCCCATTGCCAGTGACGACTTCGATGCGCTCTTTGCCGCTAAAGGCGTAGGCTCCCCCTGCCAGGACGCGCCCATCGAATTGAGTCTCTCCATCGACGATGACCCGCATCCAGGTACGTTGGTTGACCTGGATATTTACCTGGATTGAGCTTGGCTGTTGGGTCATGCCCTCCGCGGGTTCGATGGGGGTGAATTGAGGCTGGGCGGTCATATTGGACAGTAAAGCGGGCGGCAGGGTCGGCGTAACAGGCGCAGGTGTGGCGCTGTGGGTCGGAGTGGGAGTGGCAAGAAGCACCTCCACGATTGAAGGGGCGGTGGGCGTAATCCCTTCTGACGATGGCGCGTTAAACAGGCGGATTGCGCTCCATAACATAAAAAACACCAAAGTGCCGATGATCACCCCTCCGATAAGGGTTTCCGTCGAAAACACATTTTTTATCCGCGAGGGAGGTTTCGCTATGGGAATTTGCGGCGTATGTCCACTAGAAATGCGTTCAGGATGTCTGGCAGCAAGCTCGATTTGTAAGGCTTCTGCAAAGCGTAACAAAAGCTTTTCGGCATCTAATCCCAGAAACGTGGCATAATTTTTTAACATCCCTTTGCCCTGTACTGAGGAGGGCAAATCCTCTAGCCGTCCCTCTTCCAGGGCATGTAAATAATGGGATTTTAAACGCGTGTGGCGCTCGATGTCCTCAAGGGCAAGCCCTAATAAGGTGCGCTGGTTGCGCAAAGCCGCGCCGATTTCTGCGTAAATCTGATTCGCCTGGGGAGCCGGGCTCTTTAGCGATGTTTCGTGTGGAGGTGCCTGACCGGGCAGCGAAGGGTGACTGGCGGGCTGCGTAGATGCCTCATTGAGGGCATCCAGGAGGGGTTGTGCGTTCAAGCCCAGAAAATCGGCATAGGCGCGCAAAAACCCTCTCGCCTGAGCGCGAGAAGGGATGCTTTGAAAATCGCCCTCTTCCATGGCAAGCAGATAATGAATCCGGATATGCGTGGCTTGCTCTACCTGCTCCAAGCTGAGGGCACGCGCCTGGCGCGCCTGTCTTAGTGTTTCGCCGACGCCTTTATTCATAGGTGTAAAAACCGCCGCCGGCCTGAATGTTTGCTTCATGGAAATGGGAGAGCACTATGGGAGGCGCCTCATCATCCCATCTAGCATCAGACCGGCGTGCATGGAAGCCAAATTGCTTTATTAAGGTAGGTGTCAGTCTGCCTCTGAGGCTGGTTCCTCTGAAGCGCTTTCTGCTTGGAAATTATCTATCGGTTCATCCGAGGTCACATCGGAGATGTCTGTTGTGAATTTGGCAGCATCTATTGTCTTTTTACTCTCCTCTTCTGCCAGCAGCGCTTCAACGGACTCGCCTTCTCGATGAGCGATGACTTGGATGGTCGGAGTTAGGTCAATGGTCAGGCGCACAATAACGTTATGCACGCCCAGGTTGCGGATGGGATCGGTATTGATCGAGCGGCGGTCGATTTCCAAGCCGATCTTTTCTTTAATCGCCTCCGCGATCATTTGTGTTGTAATAGAACCGTATAGTTTGCCAGTTTCGCCTGCCTTGACCGGGAAGACAAGCTTCAGGCCGCTCAGCGATTCTGCTACCCCGCTCATTTCTTTGTTGAGCATGGCGCGCTTGGCATCTGCTTGCGTGCGAATGCGCTCAACCTGTTTCAAAGCGGATGGGGTTGCTAACACTGCCAACCCTTGCGGGATCAAGTAGTTGCGCCCGTAACCGTCTGCGACTTTCTTCACATCCCCGGCACGTCCTAATTTATATACATCTTGAACCAGTAACACTTTCATGAAAATCTAGCCCTTTCTATGTGATTAAGATTGGCGCGCCCGCGCGCGCCACCCCGAGCGAAGGGTACAACGCTCTGGGCGGGCTGATTTTATCAGATGCTGGGCGGCACGTCAACAGACTTCTGGATGCAAGTGTTTTCTCCCTGATCTTGAAACGAGATCAGGTAAGGGCAACACATGGGTTTTTTGAGCGTGAACACCATCCCCTAAAGGTACTTGGTGTCTTGTTATAATGCGTATATGCGCTCTCCGGATTTCGTCACGAGGCGAGCGAGAACACTTCGCTTGGAGGCCATCGTCTTGCGACATAGCGATTGGGGGGAAGCGGATCGTTTGATCGGCTTGTTTTCGCTCCAGTTGGGCAAATTGCGCGCCATTGCCAAAGGGGTGCGTCGTGCACGCTCGCGCAAAGCTGGGCATCTTGAACCCTTTACTCATGTCAACCTGCTGCTGGCAAAGGGAAGAGACCTCCCTATAATCACTCAAGCGGATACGCTGGAGGCGTTCCAGCCGCTCAAGGACGACTTGTTGCTGACCACCTACGCAGCCTATATGGTTGAGCTTCTTGACCGATTCACCGTTGAAGGTGAAGAAAATGCAGCCCTGTTTCGCCTGCTCCATGATTCGCTGAAACGCCTGGCTCAGGCTGAACCTCCGGGCATTGTCTTGCGGTTTTATGAGCTGCGCTTGTTAGATTTGGTGGGCTATCGCCCCCAGCTTTTTCAATGTATCCGATGCCATGCCGAAATCCAGGCTCAAGATCAGTTCTTTTCCTACGCAGAAGGAGGGGTGCTCTGCCCTGAATGCGGGCGAAAGACCTCCGCCGCCTTACCGGTTTCCATGCAGGCTTTGAAGTATTTACGCCACTTTCAGAGAAGCGATTATGCCGAGGCACGACGCGCCAGGCTTTCGGGTAGCGTGAACGCGGAAATCGAGACTCTGCTGATCAATTACTTCAATTACCTGCTCGAGCGCCGCTTGAACACCCCCTCCTTCATCCAGCGCATGCGTCAGGTTTCTCTTGCGCCGTATCGAGACAAAGAAAGCGCCTGAAAACATGAGAACTCTGTCCATCGCATATCCAGGCTCATGCTTGCTGCAGGGTGGAATCAGGCGCTAACGATATGGTTTTGTGACATAAATGTGGAGGTAGGGATGAAATTTCGTTTGGCGATTGAGGAAATCGAGCCGGACCATTGGGTGGCTTATGTATTGGATCTGCCGGGCTGCTTTAGCCGCGCTTCGCAGGAGCAGGAGGCTATTGACCGCGCCCCACAGTGCATCAGGCAGCATTTCTCCTGGCTGAGGCGCCACGGAGTGCTCACGCCACCAGAGGATATCCCTTTCGAAACAGTCGTAGTCGAGCGTTTCCTTCCTTATGAGAGTGAAGAAGAGGCGGGCTATCTGGTCAACGCCTTCTTTGAAGATGACATGCGTCCTTTGAGCTTTTGGGAAGTGGAAGCCGCGCGGCGACTGATGGATTGGTCGCGCCAGGATTTGCTCTCCCAGGTCAGCTCGCTCGAAGAAAGCCGCCTTTTGGTACCTGTTCCCAACGAGAAATTCGCCACCATGAGAGGCATTCTCTTCCATATCGCGAATGCCGAGAACTGGTATCTGGATCGCATGGGTTTGGGTGTGCCATTTGCTTCGCTACCAGAAGAAGCTTTTGAGCGTTTGAGGGTGGTACGCGCCAATGCCTGGAGCCAGTTGCCCCATCTGATCGGCGAGGAGCGCCTCACACGACATAGCGGCGAACAATGGTCAGGACGTAAAGTGGTGCGCAGGCTGTTGTGGCATGAAAGGGATCACTACCTGCACATCCAGCAGGTTTTGGCTTCTAGCTCCCTGGAACCAAAGAAAAAGCGCAGATAGCCCACACAGGCTATCTGCGCGCTCATTCGATTGCCACTCGATTTCAGTAAAGGGTGTGTGGCACGCCATCCCCGAATCTGCAATGCCTTGTCTTATGGCGCTTCGACCTGATCCTCTTTTTTGACTGCAACCGAAGTGGGTGACACCGCCTTGAAAATCAGTTGATCTGTAGCCGCATCAACCTCCACCTGGATTGTGTCTCCCACATGAAACTCACCACTCAGCAGTCTGACAGATAGCGGGCTTTCGACGTGCTTCTGCAGCACGCGTTTGAGCGGTCTTGCGCCGAAGTTGGGATCATACCCTGCTTTAGCCAGCCATTCGCGCGCTGTGGGCGTGATCATTACGTTCACCCCGCGTTCTTGTAAGCGCTCGCTTACTTCCTTCATTTGCAAATCCACAATCTGATACATCTGCTCCAGGGAGAGTGGCGAGAAGGTGATGATCTCATCGATGCGGTTGAGGAATTCGGGGCGGAACGTGCTCTTGAGTGCTTTTTCGATCTTCTCATGGTCCTGGCGTGTTTCCTCATCGTGAGATTGTAGGAAACCAAGCGTTCCGGAGCGTTTTACAAATTCAGTGCCCAGGTTGCTGGTCATGATCAGCACGGTGTTGCGAAAGTCCACCACCCGACCCTGGCCGTCGGTGAGGCGACCATCGTCCAGGATTTGTAACAACGCGTTCCACACTTCTGGGTGTGCCTTTTCGATCTCGTCGAAAAGGATCACACGATACGGCCGCCGCCGCACCGCTTCGGTTAATTGCCCGCCCTCCTCATAACCAACATAGCCAGGAGGCGCGCCGAACAGGCGGGAAACGGTGTGCTGCTCACGGTATTCGCTCATGTCGATGCGCACCAAGGCGTCGTCATCTTCGAACAAGAACCAGGCGAGTGCCTTTGCCAGCTCTGTTTTTCCTACACCCGAAGGCCCTATGAAAATGAAAGAGCCAATTGGGCGGCGTGGGTCTTTCAAGCCGGAGCGTGCCCGCCGAATTGCATCCGAAATGGCTTTGATCGCCTCCTCTTGTCCGATGATGCGCTCGTGGAGGCGCTCTTCCATGTGTAAGAGCTTCTCCGCTTCAGTTTCCATCATCTGGCTCACCGGGATGCCGGTCCATTGTGCCACAACCTCGGCGATATCCTTGGCTTCCACCATTTCGTCCAATTGATGCTCGGCTTCCCATTGGTCGCGCAATTCGTTGAAGGTGGCTTCGATGCGCAACCTTTCGGCTTTCTTTTCAGCGGCGCGCTCGTAGTTTCGCTCCATGCCTGCCTGCTCTTCCTCCGCTGCCAACCGATCGATTTCGGATTTCATCTCTTTCAACTCTGGAGGCAGGGAGTATAGCGCCACGCGCAGCTTGGCAGCGGCCTCATCGATCAGATCGATGGCTTTGTCAGGGAGGTGTCGGTCGGTGACATAGCGCGCCGAGAGTCGCGCCGCCTCGATCAGGGCGTCATCTGAAAAACGCACTTTGTGATGCGCCTCGTAACGATCGCGCAAACCGCGCAACATTTCGATGGTTTCATCTACGCTGGGCTCTTCCACATATACTGGCGCGAAGCGGCGTTCCAAAGCCGCATCCTTTTCGATGTATTTGTGGTATTCATCCAGGGTGGTGGCGCCTACGCATTGCAACTCGCCTCGTGCCAGGGCTGGTTTGAGCATGTTCGAGGCATCCATGGCGCCTTGCGCCGCTCCAGCGCCGACTACGGTGTGCAACTCATCGATGAAGAGGATGATCTCTCCTTCGGCGCGGTACACTTCTTCCAAAGCTGCTTTGAGGCGCTCTTCGAATTCGCCGCGAAAGCGCGACCCGGCGATCATTGCCCCAAGGTCTAATGCCAGAACGCGCTTGCCAGCAAGGATTTCTGGGATGTCGTTATCGGCAATCTTTTGAGCCAGGCCCTCCACGATAGCTGTCTTGCCCACCCCTGCCTCGCCAATGAGTACCGGATTATTCTTCGTGCGCCTGCAAAGGATTTGGATCACGCGCAAAATCTCTGTATCGCGTCCGATGACCGGATCCAGCTTCCCCTCACGCGCCAACTGGGTTAAATCACGGGAGAAACGCTCCAGGGTGCGGTAGCGCGTCTCTGCCTGGGGGTCGGTAACACGCTGCCCTCCTCGGATTTTTTGGATGGCGTCATAAACGCGTTCCCGAGTCACTCCGGCGCCTTCTAATAGTCGCGCCGAGGGGGTGGTACGTTCGTTGAGGATCGCCAGGAAGATGTGCTCTGTGGAGATGTACTCGTCTTTCAGTTTGCTGGCTTCCTCATTGGCTAAATCGATAATGCGCTTTACGCGTGGGGTGATGAAGATTTGCCCCGCACCACCACCGAAAATATTTGCCTTCGGAGTCGTGCGCAGAATGTAGTCCAGGCGTTCGGTCAACGCAGCTGCATCAACATTCAGGGTTTCAAGAATCTGAGGGATCACCCCTTGAGGCTGCTCGATCAAGGCAAGCAGGATGTGTTCCGTGTCGATTTGGTTGTGTCCGTAACGCTGGATGATCTCTGCTGCTCTCTGTGCTGCCTCTTGGGCTCTCTCTGTAAAACGATCAAATCGCATCATATGCTCGTCCTTCTTTCTCCTGGCGAAGCGGTGTCTTCCGAACTTGCAATTTAAAATTGGGGTGCAAGCTAAATGCCCAGTCTCGTACAGACATGCCTCAATCGCACACGCGCTTCGCTTTGAAAGGAATTATATCATCTGGCAAGTTGGTGAAACAAATGCGCGGCGTAAGAAATGTGTATAAATTCTGTTGGGTTTCACGGAGGTAGGTCGCGTTGCCTATTGTCCTTTTTGTCGTGCCTGGCTGAACGCATATCTCCTTTATGGAGTTGGGGTGGATGTCGAGGTAATAACGGGTGTTGAGCTGCCGCTTGGGGTTGAGGAACCTGTGGCTGAAGGAGCGAGGGTGGATGTAAAAGTGGGGGTTATGGTCGATAGGTATATCGCGGCGATCCAACCCACACGTCCATCCTGATCCATGGCTTCTAGCCACACCAGGCCATTGACGATTTCCATGCCATAAAGCACGGTGATGGTATCTCCAGGTCTTAAAATGGCGATGATTTCTGCATATGGAGGAACTATTTGTGGGATAATGACGTCTCTAATTTAATGATTTGCCAGTGATTTTTGGCAAAATGAAATATTTTTACAGAAGAGGAGTGTACTATGTTTCGCAAGCACAACTTAGTAATCCCAGTCCTGGTGTTGATACTTCTGCTCAACGCCTGCACCGGCGCCGGCGGCGCGCCAACAACCACACCCGCAGGGGGAGTCTCTCCAGAAGCACCACCCACCTTGACGGTCACGGGCAGCGGTAAGGTCTATATTACCCCGGACATTGCCTATATCAACATCGGCGTGCACACAGAAGGCAGTCGCGCCTCCCAGGCGCTGAGGGAAAATAACGAACTCTCTGCGAAAGTAGTGGATGCGATCAAGGCACTGGGTGTGGAGGATAAAGATATCCAGACCTCTAACTTCAACATCTATCCTCAACAGCAGTTCACCCCCGATGGACAGCCTACGGGTGAGATCAAATATGTGGTGGACAACACTGTATATGTGACCGTGCGCGATTTGACCAAGCTCGGAGAGCTGCTCGATGCTGCCGTACAAGCTGGCGCCAACACCGTTTACGGCATTCAATTCGATCTGTCCGACTCATCTTCAGCCATGGATGAGGCACGAAAGCTTGCCGTGGAGGACGCACGTCGGACAGCAGAGAAGCTGGCTGAAGCTGCACAAGTCACACTGGGTAAAATCCTTTCGATCAACATCTATGGCAGCTCAGTGCCCGCCCCTTATGTCATGGGCAAAGGGGGAGGCGGATACGCTGTAGCCGAAGCAGCGGTGCCGGTCTCGCCTGGACAAATGGTCATTACCGTTGAAGTGAATATAGCCTTCGAAATCACTCAATAGGTCTAGCTACTCTCCTGGTCTCAGCCCTTCCTTGTGCCTTGAGGAAGGGCTTTATCCTTTAACATGATTCTGTTTCTTCCAGGGATTAAATATGTTAAAATTTCTCTGAAAAGTGGATCGAGTTGGTTTCGGGAAAGGAGGGTCCCCATGACGCGGATAGATGTTCGACCTTCTCCCATAGCCGGGCAGTGGTATGAGGGTCATCCCTCGCGCCTAGCCCGTAATGTGGATGGTTATATGGAGCAGGCGATCCTCCCGGAGCTGCCTGGTGAGGTCATTGCGGTAATCGCCCCTCACGCAGGTCATATCTATTCGGGCCGTGTAGCCGGTTACGCTTTTGCTCCGCTAAGGGGCAAGTCTTTTAATGTGGTAGCGGTAGTTTCCCCGATGCATTATCCTTATATTGAACCTATGTTGACGAGCGCGCATCAGGCGTATCAGACGCCTTTGGGAGATGTGCCTGTCGATCATCAAGCCTTGAATGAGTTAGAAGGATACCTGCTTGCCGAAACGGGTTTTGGGTTGGCGCGCATCGCGAACGATAGTGAGCATTCCCTGGAGATTGAATTGCCCTTTTTGCAGCGTGCTCTGAAAAGTTCGTTTCGCCTTATTCCGATTATGTTGCGCGAACAGAATGTGCACGTAGCACGCGCGGTAGGCTTATCTTTGGCGCGCCTTTTTCAAGACAATGCGTCTCAATGGGGAGATGGCATGTTATTGGTGGCAAGCTCAGACTTGTCCCATTTCTATCCCCAACCCATGGCGAAGAAATTCGATGCTGAGGTGCTCCAACGTATCGAGGCATTTGACCCCGAGGGCGTGATTGCTCTTGAAGAGCAAGGGCTTGGTTTCGCCTGCGGACGTGGGGCGATCGCTGCGGTATTGTGGGCGGCTCAAGCCCTGGGGGGTGATGAGGTTAAAGTGCTGCATCACGCCACTTCAGGAGATGTGACTGGAGATTACGAGCGCGTCGTTGGGTATGGCGCGGCGGTGGTTTTGCGCGCTTCAAAGGTAAGTTAATTATTATGGATCATTTATTAGACGAAAGGTAACGCTTTGTTTGATATTCTGGGATTAATCGTAGTAGTGTTATTGGTGCTGGCAAATGCTTTTTTTGTTGCCGCCGAATTTTCTCTGGTCAGTGTGCGGCGCACGCGCGTGGCCGAGCTGGTCGCCCAGGGAGATCGCCGCGCGGCCCTGGTGCAAAAAGCCATTGACAATCCCGATAAGGTGATTGCTGCAACCCAATTGGGCATCACCCTAGCCAGCTTGGGCTTGGGATGGGTGGGGGAGCCTGCACTGCAGGATTTGATTGAGCCTGTGGTTAGTCTTTTCCCGCAGAGTATGCAAGTTGGAATTTCACATGGCTTCTCTGCAACCATTGCCTTTTGCCTGATCACCTTTTTGCATGTTGTCGTGGGTGAATTGGCCCCCAAGTCCATTGCTTTGCAAGACCCGGAAAACACCTCGCGCTTTGTCGCCGGCCCCACTTTGTTTACCGAATGGGTGTTCAAACCGGCGATTTGGGTGTTGAATGGAACGGGGAATGCCTTACTCAGACTGCTGGGTATTCGACCTGCTTCAGGCCATCAACTGGTCCACTCCGTTGAAGAACTCAAAATGATTGTGGATGCCAGCGCTCAGAGTGGTGTGATGCAGGCGGAAGAAAGCGAAATGTTACATGCCGTTTTCGACTTTGGCGAATTAATTGTGCGCCAGGTAATGGTGCCACGCACGGAGATGGTCGCCGTAGAAGCGGATACCCCTCTGGAGGAGATCATTCGCCTGACCTCAGCCTCTATGTACACGAAATTCCCTGTGTTCGAAGACAGCTTAGACCAGATTCTGGGGATTGTGCATGTCAAAGATTTGCTCGTGGCGATGCAGTCGGCAGAATGCCGTGCCTGTGTGGCGCGCGACTTTGTGCGCGAGGCGATTTTCATCCCAGAAACCGCTTCGGTGCGCTCCTTGCTCCAACGCTTCCGCGACAAGCATCAACATGCCGCCATCGTCCTGGACGAGTTCGGCGGCACAGCTGGCATGGTTACATTAGAGGACCTTTTAGAGGAAATCGTAGGCGAGGTCAGCGACCAGTTTGATCGGATTTCACCTCAAATTCAACCTCAGGCAGATGGTTCCTATGTTGTGGAAGGATTGACATTGATTGAAGATGTGAACGAGAACCTGGGGCTAAATTTACAGGATCCGTATTACGACACGATAGCAGGTTATGTAATGGGGCGCCTGAAACGCATCCCGCGCCTCGGGGATGCTGTGGATATCGGCGATATGCAGCTGCGCGTTCTTGAAATGGACGGCTTGCGCATTGCGAAGATCTCTGTGCAGAAAAAGGATCATTCTCCCCCAAGCGGTCAGGCACCGACGATGACCACTCCCAAGGCAGAACGTTGACGTACGCGCGAGCAGGGGGCTCGAACGGATAATTTCAGGGCTGTTTTCAAGATGACCTTTGTCGAGATTGCAGTGAACCTGCCTCAGGTAAGCGGAACGTTCCATTACCACATCCCCCCAGAGCTGGAAGGAGAGGTGGCACAAGGCGATTTGGTGATTGTGCCTTTCGGTAAACAACGCGTGCAGGGCATAGTAATCGATTTCGTTGACCAGCCATCGATAGCCCAGACGCGCCCCGTGCTGGAGGTCGTTGACCCTCACGCAGTGGTGACCAGACCGCAAATCGAATTGGCGCGTGCCATGTCGGCACAATTCTTGGCTCCGCTCTCTGCCTGTTTGAGCGTGATGTTGCCTCCCGGTCTGGATCAACAAGCCGATGCCCTGTACACGTTGATCGCGGCTCCTGAATTTGAAACGACCGCAGCTCAAAAGAGGTTGATCGGCTTGCTGCAAAAGCGAGGCGCCTTGCGAGGGCAGCAGATCGATCGCGCGCTTTCGCGCATGAATTGGCGCAGCGCGGCACGCAGTCTGTTGCGCCGCGGCGTGATTCAAGCGCGCCCTTATCTGGGAGAGCCAAAAGTGCGGGCGAAAAAGGTGCGCACGGCACAACTAGCCTGCCCTCCCGAAGTTGCCTTGCAGAGCCTTCCGCACTTGGGCCGGGCTGGCACGCATGCCCTGGAACGACGCCAGGCGATGCTGAAATTCCTGGCTTCCGAACCTCACCCCGTGGCCGTCTCATGGGTGTACGCCCAAAGCGGAGGCAATTTGAGCGATTTGAAGTTCCTGGAAGCACGCCGTTTGGTGCACTTGGGTTGGGAGGAGGTATGGCGCGATCCACTGGAAGATTATGAAGTGCAACCTACTCAGCCGCCTCAATTGACCGGCGACCAGCGAAAAGTCTGGCAGGAAGTGCGCCAGGCACTCATGGATTCTCTGGCGGGTGCGCGTGTAAGGCCGATGTTGCTGCATGGTGTCACCAGCTCTGGCAAGACGGAGATATATCTGCACGCCGTGGATTTCGTGTTGCAGCACGGCCGCCAGGCGATCGTCTTGGTGCCCGAAATTGCCCTAACGCCGCAGACCATTCAGCGTTTTATGGGACGCTTCGCCGGACAGGTAGGGCTGATTCATTCATCGTTGTCTATGGGGGAGCGTTATGACACCTGGCGGCGCGCCCGCGCGGGTGAAATATCGGTGGTTGTTGGCCCGCGTAGTGCCTTGTTCACCCCTTTTGAGCGTTTGGGTTTGATCGTCGTCGATGAGTGCCATGACGATTCATACTATCAGTCCGAAGCGGTACCGCATTATCATGCTTTAGAGGCCGCGGTGATGTATGCCGAGCAGACAGGCGGACTGTGCCTCGCTGGATCGGCTACCCCGGATGTGGTGAGCATGTATCGCTGTGAACAAGGGGAATGGCGCTACCTGCACCTCCCCTTGCGCATCCTGGCTCATCGTCAGGCGGTGGAGGCACAGATGCAGCGCCTGCGCCAGAAAAGCAGCTTTACAGGCGCACAAGCGCGCTATCAACCTCTCGAAGGCGAAGCCGAGAGCCTGGAAATGCCGCCAGTGCAAGTGGTGGACATGCGTCAGGAACTACGCCAGGGAAACCGCTCCATTTTCAGCCTAGCGTTACAAAGCGCGCTCAATCGCGTCCTGGAGCAGGAGCAGCAGGCGATTTTGTTTCTCAACCGTAGAGGCACGGCGACTTATGTTTTCTGCCGTGATTGTGGACTTACCCTGAAGTGTCCACGGTGTGACATCCCGCTCACCTTTCACGAAGCACAGCACAACTTGCAATGCCACTTCTGCCATTATCAACGGCGCATGCCTCCTGCCTGCCCGGCTTGTGGCGGGAAGCGCATTCGCCAGTATGGTAGTGGCACTCAAAAAGTAGAAGCCGAGGTCCGGCAATTGTTTCCGCAGGCGCGCACCATGCGCTGGGATTACGAAACTACGCGCTATAAAGGAGCGCACCAGGCGATCCTCCAACAGTTCAAGGCGCATCAGGCGGATGTGCTCATCGGTACTCAGATGCTGGCAAAGGGCTTAGACTTGCCATTGGTGACTTTGGTCGGCGTTGTCCTGGCAGATGTCGGCCTCAGCTTTCCGGATTATCGTGCTGGTGAGCGCCTGTTTCAGGTGCTCACCCAGGTTGCTGGGCGCGCCGGTCGCAGCCCGCTGGGCGGCGAAGTGATATTGCAAACCTTCCAACCCGAGCACTATGTCATCCAGGCTGCTTCGCAGCATGATTATCATCGCTTTTATCAGCAGGAACTGGCTTATCGCCGTGAGCTGATCTTCCCCCCCTTTGCCCAGGTTGTGCGGCTCGAATACCGCCATGTGGATGCCGCGCGTGCTGAAGAAGCTGCACAAAGAGTGGCCACACACCTACGGCGCCTCATCGAAGAACAAGGCCGTCGCCTGACACGCTTGGTCGGTCCGGCCCCCTGCTTTTTTTCGCGCCTCGCCGGGTTCTATCGCTGGCACATCCTGCTCATCGGCCCAGACCCGCGTCTTTTGCTGCGTGAAATCCCCATGGCAGATTGGAAGATCGGAGTGAACCCTCCAAGCTTGCTATAATGTGCCTTAGATCGAATACAGGAGAACAAGATGCGACCGATGCGTAATGAGGTGCTCACCTGGGAAGATGTGGAAGGCTTGATCGACCACCTTTTGCCTCAATTTGATGTCGAATTCGATGCCATGGTGTTGATCACGCGCGGAGGGATTGTTCCTGGGGGATTGCTGGCAGAGGCGATGGGTTTGACCCATATTCTCACTGCAGCGGTGGATTTCCCTTCTCAAATGGAGATGGAACAAGCCAAGCTTATGGCCTGGCCCCAATTCATCCAATTTCCAGATAATGAGATGCTCCGCGGCCGTAAGACATTAATCGTCGATGATGTGTGGGGCTCAGGGCGCACCATCACAGCAGTGAAGATACGTGTCTCTGCTGCAGGGGGGTTCCCGTTTACCTGCGTGTTGCACTTCAATCCGTATCGTAATCTTTTCGGTTCGGCGCGTCCAGATTTCTACGCAGCCATCACCGACGCACACATTATCTACCCATGGGAGGTAGATCGCGGACCTGATCGCGTCAGGCTGCCTGAGCCCTAAAGGTTTACAGCGACAGTAGACTGGACAGAGCTATGGCAGGGTAAATTCAACAAACGCGGTCATTCCCCAGCGCAATGGCACGTGTTGTGGATTGAGGGATAAACGGACGATATAGGTCACTTCGCCACGTTGCTCCGTACCCATCAGGCTGATTTTTTCGATATATGCCTCCAGGTTTTGCCCAGGCAGCGCATCCAGGCTGACGGTTGCCGGCATACCCACCTCCAGGAAGATCACGTCCACTTCTGACAAATCGGTAGTCTCCACAACCCACCGACTCAAATCGGCGATCAGCATGACTGCTTGGGTAGGAGCAGCCACCTCGCCTACTTCCAGCCATACTGCCACTACGTCGCCATCCATCGGCGCGTAAAGTGTGGTCTGATCCAGGGCAACCTGCGCCACCTGGACGGCAGCCTCCGCTTGCTCGAGAGCTGCTTCTGCCTGCTGCACTGCCAAACGTGCGCTTTTCACTGCCAGTGACTCTTCGCCGTTTAGCAAATTGTAGTAGCGTTCCAAAGCGCGGTCATAGCGTTCTTGGGCAACGGCCATGCGGGCGCGTGCCTCCATCACCTCCTCGGCTGCCTGAGTGGTGAGCATCTGCTCATAGTGTGCCTGAGCAGCTTCTAATTCACTGTGTGCCTGGTCCCAGAGCTCTTTGGCTTGTTCAATCAGGCTTTCGTTTCGGCTTTTCTCCGCTTTGGATAGCACTTCGTCGGCGATCAAGAAGTCGCTTTGAGCCTGTGCCAGGCGCGTTTCTGCGGCAATGAGGTCTGCGCTGGCAGCGCTTTGCAGCACGCTCTGCAAGTTCTCCTTTTCGCGTTCCAGCGCTTGACGCGCGGCTTCCAGGCTGTTTTTCGCTGCCTCAAGTTCCGCCTGGCGGTCGAAATACCAGGAGGGCTGTTCGATCTCTTCTGGCTGATGCTCCTGCCAAGCTCGCGCGCGCGGTAAAGCCGCTTGCAGTACCGCGGCGGCCAACACCTCTTCGTATTGTTGCTGCGCCAGCTCAAGGTTGGCTTGCGCCACATGATATGCGGCTTGTGCCTGAAGCAGTGTTACCTTCTGGAGCTGGTTATCTAATTGCATCAGTGCCTGCCCTGCCTCCACCTTCTCCCCTTCGGAGACGAACACCTGCGCCACTCGCCCTGTGATAGGAAACGCCAGAGTGGCTTGTTTGGCAGGCAAGACTTTTCCCTCCGCCGAGATCACTGTGGCTGTCTCTGCTTCTATAGGGGCGCTCATCGGCGTGTTTTGCGGCTGCTTGGGGGGCGCAAGATAATTCCAGTACACCCATAGCCCGCCGATCGCCAGGAGCAAGACAACGGGAATGCCGATCCAATATGTTTTCTGATGCATACAAACCTCCATTGCAGGCGTGAAATGCTCTGCCTGTTTTTCTTATTCGTGTTGAATCGCCTCGACAATGTTCACTCGCGCTGCGCGGCGCGCTGGTGGGATGGCCGCGATCTGGGCAACCAAGAGTGCGATGAGCACCCCTACCAGATAGGGGGTTGTCGTGAACTGATACTTCAGGTTGTAGCCCACCATTAGGTTCACGCCGCGGATGAGCAGATTTGCCATCCAGTAGCCGATGAGCACCCCATAGATGCCGCCCATCACTCCCATGGACATGGCTTCTGCCATCACCATCACCATCACCTGGCGGCGCGTCATCCCCAATGAGCGCAATCCGCCGATCTCGCGCTGGCGCTCGATGATGTTCATGGTCAGCGTGTTGATCACTCCTAATGCGCCAATGATTGTGCCAATCAGGCTCAGTACGTCGAACAGGCGGAAGGATTGGCGCATCAAGTCTAATATCTGAGTTTTGAATGCCTCCGTGGTTTGCAAGCTGAGGTTGTGTCGTTTCTTGTACCGCTTTTCTATTTCTTCAGCAACTTGCTGTACATCATAACCGGAGGCCACCTTCAGGGTAAAGCGGTCAACGCGTTCTTCGGAAAACCAGTGCGCCATTTGGGCGTAACTCATGTAAAACACCAATCCCTCACCGCCAAAATCCAACACTGCCGCGCCAATGGTGAACGCCTGCTGACCTCGCCGCGTGAGCAAGGTCAGGCGATCCCCTTGATGTAGGTTATAGCGGTCTGCAAGCTGGCTGGAGATGAAAATCGTCTCTCCGCTCTCGAATTCACGCCATAGCTGGCTCTCCTCCCCCTGATTGGGCAGGAACTCCAGATCGGCAATCTGGCGGAAGGATTGTGGCTCCAGGGCGTTCAAAATCAATGTCAGGCTGGAACCTTCCTCGGTGGGTAAACTGCCCGGAGCGGTATTCACTGTCAGGATGCGCGTTGGGGTTACTGCCTCCACCCCTGGCACAGAGAGCAAATGCCGACCAAAGGACTGCCGCATCGGCACGGGCGCGCGCACGTACAAATCACCCCCCAAAGCGCTGTTGATCCAGCGGGAGATGTCGGCCTCGAAGGAATCGGCCACCGAAGAGATGCCAATGACCATCGTGAGCGCGACCATCAAGGAGGCCACAGTCAGCGTCGTCCGCCCAATGGTGCGCTGTACATTAGCCGAGCCAAGCTGTCCTTCTGTCCCATAAAGGCGACGGATCAATGGTTGCGCCAGCCTCCCCAACCATTGGGTAACCAGCGCCACAGTAAAAGTTGCCCCCAAGAACATGCTCACCACGGCGACATTGCCCACGGAGAAGAGCACCTCATCGCGCCATTCCAATTCATAGGCAATTGCCCAGCCAATGAACAATAAACATAACCCGCTCATCCATAGCGTGGCACGAGGGCGCTCCACCAGGCGGTTGCGCGCACCCAAAGCTTCCAGCGGCGAGATGCGCGTCGCCTGTAAGGCCGGGATCAAGGCAGAGAGTAGGGTTACACCAATACCGACCCCCAGGCCTTGCCACACACCCTGCCATGGAATGCTGATCAGCCCGTCTTCGGCGCTGAGCAACCCTCCCATGAGGCGCATCAAGCCACGTGCCAGCAGGATGCCGGCGCCAAGCCCCATCGTTGAACCCACCAGAGAGAGTACAAATGCCTCTCCCAGGATTATGGCGAGGACGCCATTACGTTGCATGCCAATGGCGCGCAACATGCCGATCTCCCGCGTGCGCTCAACGACATTCATCGAAAAGGCGTTGTAGATGAGGAACGCACCGACAAATATGGCGATGATCGAAAAAAAGGTCAGCCCCAATTGATACGTCGATAGCATCTGACTGACCAATTGACCGCGCCCGGCGGGGTAGATCACCTCCGCGCGCGGTTTGAACTGTTTGCTGAGCGCTTCTTTGAACGCCTCCAGCGCTTTGGGGTCTTCGCCAATCGTGCTATTGAGCCGTAGGGCGATTTCGTCGATTTGGTTCTGTTGGCCAAAGATTTCCTGAACGACATCCAGGGGAGCGAAAGCCACCGCCCCACCATTTGCCAGGGCGATGCCTTGATCGGCCAGGATGCCGACGATTTTAAGCTTGACCACACCCTGCGGGCTGAGTAGCGCCAACCGTTGATCCAGCCTCAACCCCTTATCTTGGGCAGTTTTTTGGGTGATCAGCAGCTCATATTTTCCCGTTTGCGGCATGCGTCCCTGAGCAAGTACATACACACGCACTTGCGTATCGCTTTCGGGCAAAATGCCATAAACCTGGAACAGGTTGCCAGAGCTGATGCCCTGCAAGTTGAAGCTGATCTCCCAATCCGCAACATCTTCTGCCAACAGGGTATGCATCAACAAACTTGGTGCCACCACCTCGATGCCGTGGATGGCTTCCAGCTCGGCGATGATCTCGCTCTGGGACAGGACATCTTCGTCAGCCGCCGGTAAAACGACCAGATTTGCCTGCCCCGTGGTGCGGTCGAAGACGCGCCGCAGGGAAGCCAGCGTGCTGGCATTGGTTACTTGAATGGCGAGCACTACCGCAACCCCCAAGACGATGCCCAACAAGGTCAGAGCTGTGCGCCCGCGGCGTTGGCGCAAGTTGCGCACAGCCAGAAGCAGAGAAGCGTAGAGCCAGGTGAAGCTTTTCATCTCGTGTTTATGGCGATGCTCAGCTCATGTCTCCAGGCGCGTCATGTGGCGGGTGATGCGCTTCACAGGGATGCGCCTGCCATTGGCACGCAGTTCATCGACGATACACCCGTCTTGCAAGAAGATGAGCCTTTCAGCATACGATGCAGCACGTGGATCGTGCGTCACCATGATGATCGTGGCGTGCATCTCTTCTTGGGCCTTGCACAGCAATTCCAGGATGGCTGTACCCGCCCGCGAATCCAGGTTGCCAGTAGGCTCATCTGCCAGAACGATGTGTGGATGGTTGACAAAAGCGCGTGCGATGGCGACACGCTGCTGCTGCCCGCCGGAGAGTTGATCCGGGCGGTGATTCGCGCGTTCCTCCAATCCGACCAATGCCAGTAAGCGGTTGAGGGTATCTTCGTGCTGCTTCAATGGTTGCCCATCGATCAAAAGAGGCAGGGCGATGTTCTCACGTGCGGTCAGCGTGGGGATGAGGTTGTAGAATTGAAAAATGAAGCCGATGCGCTGCCGACGCAGTTTGGTGATCTGCTCATCACTCAATGTGGAGAGTGCCTGACCATCGAGCAGCACCTCTCCAGAAGTGGGTCTATCCAACCCGCCAAGCAGGTGCAAAAGCGTGGACTTGCCCGAGCCCGATGGTCCCATAATGGCAAGGAACTCACCCTTGCGCACCTGTAAATCCACGCCTGCCAGGGCTTCCACCGTCACCGCGCCCATGTGGTAGCTTTTCGTCAGAGATTGGGCTTCCAACATAATTGTCTCTGAATTGGTCATACCAGGAGACTCCGCACAGCAATTACCATCGATAACATGAGCCTAATTGTACGCCATTAATCTAAACGAATTGTTGGAATCGATAACACCTGGATTGGTTTGCGGATCACTGTGATGGGAAAATGAAACCCCTCGTTGCCCAAGAGGCTATGCATGGTGAAGTAAAGAAGCCGGACTTCAACTTTTCAATGGCGTGATATGGAAATCTCGGCTCGTATGACTGCGGAATGACCTTGCCTGTGCGCTCTTTCTATCCTTGTGTAACTCCCGCTTCAAAGCGCTGTTTGATCCTGGGAAGGGCTGGGGTGGAGCAAAAGCGGAACTTTTATCTCATTGCCTGCGTCTAGGAATTACTCTTATTATCCATTGATTGTATGCTCAGGAGGAGAGAGATGAAATGCCGATTTACGTTCCACCTTTTCTGCGGCTTGCTGATCATCGCTTTGCTATCCGCATGCACTCCAGCCCCGCGAGAAATGGAGTACCCGCAGAGTGATTTTGAGCGCAAGGTGGTGGAAACGGTTGTAGTGGAAAAGGGCGAGGCATATCTTGCAGAGGCGACGGCCTATCCCGCCATGCCCATGGCGACCCCCATGGCCTTCCTCCCGGGTAGTGTAGCCCCGGTGGGAGGCGACTTGCTCCGCCCGATGGTCATCAAGAACGCAGAACTGCGCTTGTTGGTAGAGGACACCACGGTTGCCTCGGACCGTCTCACTCAGGTGGTGGAGGACCTGGGAGGCTACATCATCAGCTCGCGCCGTTGGGTGCAGGAGATGTATGGAGAGAACTATCAGTACGCAAGCTATACCCTGGGTGTGCCGGTGGACGAGTTCGAAACCGCGCTGCGCCGCCTGCGTGGATTGGCAATCGAGGTGCTGGACGAAGTCGCCAGTGGACAGGATGTAAGTGAAGAGTATGTGGACTTGCAATCGCGCCTGGAGAACCTGGAGAGCACACGCCAGCGCATCCGTGAGTTCCTGGAACAGGCGCAGGATGTAGAAGAAGCGCTGAAGGTCAACGATGAACTTACCCGCATCGAGGAAGAGATCGAACTCATTCGGGGGCGCATGCAGTACCTTGCCAAGCGTGCGGCTATCTCTACGATCACAGTGTACTTGGAGCCTCAGACCACCCCTGTCACTCCAACCCCGACGCCTGCTGCCTGGGATCCGGGTGATACCATCAACCGAGCCAGCCACACGCTCACTTTAATACTACGCCGCGTGGTAGATGCTGCCATTTGGCTGGGGGTTGTCGTTGTGCCGCTTATCGGCGTTCCGGTTTTGATCTTCTACGGGATGGTACGCCTGAGCCGGCGCCTCAGGAAAAAGAACATCTCAGAAACACCCGAGAATTGACCTGGAGGTCCTCGGCGTGGATACGCACAGCGAGCTGTTCACCTGACTGGATTTGGCCTCCTGGTTTGGCGTCGGTGAGAGAAAGCAGGGGGTAAATCATGCGGCTATTTAGTAAATCGGCAGGCTGGGATCCACCTCGCGTGCCCAGGCGTTGATACCCCCTTTCAAGTTCTTTACCTTGCGGAAGCCGGCGCTCACCAGCAGCTCCAACGCCCTGGCGGAACGCGTGCCAGCCTTGCAGAAGACCACCATCTCCTCGGCGCTGTCCAACTCTGAGAGCCTTGCAGCCAATTCACCCAGCGGGATGAGCGTTTCTCCTTCCAGTCGAGAGATCTCCAGCTCGTGGGGTTCGCGTACATCCAACAGGCGGATGGAATTGCCTTGTCTGAGTCGTTCGGCAAGTTCTGTGGCGCTGATGTCCCACTCGCTGCCTGTCGTGCCTTCTTCGCCATCGTGGATCGGTAAGCCGCAAAACGCTTCGTAGTCTATGAGTTCGGTCACCTCTGGGTGGGAACCGCACACTTTGCACTGTGGGTTCTTGCGCAGCTTGACGAACTCAAAGGACATTTCCAGCGCGTTGTAAATGAGCAGGCGCCCGATGAGCGGTTCGCCGATGCCCAGGATGAGCTTGATCGCTTCCGTGGCTTGAAGCGTGCCAATCGTGCCGGGTAAGACGCCCAGCACACCCCCTTCTGCGCAGGAAGGTACCAGTCCAGGCGGCGGTGGTTCTGGAAACAGGCAGCGATAGCAAGGACCGTAGCGTGCATCGAAGACGCTCACCTGACCGTCGAAACGAAAGATGGAAGCATAAACATTCGGTTTGCCGGTCAGCACACACAAGTCGTTGGTCAGATAACGCGTGGGGAAATTATCCGTGCCATCCACAATCAGGTCGTAACCTTCGGCGATGCGCATGGCGTTTTCCGAAGTCAATACTTCGTTATACACGTCTACCTGAATATCCGGGTTCAAGTCGAGCAGGCGTCGGCGCGCCGATTCAACCTTGAGCTGATCAATTGTGGATGTCCCATGGATCACCTGGCGTTGCAGGTTGGAGGCATCCACGACATCATAATCAACCAGCCCGATGTGCCCAACTCCGGCAGCTGCCAGATAGAGAGCCACTGGCGAGCCTAAACCGCCTGTACCGACGACCAGCACCGAGGCGGCTTTCAGCTTGCGCTGACCCTGTAAACCAACTTCTGGGATGAGCAGGTGGCGTGAATAGCGCAGGATTTCTTCGTGAGAAAGAGAGGGGAGCATCTGCTTCAACCTCCGGCGATGCTGGGGATGAGCAACAGGCGGTCGTCGGCTTTCAGAGGAGTTTGCAACCCCTGCATCGCGGTGATGTTCTCTTCGCCCAAAAACAGGTTGACATAGGGACGCAGCTCGCCATTGCCGTTGAACAGGTGCGTTTTGAGGGCTGGATATTGCCTCACCAGGTCCTCCAGGGCTTCATGCACCGTTTTTCCTTGCGTCTGCACCTCCGCATGCGCGTTAGTGTAGCTACGTAAGGGGCTTGGAATGCGAATGCTTGGCATCGTTCTTTACTCCTGAGATCTTAAGGATTTGGCGCAGCAGCTTTTCGGTTGAAGCCACGCCATGGTTGACGAAACGCGGCCTGCCTTGCGCGTCAATTATAAAAGTAGTTGGCACGCTCAACACTCCCCATTGGGCCGCAATTCGTGCGTCTTCCGCAGCGTTTACCTCCATAACCTGGACATCTTCCCCGATGAGCTCTTGCAGCCTCTGGATGGCAGGCTTTTGAACGCTTTTGCACGGCTGACATTCTGGAGTGGAGAAGTAGAGCAGGGCTGGCGCGCCGCGCTGAGGCTTTGGCAAGAGCGGGTACCTGCGACGCGCCCTGCGCAACAGCCAGGCATTGAGCAGCCGATACGCTCCGCAACCTGCCACTAGGGCGAGCAGCGCGCCCAATAGGCGCATCAGCGTAGGGGAGGTGGAATCAAGGCCCATTTTTCACTTTTAAGGGAGAGCGCCTACCAGGGAAAGTGCCTGGGGGCGGTTGTTTGTTAAAGCCGGGGAGATGCCAACGCCCCAGCCAATAGTACATCATGCAGCCGAGGCAGAATCCTGCAAAGGCATTCAGCGCTGCCAGAGCAACCACCAGCCAGACCAGCCCCCAACCGAAGGCGCTGAGCCCTTGCCATAAAAAAATCACCCCGAGCAGAAGCACCGCGCTCCCTAAACCTTGGGCAAATCGGTGAGGTTCAGCGTGGTCATATACGACCTGCGGTTTTGCCAGGCGTAGCGGCTTGAGCAGCCGGTGATAGATAAACCCGAATCCGGGCTTTTTGAGCAGGGTGCCAACGGCCATGACTGCTGCCACAGCCGCTACCAACCAGGAGAGGTTCAGAACAAACGCCAGGATGTTCAAAATAATGAGCGTGATCTGACTCACCTGGATGGCCGTATGGTCGATTTTGACGAATTCTTCTGTCATGGATGCTCTCCATTTTGGGTATTGCTTTGAGCGAGCAGCTTGAGCTCGGTGAAATTCTGGCGAGTTTCATCAAGCAGCCAGGCTTTGCTTTGTTCGGCTTTTCCCTCATGCACGCTGGTTATCAGGTAGACGAGATGAGGTAGAGCCCATTCTCGATCGAAGTCGGAAGGACGGCTGGGGTGATCGGGGTGAGAGTGAAACACGCCCACCACTTCCATTCCTAAGCGACTGGCTTCTTGCTCACCCTGCCAGAAGTCTTGAGGTGTCAACAAGTAGCGGTTATGACGTGCCTGGGCTTCACGCGCGTTGTTAACAGGAAATAACCCCTCGATCACGCAGCCCATGTCATGCCACTGGCCCAGCAGTAGCCCCGCGCCCTCTTCTGGATAGGCTTCTTCTCCGTGCGTGTGGACGCCTCTGAGAAGCTGCTCGGAAATAAACACGTTCATGGCTTTCTTTCGCGCATCAAGTTTAGCTTCCATGCCACAAGGCTTTCTCGCTCAGGTATTTATAGCCGGCATCCGGGAAGATGGTTACCAGGCTGCCTTCTTTAAGGGTCTCGGCAATTTTTAAAGCTGCGACTGCCGCTGCACCGGAAGAAATGCCAACGAATAAGCCTTCCTTGCGCGCCAGACGTCGCACCATGGCATATGCCTCCTCTGTAGAAACCGCGATTGTGCGGTGAGCAAATGTCGGCTCATAAATGGCCGGGCGGATGGCGCTGGGCATATGCTTCAGCCCCTCCAAGCCATGTAATGGTCCTTCGGGCTGGACGGCAATGATCTCCACCCATGGCGCGTGTTCTCGAAAGTAGCGCGCCACGCCCATCAGTGTGCCGCTGGTTCCCATTCCTGCGACGAAATGAGTGAGACGCCCTTGCGTCTGGCTGAGGATCTCTGGTGCTGTGCTTTCAAAGTGTGCTTGCCAGTTGGCAGGGTTATCATATTGGTTGGCGTAATAGTAGCGTTCGGGTGTTTCTTCTTCCATGTGTCGTGCAACCCGCATGGCGCCATCGGTGCCTTCTGTGGGGTCGCTCAGGATCACCTCTGCACCTAGGGCGCGCAGGATGGCAAGTCGTTCAGCGCTGGCATTTGCAGGGATCACCAGGGTGAGGGGGATTCCCAACGCGGCACAGAATGTGGCATAGGCAATGCCCATATTGCCCGAGGTTGAATCCAACAGATGCCTGCCATTTGTGAGTTTTCCTTCTGCTAATGCGCGGCGGAGGATGTTGAGCGCCGGGCGATCTTTCACCGAACCGCTGGGGTTGAACCACTCCGCTTTTGCCAGGATTTGAACGCTATCCGGTAGGGGTGTGTGGATGCGCTGAAGGGGAATCAAAGGCGTATTACCCACCAATCCTTGCATGGTTTGCAGGGTGGTATGCTTGAAGCGAACTTCCTGTAAAGCGACTATTTCCATCAGTATTCTCCAATACATTACATAAAAAGACGGCCAGAAAATAAAAAGAAAAAGAGCGGTGTGTGCCAGCGGCACGCCTCACGATGCGAAGTCTATCGCACGCGGGGTTTAGACCACTCTTCCTCGATTTCTGGCCGTCAGATATTTTGGCGAGACAGTTTCCCTATGTCGAGGCGGTGGTCACAAACCCCGCCTCAGACACATGCAGGTATTCATGGAGATTATGCTCCTATATGCATTTTAATTTTTATGAATAAAATCATAATTATTGTAAACTATGAAATATGTTTGTCAAGGAGTTTAGAGGTTTTATTATCAACTTTTTATTTTCCCCGATTTCAGCTTTTGGTACTTTCCCGGGCTTGATCTCCTCTCCCTTCGCATTGGACTCACCGGAAGGGAGAGGAAATCTGTTGCATCGAACCGGGCTGGAAAGATATTTATTCATCACCCCGTGGGTAGCGGTCACTTCGGGGCAGGGTGGGGCACGGCTTTATGCCAGCATGGCTTCCAGGGTAAGGCGCCTGGCAGCAAAGCTCTCATGCTGATAGAGGGGTTTGCACTCCTTCAATTCTCTTTTCTGGAGCAGCAGGTTGCCTGCAAAGGCCATGCATGTGGCTTCGCCACATTGCTTGCAATTTGTTTGGGGTAGAATGGCGTAAACATCTAGAAGCCGCGGGGGAGCGCGCCGTACAGTTACAGGCTTTAGCGCATGGCGTTGCTCCCAGGTAGCGTTGATTGCCTCCCTCAGAGCTTCTAGAAGGTCTAATCCCTCCTGTACGTCTTTCACCTGGGTAATACTGATGCGTTCCGAGAAGAGGGTGATGAAGCCGGGTTTGCGCCGTAGAGTCAAGGATTTGGTCATAGGGTTGTAGGCGATGACGTTTGGCAGGCTTGCCAGATAGGGCAACACTTCATTGAGTGGTCGGCAAGGCTTGCCGGTAACGATGATCTTGCCAGGTTCAGCAAGGCAAGGGGTGGTATGCGTCAGGGCAATAGATTCAAGATACATGTGGCGCTTTCTATTGAAAAAAATTCTTCCCTTGTATTAAAGTCGTGCCTTTCCCGGGCAGTTCGATGAGCACCTTTCAACCGCCTTCCAACAAGTCGCGCGCCTTGCCCTTGAAATGCTTTTTAAGAAATGCCAGCGCTCCCTCGGCGTCATCGTCCATTAGAATGCGCATCAACTCGAGCAAGTCTTTTTCTTCAACCACAACACTTAGGTTTTTTCGCATTCCTGGCTCGCTATTCTCAGATGACCCATGATGCTCAGGGGGTTTCATAGGGTTATCTTGCGGTGTGGTCCAACGCTTCGTGATACCATTTCAAGACTTCATCCTTCTTAGGCACGCGCCCGGCACACACCACTTTTTCGTTGATGACCAGCGCCGGGGTAAATAGCACCGGGTAGCGTTCGATTTCCAGGATGTCTTCAATATGTACCAGAGTGGCTTCAATATCGGGGTGTTCGTTGAGCAGAGTTTCCAGGGCTGCGGCCGCGGCGCGTTCGAGCGAGTAGCACTTGGCGCATCCTGGACCTAGGACTTTGATATCTAGCATGGATCAAGCTCCTTTCTTTCCTTTATCATCTTGTATCCCTTTTTTCTCGCACGCCACACACAGGTCGGTGGCGCGGTTTGTCCAATATTCTTTCCCACAAGCGGGGCATGTAACCTTGCGCAGCCCCCCGATTTTTTGCACTGGTTTCGGGCGCAGCTCAGGAGGCAAATCTGCATAGGGGTCTTGAATGCAGGTGCAGATCGGCGCTTTGGGTTCAGGTTTCTGTTTGGACATCGTTTTCCTTTCTCTCGGCAGGTGTGTGGCTCCACCAGGCAATGCCCAGCAAGCCTGGGCCAGCGTGTGCCCCAATCACGGGGGTCAGTTCTGTGATGAAATACTCCCTAGGGTGAAAGTGTGCCAAGATTTGCTCCTTTAAAGCCTCTGCTTCAGCCAACGCATCTGTGTGCGCGATAGCGATAGAAAGCCCTTCACGGGGTAGGTTTTCTTTCACCCAGGTGAGCATGCGCTCGATGGCTTTCCCCTTGGCGCGCGCCATGCCCAGCAGACGAATCTGTCCTTGATGGATGTATAGAATTGGGTAGAGACGTAAGGCAGAACCAAGCAAGCGGTTCAGGTGGGTCACCCGTCCCCCCTCGACGAGGAATTTGACGGTGTCCAACACTCCGATAAAGCCGACCTGTTCCTGTGCTTCGTGGATCGCTTCCACGACCATGGGCAGCTCAGCGCCCGCCGCGGCTGCTCGTGCTGCTGCCAGGGCGACGAAGCCCTGTGCCGGGCCTGCCGTACGGCTGTCCACCACTTCTGTCATGAAGTACTCGGCTGCCATTTGCGCTCCAAGGTGTGCCGATTCCCAGGTTTGGGTCAGTTCTTGTGGAGGTGTGATCACCACTCCATAGCGATATGTGGTTGAGAGCTGTTGATATACCTTGAGGAATTCCCCTGGAGAAGGGGCGGAGGTTTTCGGGGTGAAACCGTCTTTACGCAGGCGCTGGAAATATTCACGTGGATCGATGTCCAGGCCATCACGGTAAGTGCCTTCGGGCAGGATCAATGCCATGGGCACAACGTGGATATTTTCACGCCGGTACCATTCAACCGGCAGGGAGGCGACGCTGTCGGTGATCACGGCCACATGGCGCTCCACTTGGGACACATCCTTAGGTGAGAGCCACTGGGTGATCAGGCGTTTCTTATCGCTGCGCGCGCGCCACTCCGTTAGTGTTTGCGGAATGTTGCAGATGGCCATGGTGAGGAGCAGAACCAGGGGCGCCAAGGAGACAAGCAGCGGGTAGCCGCGCCAGAGATTCAGTGCAGCGAGCAACCCGAAACTGACCATCGCGCTGCTGGCGAGGCTGCCTGTAATTGCCAGATAAACCAGACCCATCAGCGGTAGAACAAGCAATGTTTCGATGGGAGTGAAGATCAACATCGCTCCCACCGAAACCGCCAGCCCCTTGCCGCCGCGAAAGCGAAAGTAGAGCGGATAGCTATGGCCGATCACCGCGGCCATCGCCCCACTGAGCGCGCAGATATGCCCCAATCCCAAGAATTCGGCTGCCAGAACCGGAAACGCGCCTTTGAGGATATCGATGGCTCCCACCATTGCGGCGGGAAAGAGGCCGATGCTGCGCGCGACGTTTACCACGCTAGCCTGACGATTCCCCAGCGTGCGCAAGTCTTTTCCGCTCCACAGCTCCGTTACCAAAATCGCTGAGGAGACCGAGCCTGCCAGGTAACTGACTGCCACTAAACCAAGGCACAACCAGGGTACGACCATAGTTTGTAAATCCTCTTTTCTTATTTTATCCGATCGCAGGCGCTTCAATCACCAATTCTTCCAATGCAGCCAGGTTTTTAGCATATTGCGGTTCTTTCAAGGGTGGGCAGTCGGCGAGCCTTTTTTGTGAAGCGACAAGTTTGATGGCAAAGATCCAACAGGTGGCTTCCCCGCAGGCTTTGCAGTTGGTCTTTGGCAGCCAGTTGTATAACGCCATAGGCGTTGGCCTCTGCCGGGTTTGTGTACTGGGTGTGATTTCGGCGCGGCGTTCCCAGGTGCGGTTGACCAGGTCAATTAGCCCTTTGAGTTCTTTCTCGGCTGCCTGACGATCCTCAACATTGCTGGTAAGGATTTCAAATGGGTGAAAAGCGATGTTATGCCTACCCTTCTTCCAGGTGAGAGCGTTGGCTTCGGGGAGGTACACTGCACCACGCAGGGTGGCGTTCAAGAAAGGCAGTACCTCGGAGATGTCTGTTTTCAGGCGTGCCCGCGCCGCATAACGTTCCGCACCTGGCTCACAGGGCGGCGTGAAGATTTCCAGGTCGTATTTTTCGATTAACATGAGACACTCCTCTCACTCAATCCTGCGTGCTAATGTGATCGCAGCGAACCAGAACAAGACCAGGCTGAACACTGCTAATACGGCCAGGTCGATAGCTGCTTGAGCCCATGTGCCTCCATACAGCGCGCTGCGCAATGCCTCCACGGAATAGGTCAGAGGAAGCAGTCGTGCTACGATTTGTAAGCCGAGAGGCAGAGAAGATAGCGGCACGAACACGCCCCCCAGGAACATCATCGGAAAGCGGATGAAGTTCGCCAGCGTTTGAGCTTCGAAAACCTCGCGCACCGCCACCGAGACAAACGCTCCCATGGCAGAAAATGCGCTTGCCGAGAAGATCATCGCCAGGAATAGCCTCCATCCATTCACCCCCGGCCAATCAAAGAGGCTCAGCACAATTGCCAATACAACTAAGGTCACTGTCAGCCCAAAGGTCATCCCGCCGAGCAGCTTGCCTGCGAGTAAGGCTGGCAAGCGGATCGGCGCCAGCAGCAGCCGCTCCAACGAGCCAATACGCCGCTCGAAGACGATGACGATGGCTTCCATTGAACTGGTGCCAAACAAGATGGTTAGCGCGAGCAAGCCGGGCACAAGCGCGCGCAAGTCGCCGGGGTTGCGCAAGGCGAAAGCCAGGATGAAGGCGAAAGGGAACAGGATGCCCCAACTGATATTTGGCGGCTTGAAGTAATAGGCTTTTAAGTCTTTTAGGGCAATGTAGAAGATACCGCGCAGATCATCCTGCAGCATTTCCACCTCCCGGATTCGCTTGGGAAGCAATTCCTTTTCCGCCTTTCTCGACCAGCATGGTTTCAGCGCTCAAACCGGTTAGATGCACGAACACATCTTCCAATGAGGGGCGCAACGTTTCGATGTGCAGGATGCTCTGTCCCTGGCACTCTTTGAGCGCTTGCTGGATGGCTGTTTCGATACCATTGTCGCTTATGAAGCGTTTTTTCTCGATCTGACCGTCAGGACCGGCAAGCGTGACCACCAGGATGTTTTTTTGAGGCATTCTCGATTTCAATCCATCTACTGTATCAAGGGCAACGATGCGCCCTTTAACAATAATGGCAACGCGATCGCACAATCGCTCTGCTTCCTCCAGGTAGTGTGTGGTCAGGAAAACGGTCACTCCTTCGTCACGCAGCGTGGCGATCATTTGCCGCAGGCTGCGAGCGCTCATCACATCCAGCCCTGTGGTAGGCTCGTCGAGGAAGACCAGCGGCGGACTGTGCGCCAACGCCGTGGCGATGGTCAGGGCGCGTTTCATGCCGCGCGAGAGTTTCGCAAAGGGAACGTCGTGTTTCTCACTCAGGCGGAAGCGTTCCAGCAGGGCTTTGGCGCGCGGTTTGCGCTCGTGGCGCGGCACACCGTACAACTGCATGGCAAAGATCAGGTTGTCGAAGGCGGTCAGTTCGTCGTACAGGTTGGAAGCTTCAGGCACAACGCCGATGCGCTTTTTGACGCGCGGCAGGTCGGCATCCAGGTCCAACCCTAAAACCTGTGCCCTGCCCGCCGTGGGGCGAGAGAGGCCGGTCAACATGCGTATGGTGGTGGTTTTACCGGCTCCGTTGGGACCGAGGAACCCAAACACCTCACCCACCTGGACGGTGAAATCGATCCCATCCACCGCGCGCAAGGGTGGGTGGTCTTTGGCTGTGGTAAATACTTTGGTCAATGCTTCGACACGAATCGCTTCTGTCATAACAGGTATCCTTTGAGCGACTTAGGCAGGAAATCGAGAGCTGAGGGGCGTACGGCCGCGCGTACAAAATATTCGCACCCGAAGAAAAGGCGTTGATCTCCTTCAGATGCCCTCGCCATCGGAGAAGTGCTCCACTGTGTAGCGTGGCAGCGCATGGCGGTCAACTTGGTCTCCCAAACAGATGAAACGTCCACCGAGAGCGTGATGGTTTCATCTGGCACAGCGCGAACTTGCCTCATGCCCAGAATCTCCGCCAGCGAGCGCGGCACAGCCACCGTGTACAGCGCGGCAGCGTTCTTTGCGTGGTGGAAAGCCTCAGCCGCCCACTGCCCCACGGCGATATGGTCGGGATGCCCTGAAAGTCCATCAGGGCCGAAACTCAACAAAACCTGTGGCTCGATTTCGTTCATGAGCGATAAAATTAGTGCCTTCATTATATTTGCATCGGCTTCCTGCAAATGGCCATCGGCATAATCCAACAGGCGCGGCGGCTGGATGCCCAGCGCGGTACAGGCACAACACAGCTCCGCCTCGCGCAAGGAAGGCAGATCCTCGGGTGAACACAACGGCGGGTCACCGCAAGACCCCGCCTCTCCGCGGGTGAAGGTCAGCACCTCGACGCGAACGCCTTGCCGTGCCAGTAATGCCAGCGTCCCACCAGGGCGGAAGGTTTCATCGTCGGGGTGGGCGAAGATGGCTAACAGGCGAAAGTCACTCATTGCACATCCTTTTCAATCTGCCATGCAACCGCTTTCGGGTTGGCAAGCACCCGGACCACAGGGGGTGTGGCGATGAAAAGCAACAGGGCGATTAAAGCAGCCGAAGAGAGGCACCACAAACACACTGCCCGGATGACGAATATCTCCAGGTATGTCAAATAGAACGAGAAGAGGGCTCCGAAAAGCGCCATACCCCAAAGGCCCAGTGTTGCGATATATTTGAAACGCGGGAGGGACTTCTTCACCACCCAAGCGACAAGCAGGGCAATATAACCCAATAATCCGAATGTCCCAACGGACAACACACCGAATAACCTGGCATAGCGGCTTTGTTGAACCGTGTTGCAATCCCCGATCGGTCCGCAAAATGCTTCTTTAGATTGTGTCTCGACATACGCCAGATAGGCAGCTATGAGCATGCCCACGGTGATCAGAAATGGAATAAGCTCCTCGCTCAGGGCAGGCAATTTGAATGCCTTACCCAGGAGGATGGCAACCAGGCTGTAGAACAGCGCCACGATGATTAATCCCATCGTCACGATGGCCAGTTCAAAACCGCTCACATCTTGTAGATGTGTTTGCGCGGCGTCTTCGCGTGCTGGCAGGGCAGGATAATCCACGCCTCCTGCTTGGGCGTATTCCTCTACCAGGGCGAGAAGGCGAGAGGACATCTCGGCGCCGATGAGGATCTGATCGCCAATGATGAGCATGGGTAATTCCACCTCCTCCTCGGACAGGCCAAAACGAGCCGCGACTTTGTAGAGATAGTCCACATCGGAGGCAGTGGCGATATCGATGGTCTGCAATTCGAATTGAGCGCCAAACGTTTCTCTCACAGGTCCAAACGCCGCACCCACCTCGAGCTGGCAATCTCGACAGTCTAGGGTCGTGAATAGGGTAGCACGTACCACCCCGTCTTCAGATGAATGCAGTGTCCGATCCATAGGAGTGGGTGTGGTTTGATTTTCAAAATCTCCCAAAGCAGAGATTTGGGGTAACCCCACACCACCCTGAAGAAGGTAACTTTCAATCAAGTCGGGTAATTCCTCAGGGATTTGCTGGGAGCCGATCAGCACTCGATCGCCGATGACGAGAAACGGCACGCCAACCTGCTCACGGGGAATGCCGTAAGCAGCCGCCACTTCGTAGAGGCGGTTCACATCATCCATGTTGACCACTTCGACGAGCAAAATTTCCAATTGCGCGCCGTATTTCTCCTGCAAGGGGGGCAAAACGTGTTCCAGCACCTCATGGCAGTGCGGGCAACCGTTCATCCAGAACAACACGGCATGTACGACGGGTTGCTCTGTGCTCTGCGGCAACGGCGCAGCCTGAGCTGGCAAAGCGACCAGGAAGAACAGGATCAGGCCTAGCGTAAGGGTAAACAAGCAAGCCGATCCCTTCAAGCGACTGCCTCCGATTTGGATTTGCTATTTAGCGTCCTATTGTTGTACTGCTGTCTCAAACTGGTCTCGAACAAAATGGGTAGAGCTACTTCCGCAGTTTTTATTATTACCTGAATAGAAAACAGTTTCGCGCCTTTCAATCCACGCATTGCCAGCGCCTTAGGACTGGATGACAGCAAAGGCTTCGGCAGTAGTGGTCGCGAAGTCATAGGTTTAGCTCCTTTCATACTCCCTCTTCCACAATGAGGGATGATGGTGAGAGCTACGCGACTAAATCCCAAACCATTTTTATGGCAATCAACCACAGTAGCACGCCAATAATCTTCTTCAATTGTGAACTTGAAACCTTCGTCTTCATCAGCTGCGAGCCGACGATGGAGCCGAGCGCCGCCATCAACGCGGTGATGCCCAAGAAAATCGGGTTTAACCCGCCCATCGTGGCATGACCGAGAAATCCCGAAAAGGAGGAAAAAACCACCACAATAGAGGTCGTCCCGGCAGCAACTTTAGCGTCCAATCCAATCCAATTCAAAACAGGTAGGATGAAATTTCCGCCGCCCACGCCGAGTAGTCCGCCCAGGAATCCCGCCACGCACCCGACGCCTGCTCCCGCGCCGATTTCCGAGCCGCGACCGAGGGGCCTTTGGCGCGCCCTCACTTTGGCGAACAACATCATAAAGCCGGCGAAAATCAAGAAGGCGGCGAACAGGCCAAGCAGGATGGTTTTATCCACATAAGGCGTCAAGCGCGCGCCGAAAGGAGAGAGGATGACCGCTGCAACCAGCACGGGAAACCCCACTCGCCAGTTGATCAAGCTCCCGCGCCAATAGTTAATCGTCGCAAACGTTAAGCTGACCACGTTGAGCAACAACGCAGTTGGGGTGGCTTCTGCCAGCGGCACGCCGAGGTAGTAGAAGAGCGGCACGAACAGAAACGCCGCGCCAATGCCTGCCATAGCCAGCATGCCAGATAAGAGGAATACCAGAACCGCGCTCACGATGTAGAGGGTCATAAAAAGCCTTTCGGGGGACTTCCGAAGCGTTCAAAGCTTCGCAGGCCACTCTCGTTCTAGCCGTTCTTCACCTGTAATGTCTTGCGGACTTTGCCGGGCCAGACTTCAGGAATAAGGCTGGCATAGCCGCCCGAAATGATGCGCACATTGTCGAAGCCTTTTAAATGCAAGTAGGCAAAAGCCACATTCGAGCGGTCGCCCGCCGTGCAAAGCGTCGCCACGATTTTATCGCGCGGGATTTCGTTCAGGCGTGCCGGCAATTCATTGATGGGAATCTCCAGCGCGAATGGAAAAGACATAAAACCTCTTTCCTCTGGTGCGCGCACATCCAGTAGGATGGCTTCGCCTTTCGCCCACTTCTCGAAGAAGATGGGCGGTTCGATCTTGTGCTGGCCCGTGCTCCAATACTCGAAGTCGAGTCCGCTGAGCCATTGAGAAAATGTATCTTCAGACATGGGTATCTCCTCTTTTATAAAATAATCTATCCAAACCTACATTTGTAGAATGTCAACATCGAAGCAAGTGAAGGGGCTAAGCCCCCCACACTTCGCGTGGATAGAGCACAAGCTGTGTCGTCATGCGCTCTGGAAGCAGGTATCATTACCTGAGCGAGTTTGCCGATGTTTACGCTTTGAGTCAATGCAGGCGCTCCGCGTGGTCGGTCAGGTCGCCGCGGACCGCGGCCAGCGCGGCTTCTTCGATGTTAGCCACGTCGGTGACGATGGGACGGATGCCGGCCTGCTCCATGCTGTAATACGCGCCGGCGCCCATTCCCCGCGTCAGGAGTATTTGGCAGTCCTGTATCGTCGTGGCCATGCGGGCATGACGGTCCTGCGCGGCGGAGTCGAAGCCGTGGCCGCGTGGGTCCTCGCTGTGGGATTCTTCGTGTGCCTCACCGGCGAACTGGGCATGGCCCATTTTAGGACGTGTCTCTCGGGAAATGATTTTTCCATCTTCGATGGTCAAAACAACGTAGAAGGGGGCGCGGCCAAAGTGTTGGCTGATGGTCACGCCATCTTCGGATACGGCTGCGATTTTCATGGCGATTATCATTTCAGCACTAGATTGGTGTAGTCCACGCCGAGGGGCGTGCTGATCTCGATGGCTACCTCTGCAAAGAGGCTCTTCAATGGCTGCCGGGCATCCTCGCGTTCCTTCACCAGAGGGTGGTTGAAAACGCGGGTGCGCAGTGCGTAAAAGGCTTCTACCTCTTCGCGTGGGATGGTTTCTCCAGCCTGCTGGCGAGCGCTGAGTGCTTCGTAGGTGGCATATAATTCTTTTTCGAGGGCGCTGACTTCGGCATCGTCTGCTACACGCCGGCTCGCCTCTAAAAAGGCTTGTGTCGTTGGGTTTGCACGCAAACTTTCACCTAGAACGCGTGCTGCTTCTTCAATCTCATGTGCAAGTGTCATATCTCATCTCCTATCCACAGCAACTTCGCCTGGCATGCGTCGCGAATTCTATATGCGCGGACGCGCTGATAATCTCATCCACCTGGCGAAAGAGTTGTAACACCGAGAGCTCAGCTTGACGATACGTCTGCATTACCGGCAAAGCCTCCATCTCTTGTTCCAGTTGTTCGAGCTCTGCAGAGTTTTTTAACACGTCACGCCCCCATTGAAGCGCCAAATTGCAGGCGCGCATTTGTGCAGAAATTTTCTGAACGGTCAGATCGTTGTTGACCGCCTTGAGCGCTTCCAGAAAAGCGCGGTATTCCGCAGTCTGGCTGAGAAGTTCACCCAGGGCGCGAGCCGCCTGGAAAGTGTTGTCGGTTTTTGTTTGATTTTCTAAAGAGCTGTACATAGATTTGACATCCATATCAAATTTCCTTGTCCACATCATTCGAAGTGCAGATAATCAGTTGCCCCAGGTTGAGCGATTGGAAGCCCGGACACTCGCCGGTGCAGTAGCGCATCAGGAACACGGGCTTGGTTGAGTTGGTCGCTTGGTCATTCATGGTTGTTCTCCTTGTATGTAGTTATGTTCGAAATCATCGATTGAATCCAATGAGCATCGTTGTGATATCCCGATCGGATGTGAGTGCATGTTCATCATCGCATTGTCTCTTATCCGCAATGCTCGGTTGGATAGCATAGAGCTCCTTGACCCGGATTCCATAGTTAATCTGTGGTAGCTGTTTGCGGCACAGGCTCTCCTTCACGGTTGCGACGATCGACCCGCCAAAGGCTCAATCCGAGCAGGGCGATGAATATGCCCAGGTATAGCGCGAGAAGGCCTATAGAAGTCCCATCGATCCAGGCTCCATAGATCAGACCAGCCAGCGTGCTGAAAAGCGCCACCCAGCCCACGTAAGTCCAGGCGCGCAGCCGGCCGATGATCACCGAGATCATCAGTATGCTTTGCAGGCTGAGTTCGGGATCCGCCATCAGATACGCCAGGAGGGGACCACGGTGCATCCCCAGGCTAAGAAACATGTTGGCAATTGGCACTTCCACCAATGTGGGGAAGTACATGAACACGCCAAATGCCACACCTGCCAGATTACCCAAGACGGTGTTGTGCCCGGCGAGCGATTCAATCCATTCGGGTTTGATGAGCACGCGGATCACGCCTACCACAAATACACCCGCGACCAGTAAAGGGAAGATCTGCTTGACGAAACGCCAGGATTCCCATAGCCAGTCGCGCACTTCGTCTTCGTCCAGATGTTTGAACATCAGATAGGCAAGCGCACCAATAGCGATGAGCACTCCAAAGAATCGACCGGTGAACTGAAGGTCAAGCCCGCCGGCATGAGGGGTCATGCCCAGCGCCGCAGTAAGCAGTGTAAGGCCGACCAATCCCAGTGCGATCCACGTCCAGGCGTTATACCCTTCGTATATTGTTTCGATTCCTTTCCAGGAGGCCAGCCCGATCAGCGCAAGCAACCCGATGAGCACAGCTCCCTGGGAGGTAACTCCCTCTTGCCCTTTGCTGGCATCGAAGGGCACCAAGCGGAATAGGAAGTCTTGAAAGCGGTCCACGCCTTCGATTGGGAGGGTAACCTGGGCATATGTGTGGGTCAAAGCGCCGATTTTAAAGGTGCCCGCAAGCAGGAGGGCTACCAGGATGAGCAAGAACATCAACGCTGCACGACGCATGCTGGCTTTCCCTGAGAACATGGCATCCGTTTCGTGGTCATGGGCGATGTCCTGGCGTGAGAAGATCAACGCCATAATCATGCCGATGCCAATGCCAAAAGTCAAAGATAAGATCAATCGCGCCACGGCTAGATCGAGCCCGATGACGCCCCCGGTGTACACCAGAGCCAGGATATTTGCCGCGGGGGCGAAGAACAGGAAGGTGATCGCGGGACCAATGCCCGCGCCTTTTTTGTAGATGCCCGCGAAGAGCGGCACAATGGTGCAGGAGCAAACTGCCAGCACGGAAGCCGCCAGAGCAGCGCCGGGGTAGGCGATCCACTTGGGCGCGTTGCGCCCCAAGAAGCGCGTCACGGATTCCTTCGGAATCAACGCGGTCATCGCTCCAGCAATGTAGAAAGCTGGCAAGAGGCAGAGCAAGACATGCGCTGCCAAATAAGCAGCCAGGTTGCCCAAGCCTCCTTGTAAAAGTTTAGTGAAAAACGCTAAAACGTCCATGGTTTTCTCCGATGTTCGTATTTGCTGCCATGCAGGGTGGTATCCAGAAAGGGTTATCGATGCGCCGAGCAAGAAATTCTTGCCTCGCGCCTTCAGGGCTCATTTTTTACCTCCTGCCGTTGATAATAAATTTTGTAGGCTTTGCGCAATGCTTCGGCATAATCAGCTTCAATGGCAGGTTTGCGAGGGATGTAGTTGAAGCGCCTTGCCATACCGATCAATTCTTCATCGCTGGCATCTTGTGGCTTTCTTTGCATCAGCCATAATTGCTGAAATATAGTTTCCAGATTCATCATGCCAACGACATGTCCTTGCGCTCCAATTTTGATATAGCTCAATCCATCTGCCATGGGTAAGCAGCACGCGCCAGAAGGTTCAGTATTCTTTCCCATATCGACCTTCCTCCACCGCCAAAATATTCAAAATCACGAATATTTCTAAGTAAATCATCAGCTCCTCAAAGCGTGCGCATGTTTTACATCAATTCAGGGTTACCGAAAAATGGTTGCTCGCCGCATGTATTTCTCGCTACCTAACTAGAGCGCCTGTTCCTTAGTCGAGGAGGCTTCGCTCGCGGCACTTACCGGACGCGAGGAGTGAATTTCATGAGCGAAAAAGCGGCTGCGGAAGCGAAAGGCTACGTTCACCAACGCGATCATCACCGGCACCTCGATCAACGGACCGATTACTGCAGCGAATGCTGCCCCGGAATTGATTCCAAAGACCGCCACAGCAACCGCAATCGCCAGTTCGAAGTCGTTGCTCGCTGCCGAGAAGGCAACCGCGACTGTCTCTGCATAGCTGGCTTTCAGCATGCGGGCGATGAAAAAGGTTATCAGCCACATCAACGCGAAGTATAGGATCAATGGGAGCGCCACACGCACCACATCAAGCGGTAATTCAACAATCACCCTGCCCTTGAGCGAAAACATGACCACGATGGTGAAGAGCAAGGCGATGAGGGTGAGTGGGCTCAGGCGCGGGATGAAAGTGCTTTCGTACCAATCACTGCCTTTGGCACGCAGGAGCGAAAATCGCGTCGCCACGCCGGCCAGGAAGGGAATGCCCAGGTAGATGAACACTGTTTTCGCCGCTTCTCCTACGGAAATGTGGATATCTAACCCTTCCACTAGCCCCAGGCGGGTGAGCAGGAAGCTGATAAAAATCCAGATGTAGATGGCGTAAAACAACACTTGAAAAATCGCATTGAAAGCCACCAATCCGATCGCCAGCTCTCGATTGCCATGAGCCAGCTCATTCCATACAATCACCATGGCGATACAACGCGCCAGACCCACGAGCACGATCCCCACCATGTATTCAGGATAGTTTCTCAGCAGGAGTATCGCCAGGACAAACATCACCAGTGGCCCAACGATCCAGTTTTGCAGAAGGGAGAACCCTAATAACTTCGGTCGCGATAACACGCGCCCCATCTTCTCATATTGAACCTTGGCTAAAGGAGGGTACATCATCAAGATCAACCCGATAGCGATCGGGATGTTCGTTGTACCTACCGAGAAGGCTTCGTTCAGATTTTGTACCTCATTGGGGAAAAGGTACCCCAAACCAACGCCTGCAGCCATAGCCAGAAATATCCATAAAGTCAATAGCCGATCCAGGGTGGAAAGGCGTGCCGAAGCTCGTCTTGAAGGGATTGTGCGTACATTGTCGATGGTCATGGATGTACTCCTGTGTTTAGGTTTGGTCTGTAGTGCTATTTCTTCGTGGCTTGTTGCTCGCCTGGGAACGCCAGATTTTGCCCTCTGCGATGTGAGGGATGCGCCCTACGCAAACCAGATTCTTATTGGTCACCGGGCCACGTGTTGTCAGAATGTTGTCGTGCATGATCTCATTTAGATCAGTTTTTTCAACGCAATAAACGTCGGAGCATACCCTCTTTGCTGCTCGTAGTGCGCTATGTGGCACTTTTTTACGATCGGGGCTTCCCATTCCGAGGATTTTGATGGTTGGCATTTTCGTTACTCCTCTTGATATCGCTTTTTAGCCGGTTTCTTGGAGGGTGAGGCCCGGTTTAGTAAGATCGGGTGCACATTCTGGACATTTGCAGCTTTGGCGAGGTGGCGCGGGAAGCAAACGCGCATAGCTCGTTATCTTGGTGCCCGCCAGGCTGGCCGCCTCGTGGATCAAGTTCAGGATGTGTGTATCTTTCAGCCGATAAAAGGCGTATCTACCATCACGGCGGGCTTTGACCACTCCGGCTTCGCGTAATGCCATAAGATGTTGAGAGATATATGCCTGACGATAACCCAGGAGCGTTTCCAAATGGCAAACGCACGCTTCGCCTTCGCCGATCGCCAGCAGGATGAGGATACGCGCCGGCTGGCTGATGCTGGCGAACAATTGGCTGGTTTTGTGGATAGCGGATGTCTGATTCATATTCACCTACTTGAATATATTATATTAACTCATTCGATTTTTTGAATGTGATCTTTGTACTGGATTTCTTGTGATGTATGCCACAACTTTGATCGAAATTACCGTTCAGATTGCTTTGCGGGGATGACCAGTACGGGTTGGCGCGCCAGGCGCACGACGTTCTCCAGTGTGCTTCCTGCCAGGAGTTCTTGCACGGCTGAAAACCCTTTTGATCCGATGACGATCAGGCAACTTTGTGTCTCGTCCGCGACTTTGAGCGTTTCCTGGTAGGGGATGCCGTGGCGGAGCATCGGTGTAGCTTTTAGACCCTTCAAGCGCAGGGCGCGGCAATATGTCTCCAAGCGTTCCATATCGTGGTGGTCAAATTGTTCGAGTTGCTCAGCGGAACGCAGTTTCATCACGCGCCGATCCTGGACATGAAGCAGATACACTTCTTCTGTCCCTGTGGCTTTAAGGCGTTTGACCACATAGAAAGCAGCTTCTGAGTTTGGCGAGAAATCCGTAGGATAAAGCACCTTGTGGAACAACTGATTGCACACGCGCTGGCAGAGTAGATGTCCCAATTCGCGCACGACCTCTTGTTTAAACAACAAGACCGGTACCTTTGCCCGGCGCACCACCTCAAATGCGACACTTCCCACCAGAATCTCTTGGGCTGCGGTGACTCCTTGAGCGCCAATCACAATCAAATCAACCTGCTCTTCTTCTGCCACATCGATGATTTTCTTGGCCGGGCTGCCATACTCGATGCGCGTATCCACATGCAGTCCTTGTCCCTCCAGCGCCAGACGCGCCAGGTGCAGCCCCTCTCCCACCTTAAATCTCCAATACTCCATCGCCTCACGATTAACCTCTTCTGGCAGCGGCACATCGCTCGGACGAATCACCGATAGGAGCAGTACGGAGCGCAATCCGGCCGGCTTGATATCTGCCAGGCAAGCCATGACCGCATTTGCGTAAGCGGAGAAATCGGTAGGAAAAAGGGCGCGCGCAAACATTACGCCACCATTGGCTCTTTGATAGAGCTTCTAGCGAATTGCGTTTGAACTTCCATAACACATTCCATCTTTTGAATATGTTATCACACTTTTCTATTCGCCAAACGGATTTCGTCGTGCGAAAATACTCGTAGAAGCTTTATGACGTTGGAGTGGTATAATCAGCACATGCATTTGAAAGAAGAGGTGTGTGCCGAGATGAAAGATAAACCTCCCCATGCCATCTGGGGTGGGTGTAGCTTGAAAATGCTCTGCGATCCATAACCGAAACCCTGCGGGGGTGATTAACATTCCACCTCCGGGGGTTTCGATACCCGGAGGTGCCTCATGAATAAAATCGATGTCGATGATGTGTTGGCACAGATTCAGGCCGCCTTGGAACGAGACGACCTCAATACCGCGGTCGACATTCTGGAGTCTCTACGTAAGGTTGATCAGGCTGAGGTTTTTACCGAGCTTCCTGATAAAGGGAAGATCACCCTGCTTCCAGAGTTGCATCCTGCCATCTCTGCAGACATCCTGGAAGAAATGGAAGACGAGGAAGCTGCCGAGTTGGTGACTGCCTTACCTACCTCGACAGCCATTCGCATCGTCGATGAAATGGAGCCCGATGAGGCTGCCGACTTGCTGGGCGATATTGGCAAAGAACAAGCCTCCCTCATCCTGGAAGCGTTAGACAACCCTGAAGAGATCCGTCCTCTCTTACTGCACCCGGATGAGACCGCTGGTGGCTTGATGACTTCAGAGTTTCTGGCGCTGCACCGCAAGATGACCGCGCATGAAGCCCTTGAGGCTATCAGAGCCTGGAAACCCGAAACTGAGGCGATCTACTACCTTTTCGTGGTGGATAGCCAGCGCAAGTTGCGCGGCGTGGTTAACTTGCGTCAGCTTATTGTCGCCCCTCCGCACACCCTGGTTGAGGAAATCATGGATGCCAACGTGATTTCGGTGCCAAGTGGCACCGACCAGGAAGAGTGCGCTCGCCTGATGACGCGTTATGACTTACTGGCTCTGCCGGTAGTGGATGAGCAAAACACTCTTCTTGGAGTGATCACCATCGATGATGTCGTTGATGTTTTGGAAGACGAAGCCACGGAAGACATCCAGCGCTTTGGTGGTGCTGAGCCTCTCGATCAACCCTATTTGAGCATCAACTTTATGCAGGTGGCTCGCAAGCGCATCGGCTGGCTGATGTTGCTCTTCGTCACAGAGAGTCTCACAGGTACAGTTTTACGCCATTTTGAGCATGAATTGCAAGCGGCTGTCGCTCTGGCTTTTTTTGTCCCATTGCTCATCGGCACAGGTGGGAATGCCGGCTCTCAAACCACCAGTACGATCATCCGAGCTCTTGCAGTTGGGGATTTAGACCTGAAAGACGCTCTCAAGGCACTGTGGCATGAATTTGGTGTAGGAAGTGTGCTCGGGCTGGGGATGGCAGGAATTGCCTTTATCCGCGCCCTATCCTGGGGCTCGTCTATCGATTTAGCCTTCAGTGTGTCTTTTGCAATCCTGACAATTGTGGTTTGGGCAAACATCCTGGGTGCAGTTCTTCCCGTGCTTGCTGCCAGGTTTAAGATCGACCCTACCGTGGTCTCTGGCCCAGTGATGAGCACTTTAGTAGATGCCACAGGGTTGTTTATTTACTTTACCATTGCCAGGATCGTGATGGGCTTATAGAGCCTGGCATGAGCCCAGCGGTTCGCCGCCTCGTACCCAGGCGTCCCTGAGGGAGGATATGGTTACTTGTTCTCCGAAGTGTGACTTGTCTCCTCGCTTCCCTCTCCGATGCCCAATGGCACCCACTTGTGCGGCTCTTTTAGGCGATGCTGGATGCCGCCGCGGTCATGCACCGCATCGAATCCCTCGGGTTTGATGAACATCTGTTCACCTTCCAGCAGGCCCAATACGCCGCTCTGCCCAGGTTCGGGGCGTTTTTGACCTCGAAATTGGGCGGCATGGCTGGGAAGGTAATCGATAGGCTCTTCATAGGTAGTAATATACCCTTCATAGTTCCTGAGCACGACTTTGTGTTCCGACATGCTCAGCAGATAATTCGGACTCACAGGGATTTTCCCGCCACCGCCAGGAGCGTCGATGATATATTGAGGCACCGCAAAGCCTGATGTGTGGCCGCGCAGCCCCTCCATGATTTCGATGCCCTTGGCAACCGGTGTGCGAAAATGACCTGCTCCCTCTACCAGGTCGCATTGGTACAAATAATAGGGGCGCACGCGTATGCGCACCAGTTTGTGTACCAACTCGCGCTGGATGTGCACGTTATCGTTCACCCCGGCCAGCAGCACAGCCTGATTGCCCAGCGGGATACCGGCGCGTGTCAGACGGTCGCATGCCTCCGCCAATTCCCGGGTGATCTCGTTGGGGTGGTTGACGTGGATGTTAATCCATAATGGGTGGTATTTTTGGAGCATATCGGTTAGTTCATTGGTGATACGCATAGGCAGGAAGACGGGTACGCGCGAACCTATGCGGAGAATCTCGATATGGGGAATCTCTCTGAGGCGGCTAAGGATTTCCTCGAGGATTTTTGGCGCCAGAACGAGCGGATCGCCGCCGGAGAGCAACACATCTCTGACCTGAGGGGTGCGCTTCAGGTATTCGATTTGCATTTCGAACTCAGAGCGCGAGAATGTCGCCGCGGGATCTCCCACAATGCGCGAGCGTGTGCAATAACGACAATATGAGGCACATTGTGTGGTCACCAGCATGAGCACGCGATCGGGGTAGCGATGTACCAGGCCCGGTACCGGCGAATGGCGGTCCTCAGCCAGCGAATCCTCCATCATGGCTGTAAAGGGCACCATCTCCGCGCTGGTGGGTACCACCTGTTTCCGAATAGGGTCGTTTTCATCTTGTGGGTCGATCAGGGAGATAAAGTATGGCGTAATATCCACGCGGAATAGCCCAGGGGCGGATAAGGCTTTTCGTTCGCTATCGGTCAGCGGGAGCACTTTTTCGAATTCTTCTACAGTGTTGATGCGGTGACTCAATTGCCAACGCCAGTTGTTCCATTGCTCATCTGGTATATCTGCATAGATTGCAGCACGTTTAGAGAGAAAAGGGGTGTTAGCCATCTCGCGTTACTCCTCTATAAACTCCATTTCGAATCTTTCGCAACTTTAATCGCATTACCCATTTTTAGATAGCTGGTTGTATCCAGGGTGAGCCGTTCTTTGCTTTGATTGTATGACAAAAGCCCGCGAAGGTCAAACCCTCTCTGCATTTAAGGCCCTAGCAGAATCAAGACGCTGGAAAGGTGAGTCATATCCGAGATGATGCCCCCTTCCTCATATACCACCAGGCGCACCGGGGTGATCTCTTGTACGGCGTAGGGTACCTCGGCAAAGAAATAGCCATATTCACCCGGCTTGGCATTGAACACGCCGGCCAGCCTCTGCCCGAGGATTCTCCCGTCTTCTGCAATTAGGCTCACGCGCAGGGGCAGGTCGGAGCTGGGCCTGGCCACGCCGGAAACATACACCACCCCTCCCAGGATCAGGCTGTCTTCAGCAGGCTCTTGGATGACAATCGTCTGGTACAGAGCGGTGGGAGGGTTTAGTTCCGTGTATCCTTCGGAGAGCAAAATCAAGTCGAGAGAGTTTAGATCCATCAACCGCCCAAAGGCATCCTCGACACTGATCACCAACCGTCCCAACTCCGCGGCGGCGCTGATCTCGAAGCTCATCTCAATAGAGATTTTGGCGGTATTCCAGGGCAGGGTTGTATAAGTTTGCAAATAGCGCGCCAGAAGGCGGCCATCTTCGCCAAAGAGCTCTACGCGCGCCACTTTGCCGATCCTGGAGGTCAGGCGGGCGATCACCGGGAAGGGGGAAGTCACCCGCGAAAGGGCGCCCAGTTGATAGATTTGGATGCGCGCTTCGGGGATTTGGGGGATGGGCATTGACGGCGGGAAGAGTGTCTCTGGAATCACCGTCCAAGTAGCTGTGGGGGTAAACGATGCTTCAGGAGTTGAAGTTGTGGATGGTAGAGTCAAGGGAGGTGTTTGCGTTGAAGTTGCCTCATTACCCTCGGTCATCTCCACACCTGTGCTCTCGCGCTCAGATGGTTGCGAGGTCAGAGTGGGTGTGAGCCCAAAACCTTGTGCCTGTAAGGTGAGCGCCGCGGCTGTGGGGATGTATCCCGGAGGCATGGGGGTTATCGTTGGCTCTAGCATCGTTTGTCCACATGCGCCAAGCAACAAGCTGATCCCTACCAGCAAGTTAAAAAAGGGGAAGTGCCTTTTACGGACTTCCCCTATTCGCTTGAATGTAGTGCGCATTTCTTTGAAGTATTGAACGAGGTTGGCACCCATGTTGTCCGGCGATACGACCTTATGGTACGCTCGCGTTTTACAACCCATAAATTTGGCGATACTTTTTCCTGAGGTAGTAGATGTAGGGATTGGGATCGATCTTCGAGCCGGTCACGCGTAGCACCAATTCCTGGGGTTCGAACTTCGAGCCATGGCGGTGGATCTTCGCACGCAACCATTCTAACAGGCTGGTAAACTCTCCACGGCGAATCTGCTCCTCCAGATCGGGGATGTCCTCGTTGATACGTTCCCATAGCTGCACAGAGATCAGATTTCCCAGAGCATAGGTGGAGAAATAGCCAATCAGCCCGCTCGACCAATGAATGTCTTGCAGAACGCCCTGAGCGTCGTTTGGAGGGGTGATGCCCAGGTAGGCATCCATGCGCTCGTTCCATTCCTGGGGCAAGTCTTTGATCTCGATTTCCCCTCCGATCAAGGCAATTTCCAATTCCAGGCGCAGCATGATGTGCAGGTTATAAGTGGCTTCATCCGCCTCCACGCGGATCAACGATGGTGCCACCCGGTTGATGCCTTTATAGAATTTTTCGAGGGAAAGGTCACCCAATTGTTCCGCAAAGGTCTCCTGGAGTTGAGGGTAAAAGTGTTCCCAGAAGGCAAAAGAGCGTCCGACCAGATTCTCCCACATGCGCGATTGAGATTCGTGGAGCGCCAGAGATGCCCCTCCCGCCAGAGGGGTTCGTGCCAGGCTGGCATCCACGCCTTGCTCATACAGCGCGTGGCCAGCTTCGTGCATGGTGCTGAACAATCCAGAGGCGAGGTTGTCTTCGTAAATGCGCGTGGTAATGCGCACGTCGCCTATTCCAAAGTTCGTCGTGAAGGGGTGCGCTGCCTTGTCTTGTCTACCCCGTTGCCAGTCGTAACCGAATTTAGTGATCACTTTGACGCCAAAATCCCACTGTTTTTGAGGATCATATTTGCGGCGCAAAAAGGAGTTGTCCACTTGTGGGCGACTATCAATCTCCTGAATGAGTGCCACTTGCTGAGGGCGGAGTGCCTGAAAGACCTCCTGCACTTCGGCGGTCTTCAAACCCGGTTCAAAGTCGTCCAGCAACGGGTCATAGATATGGTCATATGGAGCAAAAAGCTCGGCATATTTACGGCGTAGATCCACGATTTTCTCCAGATGAGGCTCAAATATGGAGAAGTTACTCTCCTGCCGCGCTTGCATCCAGGCAATATGGGCGTTTGTCGTCACCTGGGCAAATTCTTCGACCATCTCTGGGGGTACTCTCGTGCGCTTTTCATATTCCCGCTTTGTCACCTTGACCAGGCGTACCTCTGTCGAATCTGGGTCGAGGGTGCGTGTCTCATAGGCGAGATCATCCAGCAATTTGCCCACCTCCGCAGAAGTGAACTTGATATGTGCCAGCTTCTGCAATGTGCCCATTTGCTGACCGCGTTCTTCTGTGCCTCCAGGGGGCATGTATGTTTGTTGATCCCATTCCAGAAGAGCTGCCGCTGCGTTCAGGTCATAGACTTCAGCAAGGATTTCTTTGAGTTGATCCATTTTTTTGTTCATTCGAAATTCGCTCCATGTATGGTTCAGATTGGAGAGTGTTTGGGAACCTCCTCACCTCTGATTCGACTCTGCGCCGTAGCAGGACAGGAGGAATGGGGAGAAGCCGCGGTTACCGCACACTCTCATTTATATCCATGTAGTTGAACTTACAACACGTTCCAGCGCGTGGCTCTACCTTCCAGCGCCGCAATCACCTCGCACGCAATTTGTTCAGAAGCGCGTTCTTGTGCCTCGCGCGTTTGAGCGCCGATATGGGGTGTAGCGATGACGCGCGGGTGCGTTACGAGCGCGGTCTTGCCAGGAGGCTCCAAAGCGTAAACATCCAAAGCCGCGCCAGCTACTTTCCCCGATTCAAGGGCTTCGAGTAAAGCCACTTCGTTAATAATACCACCACGTGAGGTGTTTATCAGGTAGATTCCGCTTTTCATTTGCTGGATTACCCGATGATCGATCATCATGCGCGTCTCCTCGTTTAGAGGCAGGTGAATGGAAATAAAATCAGCTTGGGCAATTAGCTCATCTAAAGGTACCGCCTGGATGTTACCCCTCTGCAGGTGTTCTACGCGCGGGTTGCGGTCATAACCGAGGACGATCATTCCCAGGGCATGGGCATATTGTGCTACTACGCCCCCGATGTTCCCTACCCCTATGATGCCCAGCTTCTTTCCGGAGAGCTCGATTCCCATTAACGATTGTTTTTCCCAAGCGCCAGATTTCATGCTCGCGTCAGCGTAGGGGATGCGCCTTGCCAATGCCAGTAGCAATCCTATGGTCAGTTCCGCAACAGAAATGGTCGCGGCAGTGGGCGTGTTGATCACGATAATCCCCCTAGCTTTCGCCGCGTGGATGTCGATATTATCCACTCCAACGCCAGCCCGCCCGATGACCTTCAGGCAGCGAGCGGCTTCCAGAACTTCCAGGGTGACTTTAGTGCGGCTGCGCACGATTAAAGCATGGCTATCAGCAACCTCCTCGAGGAGCGCTGACTTATCCATACTCTGATAGTGACTGACTCTGGCTTTCGCCTTTAGTTGCTCCACGCCGCGTGACTCGAGCCCGTCGGCGATCAGAATTTTCCAGTGCATGATGTCGCTTCCCATAAGGGCGCGCGCCGCTTTTCAACCTTTTGGCGCGGGCATGGTATGGCATAATTCTACACCAGAAACAGACCCCATTGCCCGGTCTTTTTTCGTCATGTGCATGGCTTTGCAGGAGTTATCCTTGCTTTTGGAGGCGATCCTATGATGTCCGATTACCTGGTAGTGATGATCACGGTACCCTCAAGAGAGGTGGGCGAAAAAATCGCTGCCCATCTGATAGAGGCACATCTGGCAGCCTGTGTGAATCTCGTCCCTTCAATCACCTCCTTCTACCATTGGGAGGGAAGGCTGCACCAGGACGAGGAATTTCTTTTATTGGTGAAAACCAGGACAGAAGAGTTTGAAACCCGATTCGTGCCTGCAGTGCGGTCACTTCACCCCTACGATTTACCCGAAATCATCGGTTTGCCCATTATTGCCGGTTTGAAAGATTATCTTGCCTGGGTAGAGGCCCAAACCGGGCGTGTAGATTAGCCCGGCGGACTCTTTCCGGTGTTGAGCCATTCATTCATAGCGCAGCGCTTCTACCGGCTCGAGGCGCGCCGCACGGTTTGCTGGATATAATCCAAAGAACAGCCCAACTGCAGTGGAGAACAGTGTGGCTAGTAAAACTGTGTCCACACCAATAGAGGGGTTGATGGGGGCATTGTTCGCCGCGGCAACGCGTTCGACGATCAGGGATATGGCTGCGCCGAATCCGATGCCCACCACACCACCGATGAGGCTGAGCAGTGAAGATTCTGTCAGGAACTGAATCAGGATGTCCACACGCCGCGCGCCGAGTGCCTTGCGCAAGCCGATCTCCTTGGTGCGCTCGGTAACGGAGACAAGCATAATGTTCATGATGCCAATGCCCCCTACCAGCAGGGAAATCGCGGCGATGCCTCCCAGGAAGATGGTAAGCACATTGGTGATGGTGCGCGCCGTGTCGAGGAAATCCTGTTGGGTGAGGATGGTGAAGTCGTCCGCGCCGATCGCCGTACGATGGCGCGTGCGTAAAATTTGTGCAATCTCCTCCGAGGCTTGGGGAACCGCCTCCGCGCTGATTGCCTGAACGATGAGGTAATCCACGCGATCGCGTGTGGAACGGCGAATAAGCCGCTCTTGAGCTGTGGTTAGCGGCACCAAAGCGCGATCATCTTCGTTCGAAAAGCTGGAGCCACCTTTCGGTTCGAGCACGCCAATCACGCGGAAAGGTCGCCCTTCGATGCGCACCACCTCGCCGACTACACCTTCGGTGCGGTTGAAGAGGCGCTCGGCTACTTTTGTTCCTAGCACAACTACCGAAGCCTTTCCCAAAAGATGCTCTTCGCCAATCGGTTCCCCCTCCAGCAGGGAGGTGTTGCGCACTGGAAAATAGTCAGAAGTCACCCCCAGAAGGGTTGTCGTGGCGCTTTCCCCGCCGGTGGTGATGGTTGCCTGACCTTGTAGAATGGGCGCCACGCCAGATACAGAAGGCGCTTGAAAGGGGTCCCCAATGGCAATCGCATCACCCAGAGTGAGTGGTTGAGGGTTGCGCACCTCTTCGGGTCCGCCACGCAGGACGAAAAGCAGATTCGTCCCAATGCCCTGGATCGAACCGGTGATGGTGTTCTCCGCTCCGCGCCCGACAGAGACAATGGAGATCACTGCAGCAACGCCAATGACGATGCCGATGATCGTTAAGCCAGAGCGCGTTTTATTGGACGATAAACTCTCCAGGGCTTCTAGAATGGCTTGCCAGTATTTCATCGCTGCTCCTCTTTGACCACCAACCCGTCGCGAATTTGAATGATGCGCTGGCTGTGGGCTGCAATTTCAGGGTCGTGTGTAACGATGATCAATGTTGTGTGTCGGGTGCGGTTCAGTTGCAGGAGAAGCTGTAGTATCTCTTCTCCGGATTTCGTATCCAGGTTGCCCGTGGGCTCATCTGCCAGGATGATCGCCGGGTCGTTCACCAGGGCGCGTGCGATAGCCACGCGCTGTTGTTGCCCTCCAGATAGTTCGTTCGGGCGATGATGCATCCGATCACCCAAACCAACGGCTTCGAGCGCCATCTGGGCGCGCTCCCGGCGTCCGCTACCTGCTCCAGCATAACGCAGGGGCAATTCTACATTTGCCAGTGCGCTGGCTCTGGGGAGCAGGTTAAAGCTTTGGAAGACAAACCCCACCTTGCGGTTCCGAATGGCTGCCAGTTGGTCATCCTTCAGAGTAGATACACGCTCTCCATCCAGGAAGTACTCTCCGCTCGTTGGGCGGTCGAGACACCCGATGATGTTCATCAACGTGGATTTTCCTGAACCCGAAGGGCCCATAATCGCCACCACCTCGCCGGCGGCAATCTGCAGGCTCACCCCGCGCAGGGCGTGTACTTCTACTTCGCCCATTTTGTAAACCTTGGTCAGGTCTTTGCCCTCAATGACCCAATGATTCTCCATAGTACATTACCTCACGAAGGGAGGTCCCCCTCCGTTTTCGAATTCCATCGGCGGGTTGAGCACAATCTGGTCCCCCGGCTGAAGCTCCCCGTTAACCACTTGACTGTAGATATCAGAGGTTGCCCCAAGGGTGATGCGCACCGCGAGGAGTTGCCCATCCTTGAGGATATACACCACGCGTTGACCGTCTTTGATGCGCACCGCGCGATTGGGTACCAGCAACACCTTATCCAGTTGATCCACCACGATGCTCACTGCGGCAGTCATACCTGGCTTTACGTTTTCGTCCGCATTCAATAACTCGATGGTCACGACAAAATCGACCACACCTTGAGAGGAAGTGCCCACCTGAGCGACTTTGTCTACCCTCCCCTGATATTCCTTGCCCAAGATGGCGTCAAAGGTCAACACCGTGCTTTGCCCAACTTTTACCCGGTTGATGTCCACCTCGGAGACGCGCACATCTACCCAGAGTTGGGAGAGGTCATCGATTTGGAAGGCTACTTTCCCGGGACTCACCTGATCGCCTGCCTGGATATAGATGTCAGTAATGGTGCCGGCAAAAGGAGCAGTCAGCCTCGCCAGGTTCATGGTTGCCTGAGCTGCAGCGATCCTGGCTTGCAACGCGGCGATGTCGTTGGGGTCAGGCCCATCCTTGACGCGCGCGTATTGTCGCTGAGCGTCTTCGAGCTGTGCCCGCGCTAATTGCACACGCTCCTCTGCCTGTTGCTTTTCGAGTTTCAGCTCTTCCAGTCGTCGCACAGCTTCATCATAATTCCTCTGCGCGATTTCGAGTTGATCTTCGTAATACTGCCGGGTGGTATCTTCGGGTGGGCGGTTTTGATAACGCTCCAGATCTTTCTTTGCCTGTTCTAATTCCTCCAGGGCATCTTCGACACGTTCTTCAGCGCGTTCGAGTTTGTATTCATAATTGGCCCCTTCGTATTGATCCAGCAGGCGCTCTGCTTCGATGAGCGCTTTTTGCGCGCTAGAGACCGCCTGTGCGGCCTGGATGGCAGCTACTTGAGAGTGGAGCAAATCGTCCAGGCTTTTTTGGGCGTTGATCCAATCTACCTTTGCCAGGATGACGTTTTGGGGTAGGGAGGTCTCTACCAGCGAAGCCAGCAGGTCATCCTGATCTACATGATCGCCGATGGCGACATGTACATCCTCGATCACGCCAGAAGTTTGCCAGGTAAGCACCGCCGTTTGGTTGGAGCGCACGATGCCTGTCGCGCCAATTGTGGCGGTCAGGTCTCCCAACTGCGCCTGTTCGAGCTGCCAGGTTCCACTTGCTTCGGCTCTATTGCGCGCCTGCCAGCGAAATGCCAAGAATCCCACAACTGCCAGTGACAGGAGCAGGAGAATAATGATGATAGTCTTTTTCATAGTGTGCCTCATTTACTTTGACGCTTCATTCCTCGGAGGGTCATCTCCGCTAATCGGCTAAGATGTTTCTTTAATTCTACTTCATGCCGTCCCTTTTGCTGTTGGAATCACTTATGACCTGTGTTAGAGAATTGTAAGAGGCGGGTGCCTTATGGTGTGCCTGGATGAAATGCTGTTTGTTGTGCCTGTTACTTAGATACCCCAACTTGAACGCTTTCAGAACAAGAGCCTTCTCCCCGCCCTTGACCTGGATGCGCAGCCAGCCGAGGGGGCATTGGGTTTATAATAAAAGGTTGTGCATGTGTAGCTTTTTTTTATTTTTATAGTGAACAGAATTTCAGAGGAAACGAGAGTAGATAGTGATGGAAGTTGGCACGGTTCAGCAAGTGGATATCGACGAGCAGATGCGCGCCGCGTATCTGGATTATGCCATGAGTGTAATCATCGCCCGCGCCCTGCCGGACGCGCGTGATGGCTTAAAGCCCGTACATCGGCGCATCCTCTATGCCATGCATGATATGGGCATTCGTTCGAATACCGCCTACCGCAAATCGGCGCGCATCGTCGGCGAAGTGCTGGGTAAATATCACCCACATGGCGATGCCGCGGTGTATGACGCCATGGCGCGTATGGCGCAGGATTTCTCCATGCGCTATCCCTTGATTGATGGACAGGGGAACTTTGGCTCGGTGGACGGGGATGCTCCGGCAGCCATGCGCTACACTGAAGCACGCCTGGCAGAGCTGGCGGAGGAGATGCTCACCGATATCGACAAAGATACGGTGGATTTTGTAGAAAATTTCGATGGCTCTCTGAAAGAGCCTGTAGTCCTGCCGGCGCGCTTGCCGAATCTCTTGCTCAATGGATCTGCAGGCATTGCGGTAGGCATGGCGACGAACATTCCCCCACATAACCTATCAGAGCTTGCGCGCGCTCTGATCTATCTCATCAATCGTTATGAGGAGATGGATGAGGTCACAGTTGAGGAACTCATGCACCTGGTGCCCGGTCCCGATTTCCCCACAGGGGGTATTATTGTAGGAAATGAGGGCATTAAACAGGCGTACAGCACCGGTCGGGGACGTGTTGTGCTGCGCGGCGTGGCGCACATCGAGGAAATGAAGAGTGGCCGC
>JBBIVW010000002.1:124430-254512 GCA_037439525.1 Anaerolineae bacterium
CCGCGCCTGCTTTCCTTGAAGCGCGCCTTGCAAATTTACCTCGACCATCGCCAGGAGGTCATACGGCGACGCGCGCAATTCGAATTGGCGAAGGCGCGTGCACGTGCGCACATCCTGGCCGGTTTGCTCATCGCCCTGCAGAACCTTGATGAAGTCATTCAGACCATCCGCAACTCACCGGATGCCGAGGAGGCGCGCCGCCGGCTGATGGAGCGCTTTGCCTTGAGCGAGCAGCAGGCACAGGCGATTTTGGATATGCAATTGCGCCGCTTGGCTAAGCTGGAGCGCCAAAAGATCGAAGAAGAACAGAAACAGACTCTGGAGCGCATCGCTTACCTGGAAGACTTGCTCGCCCACCCGCGCAAAATCCTCCAAGTTATCCAGGAAGACTTGCAGGCAATTGCCGAGAAGTACGGGGATGAGCGCAAGACACGTCTGGCAGTTGAAGCCTCGGAAGATTTCAGCGAAGAGGATCTGGTGCGTGATGAATATGTGCTCATCAGCATCACCGAAAGAGGCTATGTCAAGCGCATGGCTGCTGCCACCTTTCGCGCTCAGAGCCGCGGAGGGAGGGGTGTCACCGCCCATACGACAAAGGAAGAGGACGAAATCCTGCTGCTCTTTCCGGCACGCACATTGGACACCATCCTCTTCTTTTCGGATGCTGGCAAAGTGTATGCCGAAAAAGCCTACCAGATTCCGGATGCCGATCGCACCGCGCGCGGTATCCCCATTGTCAATGTTCTCTCATTGTCCCCTGGCGAGACGATTACGGCTGCGGTAGCTCTTTCGGGTTTCGAAAAGGAAGGCTATTGCCTTATGGCGACGCGCAATGGCCGTATCAAACGTGTCCCCCTAAGCGAGTTTGCCTCGGTGCGCCCCTCTGGCCTGGTTGCCATGAAATTGGTCGAGGGGGACGAGTTGGGTTGGGCGCGCCTGACCAATGGCAGGGATGAAGTCATCCTGGTCACCGAAGAAGGGCAAGCGATCCGCTTTTCGGAGGATGAAGTCAGGCCAATGGGGCGTAGCGCTGGTGGAGTGACGGCGATACGCCTGGGGGCGAAGGACAAGGTGGCCAGCATGGAAGTGGTCGAACCCAATGGCGACCTGCTCGTGGTGACGGCATATGGTTTTGGTAAGCGAACACCATTGAGTGAGTATCCCTCTAAAAGCCGCGGTGGCAAAGGAGTGCAGACCATCAGCCAGGCAGCTTTGCCTAAAATCGGGCGCATCGCCGCGGCGCGCGTAGTGCAAGAAGAAGACGACCTGACGCTTATGTCCTCGGGTGGCGTGGTATTGCGCACCAAGGTGAAGCATATCTCTCGCACCGGGAGGGCGACACGCGGCGTAAAGCTGATGGACTTGCAAGAAGGCGATAACGTGGCTTCTATGGCGCGCGTCGCTGCCGCCCACCTCAGACAGGTGGGTGCAGAATGACGCTCGCACGGTGTGGCTTGGAGCTTTAAAAGACGCCGGGTAGCACGACTCTTTCGGTGACCAGTAAGCAGAACGAGCCGACTAGCAGGGTGATGATGAACAGCATGATTGCCAGGATAAAGCGCTGCAACGCGGTCATGCCAAACAAGTGACCGCTTGCAGCTTTGGGTTCGAGATCCAGGCTTTCCCGGGGGGGAGCCTCTTTTTCTAATTCACTGAGTGAGGCATCGGCCTCGCGGCGTAGGTCATCCAGCATGGGCGCTTCTCCAGGGGTGTAGTTTCACCCTTGCTCCGCTAAGAGACGGTCATAAATCCAACGATAAATAATTATATCGTCATTTGCGTACGCAGAGGTGAATTTCACCCTGCGCCAGCATCCACTCGCGTTGATCCGCTGTCCTTACTTTAAGGTAGCCTCGATCATCTAAACCAAGGATCTGTACCTGTATGCTAGTGGGCTGTTTTTCAGGCCCAATCAGGATTTCGATCCACTCCTGGCGAAATGCCAGTAGCTCTTCCCATTTTTGGATAAACTCTGGTAGAAGAAGGCGTTCGTGCCAGGCGAAAATGGCGCTCAATGTGGCGAAAAGTACTTCACTGCGCCTCACAGGTTTGCCCAGCTCCCTCTCAATGCAAGTCGCGGGATAGCGGAGCTCCGATTCATCTGGGACAGATGGAGGCTGGATATTGAGTCCGACCCCCAATACCACACCTAAGACTTGCTCGCCTTGCCATTGTGCCTCAGCCAAGATGCCACCGACTTTCTTATCATGGATCAGTACATCGTTAGGCCATTTGATGCGCGCCTCGAGCTGATAATTTTGATTGAGCGCCTGGCACACGCCCACAGCGCCTAACGCGGTGTATCGCCCGAGCAGGTCTCCCACGTTCAGCGCGCTCTCTTGCCATGGGGGCAGGTCTTTGATGACCAGGCTGAGCGCCAAGGCGCTACCCGCGAGTGTGAACCACTTACGCCCCTGACGACCGCGGCCGGCGGTTTGTTCGTCGGCGATGATCAGCGTTCGATGGGCACAACCTTGACTCAACATGTCCAAAGCGAGGTCGTTTGTCGAGCCGAGGCGTGGGAAATACAGCACCTCTCCCAGGTTGAAGCGCGCGCGGCATTCTTCGAGGTTCACCCAAGGCATATCCATATTCTAAACCGATGTGGGGAAAAGCCAAGCCACTTCCCCATTTTTAATCATTTTTGCTTTAAAGACGCGAATCTTGTGATATACTACGTCCGCTCCCGCCACGCGGCGGGAGCAATTCTGCCCCTTTCAACATGAAAGGGAGATCACACGCCCTCTGACGACCCGAGGCGTGCCACGCATGTGGTGCTTGGGTGGGAAGACGAGGGCGGAGGTATAACGCAAAGGAGATTGTATTTATGGCCGTAGTATCTATGAAAGCGCTGCTTGAGAGCGGGGTGCATTTCGGACATCGTACGCATAAATGGCACCCGCGTATGAAGCCCTATATTTTCACCGAACGAAACAGCATTCACATCATCGATTTGCAGAAGACGGCAAAGGCTCTGGAAGAAGCATATGCCCTGGTACGCGACACGGTGACGCAGAGCGGCATACTGCTCTTCGTGGGCACGAAACGACAGGCGCAGGAAACCGTTCAAGAAGAGGCGCTGCGCGCCGGCATGCCCTATGTGGTCACCCGCTGGCTGGGAGGTATGCTCACCAATTGGAAAACCATCCGTCAGCGCATTAACGAGTTGGAACGATTGGAGCGGATGCGCGAACGGGGTGAATTTGAGCGGTTTACAAAGAAGGAAGCGCTCAATTTCAATCATGAAATCGAACGCCTGGAGTACCTTTTGGGAGGCATTCGTACGCTCACCCGCGTGCCGGACCTGCTCTTCGTGGTAGATGTGCGTCGAGAAGCCACTGCTATCCATGAAGCCAACCTGCTAAATATCCCCGTGATCGCCATGGTGGATACGAATTGCGACCCCTCGAATGTAGATTATGTCATTCCCTCGAACGACGATGCCATCCGCGCCATCAAGCTCATCGTGAGCAAAATCGCCGATGCAGCCCTTGAAGGTCTTGCCCTGCGCAAAGAAGAGATGCCTGAAGCAGCTATGGCTGTCTCCATGGCAGAGGAAGAGCACGATCTCTCTGATGAGGAACTGTTGGGCGCTTCAACGCTGGCGAAGATCTCCTCTAGTCGCGCCGCCAGCATTTTGGAGGAAGCTGAAGAAATCGAGGGAGTGGAATTGTTGGAAGAAGCGTTTGAGGATGAGGAGAAGGAAATCGATTTAGCGGATATCGAAATCGAAGATATCGATAAAGAAGAGGAAGAGTAGGAACAACAATGGCAGTGACAACAGAACAGATCAAAGAACTGCGTGAGGTCACCGGCGCCGGAGTGATGGACTGCCGTGACGCCCTGCAAAAATCCAATGGCGATTTCGACAAAGCGGTGGAAATGCTCCGCGAAAAGGGTCTGGCAAAGGCAGCCAAGCGCGCCGATCGACAGGCGACGGAGGGTACCCTTGATTTATATTCTCATGGCAATGGGCGCGTAGGGGTGATGGTGGAAGTGAACTGCGAAACCGATTTCGTTGCCCGTTCTGAAGCCTTCCGCACCTTTGCCCACGAAATTGCCCTTCAGATCGCGGCTGGCGCGCCTCGCTATGTCAACCCAGAGGACATTCCCCCAGCCGAGATGGAGGAGCTAAAGCGAAATTTCCTGGATCAGGCAATAGCGGAAGGGAAGCCCGCTCAAATCGCCGAACGCATTGCCCAGGGCAAGTTGGAAAAGTTCCTGGACGAGAACTGCTTGTTGCGCCAGCGCTATGTGCGCAATGACGAAATCACCGTTGAGCAGTTGCTCATGCAACAGGTGGCTGCATTGGGTGAGAACATCGTCATCCGCCGATTTGTGCGTTGGCAGTTGGGCGAACACGCCAGCGAGTAAAGGATGCAAGAGCCAACCATGCGGGTTGGCTCTTTTTTTAGGAGATGATGGCCTTATGGAGGAACAGATAAAATACCGCCGCGTGCTGTTGAAGTTGAGCGGGGAGGCTCTAGCAGATACTTCCGGATTTGGCATCGACCCTGACCGCGCCGAGCACATTGCCGAGCGTGTGCGCGAAGTACATGACCTGGGTGTGGATATTGCCATTGTCATCGGCGCAGGGAATCTGTGGCGCGGTCGGCGCGGCTTGGAACGCGGCATGGATCGCGCCACTGCAGACTACATGGGCATGTTGGCGACAGTGATGAATGCCCTAGCGTTGATGGATGCCATGGAGCGCATGGGATTGACCACACGCGTCCAGTCTGCGGTGGAAATGCGCGCCGTGGCGGAGCCATATATTCGCCGTCGCGCCATTCGCCACCTGGAAAAAGGCCGCGTGGTCATCTTTGGGGGAGGCACAGGCAACCCTTATTTCTCTACCGATACCGCCGCAGCGTTGCGTGCCATGGAAATCGGCGCAGATGTGCTCATTAAAGCCACCAAAGTGGATGGTGTGTATGATGCCGACCCGATGCTCAACCCAAACGCCAGGCGCTTTGACCATCTTAGTTATATGGAAGCCCTCAACCGCCGTGTAGAAGTCATGGACAGCACTGCCCTCTCGCTTTGCATGGATAACCATTTGGCGATCTTGGTGCTCAACCTATGGAATCCAACCGCCTTGCGTCAGGCAATCCTTGGCCAACCGGTAGGCACACTCATTTCTGGATGAATTACCCCTTTTCCATTACGGATTTTTCGAGTATCCTATATTCGCATCAACTCTCAAGAGTTTCTAGTGATGCTCCCCAGCTTTCTGCGCAAAAACCTGGCGGGGCAGTCCATGCATGCTTGATGGTAATCTCATGGGAAGGAGGCGCTGATGCTGAAGGACATCTATAAGGAAGCAGAGTCGCGTATGAGGGGTGCGATTCAGTCATTGGAAGAAGACCTGGCAGGTATTCGCACGGGTCGCGCACATCCTGCGTTGGTCGAGAAAATCATGGTGGAGTATTATGGCGTGCCCACACCACTGGTTCAACTAGCAACCATCAGTGTACCTGAGCCACGCGCTTTGCTCATTCGACCTTTTGATGCCTCCGTGCTGCGCAATATCGAGAGGGGCATCCTCGCCTCAGACCTGGGGCTAACCCCGAACAACGATGGAAAAACCATTCGTCTGAACCTGCCTCCCTTGACACAAGAACGCCGCCTGGAATTGGTGAAATTAGTGCATCAACGGGTCGAGGAAGGACGCGTTGCAGTGCGCAACATTCGCCGAGATATGATAAAAGAACTGCGCGATTTTGAGCAGGAAAAGGTGATCTCGGAGGATGAACGCAAGCGTGGCGAAGAAGAATTGCAGAAGATCACGGATCGTTATATCCATGAAATCAACGAAGTCGGTGAACGAAAGGAAAAGGAGGTACTGGAGAGCTAGTCGCTGGCGAAGCTCCTCCGGGCGAGACCATACGTTGAAAAAGCCCGGTTTGTAAAGGATAAAAAGTTTATGATTTCAGATAACGATCAAAAATTGCCCGAGATCATCCCTACACATATTGCCATCATCATGGATGGCAACGGGAGGTGGGCCTTAGCGCGCGGCTTGCCGCGCTTGGCTGGACATCGCGCCGGCACCGAGAACTTGCGGCGCGTCATCGAAGCCTGCATCGAGTTCGGCATCCGCTATTTGACCATTTATGCCTTCTCTACCGAAAACTGGGGGCGCCCCAAAGAGGAGGTGGAAGGCTTGATGAAGATCTTTGAAGACGTGATCGATCGCGAACTTCAAGAATTACACGACCAGGGGGTGCAATTGCGCCATATCGGCAGGTTAGACCGTCTTGATAAAGCATTTCGCGAAAAAGTGTTGCACGCCATTGAATTCACCAAACACAACCAGCGCCTGATTTTGAACGTCGCCTTCAACTATGGCGGACGAGATGAAATCATCAATGCCATACAGTGCATGTTGCGCGACGGCGTCAAACCGGAAGATGTGACCGTGGAATTGGTCAATTGTTATTTGTTCACTGCTGGCGTGCCTGATCCAGATTTGATCATTCGCACCTCGGGGGAATTGCGTGGCAGCAATTTCCTCATCTGGCAGGGGGCGTATTCGGAATGGTATTTTCCTTCGGTTTATTGGCCAGATTTTGATAAAGAGCAATTGCGCCTGGCTTTGGAGGAATACAGCCGCCGCGAACGGCGTTATGGTCGTATCTCGTCGCCGGTGGGGGAATAACCCTATATGCTCAGGAAGCGCCTGCTCGTCGCCATCTTCCTGTTACCCGTGGGCGCGTTGGTCATTGCTCTGGGCGGGTGGCCCTTCGCCACATTGGTGGCGCTCTTCCTGGCTATTGCTGCCTGGGAGTATGTGCAACTCTTTCGCGCCGGGGGGTACCAAGCATCTCCACTTTTAGTCGTGGGGGGTGTATTGCTTTTCACCTTTGGGCGCTTTTGGTGGGGTTTCGACGGTGCAGATTGGATGATCAGCGTTTTGATCCTCTGCGCCATGGCATATCATCTGATCACCTACGAGCGGGGTCGCGCTCAGGCTGCCACCGACTTTGCTGTGACCCTGGGGGGGATTTTTTACCTTGGTTGGATTGGCGCATACCTCATCTCGTTGCGTGCCCTACCTCAAGGGAAGTGGTGGTTTCTGCTGGCTTTGCCATCGGTTTGGTTGGCGGATAGCGCCGCCTTTTTTATCGGTAGCCGCTTTGGCAAACATCCCCTCACGCCACGCCTCAGCCCGAAGAAGACTTGGGAGGGTTATTGGGGTGGTGTGGTCGTGGGTACACTCAGCACAGCCGCGTTGGGCGCATTGTGGCAGCTCGGCGCGCCACCCGATAGCCCTATCAACCCGCTCAACGCCGCCGGGTTGGGGTTGGCTATGGGTATCCTTCCCACTCTGGGCGACCTGGGGGAAAGCATGATCAAACGGCAAATGGGAGTTAAGGATTCAGGAAGCCTTTTGCCGGGTCACGGCGGGATGTTCGATCGCCTTGATTCCTGGCTGTGGGGTGGGGTGATTGCCTACTACCTCATTCGATGGTTCTTTCTCTAGTTTGCTGAGCAAGTTCTAATCTACCCCCTGGTTTTAATGTTTGACATTTAGATTCTCTCATGGTATCATCGCGCCAACAATTCAATAGCCCCTGCGCGGCACTCTTATCCAGAGAGGTGGAGGGACCGGCCCTGCGAAACCTCGGCAACCCCGTAATGTGGAAGGTGCCAATTCCGGCAGACGGATGTTCTGGAAGATGAGAGGGCGACCGTTTCGAATGCAGCATTGCCCCCTCATGTTCACGTGAAGGGGCAATTTCTTTATGGAGGTAGCTTCATGAATGCAACATTTATGCACGCCAAACGCCTGTTGTTCACTTCGGAATCGGTCACGGAAGGTCATCCAGATAAAATCTGCGACCAAATCAGCGACGCAGTGTTGGATGCCTGCCTGGCGCAAGACCCGTATTCGCGCGTGGCTTGCGAAGTAGCCACCAAAACGGGCTTTGTCATGTTGCTTGGAGAGATTACCACACGTGCTCAAATCAATTTCGATGAGCTTGCCCGTCAGGTAATCACCGAAATCGGATATGACGATAGCTCAAAAGGGCTGGATGGCAACACCTGCGGAGTGTTGGTGGCGATTTCGAAACAGTCCGGGGATATCGCTCAAGGAGTCAATCAGGCGCTGGAAGCGCGACAGGGCGAGATGACCGAAGATGAGATCGAAGCGATCGGCGCGGGGGATCAAGGTATGATGTTCGGCTATGCCTGTGACGAAACGCCGGTGTTCATGCCCATGCCGATTTTCCTGGCGCACAAGCTTGCCCGGCGCTTAGCCCAGGTGCGTAAGCAGGGTGTCTTACCCTGGCTGCGTCCTGATGGAAAAACGCAAGTCACCGTCGAATACAGCTATGGACGTCCAAAACGCATCGATACCGTGCTCATCAGCACGCAACACGCGCCGGAAATTTCCCAGGAGACCATCCGCCATGCCTTACTCGAGCATGTCATCTATCCGATCTTGCCTCCCGATATGGTTGACAAGCGTTTGCGCGTATTCATCAATCCCACAGGCCGTTTTGTCATCGGTGGACCCTTGGGAGATTCGGGTGTGACCGGACGAAAGATCATCGTTGATACTTATGGAGGTATGGGACGCCATGGCGGCGGATGCTTTAGCGGCAAAGACGCCACTAAAGTCGATCGCTCCGCAGCCTATGCCGCACGCTGGGCTGCTAAAAACGTCGTCGCCGCAGGGCTGGCAGAGCGATGCGAAATACAGGTAGCCTATGCCATCGGTGTGGCTCGACCGCTCAGCATTCATATCGAAACCTTCGGCACCGGGCGCATCCCAGACGAAGACATTGCCAGCCTGGTGGATGAGCATTTCGATTTGCGCCCTGGGGCGATTATTCGTGATCTGAATTTGCGCCGCCCAATTTATCGCCAGGTTGCCGTTTATGGACATTTCGGCCGGGATGACCTGGACCTGCCCTGGGAGCGCACGGATAAAGCCGAGGTGTTGCGTCGTGCCGCCGGGTTGGAGGTCGAAGTAGCCGCCACGGCGGACTAAACCGGGCAGAAAGTGTATAAAAACGGCGGTTTTCGGACCGCCGTTTTGTTTTAGGGCTTCTCTAAACCGTGAGCTTCTAATAAAGCCTCATCAGCCATCAGTGCCTGCGTGTCTCCGTCAGCGACGATGCGCCCCTGATCCATGATCACCATGCGCGGGAATAATTCGCGCACCATATACATGTCATGCGTGGACACCAGCATGGTTAAGGGAAGTTCGTCGAGTAGCTTGATCAGCGAGCGCCGCGCGCGCGGATCGAGCCCAGCGGTCGGTTCATCCAGCACCAGAACCTCGGGTTTCATCGATAATACCGTGGCGATGGCGATGCGCTTTTTTTCGCCTACGCTGAGATGGTGAGACACGCGGTGGGCATAGGCGCGCATGTGCACTGTTTCTAGAGCCTCTTCCACGCGTGCCTGCACTTCCTCAATCGGCAAGCCCTGGTAAAGAGGCCCAAAAGCGACATCGTCGTACACTGTTGGGGAGAAAAGCTGGTCATCTGGCGTTTGAAACACCAAGCCGACGCGTGCGCGCACTTTCCCCAGGTTTTCTTTGGTCACCGGAAGCCCGGCGACACATACCTCCCCCTGACCTTGCAAAATGCCGTTGAGATGTAGGATCAATGTGGATTTCCCTGCGCCGTTCGGTCCCACCAGGGCGACTTTCTCGCAAGGTTCGATCTTCAATGAGACATCGTCCAATGCTTTATGCCCGTCTGGGTAAGCAAAAGACAAATGACGGATCTCGATGGAGTGGTGCATCTATTCTTTCTCCCCTAAAATCCAAAGTGTGCCAACCCGAGCAGACACACCAATGCGAGCAGGCCGCCAATCAACATCAGCCAGTGGATCAGCTCGAATTTCGGCAGCGGGCGGCTGCGCACTTCCCCATCGTAACCGCGTGCCAGCATGGCGTTGTAGATGCGGTCACTGCGTTCGATGGCTCGAATGAACAGGCTGCCAGCCATGCCGCCGGTGATGCGCGTACGCCAAGCGAAGTTTCCTCCTGGCTTTAAGTCCGGTCGGTCGCTTTGTCCCGATCGCGCCGCGCGGGCGCGCATCAGTCGTAAGGCTTCATCCGCCAGGACGAAAAGGTATCGCCACATCAGGCTGAAGATCGCCACCATCAGGCGGGGTACACCTACGGCGCGCATGGCCATCAGCAGATCGGTAAACTGCGTTGTGCTTGCCAGTACGATGGCCGCCTGCACCGAAAGCCAGGACTTCAGGGCGATGCTCACGAAGCGTACCAGTCCGGGTTGGTAAAACCTGATTTCCAGGCTGCCCAGTGAAACCTGCCATGCGACCTCACCTTTCAGGGTAAAAACCGTGGGCAAAGCTGCCAGGATGAACGGTATCGCCAGCATGGCGCGCTTGAGCACTGTTCCCACGCCCAGATCGGATAGCACGATCACACTGAGCACGATGGTTAGCAGCAACAGGTACACTGGCCAGGCGTCTTGTGGCGTCAGCGCGGTGGTCAAGATAAAGGCGATGGTCAGGATGAACTTAATGCGCGCCTCCAGACGGTGAATCAGGCTATCCCCAGGTCGGTAGGAATCGAGAAAATGGATGTGCATGCTTATCTGGAGGAAGCGCCGCGTGATTTGCGGGTGTAAGCCATGGCGAGGGCAAGGCCAAAAACGATCAAGCTGCCGACGATTCCCGCTAGAATGGTCGCCAAGGCTTCATTGGATATGCCGGGGAAGATGTAGTCGGGGATGATCTCGTAGAGCGGTCCCTGCGCCGTATCCAGGAAGCCTTTCTGCTCGGCAACCCACTCCAGACCATCGGGGTGCGCCGATGCCAGCGGCGAGGCAATCGCCAACGCCAGAGCGATTAGCAACCCTGCGATCCAGACAACTGCCCCTCCACGCGCGCCTTGTGCCTCTTCGCCAAGTAAATCGCGGCGCGTGGCATATACAAACGCTAGTGCGCCGAGGGTGATCAAACCCTCTCCGAGGCCGATCAGGGCGTGAATGCCTGCCATTGCGGGAATGGCAATATTGGCCGGTGAAGTGCCGGAGAGTGCCAATTGAATGGCTACGGCTAAAGCCGCAATAAATATTGAGAGCCATGCCGCCAGAAAACCTCCGGCGAATATACCCCAGCGGTTCCCACCGCTGATCTTTTGAAAACTGCGGTACACCATGTAAGAGACGGCGACACCAATAATGCCCATGTTGAAAATATTGGCGCCTAATACCAGCAAGCCGCCGTCTTGAAAGATTAACGCCTGTACACCGACTACCGTGGTCATCACCAAGATTGCCGCCCAGGGACCGAGCAGGATGGTGGCGATGGCTGCGCCCATGAGATGGCCCGAGGTGCCGCCTGCCACGGTAAAGTTGAGCATCTGCCCGGCGAAAATGGCTGCTGCCAGCACGCCCATCAGGGGCACCTGCCGCTCACCCAGGTCCTGGTTGACACGGCGTAAGGCAAAAAATATGACGATAACACTGATCACCCACAATACCAGGGAGACCACAACGGATAAGAACCCATCAGGGATGTGCATGGGTTGGGGGGATAACAACGAACTCATTAAAGACTCCTTTCAGCGCTCGCGGATATTATGCATGTCGGTCGTCTGCCAGTAATTTGTTGCCTTCCCGACTCGTCCGACACTGGGGACACAAGCCAAAAAACGTGACGTGCATACCATCGATTTTGAAGCCGGTAACCTCCTGAAATTGCCGATAAAGCTCTTCCAAAAAACGATGTTCGATTTCGTGATTGGCGCCGCATTGGCGGCATATCAGATGGTGATGCTCGCGCAATGCAATCTCGTACATGAGCTGCCCATTACCGACATGCGCGGCAAGGACGAACCCTTGTTGGGTAAAGAAGTTGAGCGTGCGATAGACGGTTGCCTCAGTCATCCCCGGGAGGGTAGATTGAGCACGATGACAAATATCCAGGGGGGAAAGGTGCCCACCCGCCTGGAGGAGGATGTTCAGAATGACCAGCCGCTGAGGGGTCATGCGGTAGCCACGCTGGCGCAACAGTTCGGAGAGGCGATCGAGCATGAAGTTTCCTGCTATTGTAGTTATTTGCAATAAAATTTTATCACATTATACTACGGATCAAGGGTGGAAAAACCGATTTAGGCAACTAAATATTATGACATTTTGGGGGCATGGGTGCACCTGAATGATCAGCTTTGAGGTTTTGTGCCTCTGTAATGCCTGGAAGTGAAGCTGGCACATAACTGACGCTACTCCCCTCACGTCATCTAAGAAAATCATGCTGTGCGCGGCCTCTCGATGGTGGATTGCCCCAACGCTCCGCGCCGGGCGCTGCTCTTCGTGGGGCTACGTGGCTCGATATCGGGCTGGGGCTCTCTGCCCCATATGCCATGCCTCCTTCAGCCGGACCCCCTTAGTGATCGAAATTCGGAAGTGATGATCTGCAATAGAGCATTACAAATGAGAAAGGAATTTGTGTATCAAGCGCTCCTTGGGCTGGTAGCCCGTGGCGCGTTCCACGGGTTCGCCGCGCTTGAAAAGCATCAGGGTGGGTACACCCATGATCTGATAATGCATGGCGATGTCCGGGCTTTCATCCACATCCACCCTGACCACCCGAGCCTTGCCCTGCCATTCCACAGCTAACTGTTCGATAATCGGTTCCAGCATTTTACAGGGCCCACACCACACGGCAGTGAAATCCACCAGGACAGGTTGCTCCGCCTGGAGCACTTCATCTTTGAAGCTCTGGCTGTCGATTTTTACAATGCTGCTCATGGATACCTCCAATAGATGCGCCGCCGGACTGTCTCCATGCTATCAAGAGTAGGTGTAAAAGTCAAGCAAATCGGTGCGGTTACAGATGAGGTTAATTAATGCACCGCGTTCTTGCCACTTTTTTTGCCTCTGTGGGCGATATCCATTCGACAGTTGACGAGTGTGCAGGGGCGTGATAGAATGCCCATACACGGGCGCGTAGCTCAATGGAAGAGCAGTGGCCTTTTAAGCCATTGGTTGCAGGTTCGAGCCCTGCCGCGCTCACTAATCCAGCCTGCTATCTGGCAGGCTCTTTTTTTCTTATGATGAGCTGCTGCCTACATTTTACATGTCGTTTACAAGCCAGACTCCGTCTTTTCACACCCTGGCGATACAATAAGCGTGTTGCAGCGCCAGGGATGATTGCATGCGCATGGTTGTTGACTTTTATGGAGGTTGTTCGCTGAGATGAACACAAGAAGAATGGCACAAGCTATTTTGGGAATTGTACTCGTGCTTGGCTCACTTGCCTGCAAGCTGAGCGATGGGGCATTATCTTCTGCGCTTGAAACCTCCGAAGCACCACCCTCTCCCGAGACCACTTCTCGCGATGTGCCCTATATCTTAGGCGCAGACCAATGGCAAACTCTGGATGTTTATCCACCCGCTAGCGGCTCAGCCTCCCCGGCTGCAGTGATGCTATATGTGCATGGTGGTGGCTGGACAATAGGAGACAAGCGTCGGGTAGACATGAAAGACGATTTCTTTACTCAGCAGGGATGGGTTTTCGTCTCGGTCAACTATCGCCTCGCACCGCGGGCGACCTGGCGGGAGATGGCCGGGGATATAGCCGCCGCGATTGCCTGGGTGCACGAACATATCGCCGCTTACGGCGGGAATGCGGAGCGCATCTTCCTCATGGGACACTCAGCCGGCGCCCATCTGGTCTCTTTAGTGGCCACGGATGAGTCTTATTTGGAGCAGGTGGGTTTGGACCTGAGCGTCATTAAAGGCGTGCTTGCGTTGGACACACGCGCATATGATATCCCCAGCTTGGCGCAATTCGACGGACAGCTCCCCCGCGCGTATGCTCCTGTGTTCGGCGAGGATTCCCAAGAGTGGAAAGCAGCCTCTCCTTTGTATCATTTGGAGGCGGATAAGCATATTCCTCCCTTTGTGATTGCTTGGAGCAAGGGGGTTGTTGGTGGCTGGGATCGGGAGCAGCGGGAAACGATCGCCAAGGCATTCGCGGCTGCCCTGGAGGGCATTGGGGTGCAGGTTCTCCTGATAGATGGTTCTGATAAAACACACGGAGAAATCAATCAGCAATTTGGCCTCCCGGACGACCCGGTGACACTGCAAGCGATGGAGTTTTTATCTGCTCTTTGAGGTCTAATGAGTCCTTCCTGGGAGATGACAGTCGCGAAGCACTGCCTTCGTGCGTACCAATAATTCGTGTCAGCGAGTTTTGCCTGACAGATATCAACCCCCGGGCAGCTTGGAACGGAATAAACTATGTCCAAGAATCACCTGCTTGTGTTGCTTCTTGACCTCACATTCCTACTCGGCAGCTGCCATCTAGGAAACGGGCAAGCAGCTGTTCCGCCCACCCAACCGCCCGTTTCCCAGTCTGAGATGGGGGTGCTAATTGATCCGTTTGCGGAGCGTAACATGTTCTTCGGCCTAAGCCTGCTCAAAAAGCCGAGCGACGGCACCTACGCCACTGACTTAGGTGTCTCGTGGGTCTCGCTCCAGCCACACGTCATCTGGTTTGCGCTGGAGCGAGAGCCCGGTGTGTACGACTGGTCATCGTTGGATAACGAGGTGAAATGGCTGCAAGCTCTTGGCCTGGACATCACCATGGTGCTCGTCCCATTAAATATTTTCGGTGAAAGAAGGCAGGAATTGATCCATACCATAGCGAACAAGTTTGCCATGGACGATTATGAAAGCTTGACTAGTTCGTTCATTGCTTTCGTGCGCAGCCCCGAGTCCAAGACGTGGCAACTGTATCCGCACGATGAGATGGAACCTCTCTGGACCGCTTTCGTGCAGGCCGCAGCCGAGCGCTACGACGGCGATGGCGTGGAGGACATGCCCGAGCTGAAATTTCCCGTGCGCAACTGGCATTACGTGGAAGAATATCCCATGCCCGATTGGGGCAGTGTAGATGCCTACATCCGCACCCTGAAACTGACCCACGATGCCATCACCGCTGCGGAGCCTCAAGCGCGCATTATTCTGCCAGGCCTAGCGGGCAACTATGCCCGCATGTTCGCCTTTGCCGATGGCTTCATCGCCGATATGGACGCCGGGCTCTGGAACGGGGTCCGGCTGAGCCGCGAGCAGGTGGCAGGCAGTGCTCTTCTCCAGCAGAAAAAAGCCGGCTACGAGTCCATCCTGCGGGAGGGCAGAGGTTTCTATGATGTGGTGGACATCCACCTCTACGAGGAGAAAATCACATTCATGGAAGGGAAGATTGAATACCTCCAGCACCTGATGGATGTGAACGATTACATTGTCCCCATCTGGTGTATCGAAGGAGGCGGCCCGTTCAAAGATCCTCCTGGTGTGGAGACGAAGCACGGCGATCCGTACTTCGGCTCTTGGTCCGAGCAGGAGAATGCCGAGTTCGTCGTTAAGATGCACGTCCTCGCCGCAGCGAAAGGCATCGAGCGCTTCCATTGGGGATTGAGTGGCACCAGCGACACGGACTACTGGAACGGTCCGTGGACGGTGATGGCGCTGATGACTTACGACCGCCAGAAAAAACCAGCTTATTTCACTTTTCAACTTATGGTGCAAAAACTGGACGGCTTCACCAGTGTGCAGGATTTGAGTTTCGGGACTGTGCGCCTGTTCGCCTTCGATGTTGGCGGGAGGACGGTTTGGGTGGCGTGGAACGACGCGTCCGGAACCATCGACCTGAGCGTCGCCCTGGGAAACGTCAAGCTGACCGTCACCCCCATCATCACACAATTGGATTCCGGCGAGCAGCCGGTTGTCGTTCCGCCGTTTCAAGTGCAGTCTTCGTCTGTAGAATTGGGTATCACTCCCATCTTTCTGGAGACCCCATGAAAACTTCCGGCTCAATATCTCTTTGGCGCGGTCTTCCCCCTGGGCGGGCAGTATGCCTGGCAGGTGCACCAGGTTGTATCGCCAAGCTCCGCTTGGCGCACCGACCACAGATCGGCGGCACGCTGTACCGCCAAGCTCCGCTTGGCGCACCGACCGAAGGTCGGTGATACTGTACCGCCAGGTTCCACCTGGTACGCCGACCGAAGGTCTACGGCACACCGTACCGCCAGGCTCTACCTGGTGCGACGACTACAAGTCGGCGATACTGTACCGCCAGGCTCTGCCTGGTGCGCCGACTGCAAGTCGGCGGTACCGTACCGCCAGGTTCCACCTGGTGCGCCGACCTCAGGTCGGCGGTACCGTACCGCCAGGTTCCACCTGGTGCGCCGACCACAGGTCGGCGACACTGTACCGCCAAGTTCTACCTGGTGCGCCGGCCAAAGGTCGGCGACACTGTACCGCCAGGCTCTGCCTGGTAAAACCGACCGAATTAAAACCGCCTCGTCCAATCCTTCAGCCAGCGCTCTACAACCACCTTGGTTTGGGTGAAGAATTCCACGGCATGCATACTTTGCCCATGCAGCGTACCGAAGAAGCTTTCCTTCCAGCCGCTGAAAGGGAAGAAAGCCATCGGCGCAGCGACGCCAATGTTGATGCCCACATTGCCCGCCTGGACTTCGTGGCGGAACTGGCGCGCTGCCGCGCCGCTGCTGGTGAATATGCAGGCCATGTTGCCGTAATGCATACTGTTGATTCGGGCAATGGCTTCATCCAGCGTATTCACATTTGAGAGCCCCAGCACCGGTCCGAAGATCTCCGTGTGCGCGATTTCGCCATTCCACGGCACGCCATCCAGGATAGTGGGGCGGATAAAGTATCCCCTCTCGTAGCCCGGCACCACCGTGTTGCGTCCATCCACGACCAACTCGGCGCCTTCGTTGATCCCTTTCTGAATCAATCCCTCGATGCGGCGCTTGCTCTCTAGAGAAATCACTGGTCCCATGGTGGTCTTTTCATCCAGCCCATCTCCGACTACATAGGCGCGTGCCGTTTCAGCCATTTTCTCGCAGAAGCGTTCATGCACCTCGCCAATAGTGATCACCAGTGAAGTCGCCAGGCAACGTTGTCCGCTATTGCCAAAGGCGCTATCCGCAATGATGCGGATGGAGTTTTCCAAGTCTGCATCCGGCATGACCACGGTCACGTTTTTCGCCCCGCCTTGTGCCTGGACACGTTTGCCATGCGCGCAGCCGTGGCTATAGATGAATCTGGCAACTGGCGTTGAGCCAACGAAGCTGATCGCCTTGACCAGAGGATGCTCCAACAGCGCTTTGACACAGGTGGCGTCGCCGTGCACCAGGTTGATCACTCCGGGCGGCAAATCGAGCGCTTCCATTAATGAGAAGATATAACCCATCGTTATCGGAGTTTTTTCCGAGGGTTTGACGATCACCGTATTGCCCGTCGCCAGGGCGTAAGGCATGAACCAGAACGGGATCATGCACGGAAAGTTGAACGGGCTGATGATGGCGCAAACGCCCAATGGCTGGCGCAACACATATTCGTCTATCCCGCGTGCAATATCTTCCAGAATGCCCCCTTGCATCAGGGAAGGGATGCCTGTAGCCACTTCCACATTTTCAATCGCTCGACGCACCTCTCCGCGCGCTTCGTTTAGGGTCTTTCCGTGCTCTATGGTTACCTGGCGCGAGATGTCTTCGAAATGCCTTTCCAGCAGGTCTTTTAGTTTGAACAGGTATTGGATGCGTTCTGTTGGAGGGGTGTTTCGCCAGACTTCGAATGCCGCCTGGGCAGCGCGCGCCGCCTCTTCTACGTCTTCGGGTTGGGAAATGGGCACCTTGCCGATGATCTCAGCGCTCGCCGGGTTGTCCAATACCAGTTCGTGCGAGGTTTTCGCCTCCACCCAGGCGCCGTTGACGTAGTTCTTCAAGCGTTCAGGGGTCATTTTTTACCTCGTTGAAATCTGTAAAATGAAACGTGGCTTTTTTCAGGTGACGATGGGTGTGGTCACGGTGACGCGTGTATGGATTTCGTAAGCCTCTAATTCTTGAAAGAAAGGTACAGGCTCGAGCACTTTTTCGGGAGGATGCACGCCCGCTGGGATCTTGCCTAAACCCAGCCAGATGGCAGCGATTGCCGGTGCAACGCCCGTAGGCAAAGCGCCTTTCACGGTCAGTGTCCCTAGACGATAGATGACCTCTTTACCCTCACGCGTACCTTTCACTTCGGTGACGATTTCCTTCACCCAGTCCGGAGGGCGGTTCTTGGGAGGCGCCAGGAACTCGACGATTGGTGGTACGAAGCGAGACATTAACGCCACCATCACCTGGCGGGGAATAATTGCCTGGCCATTTACCTGGATAGGGTCTTCGCTATCGAAGCCAAAGTCTGCCAGCACTTTCACTTTCTCCACAGTCTCTTTTGCCATGCCCCAATAATTGATTTTGAAGAAGCATTCGCGCACGCCTTTGTCCTTGAAAGAAATCGGAATGGTGGCCACTTCCGAATGTAAGGAATAGTGCATGGGCAACAGCCCTAGAGGCGGGCTGAACCAATAATCTTCGAACCCGCTCAAAGGCTGTTTTGCGACGAATTCGCCATTTTCGAAAACCATGGGAGGCAACGTCAGCTCATCTAAAATAGTGGGCACGGCGTAAGTAAAGCGCATATCCTCCGGAGGCGGCGGTTTGATGCCATCGTAAATATGGATATATTCAATGGTATCCAGGTGTTCTGCGGCGAAACGTGCCTGCACATTGGGAATGCCCGGCGCCGAGCCCATTCCCAGCACTGCGGAGACGCCCCGTTCGGCAAAGCGCGTGTGTAAAGCCAACTGTTTGCGCGTGGTGTGAAACAAACCTCCCATATCGGTATAAGCCACCCCGGCTTGCAGGCAGGCTTCCATGATGGGTAAATTGGTGTAATAGACCGTTGCGTTTAGACACGCCTGCGCCCCCCGCAAGACTTCTATCAGGCGGGAGGTGTCGTTGATATCCACTTGCACCAGGCTGATTTTGGGACTATCCAAATAGTCGGCGACGATCCTGGCGTTTTCCATATCTCGATCGGCCAATACAATAGATGACACCCGTGCGTCTTTTGCCAACGCTTGAACGGAGATGCAACCCATCTTTCCCGCTCCACCGAGTACAACGATTTTCATGATGTGCTCCTTTTGTCAGTATTGAGAAATAGAATTCATTCCAGAGGATACCACCAGGGCTTTTCGCGCCCTAGCACTTCCCAATGGATGTGTTTGGTTTCTTGAAAGTCTTCTAAGCCCTCGTGCCCCAACTCGCGCCCTAGGCCGGAGCGTTTCATGCCTCCAAAGGGGCCGGCAAGGTTATCGATCAATGGGTCGTTGATCCAAACATTGCCGGCTTCAATTTCTTCGATGTACTGCAACACTTTTTTAGCATCTTGTGTGAAAAGCGTCGCTCCCAGACCGTAATCTGAACGATTGGCGCGTTGCAGCGCTTCCTCCAGGCTATCCACAGCTACAACAGGTAGCACAGGTCCAAAAGTTTCCTTCTGCATCACCGCCATGTCTTCGGTTACTTCGCTCAACACCGTCGGTTCGTAGAAAAAGCCTTTGGGTTTGTGCGGTGGGATGCGACCACCGCAATGGAGCACCGCGCCTTGGTGAATGGCTGCCTGTACCTGAGCATCCACAGCCTGGCGTTCAGCAGGGCGGATCATTGGCGTCACTTCCGTTTCAGGGTCGATGCCCGGGCCGATCACCAGGTTACGCGTGAGTTCCACCACGCGTTCCAGGAAGGGAGGGTACATATCTCTTTCGACATATACCCGCTCCACAGAGGTGCATACCTGACCGGCGTTGAGAAATCCGCCCCATACCGCGGCGCGCGCCGCAGCGTGCAGATCTGCGTCTGCGCAGACGATCAACGCGTCCTTTCCGCCCAGCTCGAGGTGCACGCGTTTGATGTCCTCCGCCGCTTGACGCATGATATGTTGTCCTACTTCCGTGCTGCCGGTGAAGGCGATCATGCGCACATCTGGATGGGTGACCAAGTAGTCTCCCACCTGACCACCGGAACCGCTGACGAAATTGACTACGCCCGGTGGTAGATGATCGAAAACCTTGTCCAATCCCAGTGTTGTCCAGGGGGTGTAGGAGGCGGGTTTGACGACCACAGTATTGCCGGCCGCTAGGGCGGGTGCCAGTTTCCATGCCAGGAGCAATAAAGGATAGTTCCATGGCACAATCGCTACTACCACCCCGATGGGGACTTTGAGCACCAGAGAGAGCTGACCATCTTCGGGCGAGGGTATTACTCTGCCGCGCTGATCGCGCGAAAGCTCTGCGTAATAATCGAAGCACTGCGCGGACCATTCCACATAACCACGATTTTTGTAGATCGTTCGCCCAGTTTCCAGGGTCAGCTCTGTGGCGATGGTTTCCAGGTTTTCTCGCAGGCGCCGCGCCACCTCATGCAACATAGCCGTGCGTGTGGGCGCAGACACTTTGCGCCAGGCAGGGTAAGCCGCTTTTGCCGCTTGAACGGCCAACTCCGCTTCCTGTGGTCCTCCCCAGGCTACTTCCCCTATGACCTCTTCCGTTGCCGGGTCGATTACCTGGCGCACACCAGCAGAGCCATCGATATGTTGTTTGTTGATCCAAAGTTTACGCATGGTTTCTCTCACCGCACTTCAACTTCTAGCCGATCTTTTTACATCGTAAAAAGTGGCGCGATCACTCCGTCGCATATGCGTTTTTTCACTTGTTTTTCACCGCATGCACCGCATCGTTGAAAATGTTGAGCGTTTCCTCCACATCCGCCTGAGATAGCGCGGCGCAGAGGAACCAGGGCTCGCGCCCGTCGGCATCGGGCATCACCCCGCGCCGGATGATTTCCATGGCGATGCGCTCATACAATTCCTCATCTCCTTTGCAGTAATCGCGGAATTCTAATGGCTGCTTGTCGCTGCCCAAGAAGATGCCAAACATGGGAGGTAGCCCGGTAATGACATGAGGGATGCCCTGTTCGGTGAGGATGCTGTCCAAGCCTTTCATCAACGCCTCCCCGCGAGCGTTGATCGTCTCGAGGATTGGTTCTCTTTCCAGGAGTTCCAGCGTGGCGTCCGCCGCGGCTGCTCCGGCAACGTTGCCGGTGTACGTACCTGCATGGGCCACACCTCCCGGCTCGATGGTCATCATTACCTCCTCTTTGCCGGCGATGGCCGCGATCGGAAACCCGTTCCCCATGGCTTTGGCGTAGGTGGCCAGGTCCGCACGCACCCCGAAGTATTCTTGCGCCCCTCCTCGGGCGATGCGAAAGCCGGTTTTTACTTCGTCGAAAATCAGGACAATGCCATATTCATCACATACTCGCCGCACACCTTCCAGGAAGCCGGGTTGGGGCAGGATGCCCGCTGCATTCCCTAACATTGGCTCGACGATGATTGCGGCAATGTCCCCCCACATCTCGCGCACCTTTTTCTCCAACATTTCCAGGTCGTTGAAGGGCAGGCTGATGACATACTGGCTGATCGCTTTGGGAATGCCGGAGCTGAGCGGCAGAGCGATGGGAGATCTTCTTGAGCCGAGCGACTTTGCTTGCGATGAAGCCGTGGAGAACATGAAATAATCTACCTGCCCATGATATTGCCCTTCAAACTTGATGAACTTCTCCCTTCCTGTATGGGCGCGGGCGATGCGCAGTGCGTGCATGGTGGCTTCAGTGCCTGTATTTGTCAAGCGCACTTTGTCCAATCCGGTGAGTCGTTTGACGCGTTCTGCCACGCGGATTTCCAGGGGGGTGGTCCAGGCGAAGAGAGTTCCGTTTTCAATGGCGCGTTGCACCCTTTGGGTGACGATGGGATGGGCATGGCCCAGGATAATCGGCCCAAAGGCAAGGCGATAGTCGATATACCGCTTTCCATCCATATCCCAGATATACGCGCCTTCGCCGCGTTCGATCACCAGGGTATCTTCTTCTCCCCAATAGCGGAAGTTGGAATTCACGCCGTAGGGGATGTGCTTCATTGCCTCTTGGTAAAACTTCTTGGTTTTATCTCCTTGCAAACTCATTTATGCCTCCATGTGGATAAACCGGTTCATTGTAAAAAAGTTTTTTTAAGGATGTGCATTTTTATTGAGCGGTGTTGCCTCCATCTACTACCAGAGTCGCCCCGGTCATGTAGGTGGACATGTCGCTCGCCAGGAAAAGCACGGCGCGCGCGATCTCTTCTGCCAAGCCATAGCGCCTCATGGGAATGTGGGGCACTTCCAGGGTGGTGATGTCTTCGGGAGGCGCCTCTTTGAAATATCCCTGTTCGATCCAGCGTTGTACGAATGTGTCTCCAGGACAAACGGCGTTGATGCGAATGTTTTCATGTGCATGGTCTAGAGCCATGGCGCGCGTCATCTGTACTACCGCGCCTTTACTGGCGCAGTATGCCACGGCTTTCAAGCCCCCGACCAATCCCCAATCGGAGGCGTTGTTGATGATTACTCCACCTTTCTGTCGCCGCATGTGGGGCAAGACGAGCTTGCACATACGCCATACGGCGGTCACATTCAGGTCAAAGGTGAGTTGCCATTGCGCCTCTGTCGTCTCCTCTGCGCTTCCGAAAAGGACAACGCCCGCGTTGTTAAAGAGGATGTCCACCCTTCCGAAAGCCTCCAGAACAGTTTCGACGCTGCGCGCGCAATCTTCCGCCCGCGTATGGTCTGCAGGGATGTACAGTGCCTCCCCGCCCGACCTACGGATCTGGTCGACGATTTGCTCGCCGTGCGCCTGCCTTCTGCCGGTGATCGCCAACCGCGCCCCATGCTTGGCGAACAGGCGCGCCGTGGCTTCACCGATGCCGGAAGTGCCGCCAGTGATGAGCGCCACGCGTCCCAATAACAATTCTCCGACCGGCACCCACGAGTTGCGATATGGTAAATCCTCGTTCGGTCGCATGGTGATGAATTCAACTCCTCTCGCTCACCCTTTGCAGAGCGACTTCGAAGATTTCCAGCGCTTCTTCGATCTGGCTTTGGTTGACTACCAAAGGCGGTATCCAGCGGATGACATTCTCATATGTGCCACAGGTGAGCAAGAGCAAATTTTGATCCAGGCAGGCGTTTTGCGTTTCTTTAGCCGCGGTTTTGTTAGGCTTGCCATCCTGCGTGATGAATTCCGTGGCCACCATCAATCCGCGCCCGCGCACATCTCCCAGGATGGGGTAGCGGCTCTGAATATCGCGCAGCCCGTTCAAGAGCACTTTGCCCATTTCCGCTGCGTTTTCGACCAACCCCTCTTCCAAGATGACCTGCAAAGAGGCGCGCGCGGCGGCCACCGCCACGGCACTGCCTCCTCCGTATGTGCCCCCATGGCTGCCCGGCTCCCAGCGCGCCATGAGCTCGTGGTTAGCCGCGATGGCGGAAATCGGCAACCCGCTGCCCAAACCCTTTGCCAAGACGATAATATCCGGCTCGATGTCGGCATGTTGAAAACCAAACATCTTGCCTGTGCGTCCCATACCGCATTGCACCTCATCGCAAATCAGCAGGATGTCTTCTTCTTCGCAGAGTTCCCGCAGGGCTTTCAAAAATTCAATGGGCGCAGGGACATATCCTCCTTCCCCCAATACGGCTTCGATGATCACCGCGGCGGTTTCGCTTGGAGCAGACTGGCTATGCAGCAGACGCTCTAGCTCCTTGAGGCAGAATTCGCTGGTCGTGTGCTCATCCCAACCATAGAAGTAACTGTAAGGATATGGGGTGACGAAGACCCCGCCAGGTAAAGGTTGGTATTGATAGCGATAGATGTACTTCGAGGTGGACATGGCCATGGTTTGCGCCGTACGACCGTGAAAGCTGCCGTGAAAGACGATGATATTTTGACGTCTGGTAGCATGGCGCGCCAGCTTTACGCTGGCTTCCACAGCTTCGGCGCCGCTGTTGGAAAAGAAGAACGAATCAAGGGAAGCCGGTGTCACCTCTCTGAGGGCTGCCGCCAGCTCTAAGGTGATCGGCGGAATTACAATGTTGATTTGTCCAAATAGGAGCTGCTCCGCCTGCTCCTGAATGGCGCGCACCACCCGCGGATGGCAATGTCCTGTGCTGGTCACGCCTATTCCGCTGGTAAAGTCGATATAGCGCTCGCCGTTTGCGTCGTAAAGGTATATGCCTTCGGCGCGTACCGGCTGAATGTGGGTGAGATGCATCCAAACTGGAGAAATTGCTTCGAGTGCGTCGGTCATCTTGTTGCCTCACATCCTTTCAAAGAATGATTTATCAGCTAAGCCGGTCCTTCCAGCGATAGTACTGGGCGACGAGAGGTAAGAACCAGGGCTTGCCTCGGTAAAATGGAACAGTAATGTGGGGAATGCGCAGGAACGGCGACTCGCTTTTTCCTGCCTCGATGAATCGCGCGGCTTCTCTTCCTAAGTGAACAGAAAGATGTACGCCGTGCCCTCCATATCCCAACGCATAAACCATGCCTTGAACCTGACCCATGTGCGGCATCAGGTCGAAGGTGAGCCCCAGGTGCCCACTCCAGGAATGGGTGATGGCTACCTGCGATAATTGTGGAAAGACAGTGATCATTTGTTGGCGCAAGAGTTCTGCACTCCTGTGCAGCTCCAGGTTTGTGCTCAAGTCATTGCGCCCTCCCCAAAGAAAACGCCCATCTGGGGTCAGGCGAAAATAATTCAGAAACCATTTCGAATCCCAAAAAACCCGGCCCTGGGGGTTGATCTCCTGGAGCAGGTGGGGGTTGAGCGGTTCGGTAACGATTACATAACTGCCGATGGGGATCACTTTAGGTTGCAGGTGTGGCAAACTGCGGTCGGTGTATCCGTTAGTTGCCAGCAAGACGTGATCGGCTTGTAGTTCCCCCTGTTCGGTGATCAACCGAAAACCTTGTGCCTTTTTTTGAATCCGCTTGACTTCCATGTTTTCACACAGGCGTGCTCCGTGGCGCGCCGCGGCTGTTGCCAGCCCAAAGAGCAGTTTGCTGGGATGCAGAGCCGCACCATGCTCATCCAATAGGCCTCCATGGAACGCGTGGCTACCAATTTCGTTGCCCAGCTCTTCGCGAGGGATGACCTTTAATTCATGGCGAAGCACGCGCGCGTGCCACTCGGCTTTGGCGCTCATCGCTTGGAAGTGTGACTCTTTTACTGCCAGGCAAAGGTCGCCCTGCTGTGAAAAGTGGCAGTCGATGGAATGGTGATGTATCAATTCCTTAATAGTCTCCAGGGCGCGCAGGGATTCTTCCCAAAAGAGGTGCCCCAGATATACGCCATAACGCTGAAAGATGGAAGCGCTGCCGCGTTTTAACCCGCAACCCGTGATGCCGGCGTTGCGTGTGCTGGCTCCCCATCCGATTGTGTGGCGTTCAAGCACAACCACTTCAGCGTTCCGACTGGCCAATTCCAACGCCGCGCTGAGCCCGGTATATCCCGAACCGATAATCGCCACATCGCTCTTCGCGGGTAGTTCCTCACATAGCGGAAGCTCTGTGGGTTTGGGAAAGTCGTCGATCCAGAAGGCGTTCAGGCGCATTCTTTGTACTCCATGCAGGTTTGTTGTCCGGTCATTGGGATGGGCTCGTGCGACGAGGTAAGGGCAACCATTCCGAGGGAATGTATGCGGAGAGGTTGCCCTTCTCGCCTTATCCGTATGGGTACCAGTAATCTTTCAGGTCTCCCTCGATATCCCAATGTACATGTTTCACTTCATAATATTCATCCAGCCCTTCTTGCCCCAGCTCGCGTCCTATGCCGCTCATTTTCATCCCACCGAAAGGCCCGGCAAAGTTGTCCGTTAGAGGGTCATTGATCCAAATCGTCCCAGCTTTAACTTCCTCGAAGAAGCGCTTTACCAGACGTGCATCGCGGGTCATCAGGCTGGCTCCCAGGGCGTAGGGGTTGTCGTTTGCCAGGCGTATGGCTTCATCGAAATCTTTATAGCTCATCAAGGGAATGACCGGCCCGAAGGTCTCTTCGCGCATCAGCCGCATGGTGTGGTCCACATGGGTAATCACTGCAGGTTCCAAGAAATACCCCTTTGGCAGGTAAGTGGGGCGCTTGCCACCCACCAACACTTGTGCTCCGGCGCGTTTCGCCTCTTCGATTTGCTCTTCGACCTTTTGGCGGAAGCGTTCGGCGATCATTGGCCCCATATCCGTCCCCTGGTCCAGGCCATTTCCCAGGCGCAACTTGCTGACAAAATCGGCGAGTTCTTCGCTGAACTGCGCCATGCGTCGCTCATGGACATAGACACGCTCCGTGCTGGTACACACCTGGCCAGCGTTGATCAGCGCGGCATATGCCAGGCCTCGAATGGCGATTTCCAGTTCCATGTCCGGAGCGATAACCATCGGATCCTTGCCGCCTAATTCAAGGTGCAGCTTTTTCATCATTGGTGCTGCCAGGCTGGCGATGCGCTGACCAACAGCTAACGAACCGGTAAAGGCAATCACAGGGACATCGGGGTGGGTTACCAATGGCTCGCCCACTTCAGGGCCGTAGCCGGTAACCACATTCACCACGCCGCGGGGCAAATGCTCGCAGGCTACTTCAATCATGCGTAAAGTGGAAAGAGGGGTTAGCTCCGAAGGCTTGATCACCACCGTGTTGCCTGCCGTCAGGGCGGGCGCCATTTTCCAAGCCAACAGCAACAGAGGATAGTTCCATGGAATGATGCAGGCCACAACGCCGTAAGGCTCTTTGAGCACGAAGTTGAATTGCCCTGGGCTTCCCGGCGGGATCACTCGACCGCGTTCATGTCGCCCCAATTCGGCGTAGTAATAAAAGGTCTCTTCCACCCACCATAACTCCTCTTCGTTTTCGGGCAGAGGTTTGCCCTCCTCCTGGGTGAGCAGGCGGGCAAGTTCGTCGTGGTGTTGGCGGATTTTGTCGGCAACATGGCGCAGCGCCCCGGCTCTTTCGTTGGCAGGGGTTCTTTTCCATTGTTCGAAGGCGGCCACAGCCGCCTCAACCGCGCGGTAGGCGTCCTCTTGTGTGCCTCGCGCCACTTCTCCAAGCACTTCCTCGGTTGCCGGGTTGATTACGGCGATGGTCTCTTTGGCTTTTCCCGAAGTGAATACTCCGTTGATATACATAAAAGTCTCCGTCTACCCGTTTTTCGCGTATGCCCTGTGATTGCCCGAATTTATTCCGCGGCTTTAATTTCCGTCCAGATGCGTTCGTATATCGGCGTGGATTCACCTACGTCCCGGATCCACTCCAGGCGCGCCATGACTTCATCCGGAGGATAGATAGCCGGCTCGGCAAGGATTTCTGGATCGATGAACTCCTTGGCGGCTTCCACCGGGCTGGCGTACCAGGTGAAGTTGGTGATTTGTGCGGCGATTTCTGGGCGCAGGATAAAATTGATGAACACCTCGGCGGTGTACTTGTTCTTCGAAGAAGCGGGGATGCACAAGTTGTCTGCCCAAACCACAGCGCCTTCCTTTGGGATGACATACCAGATGCGCTCGTCTTCAACCGCGGCAGCAAAGAAATCCCCGCTCCAGCCATGAGCAATGACCGTTTCATCTGCAGCGAGCAAGTCTTCAAATTGGTCGCTATCGTAAGAAAACAGCCAGGCTTTCTGTTGGATCAGCAGGTTCTTCGCCTCCTCCAACTGGGCTTCATCAGTCGTGTTGATAGAATAGCCCAGGTACTTGAGCGCCGCCCCAATCGCCTCGCGGCTGTCGTTGAGCATGGTCATTTTGCCCGCATATTGAGCAGCCAGGTTGGGGTCAAACATGTACGCCCAGCTATCTGGCGGCTCTTCGAAGACTTCGGTGTTGTAGCCGATGCCTGTCGTGCCCCATTGATAGGGGACGCAATGTTTCATCCCTGGGTCGTAGGGCGGATCACTGAATAGCGAGGAGAGATTCTTGATGTTCGGGATGTTGCCGTGATTGATTTCCGCGAGCAACCCCTGGCTGATCATGATGTCCACCATATAATCCGAAGGCACGATGATGTCATAGCCCGCGGCTCCCGCCTGTAATTTGGCGAGCAATTCTTCGTTGCTGGAGAAAGTGTCTTCGATGACTTTGACGCCAAACTCCTCTTCGAACAAGATATAGACTTCAGGGTCGATATATTCTGTCCAGTTATATACATGCAGTTCTTTGGCGAGTTTTTGCTCCTGCCCCTGGCAGGCGACCAGCAGCAAGACACCGACCAAGGTCAAACCGATCAGGATAACCATGCGTTTCATCTTTCTGTACCTCCTTGATTGTCGTTTGTCTATTTGTTTCAATACCCTGCTCCTTCCCCAAGAAAACTATGCGTGAACGTTTTTCTGAGGAACGAGGCTTCTGTTGATGCAAGTCAAAGCGGCTCGACTGTTCCACCACCTCCTCTCTGCAAGAAAAAGGAAAGCAACACCAAGCAAAAGGATGTTACGAGCATCACTGCCGAAAGGGCATTGATCTCAGGTGTGACGCCCAGTTTCACCATAGAGTAGATGCGCAAGGGCAAAGTCGTTGCTCCAGGACCGGCGGTGAAGAATGTGATCACAAAATCGTCCAGGGATAACGTGAACGCCAATAAGGCGCCTGCAAGTATGCCGGGCATGAGCAAGGGTAGAGTCACGCGTCGAAAGGTTTGCCACTCGTCGGCGTAAAGGTCTTGTGCGGCTTCTTCCAGGGAAATGTCGAACTGAGCCAGCCTGGCGCGCACCACCACAGCGACGAAAGAGATGTTGAACGCGATGTGGGAAATGATCACTGTGTAACGCCCCAGGGGCATTTTCGTCAGTACGAAGAACAACAGTAGCATTACCGCCATGGCAATATCAGGGATGATGATGGGCAGATACAGCAGTGCATCGAAGGCCAGCTTGCCCCAAAAGTTGTAGCGTTCCATGGCTAGAGCCACCATGGTGCCGAAAATTGTAGAGACAAGAGTAGAAGCAATGCCGATGTATAGGCTGTTGCGCAGCGCAGCTCCGAGCGCAGCGTCGTTCAATAGTTCGAGATACCATTTGAACGTGAAGCCTTTCCAAGCAGCAGAGGCAAACTTTGACGCATTGAAGGAGAATATGATGAGGATCACAATTGGGGCGTATAGGAAGGCATAGCTCAACAGCCCGTGACCGCCAAGAAGCAGACTGCCTAGACGCCTGCTGATGGGGCGAGCGCCTGGCGCGAGGGTGTCAGATGGCACGGCGTTCTCCTTTCTGCTTGGCTACGGTAGAGCGAAAGTAGATCAGCGTGCCAATGAGCATAAGCGTCATCAGCACGAATGAGATTGCTGCGCCGAATGGATAATCGCGTGCGTTCATAAACTGGGCGTAAATCACGTTTCCAATCATCACCGATTTTGCGCCTCCCAGCAGGTCCGGAGTGACATAAGCGCCCAGTGATGGAATAAAAACCAAGATGGAGCCAGCGACGACTCCTGGCAGGGTGAGGGGAAAGATCACCCTGATGAACGCCTGTACCCGATTGGCGTATAAATCCTCCGCCGCTTCCACCAGAGAGAAATCGAAACGTTCGATGGCTGCGTAACATGGCAAGACCATATCGGGCAACCAGCCATACACCAAACCAATGATGATCGCCAGATCTGTGCCGAAAAGCGGTAAGGGGGTCGCCGTTACCCGCACCAACCCCTCCAGAGGCAACCACGGAAGGGTAGCGCCTATGTGTAGAGCAAGCTGGTGGATTGTCTCTGTCCACAGGTTGTTGATCACCCCTTGCTCGCGCAGGATGAGAATCCAGGCGTATGTGCGCACGAGGAAATTCGTCCAGAAAGGCACCATCAGCAAAAGGATGAGCGCATTGCGCCTTTTTGGGGGTTGCACGGCAATCCAGAATGCCATAGGATAGCCAATCAGAAATGAAACCACTGTGGTAATGATGGCAATGTACACTGTGCGGTAGAAGATGCGCAGGTATAGCGGGTCGCTCGGGTTGAGAAAACGGAAGAAATTATCCAGGGTGAATTTCCATTCCACGCCGCCATATATGCCGCGCTGCCCGAAGCTCATCGCCAAGACAAGCAGGAGTGGGATCGCAAAAAACACCACCAGCCAAAACAAACTGGGGGAAATGAGGAATAAAAGGCGCCAGGTAGAAGCTTTACTTTGGTTCATGCTCTCGCCTCATTCGGTAAGCAGGTTGACATGCTCGGTTGACCAATGCACATAAATTTGTTCTCCGTGTTGAAAACGCTCGCCAAGTGCGCCACCGCGATTTTGTTCGCGAACAATAATGGTCGTTTGTGGCGAGATGCGCACTAGGTAGCGAATATCCGTGCCAATATAGATGATTTCCTGCACTTCTCCGCGCAAGTCGCTTGCCTGCAAGGCGGTTTTTGCCAGCGAGAGCTTCTCCGGTCGAATCGCCAAGGTCACTTTTTGACCTTGCACCACTTGGCGGGCCGCGGGGAGGCGTATCGGAAGGCTTTCGTTGATGAGCACTTCTACCCATGAAGCATTGATATTCGCCACGCGGCCCTCCAGGAAGTTCGTCTCGCCGATAAAATCGGCGACGAAGCGGTTGGTCGGTTTTTCGTATATCTCTTCTGGTGCGCCTAATTGCAGCACTTTGCCTTTATGCATCACCGCGATGCGGTCCGACATGGTCAGGGCTTCTTCCTGGTCATGCGTGACATAGATGAAGGTAATGCCAACGCGTTGCTGTAGGGCTTTCAGCTCTAATTGCATGGCTTTACGCAGCTTCAAGTCGAGGGCGCCTAGTGGCTCATCCAGCAGCAATACTTTAGGGTGGTTGATCAACGCCCGCGCCAGTGCAACGCGCTGTTGCTGCCCCCCGGAGAGCTGATTAGGTTTGCGGTATTCCATGCCCGGTAGTTGCACCAGTTCGAGCATTTCTTTGACGCGCTTGCGAATTTCCTCCCTGGCTACCTTCTGCATCTGTAAACCAAAGGCGACGTTTTCAAAAACATTCATGTGTGGGAAGAGGGCGTAGTTCTGAAAGACCGTGTTCACGGGTCGTTTATAGGGAGGTGTAAAGCCTTGCGGTTTGCCCTCGATGAGCACATCTCCGCCCGTAGGCATCTCAAAGCCTCCGATCAGCCGCAGGGTGGTGGTCTTTCCACAGCCGCTTGGGCCCAGCAATGAGAAGAACTCTCCATCTCGAATGCCCAGAGATACTCCATCCACAGCGGTGACCTCATCGAATTGTTTGGTCACCTGGCGTAGTTCCACGGCGAAACGTTCGTTCATTTGTCTCTCCTGAGGGATGAATGTAGCTTGAAGCGCATCAATGCTTACCTCCTCACCTCCTGCTCCAGCGAACGATGGGGTGTGGCATGGCCCCAACGATAAGAAAGTTTGTACATTTTCAACATTAAGAAAGTGCGCGTATTGCGCACTCCGGGGATCTTCTGCAGCTTGTCGTTAAGGAATGAGACAAAGTGCTCGCGGTCTTTACACATGACCTCGGCGAAGAGATCGAACTCTCCCGCTACCTGGAAGAGGTAGGATACTTCTTCGAGTTGGGCGATCGCCTGGGCTACTTGTTCGATCTTCTCGGGCTCAACGGTGATGCCGATCATGCCGGCTTCGTTCCAGCCGAGGTGATGGGGTTCAACGATGCCAACAATTTGCAGCACCCCATCTTGCACCATTTGGTTCACCCGCCGCCGAACGGCGCTTTCGGAGATGCCCAGTTGATCCGCGATGTCGGTGAAGGGCAAGCGCCCATCATACTGGAGCAATTGGATAATCTCGCGGTCGGTTTTATCGAGCACGCAGTTATTATAACGAAAAACGTTATTCTGTCAATGAAAATTATCGAGAATCGTCATTTTCTTAAAAAAAATAATGATTTCCATCACAGTAAGGCGACGCTATGCCGAATTCAAATATGCTTTGAGCTGTGCTTTTCGATGCCGGGGGAGTAGAAGATACGCCATATTGCCTATATGCTCAGGCGCGAGTTAGCTCGCTGAGCTTGAAGGATTTATATCTATAATCGTGGCGTCGCGATTGCTCAAAAACTTGCGCTATGGAGAAAGTTGAATGACGCCTGTAGGTCTTATGTCTAAAAGGTTATGGTTAAATTTTCTGTTTGCCGGGTTGTTTTTATTGGGCACCCAGTTGTCTGCGTGCACGCGTGCTGTTAAACCCTCCACAGCATTGGCATCGTTAGATCAGATGCCTGCAGAAATCCAAAGCGCGCCCATCGTCGTGCGCGAGGCGTACCATTTCGCGGTTGCAAATCCAGAAGTCCTCCAAAACATCCCCTGCTACTGTGGGTGCGGCAGTGTAGGCCATACCTCGAATTATGCCTGTTATGTGCGCGGGGTGAGCGCTGAGGGGAAGGTTTTGTTGGATCACCATGCCCTGGGCTGCTCGATTTGTGTAGATATCACACAGGATGTGATGCGGATGCTTGAGCAAGGTGAGGAATTAACCACTATTCGAAAGACCATTGACCAGACATATTCGAAATATGGTCCATCGAACATGCCCTAGCATAAGGCAGCCTTTCGTGAACAAGAACCTCTCTATAGCGGGCATGTTCCTTTTTCTCGGCCTTTTGACTCTGTGGGTGCCGCTGCCCGCGGCCGCGAGGTCGCCTCAGGATCGCTTCATCCGTGTGGAGGCCAGTAGTTTTGCATATGAACCCGGGGTGATCACAGTGCAAAAGGGCGCTCGCGTCACCCTAGAACTTCATTCTCGTGATGTGGTTCACGGGCTGTTTATCGATGGCTATGGCTTAGAAACGCGCGCCGCGCCGGGAGAGAGCAACCGGCTGACCTTCATCGCCGACCGCTCGGGCATCTTCTGGATACGTTGCTCAGTGACTTGCGGTGCATTACACCCTTTCATGCTCGGCAAGCTTAAAGTTATAGAGCCCGGTTTTGCTTTACGCCCTTTGGCTTTGACTGTTGTGCTTGCTTCCGCGGTACTGCTCTTGCCTTTATCCACCCTGGCTCAGCAGCACAAATCAATTAAGAGGGATAAGTGATGCACATCGAACTGACCGCTTTGCCGGGTGTAAAGGCGGTGTTGCGTAACCGCTGGTGGCAGTTTGTGCTCACCCTAACCACTCTGGCGGTGTTTATACTCGCTATTGTCAGCGGGTCGGTTGGTACTCCCGTAGGTAGCCGAAACTTTGCCATCGTGTTCGTATGGATTTTGTGGTGGGCGCTATTGATCCTGCTTGCCGTACCTTTCCTGGGCCGCGCCTGGTGTAGTATTTGCCCGATCCCTGCACCTGGCGAGTGGGCACAACGAGGTGCGATTTTAAAACCCCCTGTGAGTAACAGAGCCCGCCCTTTACGCCGTTGGGCCGCACGTTGGCGCAACATCTGGCTCCAAAATGCCATGTTCCTCCTGGTAGCACTTTTTAGCATAGTGATCTTGACCCAGCCTGCGGTCACCAGCCTGGTTTTATTGGCCTTACTCCTGCTTGCCATAGGAGTGAGCCTGGTGTATGAACGGCGCACGTTCTGTCGCTATCTTTGCCCCGTTGGCGGGTTCATCGGGCTTTATGCTCAATTATCCCCGCTAGAATTGCGCGTTAAGGATACTTCCATCTGTGCCACGCACGCCGAAAAATTATGCTATACGGGCAGCGCGCAGGGTTACGGTTGCCCCTGGATGGTATTTCCAGCCGCTTTGAAAGTGAACACCAATTGCGGATTGTGCATGGAGTGCCTCCGTACCTGCTCCTTGGACAATATCGCAGTCAACATTCGACCTATCGGGGATGACCTGCAGCGGATAGGCATAGGGCGTATGGATGAAGCCTACAAGGCTTTCATAATGCTCGGTTCAGCCCTTGTGTACGTATTTGTCCTTTTAGGTCCATGGGGTTGGCTGAAGCGCCTTGCGTATTCGGTGGGTACACTCCCCTGGCTGGGATATGCCCTGGGCTTTTTACTTGTCCTTTTGGTTGCCTTGCCGGGCTTGTTTGCACTGGCAGTCTGGTTGGGAAACCATCTGGCAAAAGCCCGCGGCAGCCTGAGGCGGAGTTTCGTCACTTACGCTTATAGCCTTATCCCTTTGAGCCTTTCTGCATGGATTGCGTTCACATTAGCCTTCGTTTTCGCCAATCTTTCCTATGTGTGGGGTGTGATTTCCGACCCTCTCGGTGTGGGCTGGAATCTGTTGGGCACTGCGGATTGGGGCTGGCAGCCTTATTTGACTTCCCTCACCCCTTATCTGGTAAGCCTGGTTTTGATGATTGGTCTTGTTTGGTCTGCTAATCATGTCGCTTACCTTGCCAGGCAGCAATTATCGCCTGCCAGGGCACTCCGCCAGGCTTTGCCGGTGATAGGGTATTGTCTGGTTTACACGCTGACGCTTATGGGGGTGTTGATTTTATGAGACTCGAAAGGTCCGAGGCACTTGCGCGATGGCTTTTTATCCTCGTTCTGGTAGGTGTGCCGGCGGGTTTATTCTTTGCCACATGGCAGGCGCGTCAGCGCGGGATACTCGTTCAAGCGGCAATGCCAGAGAACGGTGGCTGGTCTCCGGAGGTTTTGGAAGCCCAGGTTGGCGTCCCTCTACATATTCGTCTGACTTCTTTAGATGTGCTTCATGGTTTCGCCGTTGGAGGTATAGATGCCCCACATGTAGAGATTGAGCCTGGAAAGATCAGTGAAACCACCCTGGTATTCCATCAACCCGGTCGGTATGTGTTTTATTGCACACGCTGGTGTGGTCCCAATCATTGGCGTATGCGCGGGGTCATTGAGGTGTGGGGCGATTCGAACCCCATGCCCGAGGTCAAACCTTTGTATCTGCAATTGGGGTTGGACATAGATGCCGTTCACCGAACCGAGATTGTACCCATCGTGACGCCCTCCGCAGCCCATGGTGCCGCGCTGGCCGCAAAGCTTACCATCCCGGAAAAATACATGCTCAAAGAAACCTATCTCACCCACAGCCCAGAGCAGATGTGGCGTTCTATCCGTGGCGAGTCCTGGGCCGCCTCTCTGAGCGCTCAGGATGTGTGGGATCTGGTCGCCTTTATGTTCTTTATCCAGACCTCTGCCCAGAACCTGGAGCAGGGGGAAGCGCTGTATGCTGCCAACTGTGCAGCCTGCCATGGGGAGAGGGGCGATGGAAGGGGAGATATGTCAGCCTACTTTGCCGGCGGTGATCGTGCAGACGCCGATGATGCCGAGCACCCATTAGGCCATGAAGCCACTCCTCCGTCAAATTTTACCGATCGGGAACATATGTTGGCTGCCAGCCCTGCCTTGTTACAGGGCAAGATTGTGCGGGGTGGTATGGGAACAGGCATGCCTTATTGGGGACCTATTTTCACCGATGAGCAGATTTGGGCGATTGTCGCTTATTTATATACTTTTCAATTCGATTATGGAGGTTTGATAAATGAGTAGGAATAAAAGTAAAAAACCAACCAAAAAGAGAAAAGCAACACCTTCCAGATTTCCAGCGAAACGTTTGCCTCTGCTCTTAGCTTTTTTAGGTGGTGCGATTCTTATCATTGCTGCAGTGGCGCTTATGCGGGAGGATGAAACCGATCCCAATTTTGTCCCTGAGGTAAGCGGTGCACCACATTTGGTGGTTGATAAGGAATATGTGGATTTAGGGGATATTCCTATTAATCAAGTGGTTCGGGTCGAGTTCGAATTGACCAATGTTGGTGACAGGGCATTGCGATTTACACAAGCGCCTTATACAGAGTTGGTAGAGGGGTGTTGACCGCCCACACCGGTCATCGGTTCGATGACTCTCAAACCCGGTCAAAAGACAAGTTTAACCCTGGAGTTCATGATGCACGCCGGCATGGAAGGTTTTCACGATTTTCGCGTGCATTTGATCACGAATGACCCAGCCGAACCGGAAAAAACCCTGGTGGTGCTATCGAATTGGGTGAAATAGACTTCGTATGAGCCATACACGCCAATACAATCAACATGGTGTTTCGATCCATGCAGTGACGCATTGGATTACCCGTAGCTGGTTCGGTATTTTCCTGGCTTCGTTGACGATTATGGCTCTCCTCCCTTTTCTTGCCCCCTTGCTGATGCATTGGGGATGGGAAAAACCGGCGAAGGGCATTTACCTTTTGTATTCCTTTCTTTGCCACCAGTTGCCGCAGCGCTCGTTTTTCTTATTTGGCGAAAAATGGATGTATTCCCTGGGCGAGATTCAGGCCGCATGGCAGGACACCACCAACCCGTTGATTTTACGCCAATTCATGGGCAACCCGCAGATGGGCTGGAAGGTAGCTTGGTCCGATCGCATGGTGGCCATGTACACGCCCCTGCCGGTGTTGGCTGCCTTTTGGCGGGTTGTCTTGCCTCGCCTAAAGCCCCTTCCATGGTGGGGATTCATCCTGTTGCTCCTCCCTATGGCTGTGGATGGCAGCACGCACTTTATCAGTGACCTTGCCGGCATCGATCAAGGCTTCAGGCAGACCAACCAATGGTTGGCCGCGCTTACCCGCCAATCATTACCCTTGTCATTCTATGTGGGAGACGCTTGGGGAAGTTTCAATTCGTGGATGCGCTTGATCACCGGTGGGTTGTTTGCCCTAGCTGTGGTCTGGTTTGGTTTTCCGTATCTTCATCAAGCGCTCGAAGAGGGAGCTTGAGACGCTTTGTGGTTGATGCGCCAAAAGGCTTCCCAACCCGGAAGCCTTTTGGCGTTCAAATTACCCACTTGCTAAGGAAGGGTTTGTAAGAAGGCGAATAAATCCGCCAGGTCTTCATCACTCATGCTCCACCGTGGCATATCTGCGCTCAGTGGTTCTCCATCAGGGTGTTTGCCTTGGATCACTGCCAGATAAAACTCCTCGAGTCCATACCCGGGGTGTTCGTCCTCATGCGCTTCATTGCCCTCTGCTTCTTCGTGTTCCTCTTGGCTCAAAGCAATATAGCGAATGTCGGGCGCATCCATAACTTGCATGTGCATGACGTGAGTTCCACCACGGCCTTCCGGCCCATGGCAGGCGGCACACGTAAGGTACCCTCCCATCATTCCCCCGAAGGCTGGTCCACCTCGATAGGTGATGCGCGTTCCTCTGGCGCTGATGGCGGTGAAATATATCCTTTCCCCGTTGGACACGCTGGGGGATTCGCTCGGCGGTGATTCAAAAAAGCCTGGAGCTCCACGTTGGAACCAAGGAGTTCGCATCCATGGCATACACCCGCTTACCAGCAGTGAAACTGTGATCCACACGCCGAATATCTTACTGCCTCGTATGATCCTCTTCATCCTACCTTCCTTTCAGCGAATTATTCTGAAATCCGACCTCGCCGAGATGGAGTTCAGCCTGGCTGATACTCGCCTTCGCCGGGTATGATGCATGTCCCTCTTCAGATGCACCTGGATTAAACGGCTTTATCGCCACGATCTGCTTAAAGACATCTCCCCTCCCAAGGTTTTCAGCCTTGCAAACGTTCCACCCCGCTTGCTGGATGTTGAGAACCGTGCGGCGGTTGATATTGGCTCCCATCATGCGCACAACCATGGGGTTGACTAAATCCATAAGCGCTCCAAGAAGCGCATGCTCAGAACGCACATGTTCGATAAAAAGGCCCTGTCCACCCGGTTTGGTCACGCGGAGCAGTTCTTTCAAACCCAGCACAGCCTCCGGTACAGAACAAAATACGAAGGTCGCCAATACTGTGTCGAAGGTATCATCCGGAAAATCGAGTTTTTGCACATCGCCAACGCACAAATCGACCTCTCGACCCAATTCATGGGCACGCCTTTTTGCTCTTTCCAGCATGCCTGGAGTTAGATCAATCGCTGTGACCCGAATCTGTGGTGGGTAGAAAAGCATGTTTTTTCCGGTGCCCACGCCCGCTTCAAGCACCGAAGGACCAACCACCATCGACCAGAGACGCTTACGCCAGGGGAGGTACCTTTTTTCCATCAACGCCTCTATTCGATCGTAAATAGGGGCAATGCGTTGGTAGCGAAGACGTGTGAGGGCTGTCCTCCGATCCAATGCGATCATGGGGATTTTATCTCCATCGGCCAGACTAACCGGCAAGTTTGAGGCGGCGCAACAGTTGGGCGTTGAAGGCCACAATGATGGTGCTCAATGACATGAATAGAGCACCTAGCGCAGGTGAGAGCACAATACCTATGGGGGCTAAGATACCCGCGGCCAGTGGCAAGGCAACCACATTGTAACCGGTGGCCCAAATGAGATTTTCAATCATCTTACGATAGCTTGCCCGGCTGAGATCGAGAACTTTCACCACATCCAAAGGATTGCTTTTCACCAGGATAATACCTGCCGACTCAATAGCTACATCTGTGCCGCCTCCGATGGCAATGCCCACATCTGCACGCGTTAGCGCAGGGGCGTCGTTGACCCCATCTCCCACCATGGCAACGCTTTTTCCTTGTTTCTGTAATTCGGCCACCTTTTGGTCTTTATGTTCTGGAAGCACCTCGGCAAAAAATGTGTCCAGGCCCAGCTCTTCTGCCACTGCTTTGGCAACCGCCTGACTGTCGCCGGTCAGCATGGCTACTTCGACACCCAATCCGTGTAGCCTCTCGATGGCGGCTTTGCTTTCTGGCCGAATTACGTCCGCTAACGCAAACGCAGCGACGACTTTCCGCTCCGCCTCTTCTTCGATGATCAGATTGACCACGCTTTGTCCTTTCTGGCTGGCGATGTACTCGAACTGGGCTAATTCATCGGGTAACCGAACTTCTAGTGCTTCGAGCAAACGCGGCCCGCCTACATAGACGCGTGTCCCATTGCTGATCGCGCTCACACCCCGCCCTTTTAGGGCTTCGAAATGGTGCACTTCGGGGATCGGGAGGCCACGCTCTGCAGCAGACTTACGGATACCGCGCGCCATGGTGTGTTCGGAATCCCCCTCTATGGCGGCGGCGAGCGCCAGAGCTTTATCGGCTTCCCAACCGTTGACGGTTTTCAAATCCACCACTCCGAACGCTCCTTCAGTCAGCGTCCCGGTTTTATCGAAAATGATCGTGTCGATGTCTTTGGCTTTTTCCAATGCCAGCCGGTCACGCACCAGAATCCCATTTTGTGCCCCCATGGCAGTGGTGATGGCTACGACCAGGGGCACGGCTAATCCAAGCGCGTGGGGGCAGGCGATGACCAAGACCGTAGCCACGCGTGCCACTACCTCTACATCGAAGCCTGCGGCAATCGTCCATGCATTGGCAGTGATGGCCGCGACACCTAATGCGATATAAAACAACCATCCAGCAGCTTTATCTGCCAGAATCTGGGTATTAGATTTGCTTTGTTGAGCCTGCTCCACCAGACGCATAATCCCCGCAAGCGCAGTTTGGTCGCCGGTAGCTGTCACGCGCACCCTTAAACTGCCCTCACCATTGATCGTACCGGCGATGACCTGATCGCCAGGTCGTTTCTTTACCGGTTTCGACTCCCCGGTGATCATCGCTTCGTTCAAGTCAGATTCGCCGTCTTCCACCAACCCATCCGCGGGTACGCTAGCACCGGGCCGCACAAGCACCAGATCATCCTTTCGCAACTGGTGCACAGGGACTTCTTCAACGCGCCCATCTGCAAGGAGACGTTCGGCTGTGTCCGGCATTAACTTGGCGAGCTCTTTAAGCGCACCGGAGGCTTGTCGTATAGACCGCATTTCAAGCCAATGGCCCAATAGCATAATGTCGATCAATGTGACTAATTCCCAGAAAAAGGAGCTTTCTGTGGGTAAAAGCAACGCTCCCAAACTGTAGAGAAAAGCCACAGTTATCGCCAGCGAAATCAAGGTCATCATGCCGGGGCGCCGGTTGTGTATCTCCGGGCGGGCCATTTGTAAGAACGGGATACCGCCATAGAAAAATACGATCACGGCAAAAACAGGTGTGATCCACTCGCTGCCGGGAAATTCTGGCATGCGGAATTGCAGCCATGTTTGCAGCATTGGGCTGAAGAGGAGCACCGGGATGGAAAGCACTAAGGAGACCCAAAACCGCTGGCGAAACATCGCCTCGTGACCCGTATGGTCAACATGGGATTGGTGCGTTCCATGCCTGCTATGGGCTACAGTGGTTGCATGTTCGGCGTTGTGGGTTGTATGCCTCATTTCGTGTTCAGCATGATGGATATGATTTGATGGTTCTTCAGGTGTATTATGCTGAGTATGCTCCGGTTTTGTTTCCATATCACCATCCGAGGGATTGCATAGGAACGTTCAAGTTTTTTATGGGGGCGCGATTGGGCGAGATGTGTCAGTGTTCGTGCCCGTGGTGGTCTTTGTGTTCGTCTTCTTCCTCTTGCTGCTGGAGGTATCTCTCGGGATCTTTGCTGAATGCGGCTTTGCATCCTGGTGCGCAGAAGTAATACATCTTCCCGCGATATTCAAAGGTCGCTGCAGCAGAGTTTTTGTCAACCTGCATTTTACAAACGGGATCGATAGCCATAGTGTGTTTCTCCTTTCTTCATAACTAACTTTTCCTGATTGTTCCGATCTGGCGCGTACTTTTATACATTTGTGTTGCCTATCGGCACGATGGAACCATGTGCCCGTCTCGTTCCTTGCGCCCAGATATCATCCTGCATTGGAGTGAAGCCCTGGTTTTGGCTCCACCGATCCGGCCGCCGAAAGGGCGCGCATGATCGTGGACACCACAAGGGGATCAGGGTGTTGCTCCGGGCTATCGATGAGCACGAGGTGTGTTTTGTCGTCATATCCATGAGCAATGAGCGTGATCGGTTTATGGTCTTGGTCATATACCAGAAGCACCACCAATTGACAAGAGCATTGATCCGTACCATGGTGAGGGCATGCACAGTCAGTGTGCGCCTGGCGCGCCAGTTGCAAATCAAACGAGCGCATGACTTGGAGTCCCACGCAGGCGAGACGTTCCATAGTCCGGGTGATGATGGCCTGGCTGTCTCCAGAAAAGACGCATAATTGGATGGTATGAGACATCGATCACTCCACTGCAACCATTTAAGCAGGTCACCCTCAGCCCATGGTGGTCTGGCTCTGGGGAAGGTCGATAAAACTGTGCTGAGACCGAGCGTCGATTTCACGCCAGATGCCCATAAAAGCGTCGAGGTGAGTTTACTATATATCTCTCTCATGCATTAACCAAGCGCCATTTGCCGCCTAAAACGATAGGCAGTTTTACCTATTGTGGCAGAATCGGACCGCCTCTCATTCGAGTCAGCCCAACTTGGATGGGACCCACCCAGGGTGGGTTTCCCATCGCTTGGACCACGCATTGAGTGGAAGATGGTTGAAGAACGGTGCGGAGGTTTTCTCTGCGCCAGGTTCATTGTCGACCAGGTTGGGCTTATGGGCTGCGCAGAAAGGGGGTCAGTCGCTTTCTTTGAGCAAGGCCTCGATCAGCTTTTGGAAATTCTCAAACGGCTGAGCCCCTACAAAAGGCTGTCCATTGATGAGAAAACTGGGGGTGCTATTGACCCCTATTTGGCGCGCGATTTCGGTTTGAGAGCGCACCAGGTTCCGATACTTTCCGCCATCCAGGCATTCGTTAAATTGCTCGGTCTCTAACCCCAGCTCTTGAGCCAACCTCTTGAGGTTTTCGATGCTAAAGGCGCCTCGGTTCTCGCCTGCTTGATTGGCGAACAAAAGGTCGTGATACTCCCAAAACGCGTTCTGGTCGGCGGCACATTCGCTGGCTTCTGCCGCCCATAAAGATTCTGTGCCTAAGAAAGCAAAGTGCCAATAACCAAAGCGCACTTTACCTTGTGCGATGTATTGCAGATCGATCTGGCGCCCCGCGCCAGTGGCAAATCGCCCACAGAATGGTCACTGGTAATCGCTGAACTCGATCATCGTGATGGGTGCATCAGGGTCGCCTTTAAAATGGCGCGTCTGGCTGATGAGATATTCCATTGCCTGCTGCTGGGTTTGAATTGCACCTGGAGAGGGGAGAGAGGTCGAGCCCTGTCTCGTTCCAGCGCCTGTAGGACTCACTGCCTCGAGGATCGCTGGGCGCAGGGTAAAACCTAAAAACAAACCAAGGAAGAACGCACCCAGGGTGATGAGCACCATACGGCCAGGCAGGCGCATCCCTGTTCGAGTTTCTGTGTTGTTCATGTTTGTCATCTTATCTCCCAATGATAGGTAAGCCCTCTTTTTCCCATGCAATCATACCTCCCTCGAGATTCCAAACGTTGCCATAGCCTAATTTCACCAGAGTTTCTGCTGCGATACTGCTCATTCGTCCACTGCGACAATACAACACGATTTTTGCATCCTTGTTTTCAGGCAGTTGATCCAGCTTTTCGGCAATTTCGTCGAAAGGAATCGATAAATCGGTGCCCGCGATGTCACCTTCAAATGGGATGTGCACGTTTATAAAAATGAAATCCTTATCTTCGAGCATGGCTCGCAATTCGTCAACGGTGATTTGGGTATATTCCCCTTCATCGAGGAGAATTTTCCTCCCCGCTATCTCTTGTGAGAATGTAGCAGGTTTGCTTCCCACACATGCGGATAAGACAATAAGGCTGAGTAATATAAGGATACTTGTTTTTTGCATCATGAGTTGGCGTTTTCTATAAAATAAGAGAATTTAGGTATGAATAACAAGAAAATAATATCACAACTTGGTTCCGCCCTCTATAAGCAATTTTGCCCATACGTTGGCGCCTCTTATTAGCGGGAGAGAAGATAGAGCGAAACACGGGTAATGCCCCGCTTTCGCTTGACTCGAGTGGCTTATGCCACGGGATTGGGTTAAACCTGAACTTCGCTTCTATCCACGGCTTGTCTGGGCTGATCGAGGAGAATACGAATGCGCGTTCCTTTGTTCGCCTGACTGTGGATTTCGAGCTGTGCACCGATCATTTCTGCCCGTTCACGCAAGCCGAGTAGTCCATAATGCCCTCCGGCAAAGTACGGGCTGGGGTCGTTGGTGTACTTGAAACCGATTCCATTGTCTTGAATCTCTAGAATAATTTTGTCCGCCCGGCTTTCGATAGAGATGCAAGCCCAACTTGCTTTGGCATGTTTGAGGATGTTGTTCAACGCCTCCTGCGCCATACGATACAAAGCTAATTCTACATTGGGTGGAAGTCGAATTGCCTCTCCGGCATGGGTAAAGGTTACCGAAAGGTTGTAGCTCTTTTCTATTTCGCCTGCCAGCATCTCCAATGCCGCAGACAACCCCAGTTCTTCCAGGTAAATGGGGCGCAACCCATGGGAGATGCGCCTCAAGTTTTGGATCGTTTGGGAATTCAATTGTTGAATCTCTTCGATCTTTCTCGTCAGATCTTCCGTCTTCCCTTCCTCGATCGAAAGCAGCGCCAGTTGAATACGCTGGTTGAGCGCAATCAGCGATTGAAGGGTTTCATCGTGAAGTTCACGCGCCAACCTGCGCCTCTCTTCCTCTTGGCCGAGTGTGATGGCGTTGATGTAATTGCGCAAGCCTTGTTGGGAGGCGTGCACGGTGCGCGCCAGCTTGATCAATTCGTTCTGGAGATTTTGTATCTCCATAATGCCCCCGACCGGCTTTTCGATGGCGGTAAAGTTTCCCCAACCTAACTCTACAGCCTGCGCTTCCAGGTTTTGAAGCGGTTGGACAATGCGCCGAGAAGCCAGCCATAAGCCGACAAAGGCAAGTATTACAATGGGAATGAGCACCAGAGGCGCATTTTCAGTGAGGCGTAACAAAGGGCTGGCCACGGATTCCCAGGGCTCTTCAATCAGCACCACCCAACCTGTTATGGGGATGAAGCTATAGGCGATCACATGTTCCTCGCCCCCACTTTGCACATAGGTCGCCCCACTTACGTCCGATGTGTTCAGGATTTCCTGGATGTGTTTCTCTTGAAATCCAATTTGAACATAGGTGCCATGCCGATAGAGGTACTCCCCACGTGTACCCAATACGTACACCACATTGCCCTGGCCATCAGGGTACGCGCTTTTGACCACGGAGTCGATCATCTCAGATGGCGAAAATCCGCCGATGAGATAACTGTCTTGAGCTTCCAGATACAGCGCCATCCATAGCAGAGGAACCGGCCTCTCATCGCTTTTTCCTTCGATCATTATCGGCAAAGATGCTGCCCTGGTGTATTGAGGTGCCAGACTGGTAATTGTATTAGGGTCGAGGGTGTCATCCCATAAGTTAAATTCGGGGGTTAGCGGAGTGAGATTCCCTTGATGATCGAGCAGTCCTAACCCGGCATTGAATATGTCGTCAAATGCTTCGCCTCCTTCTAGGGGTGTGATATGGTCAACGCGTGCCTCGCTTCTGCTCACCTCATAGGAGATCATTTTCAGGGTTTCGATTTTGAGTCGCACCTGACTCTCTATCGCACTGGACAACGCTCTGGCAGTGCGTTCATCCCTGGCGCTGGCTAGCTCTCGCATGGCTTGTTGATGGATCCTCAATCCGCCAAAAGTAATCAGTATCAGAAGAATGGAAGACGGCAGGATGATCGTCGTCAGAAGCTGCGATGTCAGACCACGCGAAAAGATATCCACCAATCTTTGGCGTCTGTTGGCTGGTTGATTATGGTTCATCGGGAAATTCGCCCAAATCTGGAGGCAGTAAACCGAATGATACTGCTCGCATCACTGCTTCGGTGCGACTGGCGGCGTTCAGCTTATTGAAAATGTGTGCCAGGTGCCCTTGCACTGTGCGGTCGCTAATGCCCAATTGGACGCCAATGGCCTTATTGGTATAACCTTTTCCCACCAAAGCTAAAACCTCAAGCTCTCGGTCGGATAGCTTTTCGATAGGTTTTTGGTTTTGTTGTTTGACGAGTTGCGCCAGTACTTTGTGCGTGATGCTCGGGTCTAACGCGGATCGCCCCTCGAATACATCACGCACCGCCTGGATGATGTCCTTAGGAGGCGCGGTTTTCAGCACATAACCATTTGCTCCGGCTTGTAATACGGCAAAAATATAAGGGTCATCGTCAAAGGCGGTTAGAATGAGCACGCCAATGTCTCGATAGTGACGGCGAATCCAGCGTGTGACCTCGATGCCGCTGGCTTTCGGCATTTGGATGTCGAGGATGACCACCTCAGGCTGGTGTTGGGCGATTAGGGCTTTGGCCATTTCTCCATCTTCCGCTTCCGCGATGAGCTCGATATCTTGGGCGTGCTCTAGGAATTGACGAATGCCCGCGCGCACTACCGCGTGGTCGTCGGCGAGTAGCACGCGAATCCCCCGGCTGGACCGGGTTGCGCTATGTTCTCTTTTGGATGAAGTGCTCATTTTATCCTTTTCATTGTAATTCCGCCTGGCGCGGAATGCATTTTGCGTCATGTTAAGTCATGCAACCTGCTAAAAAAGCGCCTATCCAGATCATTTTGCCTGCCGCGTCCACCTTAGCTACCGAGAGAGAAAGAGGCGACCATGGTCTGATGACCGTGTTCGGCTGATGCCGCGCCAAGGTACGTGGCTTTCAGGGCTCTTTTTCCATGTGTCCGATCTCTGGGCGATATATTCTTTGATGCTTCATCCGAAGTGCCATCATGATAACACAATCATCGAGCAACTTTGCTCGTCGCGGAATAAGCCATATAGCGCATAGGGCAAAACATAACGTATAATATAACTAATGGGATAATCAACATCCAATTTTATACTACCACAGGAGGATCATAAGACAATGAAAAAGAATGCGTTGGCGCTTTCCGTAATTCTATTATTCGTTCTAGGGGTGACAGCCTGCGCCTCCAAGACGCCTGAGCCGGTCACATTTCGCATTGAGATGACCGAATATGCCTTTAACCCCAACCGCATAGAAGTCAAAGTCGGTCAACGAGTCACCCTGGAGCTGGTCAACATGGGGCAATTGGCGCATGAAATCATGTTTGGACGTGAGGTGGTGATGAAAGAGTCGCGCCCCAGCGGCTACCACCAGGATATGTTCGCCATGGCGGGCATACAACCCGAAGTTCAGATGATGGTGATGGAGGACATGCAAGCCGAGCATGAGGAAGAGGGGCATGAAGGATTCATGGTCGTGCTGAATCAAAACGGGGATCGCGCCACAATTACCTTTACCGTGACCAAAGAGATGGTTGGTGAATGGGAGATGGGCTGCTTTGAGCAAGATGGTGTGCATTACAACGCCGGTATGAAGGGTGTCTTCGTGGTCTCGCCATAGCGTTTGTCAGTTCTTATTGCTCGCAGAACCCACCCAAGAGGGTGGGTTCTTTCGTGCCAGGAACTCATGCCGTTTCATTCCATTTTTTTCCTTCTATGAGGGCGCCCATCCTCCTCTTCCGCCTGAATCCGCGGGAAGTTTATCTCAGAAAAGGATGATGAAAATCACTAGGGCGGGGCAATCGGGGGCGATTATAATTATTGCAAATTATTTGCAATAAGAGAAGCATGCTCATGAGCGACCTGGTTCATTCTGCAAAAAAACGTTTACATGCTCAGGGCGGGCGGTTGACCAGCCAGCGCCGCCTGATCCTGGAAGCTCTGGAACGCCAGGCATGCCACCCCACTGCGGAAGATTTGTACGCCGTGGTCATCGAACAACACCCGCGCTTGAATCTCTCCACCGTCTATCGCACATTGCGCTGGCTCGAACAGGAAGGGTTGATCAACCGCCGCCGCTTTGATGAAGAACGTCGTCAGCAACGCTTCGAGCCCTCCATCCCCTCGGAGCATCATCACTTCATCTGTCAGCAGTGCAAAATGGTGTTTGAGTTCGAAGACCCGGATGTGCTTGCCATTATCCGCCGCTTCAGCGGCAGAAGCCATGCCCGCGTGGCGACTGCCTCTCTGGTGTTATATGGCTTGTGCGAGAAGTGTGCCGCCTCGCCCAGCCAATCGAAAACCGCGGAGGTTGAATGATGTCATGCCATCCCTCTGAAGCGCAGGTGGTGAGGCACACATCAGGAGTGGTCGCGCTCATTGGTCACCCCAACGTAGGCAAATCCGCGCTGTTCCATAAACTGACCGGTCAACGCGTGATGGTCTCTAATTACCCTGGCACCACGGTCGAAGTGACGCGCGGCACCTCGTTGGAAATACCCAACCTTACCTTTATTGACACACCAGGCATCATCACCTTCCCGCCTCATTCCGAGGATGAGGTCGTCACCGTAAAAGTCCTCTTTGATGAGCCGGTGCGTGCCATTCTTCAAGTTGGTGATGCTAAAAACTTACGCCGCACGCTTTATTTGACCATTCAACTTATGGAAATGGGTTTGCCCATGGTTTTGGCGCTCAACATGATCGATGAGGCGCAAGATCGCGGTGTGGCGGTCGACATCGAGCACCTCGAAGAGGCATTGAATCTGATAATCGTCCCGACCGCGGCTGTGCTCAATCAGGGCATTGACCAGCTCAAAGAGGCGCTGCTCGCCGCGCAGGCGCCTCGGCTAAGCTGGCAATATCCCCACAGCGTCGAATCGCTGATCCATGAATTTGCTGCCTTATTGCGCGAAGCACAGGTACCACCCCCGCCGCTCGGGTATCGGGCGCTTGCTCTGGCTTGGCTGAGCGGCGATGTGGTTGCCGGCACCTGGATGAAAAAAGCGATCCCCCCCGAAGTGCTCGAACTCCTGGAAGCAAAGCGAAGCGCTGTCGAAGAGTTTGAAGCGGAACCTCTATCCGAACTCATCCGCCAGGCGCGCTTGCAGTTTATCGATACCCTCGTGCAGCAGTGCTTGATCACCAGGGGTAGAGATTGGCAGGGATTCTCCGCCCGGCTCAGCCATTTCACCTTGCACCCCTTTTGGGGGTTGGTGACCATTTTCGTCGTCCTGTATGCCATGTATCTATTCGTCGGTGTGTTTGGCGCCGGCACACTGGTGGGGTTGTTGGAAGAAAAGCTCTTTGGCGAGGTGATCAACCCATGGATGATTGATTGGGTCAGGCGTTTGATCCCCATAAGCGGACTGTCGGATTTCTTCGTTGGAGCGTATGGTCTGTGGACGATGGGGGTGACCTACGCCATTGCCTTGATCCTGCCCATTGTCACCACTTTTTTCCTGGCGTTTGGCATCTTGGAGGATTCTGGTTATCTCCCCCGCTTGGCAGCTTTTAGCAACCGCTTGTTCCGCGCCATGGGTTTGAACGGGCGTGCCGTCCTGCCGATGATCCTGGGATTGGGTTGTGTCACCATGGCTACGGTGACCACGCGCGTCCTGGATAGCAAGCGCGATCGCTTGTTGGTCATTCTATTGCTGGCGCTTGCCGTGCCGTGTTCCGCTCAGATGGGCGTAGTGGTGGGTATGTTGGCAGGCATTTCCTTTGCTGCAACCGCGGTGTGGGGGTTGGTCATCTTTCTGGTGCTGGTGTTGGTGGGCTGGCTGGCGGCGCGTCTCTTGCCCGGAGAGCGAGCGCCGTTGTTTGTCGAATTGCCACCGCTGCGCTGGCCGCGATTGAGTAATATCCTGCTCAAAACTGCGGCGCGCCTGGAGTGGTATCTGAAAGAGGTCGTGCCCGTCTTTCTCATTGGCACGGCTGCGATGTTCCTCTTGGATAAAAGTGGGCTGTTAGCCATCCTGATCAAAGCCGCGGAACCGTTGGTCTCTGGGTGGCTGGGCTTGCCGCCCCAAGCCAGCGCCGCGTTCATTATGGGCTTCATGCGGCGCGATTTCGGCGCTACCGGGCTGTTTGTCATGGAGTCTCAGGGATTGTTATCCCCCTTGCAGGTGCTCGTAGCCATGGTCACCGTAACCTTGTTCATCCCCTGCGTTGCCAGCGTGCTGATGATCGCCAAAGAGAACGGCTGGAAAGTGGCTACGGGCGTCGTGCTCACCGTCATTCCTCTCGCCTTCGGCGTCGGAGGGGTTTTGTATCGCATCCTGCAGGTGGTCGGTTGGCCATGAATCGAGAAGTCGAAATCGTGTGCAGTGTGTGTGGCTATCGCTTCAGCCCTTCGGAGGAGAAGGCGTGTCAGGCTTGCCCCTTGAGCGCGTCATGCGAATTTATTTGCTGCCCGAACTGCGGCTATCAAAACGTCGATCCACAACGCACACGCCTGGGTAGATTATTGTCGAAAGTCTTTTCGCCCCCGGGCGGAGATGAACCGCCGGGAAAAAGCTCAGGAGGCTCTGGACCCCATGTTTTTTAGACGTAAGAGGCACTTGCTGCGCGGTTGGCGTCGCCGCCATCGATGGTCTCGTGCCGGAAGCTATGGCCATCCGCTTACCCTGGCCGATTCCCCCCCAGGCTGCCAGGTGCGCGTGGTGGGTTTTCTCGATGGCATTTCCCCCGAACAGAAAGAGCGCCTGTACGCCTATGGGCTCGTCCCTGGCCATCGTCTGAGTGTGCTCCAACATGCTCCAGTAACGATCATCAACATCGAGCACACCGAATTGGCGTTAGAGGGTGAACTCGCTCGTTTGGTGCGGGTGGAAGCAGAGGATAGAACCGCAGTTTGATGTACGATTCTGCCCTTACTGGTTAACTATGCCTTGATATTCTCCGCGGGTTGAAGAATCCCCGTGGAGGTGTTGGTTTCCTGGGACAACGGATTGGGAAGTCTGCCTTGCATGGACCAGGGACCTGCCCAGGTGATCTGCACGTTTTTGATCGCACCGCGCAGGTCTGCATCCGTTTCCACAAAAACGAGTTTATTAGTAGGTGTGCGCCCTCGCCAGCGACCCCGCACCTGTTCTTCAAACAGCACTTCTACGTTTTGTCCTAAATATTGTGCATTGATTTCCGTGGCGATGCCTTCTTCTAGCTCTTCCAAGGCGCGGAAGCGGCGCCACTTCTCTTCATCCGGGACGTCATCGGGCATACGCCGTGCGGAAACAGTGCCCGGACGGGGAGAGTAGCGCGCGATATGCACCACGTCCAGTTTTAGCTCGGCAAGCAAATCATAGGTATGTTGAAACTGGGTTTGGTTTTCACCGGGGAAGCCGACAATGATGTCTGTGGCGATGGCCACTCCTGGGATCTTTTGGCGGATTTTGTCGATCAACCGCCGATAATCATCTGCAGTGTAGCCGCGGCGCATTCGCGCCAGCACCTCGTCATCCCCTGCCTGAACAGGTACCTCGATGTGCGGCATCACTTTGGGTAATTCCGCCACAGTCTCCAGCAGTTCTTCCGTCATCCAGTTGGGGTGAGAGGTCAGAAAGCGGATGCGCTCCAGCCCTTCCAGCGCGTGCATTCGGCGCAGCAAGGTGGCCAGATTTGTGCCGTCCTGGAAGTCTTGTCCATAGCGATCGACAATCTGCCCCAGCAAAGTGATCTCTTTCACTCCTTGCTCGACCAGCAGGCGTGCCTCAGCCAGTACCTCTTGAAAGGGCCGGCTGCGTTCAACCCCTCGCCGATACGGGATGATGCAAAATGTGCATGCGTGAGAACATCCCAGGACGATGGGCAGGTGTGTCGCTACCAGTTTTCCGCGCTCGTTGGCAGGCAGGATCAGGTCACCATCCATCAGGGCATGGCGCCGCGCGGTTTCGTGCGTTTCGAGTTGCTGATGGTCGTTTTGTGAAAGGAAGGCGATCAAAGGTTCTGGGTCGGATGGAGGCGAGAACACATCCACAAAGGGGAACCTCTTCTTCAAGTGGGTATAGTTTTTCACCCCCACCATACAGCCCATGAGGTTGATGACCACATGTGGGCGCTTCTCTTTGAGTGGGCGCAATGATAACAGCCGGCTCGTGGCTTTGTCTTCTGCGCTCTGGCGAACGACGCAGGTGTTCAACACGATGACATCTGCAGCCTCTGCCTGGCGAGCCTCTACGTATCCTAATTGTTCCAAAGCCGATGCCACGCGCCGCGAGTCGGCGACATTCATCTGGCAGCCTTCAGTCCAAATGTGATATTTCATGTCCAATATTATAGCATTACTATCCTGTGTGGAGAAGGAAGGTGTTTGAACATTGCTTCAATGGAGCTTAACCAAGCCTTTACCTTCAAGAAAAATGCCAGTGATAGAATAGCCGCCATGCGCAAACGACCCAAGACCGGCGTTTTTCTGGGGGTTTTGCTCTTAGTAGGTTTGCTGGTCATCGTCTATCACTTTCCTGCTGTGCGTCAACGCCTGGATTGGAGGCTGGATTTCGCCATGGCGTATGCCCGTGGGGTGTTCGACCCGATCGATGCCCCGCCTACGCCAGCAAACGCGCCCCAAATCACCTCGGTTTTCCTTCCCACCTCTAGCCCGACAGCTACAGCAAGCCTCCAACAAACCTCTACCCCCACGGTGATTGCCTCGCCCACGCCCACGCCGACAGCGACTCCTTTACCGGTCTCCATCTCTCTGCCCGCTCCGAAATGGGAACGGCAAGACATCAACAATTGTGGCCCGGCAAGCTTGGCTATGTACCTGCGTTTTTATGGTTGGGAGGGTGACCAGCACGATATTGCCTCTCTGCTCAAGCCTTACCGTGAAGATCGCAACGTAAATGTAGAAGAGTTGGACTACTTTGTGCGTACGCGCGTCGGCTGGTTGAATGTACAATACCGTGTTGGCGGAGATTTGGCGCTATTGAAGCAATTTCTGGCCGCCGGCATTCCGGTGATGATCGAAGAGAGTTTCTATTTCGAAGAACCATTTTGGCCCAATGACGACCTGTGGGCTGCCCATTACTTCTTGCTTACAGGCTATGATGAGCAGGCGCAGAAGTTTATTGGTCAGGATAGTTTCTATGGCGCCAACCGCGAGATCGAGTATGCCTCTTTGGATGAGTATTGGAAGTCGTTCAATCGCGTCTATATACTCATCTATTTGCCCCACCAGGAGGCAACGGTGAAATCCATTCTCGGCGCCCATTGGGATATGGCTTATAACCGTCAACATGCCCTAGAGGTGGCTCAACAGGAGGTCCAAGAAAACCCCCAGGATGCGTTTGCCTGGTTCAACCTTGGGACGAATCTGGTGTTTTTCGAGCGTTACATCGAAGCCACCGATGCCTATGACCGCGCCCGCGCCATTGGGTTGCCCCAGCGCATGTTTCGTTATCAGTTTGGACCTTTCATCGCCTATTTTCACGCCGGCTTGATGGATGAAGTGCTTGCCTTGACGGAGTATGCGTTGAAGATCACCCCTACATCGGAGGAAGCAATGCTTTGGCGCGGCTGGGCATTTTATCGCAAAGGCAACCTTGCAGAGGCGTTGTCTTATTTCCATCAGGCGCTGGAAATGAACCCCAACTACATCGATGCGCAGTATGCTCTGGACTTTGTAGAATCTCAGGGGTGAATGCCCTCTCATTTTATAAATGGGTTGTGTGCTATACTACCCAGGGTTTGTTTCCCCAAAGGCGCTGAAGCTTCTTGAAACAACGAAGGTTAAGCGATAGGAGAATACCATGAATTTGAAAATGCTCAATCAGAAAAGACTGTATCGAGAGGCGAAAGGCGCCTTTCGAAAAATCCCTTCCTTGATCTTGATCGCCACAATTTTGGCTGCGTGGATCATATCCCCAGCTCAGGGCGCATACCCTGCCAACAACCTGGGGTCACCAACCGCTGCGTTGCCGGTTTGGGATTTGTATCGTGTCGATTCCCCACCCTTTTTCGACTTGATGACCGACCGCAGTTTGCGCCTCCGCCCGGTAGATAAGGTGCCATGCACCGTCTATGGCGGCGAGAAGTTGTATTACGCCTGCCTGAACACCACCACGGGTTTATGGGAGAACGAGATCGTGGATAGCGACCCGCGCGTGGGCGCCCACGCTGCCCTGGCATTCAACTCCGCGTCTATACCGTTCATTTCATACTACGATGGCGCCAATGGCCGCCTGAAAGTGGCTTACAAGTTTGGTGGGGTATGGATAAAAACCGTTGTGGATACGCCGGTCCTGGCGATGACGAGCGACTCCACAGAAACCACGCCAGAAGTAGAAAAAAACACGGATATCCCTGAAGAGCTGGCTACCCATATGCTCGGCCGTCCCTGGCGCGACCCCTCTTTATACCTGAACGTGCCAGACGAGGCAGAAGCGATTGTTCCGGACGCTGGCGGGGTGGGAAAATACACCTCGATTGCAATTGATGGTATGGGGCGTGTGCATGTCAGCTACTACGACGAACAGAACCGCGACCTGAAATATGCTTTTTGGGATACGATTAATCCATGGGCAGTGGAAACTGTGGATTACTACACCGACCAGGGCAAAGTGGGGTTGTGGACTTCAATCGCTACAGACAACCAAAATCGCCCGCACATCAGCTACATGTCCGAAAAGTACGATGATTTGAAATATGCCTATAAAAAGGGCACCTCCTGGGAAAAGACCACCGTGGATGGCGATCACAATGTGGGTACATACACTTCTCTGGTATTAGGAGGCAACCCCACGCGCTACGCCTATATCACCTACTTCGATTTTTCCACCAGTCGGTTACGCATTGCGATTCATGATTTTACCAACCCATTGGACGAGTGGACGGTCAGCAACCTGGGGGAGGAAAGCGGCGTAGGGCTATATTCTTCCATCTTTTTGGATCAAAATGGTTACTTGCATGTCGCCTTTTACGATTTTGCGGATGGCGACCTGAAGTATGCCCGCGCGACTGCTTCGGGAGGCTCGTGGAGTATCCAAACCGCAGTCAGCGCCGGCAACGCGGGGCTATATCCCTCGATTATCGCCTTTGATAAAGATCGCCCTGGCATTACGTTCTTCAACGCCAGTGCAGGGCGTGTTCAATATGCGTATAAAGAGTCGGGTTCCTGGAAGGTTAAGAACGTCAGCGAATTCGCCAGTGATGTGGGCTTGTCCACTTCGCTTGCAATCTCCAGCCTGGATGTACCTCATATCAGTTACATGGATGATATGCTGGATTACCTGAAATACACCCGCCCTGTTGGCCTTCTTTGGAGCAACCAATACCTCACCCAGGAAATCCGCGCCGGCGCCTGGTCGGACATCGTCATGCTGGATAGCTCCCACCCCGCTATCGCCTTTTATGACATGACCAACAAGGATTTGATGTATGCCAAATGGAGTGGCGTGAACTGGGTCTTTCAGGATGTGGACACCACCGGTGATGTTGGTGCGTATGTCTCCATGGACCTGGATACGGGCAACTCACCTCATCTGAGCTACTATAATACCACCCGAGGCGACCTCATTTATGCCTATTGGAACCCAACCATCACTCAATGGATCACGCAAACGTTGGATGCCAACAACGATGTCGGCTTGTTCACCTCCATCGTGATGAGCGCCGACAACCGCCCATACATCAGCTACTACTACGCTTCGGGGCAGAAGCTGAAGCTGGCTTATAAAACCCCGCTCAACGCCTGGATTTTTGACACAGTAGATGAAAGCGCAGATGTAGGCATGTTCTCCTCCATTGCTTTAGACAGCCTGGGAAATCCGCACATCAGCTATTACGACGCCACCAATAAGGATTTGAAATATGCCTATTGGAACGGGGCGGCTTGGGTGATTCAAGTGCTGGATTCCGTAGGCGCTGTTGGCATGTACACCTCCCTGGCGATCAACACGTCCACTAATGAGCGTCATATCTGTTATTACGATGCGACTAATGGCGATTTGAAATATGCCTATTGGGATGGCATCTCTTGGGCTTTACAGGTGGTGGACTCGACAGGCGTGGTGGGTTTGTTCTGCTCGCTTGCTTTGAACAGCGCGGGTCAACCGGGGATCAGTTACTACGATTCCACCTTCGGCGATTTGAAATACGCCTCGAGCTTCCCACTGCCACCTGCGCTGTCTTATTTCATCCCCTTGGTCATGAAGTAACGCTTGCAAAGCGCTTGAAATCTGAACCCCTCACCGGTTGAGCCAAAGTGAGGGGTTTTCTTAATAGTCGGGAGTGTTCATTGTTTGAGAACCGCTCGAATGTGCCAAGGAATTCTCAGGTGTTTTTTGGGGCAAAGGTTGTACACCCGTTATTGTTGATGCAACAACAGTACCTACATACCGCGCTCCGGCTCGGGTGCATGGAGACCCGCTTCGAGAATCGCCTAGCCCGCATGATGTTCACTCGTGGCGCGATGCGGCTTTGCGCTGGCGGTGCAATTTCACGTCGGGAATAGCTGCCATCGCGGCTTCGTCGAGAGGTAGGTTTAGGAACGCGGCAATTTCGTGCGCTTTCGCTCGTGGATCGCGCATCACCTCTGCGTAATGGAGGAATAACACGCGCACGTTCCTCTGCCTGGCGAGCCAATCTTTCACTTCTTCGAGATGGTGGCTGAAGATTTGCGCCATTTTCTGGTCATCCTGGGCTTCTGGGTCATTCCCCTTGCGCAATAACATCGCTCGCTGTGAGGCGAGCACTTCATCCAGGTCTCTTTCGAGGAAGATCACATGATAGGTGTACTCTTTAGGCAGGTAAGTGAGCAGGTACGAAATGACTTTGACCGCTTTGCCCTGCGCCATCTTGAGCCATGCGCTATCGCCCTGTTTGAGATTCTTCACCCTCTCGAACTCGAAGTACCCTTGGGGGTTGTCTGGGTCTGCCTGGCGTATGTGGTCACTCAGTATTTCCATCCCCCCGGCTTGGAGCATGTTCATCACCATCGAAGTCCCCGAGCGCGGTAAACCCGAAACAATGGTGATCTTATTGTTTTGCCTTCTGTTCCTGAAGAGAGAGAAATCGATCGGCATGTTTTCCTGTGTATCAGGCGCTCATATACTAATGGTTAACTTGTCTGTTGATAAGGACGATTGACCTCTTCGAGTTTCTGGTACAACTCCGCCTTGAGTTCCAAGGCAGTTCGCCTTTTTGAGACGCTCAGGTCCTCCATTTCTTCCGGGTCGTTGTGTAAATCGTAAAGTTCCAGAGCGTTAAAGTATTCACCATAATGGCTGTAATGGATGAGTTTATATCGCTCCAGGATCATCGAAATCGTATACACCCATAGAGGCTGGCGAATGTGGTTTTGTTTGGCTTCTATGCTATACACCGGGCGACCTTCGTCGCTCTCTCCTCCAAAGCCAGGCAAGACCTTTCCTTCACACCAAGCAGGTATGGGCTGTTGCCTCAAGTGCAGAAGCGTGGGTAGGATATCCACACAGCTTGTCGGAGAGGAGAAATCCTGACGGTGTTTCTGCCCTGGCGCGTGAATGATCAGAGGAATGTGGATCAAAGGCTGGAAGAGCAACTCGGTCACATGGTTCTTTTCCCCGCGCTCGAATATCTCTCCGTGGTCGGAGGTCAAAATGATGAAGCTGTTGTCACTCAGCCCTGTTCGGACGAGAGCCTCATAAAACCGGCCGAACTCCGCATCCACATGCGCCAGATACTCATCGTATTTCTGACGTTCGGCGAGCAAGGCGGCATAGGAATGCTTTTCGGATAGGGGATGGATCTTCTTCGCCACCGGCTTATAATCGTCATCGAAGGCGCCGATGAACTCCTTGCTCGTGAGGTACGGATCGTGCGGCGGGAAAAGGTGGATATATGCAAAAAAAGGCGAGGGTAAACTGGTAAGCGATTGGAGCACCCCATCGAAAACGGATCGAAGCAGGAAGAAGGCGTCATGGTGGTTTGATGGCAGCCCTTCAGGGTAGAGATCGGCAAACTGGGCAAGTTTGTTTTGGTAGGCAAGGGCAGTCAAGGCGCGCTGGAGCGGATAAAAGACCAAGGCGCCATGATATCTATCGAACTTGTGAAACAGAAACTCTTCCAAACCTCTAAACGAAAGAGGTGTATTTGATGAGGGGAGACGGTCGTAGGTGAAACCTCGCAAAAGGCTGAACGCGCTCGCTGGCAGTCGCTGTTCGATATCGGCGGAAAATTGTGACAACAACAGATCCACCCAAGCGTTCTGGGAAAATGCGAAGCGATAATAGGCGTCCCCTAACGCCCTGAACAGATTGTTCGCCTCGTATGGCTTGGCAACCCTCCCGGCATAATGTAGCGCGCGATGTGTCCATGGGTAGGTGCCGCTGAGCAGGGAGGCTGTGCCAGGGGTAGTAAAGTTCCCGCCCGCATAGTGGGCGCGATAGACATTGGCGTTAGCTGCAAACCTCTCGATATTCGGGGTCGTTCGACGCGCATAGCCATAGAGCGACATGTTTTCTGCGCTGAGCGCGTCGAAAACCAAGAGGATAATGTTGGGTAAGCCTTCGCCCTGCTTCGCCGGGTTGGAATGAGCGTGTCGCGTGAGACTTAGAGGCGCGAGCGAGGATAAGGTGAATAGCCCGGCGATTTTGAGAAAGTCTCTCCTGGATATTTGCGTTGGTGTGGGTTGGGCGCTCATGGCAATGGATGGTGGATTTACAGGATGTATTGAATCAATAAGAAAAGCATGCTGACAAAGCTCAGCGGGACATAGATAAAGATAAAAGGGACAAACCGCCTGGATATAGAAGCGAACCAAGTGGCTACTTGTGGAGATTTAATGAACATGATATTTACTGCGGGGGTGATTGCGAACAGACACAGGGCCGGGATGGTGGCGCGTTCGAACGGTAGGCGAGGCACTATGGATGGCATACTTTGGGTCGCATTCATCACGAGGATGCCAGCAAGGAACATAACCGAAGTGAGCGCCCCTTGGGTTTCAAAATGCTCTCTAAACCATCTGCTGGGTAAGGCGATAGCCAAGAGCAACACCAATCCCAGCGTAAAAAGGCTTTCTAGAAGGGCGTTGACCAGCCCAAACGCCAGCATCTCCAATAAAGAGGTGATGTCCAGATACAACACCCAATAGTTGAGGCGCTTGAAAAACGCCAGCATCACCCAACTGAAGATAAAGCAGACAATGACCCCAAAGACGGTGCCTATTTCACGCCTTGGTGGCAGGCTGATCTTATAGATACCCAAGCCCCTTCAACCTCTCCTCGAGTACTTCGCGCTCCTCCGCGCTCACCCTTGGCGTGGGAGGGCGCTCTTCGATTTCCAATTCCCTTCCCACCACCAAGGGAGGGATATCCACATAGGATGGCGAAGTAAGATGCGCAAGTTTGCGGTTACAGAAAAACACACCTGGCACTTCTTGGGGATGGATGCAGTGATCGGCGCCCCAGTGATCACGATTGGGTTCGAGAGCGGTTTCCCGCCATTGCCCCAGGCCGGTCTCTGCAGAAGCGCGGTACCCTGGCGCATATCCCAACACCAGGTCTGGTGCAAACTCTAGGTAAGCTCCATGGTAAATCTCTTCTTTCAACCATACCTCCTGGACGACGGCTTTACCATCCATACCTCGCCAGGCGGTTAATTGCCCACGCAATTGCTCTCGGTAGCGGTCATATTCTTCCTGGGAAACGATGCCCCTCCCTTCTCGATGGCGCAGGTTGATGTATATGCTGTTCAACCCGACGGCATAAGCCAGGCTTTGCGACCAGTCCACATCGTTGAGCCCTCCTGAAGGTTTCTCTGCATTCACCCGCAGGACTCCATTTTGGATGAGCCAGCGGTTCAGGTGCACTTTGTAGTCGAAATCGGAGAATCCATGATCGGAGAGCACGAGAAGCTGGGGCGCACTCTTGTGGTCCATGGCGTTGAGTCTTTCCAGCACACGCCCAACCAGCGCGTCCAGCCTCTCGTACCATAACTCGATCACCTCTGGGTGGTCACGACGGAACATGTGTTGCACGCGGTCCAAACTGTCGAAAACAATGCCCAGAAGGCCTTCGCGGAACGTATCCAACTGGCGCATGAATATTTTTTCCCGACTGGCGAAGATGGACGTGCACAAGCTGAGGAATTGTTCATCCGTAATGCACCCCTCTTCGAGGGCGGTGGTGTCCTGCGGCCAGCCTAAAGTTAGATAGGGTCCAATTCCTTTCCAGATGTTCCGCACGAAGCCCGGCGGTGTGGCATAATGCCAGGGAGCATGCAGGGGGTGAATTTGCAGAGGCAGCAGATAAAGGCTTATGTGAGGGGAGATCGAAGTGAGAATCGCCTGGCTGATGGCGCGGAACGAGAAGAACCTCCCAGCCCGAAAGGTGAGTTGAATGATGGGGCTCCATTTTCCCAGTTGGAGGGAGAGGCGCTCTTCCCCGATGGTCACGCGTGCCCCATCGGCGTCATCCACTTCCAGGTTGAGCGCACATGTAAGCGTTTGCACGCCATTGCGCCTTTTGATCTGCATGCCTGGCAAGGTGGCCGTGTATCGGCCTTTGCCAGTTGGATGCAAACGTATGCCCTGCACTTTCTTTAGCTGCTCCAGAGGTGCCGCATCCGAGCAGAGCAGGGTGCCCACCCCCAGCTTCCCGAGGATATCCGGCGTGCCCAATCCAGGGATCGTGCGCACAGGCAATTCCGGCCTGGCAGGGAATGTGGCTGGCCACCATAAAGCTGTGGCTGCATATCCATGGCGCGTGGCTTCTTCGAAGATGGTGCGCGCTTTAAACGGAGGAGTAAAGTTGATGCCTGTCAGACTTTGTTGGGTGGGCAGAAGCGAGGGATAAGGCGTGTAGTGCGCCGGAATGCGCTGCACAAAGTCGAAGATTCCGTGATTGCCGGGGTTTTGCCCGGTGGCGATGCTCGTCCAGGAGACCTCGGTTTGTGGGGGCGTGCTGACGCCAAAGTGGGCATAGCTGCCTTTCTCGGCGAGTCTGGCCAGGTTTTGCATTTTACCGGCTTCACGCAGCCGTTCAAAGGTGCGGGGGTCAAATGCGTCGAAACCCAGGAGAAGGCTGTAAATTTTTCCCATATACTATTTTATGAGCCGTGTAATTGATTTGGGGTGACCGCGATAGGGCTTTATTCGTTCTCTGGCGTTTCGGTTTGTGCTTCCTGACGCTCACCTTCGCCTTTGGCTTCGCGCCAAAAGCGCTTGAGGCGCGCGAATGCCTGACGTATCTTGCTGGAGAAAATTAAAACCATCCCCGAAAACAAGGCAAACAAGGTGGCCAGGATTTGAAAAAGTGTGCCTCCGGTATTTGGATCAATGTAAGCCATACAATAAACCTCCGAAAGGATGAGAGCGTATAAGATTTTTTATCTTACCACTTTATCTATCGGTTAGGCGTGTGCTAATGAATTTGTAATCCGGTAAGGCTCATCAGGCTGCGCTAAGTTTGCGCAGCGCCTGGTCAATGCGCTCGACGGCTTTTTCCAGGTTTTCCATGGAGTTGGCAAAGCACAAGCGCAGGTAGCCCTCGCCATGGGCTCCAAAGGCAGTTCCAGGTAGCAGAGCCACACCGCAGGTTTCCAGCAGATATTGCGCCATCCATTCGGAGGAGCGCCCGAAAGAGGCGATATTGGGGAAGGCGTAGAAGGCTCCTTCTGGGGAGAGACAGCGCACACCGGGGATGGCGTTCAGTCCGGCGATAAGCCGGTCGCGCCGGCGACGGTACTCTTCCACGCAGCGATGCACCTGATCCTGAGCGCCTCGTAAAGCTTCGACGCCTGCCACCTGTGTGAAACTGGCGGTACAGCCCACGGCGTGCGTCAGGAGCAACTCAACTTTCTCTGCCAGATTTGGCGGCATAATGCCGAACCCCAACCGCCAGCCGGTCATGGCATAGGTCTTGGAAAAGCCATCACAGATGATCGTGCGCGATTGCATTCCGGGGAGGGTCACGATGCTGGGGGCGGAGGTCTCGTAGGTCAGACGGCTGTAGATCTCGTCCGAGAGCACCCAAAAATCGTAATCTGTAGCCAGTTGAGCAATGTCTTGCAACACGTCCTTCGGGATGACGCTGCCGGTTGGGTTGCTGGGGGAGTTCAAGATGAGCATGCGCACTTTATGTCCTGAACGTTCCAGCGCCCTCACTTGCTCTTCCAGCGCTATCGCTTCCACCCAAAAACGGTGTTCCTCTAGGAGGGGTAACGGTGCAGCCACGCCTCCTGCCACCTCGATCATCGCCGGGTACGTTGGGAAGCCGGGGTCTGGATAGATCACCGCCTCCCCAGGGTTGACCAGCGCCAGGGTGGGGAAAAAGAGGGCGGGTTTGGCTCCTGGCCCGACCACTACCTGCTCGGGGGTGATTTCAAGGTTGTAGCGTTTGGAGGCATCCTGCGCGATGGTTTGGCGCAGCAGCGGCATACCCGCCGCTGGTGTATAGCGCGTGTAGCCATCTTGGATGGCACGCACACCTGCCTCGACGATGTGCTCGAACGTAGGAAAATCCGGTTGGCCAATTTCCAGATGAATGATCTCACGCCCCTGTGCTTCGAGCTGCCCCGCCAGAGCCAGCATGTGATAGGCTCCTTCAGGTTTCAGGTTGTGTGTGCGAGAGCTAAATTCCATTTCCTAATGCCTCATCTTCGCCATAGCTTTGGCGATCGCCTATTTGGGTCGAGAGTTTACACTGTGATCAGGTCTTTGATCTTTTCGAACGTTTTCGGTCCAATGCCGGGTACGTTTTGAATCTCTTCGATGCTTTGAAATGGCCCGTGCTCGGTACGATAGGCGATGATCCGCTGGGCAATGACCGCGCCGATTCCTGGAAGGGTCTCCAGCTCCGCTTGAGAAGCGGTGTTGATGTTGATCCGTTCAGGAACGCTCCCTGTTGAAGTCACCGGCGCCAGGTTTTGCTCAAACACAGGCGAGGTTTGTGGCGCTAAGGCCGGGATATAAATTTTTTCTCCATCCTGGAGGGGCGCAGCCAGGTTGATCTTCTGCGTGTCCGCTTCGGGGAGCAACCCTCCGGCTGCCTCCAGAGCGTCTTTTAGGCGCGCTCCGGGTGCCAGGGTAAAGAGGCCGGGATGTTTCACAGCACCATCCAAATGAACGATGATGGGCAGAGGCGTTGGGGGCGGCAACAGTTGAAACGGCGTGCCGCGTGGCGCACGACCGACAAGCAAGATAACTCCGCTTGCCAGCAGCCCACATAGCACACCGAAAAGAATCTTCCACCAGTCCTTCATCCGCGCTTCACTCCTGGCGCAGCACATGCCATAATGTGGCCAGGCGCATCACGCATGTGCTCCGTCTAGGGGTTGTCAAGATTCAAACTTAACCCTAACCTTTGGCTTTTTGCATCTACATGAAGCACCTTCGCGCGTACCCGGTCGCCTTCTTTAATGAAATCTCGCAGGGATTGCTGTTCATCCACAAGCGGGAATTCCGATATGTGAATCAGACCATCCAGGCCTTCTTCCAGGCGTGCGAACGCGCCATAGGGCATGATGCTGGTGATTTGCACTTCGACGACTTGGCCTGGTGTATATTGCTCTTCTGCTGAAGCCCATGGATTGGGCTGGAGCCTTTTCATGCTGAGCGCCACGCGGGCTTTTTCTCGATTGACGCTGAGCACATACACTTCAACTTCCTGGCCGATCTGCAACTGTTCGGAGGGGTGCTGCACACGTCCCCAAGAGATTTCCGATACGTGGATCAACCCTTCCACACCTCCCAGGTCGATGAACGCGCCGAAATCGGTCAGGTTGGTCACCACCCCACGCGCACAGTCTCCAGGCTTCAAGCGTTCAAGCAATTCCTTGCGTTTGCCTGGCGCGGTACGCGCGGCTCTTTCTGAAAAAACGACCCGACCGCGCCCGGCGTCGCATTCGATTACTTTGAGGAGTAACGTGTCGTCCAGGTACGATTCGAGGAGATTGGCGATTTCGCTTTCCGTGAACTTGCAGGGAATTTCAATGAGGTGGGATATCGGTACAAATCCGTTCACGCCTTTTCCAGAAACCAATAACCCGCCTCGGTTGTAGCCGACAACCCTAAGTTGGATGACCTGATCGCTGTCGTATAAGGCTTGGATCGCTTCCCAGTCGTTGCTCGCAGTGTCCATCTCAGAGGTGCCCAATTTTTCCCAACCATAGTTGAGATGTGTCGTGTTGGTTTCCCGTTCTTTTTCGGTGGGTACATCTACCCCGTTTTCCGAAAGAACCGCCTGCCACCATCCCTCGTCCATAGGAGGCGGCGGTTCTTGAGGTTTGATTTTTAAACCATGTCCTCTAGCCATTAAGCCCACCTCTCGTTTGAAATCCGTCGCTTTCGCTGTCTAATATGCCTACCAAAGTTTGTGAGGCTTGAGATTGTTTTTCCATGTCCACAATGGCGCGTGCCACCGCTTCGATTGCCACGCGTTGCTTGCGGTATAAATCCGCTTCGGACATCGCCAACCTCATGGCAATTTCGCGAACTTTGCGGCCCTCCAGGAATTTCATTTCTAGAATGTTATACAAGATCCATTCAGCGGTAAAGCGCTGTTCTCCTTCGGGTTTGATGCGCTGAATGGCAAAGCGCAGTATAGCGCGTAGCGCGTTTGTAGGATTGGCGTTGTGTTCAGTGACCAGACGCTGTACAATGCTCAGATTCAGCAGAGGGCTCTCCGTAAGCTTGGGACCACCCCAATAATGGGAAAGGGCTTCTTTCACCCAAGGAGAGAGCTCTTTCTCCTCCAGGGCAAGGTCTGGTGTACTCAAGATTTCGGTACCATCATAACGCGAGGCGGCCCTCAAGCTCTGGATGCGATCGATTTGCGGTGCGATGGCTTCCAGCGAACTGAACGCCTGCTGTTGTAGATGGCGATCGCGCAGAGCGGTCTGGGCGCGCTCGACTAGGGTATTATAGGCTGCGTATTGTTCTTCATCCCATGCCTTTATGTTCTTTTTTTCCACCCCCAGGATACCTAACAATTGATCGGGTTGATCATCTGCGGCGAAAAGGGGCGTCAACCAGAAATCTCCCCAGGAGAAGAACTCTTGCCTTACACCGTTTTGCGCCACGGCTTGTAATAGAGAAGTGTCAAAGGTTTCGTCAACCGCGAATTCACCTCCTGAGGTGATCAATTTTTCCACTTCTTGATTGTGGATCGTAGCCAGGAAGGCTTTGGAACATTGCATCCGGTCGCACAATGCAGCCAACACGGCTTCGATGAATTGTTGCAAATCGTCTTGGGTGAGCAGACGTTCATCCAACTTTTGCAATAATTCGGCAGCTTCTGCGTCTTTACCCCAAAAGAGCCACCGCTCCCAAACAGGAGCAACTAGGGTGATCAGGTGTTCGAAGATAAGGATCGACGCCACCATGGTGACCGGAACGATTGCAGACACATCCCGATCGAGCCAGACGCCGGCCCTGCGCAGGATGGTCGTCAGCGCCAGCACGGTGGATGCTGTCACCGGGCCACGCATAAGCCATTTGAAAAGGCGTCGCTTGACCACTCGATCAGGCCAGGGGACGCCGAAAAATGCCACGGCATATGCCATGATCACTAACAATATGTTCACGAGCAGGTTGCTCAGCGTCACGCTTGCCCAGAAGAGCAGTCGATGTTCTGCGGCAAAGCCGAACCCGAACAGCAAATAAGGATAGGAGCCCAGGGCAGGGGCGACCGCCCCTGCCAGCAGATAGGTCATCCTGCGGCGGCTACTGCTCGAGACGGTACGCCGGTATGCACGCACAAAGTTGATCGCGCTGAGGCACATCGTGGCAACGTAATATCCGGTAAATACCCAGGTCAACCAGGTCCGTTGAAGGTATGGAGCGGGGTCGTTGACCATGACTAGATTGCCCACCAGCAAGGAAAAAGGCAGGCTGGATAAGAATGCCAGGGAAAAGAGATAGGTCAGGCGGATGGCAAGCCGCCTGCGACCGCGCGAAGGTTTTCCGGTGGTCTCCAAGATCGCGTCCGATAAGTGGAGGTAGGCGGGCGGTAGGAAGATGATCCCTGGCCATTGCAATTTCATCCACAACTCGAGTTGTGTGGCATTGGGAGCTACGCTGCTCAGCGCTTCGGCAACGTAGATCACCACCAGACAGGTGAGCAGGATGGCAAAAGAACGCGCCACTCGGTCGCGCAAGTTGAAGGACAGCGCGTAAAGCAACATGGAAAACGCTGTAATCGCCACCCCAGCGGTAAGCAAGTCATTGAATGTACGTAAACCGGTAATCAACAGTTCGATAATATCCATTGTTGGTTTGTCTGTCAGCCGCGCGCTTCTTCTTGCCCTCTTTGGAACAGAGAGGCGCAGGGTTGCCTAGCGTGCAGCTTTGCCAAAGAAAATACCGATTTCGTGATGTGCGTAGTACCGATCATTATAGCCGCAAAAGTCAAAACCGAGTTTTCTTGCCATTTGTATGGCGGGGTAATTTTTGGGTTGCATTTCCAGGATGAGATTCTGCGTATCCATTTGGGCGGCCCATTCCAGAGCAGCCAACAACAGAGCACTGCCTACACCCTGACGGCGCAGAGAAGGGGTGACTGCCAGATCGGTTGCCCAGGTGGTCGTTTGAGTAAGACGCAGGACAAGAGCGATATAGCCTACGGGCTCACCTTGGTAAAGAGCGACGAGTATGCCCGAGCGTTGTGTCCATTCGTTCAGCAGGTTGCCTGGTGGGCGGGGGTAATCCACGCGCACTGCTCTGGGCAGTCGCACCCGACGAAAGCGCACCTGAATGTTTTGGTGATCCGCGGGGAGGTTTAATTCAAGTTGCCAGACATATTCGCTGATATAGGAGTGGTCTAGATTTGCCAGTATCGGTATATCTGCCGCGATTGCAGGGCGAATTTCTATCTCAGGCATAGGCGTTTTCCTACATTATAAAAGCATTCCCTCCCATTAGGGGCTTAGCGTGGCTTCGGCTGCGGGTAGCACGCGCACGGTGATGATGCACGCCGGGTAAGCCTGCGCCGCGTTATCCACGACCACCAGGCTTAGTTCGTATTCGCCTGGGATGAGACGGCGCGTGTCCCAATCTCCCAAATCTCCACTGATGACCGGCGAGTTCCCCGCCTGGATGGTCAACCAGATGGATTCTCCTGGCCGCCGAATTTCGAACTTATAAAAACCAAAGTTGGGTATGCTTGCTGTGCCGGTGACTTTGACCACCCCGCTGATCTCCTGTCCGTTCCTTGGGAAGAAAATCTCAACCTGACCAGGGATGCAACCAGACAACGTTGCTGTCGTTTCGGGGCTGGCTTCCGCGGCGTTCAAGGCGCCTTCTTCCAGAGGCGCCGCGATTGGGAGGGTAATCGTCGGCGTGGCAAGCAGATTCACCGTTGGAGTAGCCAGGTTCGCTACTTGAGGTAGAGCAGGAGCGACGAAAGAAACCAATACAAACTCAGCCATGGCGATGATCAAAATGAGCACCAGCATACGCGCCGCCTGGTTGAGCCGCGTTTGCGCTCCTTCGCGCTCTAACCCAAAAATCGCCTCCTGTAGCTCTTTCCAGGCAATGGCGAATTTGCGGATATAGATCAGCCCTCCGATCCCCAGAAGCAAATATATCCATATTTCAAAAGCGCGAAAAAACTCGATTGCTTCTTCCATGCGAACACATGCGCTGCAAGTCTGGGGTAGGAGTCCTACCCGCATTACGGTGATGGATGTTTTTAATTGAGCCTTCGCAATACACCGCGCAACAATGCAGATAATTGAGGCAGGATTTTCTGCCCTGCTTCAATCACTTCTTCATGCGTGGTGATGGTGCTGCCATCTAAATTTGCTTTATTGCTAATGCCCGAAATGCCCAGCACGCGCGTCCCGCCATGGCGCGCCACGATCACCTCGGGCACGGTGGACATACCCACCGCGTCTACTCCAACCACTCGGAGGAAGCGCAAGTCAGCCGGGGTTTCGAAGGACGGGCCAGCGATCGCCGCATATACGCCTTCGTTTAGCTTGATGCCCTCCGAACTGGCCACTTCTCTGGCGATTTGCATCAAACTGCGATCGTATGCCTGGCTCATATCTGGAAAGCGGGGACCGAAGTCGTCCAGGTTCGCTCCCCGCAATGGATTGGCACCCCCGAAGCCGATCAGGTTCAAGTGGTCGGTGATCAACATTAACTCACCGGGGTTAAACGCCGGGTTGACCGCGCCGGCTGCATTGGTGATCATGAGGGTGTGGATGCCCAACCGCTGCATCACACGTATCGGTAAGCCGATTTGCGCCATACTGTATCCTTCGTAGTAATGGGCGCGCCCCTGCATCACCATTACGCTTTTTCCCTCCAGACTCCCAATGACCAGTTGACCCTTATGGCCAACGATCGTCGATTTGGGCCAATACGGGAGCTCTCCATAGGGGATGATTGTCGCCTCGGTGATCGCCTCTGCAAGGTCCCCCAAGCCAGAGCCCAAGATCATGGCAATGCGAGGCAGCGTTTTGAGGCGCTGCCTTACTGCAGCAGCGGTTTCATCAATTTGTGCAAGGTTGAAGTAGTCGCTCATAAAGTTTTGCCTGAATCTGTGAATATTATAACATGCGCTTGCTTTCAACCCAGAGTGTTGAAGGCCGCAAGCGCCTTTTCGATGGCTTCGTCGTCAATCCAATAATGGGTGACCAGGCGCATCCGCTGCTTACCAACTACACCCACGCGTATGCCCATTTCCTCCAGGCGCCTCGCGACCTGCGCCGCCTCAAATCCATCCATTGTGTTGATGAAGACCATATTGGTGTGCGGAGGGTCTGGGTCAATAGAGATCCAGGGTATTTCACGCAGCCCATCCGCCAGGCGTTGGGCACGCTGATGATCTTCTGCCAGGCGGTCGATCATCGTCTCCAGGGCGACGATGCCCGCGGCGGCCAGTATCCCCGCCTGCCGCATCCCACCCCCCAATTGTTTGCGCAGGCGGTGTGCTTTTTCGATGAAATCGCGCGTGCCGCAAATCATCGAACCCACAGGCGCACACAGCCCTTTGCTCAAACAAAAGGTGACCGAATCGACGGTCGCGGCGAGCGCTTTCGCCTCTACGCCCAAAGCGATAGCGGCATTAAAGATGCGTGCTCCATCCAGATGCACTTGGATTCCATGGCGATGGGCAAATTCCCCCACCTCCTGCATATATGCCAGGCTGATGGCTACCCCTCCGCAGCGGTTGTGGGTATTCTCCAAGGCGATCAACCGCGTGATGGGTTGATGTACATCATTGGGTCGGATGGCTTCCCGCAGGTCATCGAGGTCTAATGTCCCATCGGGCAGGTTGGGTACCTGGCGGGAGTGCACGCCTCCCAGAGCGGAAATACCTCCGGCTTCGTATAGAAAGGTATGCGCTTTGTTTCCCATGATGACTTCATCTCCACGCGTGCAGTGCGCCAATATCGACGCCAGATTGCCCATCGTCCCTGAAGGTACGAAAAGGGCTGCTTCTTTCCCTAATTTCTCTGCAGCTAATTCCTGTAAACGATTGACGGTCGGGTCCTCTCCGTACACGTCATCCCCCACTTCAGCTTGTGCCATCGCCACCCGCATGGCGGGGGTGGGATGGGTGACCGTGTCCGAGCGTAGGTCGATGAATTCCATATCGCCCTCCAGATGTTAGATGTTTTGTAATCTTTGTAATGCCTGGTGAAGATCAGGGGGCAGAGGCGCCTCGAAAGTGCGCTGTGTTACCTCGCCAGGCAGTTGGATCTTCAGGCTGGCAGCGTGCAGGAAGAGCCGCCCGATATTCAAGCTGGGGCGCCGTCTTCCATATACCGTATCGCCAACCACGGGGCAACCGATAAATGCCATGTGTACGCGTATTTGATGCGTGCGCCCGGTGATTGGGTGCACGCGTAGCAGAGTATGCTCAGCGAAGGTTTGCAGGGTATAGTATTCGCTAATGGCTAGGCGGCCTTTATTTGAGGCCAACACGCTCATGCGCTTGCGGTTTTTCACATCCCGCCCGACAGGCGCTTCGACACGCCCTGAGGGGGTAGGCGGTTTTCCGTCCACTAACGCCAGATATGTTTTTTCTACGTTTCTCTGGCTGAATTGCTCTTGCAGCCAGCGATGCGTGCGGTCGTTTTTTGCCAGTAAGATTAGACCTGAGGTGTCTTTATCCAGGCGATGGACCACCCCGGGTCGCCTCTCGCCTCCCACCCCTGCCATCTGGGGCGCGTGGGCTAGGGCAGCCTGTACGAGCGTGCCATGCAAATGACCCGCCGAAGGATGGACGACCATGCCCGCAGGTTTGTTCACCACCATGAGATTTTCATCCTCGAAGACGATCTCCAAAGGAATCGCCTCAGGCATCAGTCGACTGTCTTCAGGGGGCGGCAGGAAAACGCGAACCACCTCACCTTTGTTGAGCATCTGTCCACTTTTATGGGGCGCCATTCCATTCACCAGCACCCATCCTTCGCGGATCAGGCTTTGTAGCCTGGTGCGCGAGTATTCAGGAAGGCGGGCAGCCAGGAATTTGTCCAGGCGGATGGGAGTTTCTTCCGAAAAGGTGAAAACGACTTGTTGACCGTTCACCCCGACACCATCGCCGCGCCGCTCCTTCCAAAGGGCATTACGCTGCCTCTTGGCTTTCTTGCTCCGCGCTTTGTTCCTGTTCTTTTTGCCGGCGCTCGTGTAGCCAGACCCACACCAACAGGATGACCACACCGCTGGAAATGCTCGCGTCGGCGATATTGAACACCGGGAAGTTGCCAATGGAGATGAAGTCCGTGACGTGACCTCGCATCAGGCGATCGATTAAATTCCCTATTGCCCCACCCAGTTGTAAACCCATCGCCAGGCGCAGAGGCCATTCTTTCCATGAAACCCGCGGAAAATAAACCAAAATCGCCAAACCAACGACAAACGAAAGTGCAGTGAAAACAAAACCAAAATCTTGAAATAAACCCAGGGCTGAGCCTGTATTGCGCCAATGGATGATGCGCACATATTGCGTGATCCATAGGTCGGGTCGGTAAATCTCCGCCCAACCCAAATTGTCGCGCACCCATTCTTTGCTGAGTTGATCCAGAGCAACAATACTTCCAGAAAAGAGGAACAATGTGAGGTAGTCGAACAAGAATTTGATCAAAGTATCTCTCCTATGTTTTAGCGGCAAAGATGCGCCCTACATTTTACCTCATCCTCGGCTTCATCCATCTAGGAGCGTGTGGGCATTATGGTGTTAACTGAATCACTTGGAGCATGCCGCCAATCAGAGCCTTGAATGTTGTGGTTATCTGGGAGAGCAACTCTTCGGCAAACCCCGCTCCTCCCCCATGTGGAACGTAGATCAGGTGAGCGGGGCAATCATGCCGACAATCGCTGGCGCCGAAACCTGGGATGGGTACCCTGACCAGAGGTAAAGTCAGAAGCGTTCGAATGAACAGGCATTCGATGCTCAGAAGAGGTTTTCCCCTGAAGTCCGGTGCATCGAGCGGTGCGCATAAAAAGGCAATCGCCTGAACTCTGGCGATATCGAGCAGGTAGTCGATATGCCAGAAGCGCTTTTTGTCCGCTGTGCGCTCCAGGTGGCGGCGTAGCCTTCCGCGTAAGCCCCCACTTCCTAGAGCGCTACCGGCATAGACATACATGCCTGGGGAAATGACTTGGCTGCCCAGACTCCCCACCCTGATCTGTTTTTCCTCTTTAATGGGGATGAACAAGAGGTAATAACCGCGCGCCGGTGGCAGATGCTCCCACCCTTCTCTCATGCGCGTATCCTGCCGCAGAAATCGAGTTGATGGGCGAGGTACACTAATTCACCGCGCTGCACTTGCTGGTGGCGCGCTTTGATCCAGGCATCAAAAGCCTGCGCATCTAGAAGCGGATCATTTTGGAGGGCTGTGGCGATGGTGTGGATGATGTAATGTAAAAAGATGGTTTCATCGACAGAGTATCCACCCTGGCGTGGGAAGACAACCCAATCCGAAGCCCCGGCTTCTAAAATTTGTGCGCCCACTTCCTCCAGCGCGTGAAACAGATGACGCCCTGTACAGCTATCTCCTGAAGGTTTACCCTGCACGCGGCGTTGATCCATGCTGTGGTGATAGCGCTCCAGTATCGCCGCATCCAATGCCGCGTCAATCGTTGGCTCAAGTACCGTAACGCCATCGAAGTTGAGCGAAAAATAGAATAGCCCTTCCTCGCTACCCAAGCCTAAGATTTCGGGCAACGCCGTGGGCAGGTGTACCAGGTCGAGGAAGGCATGGGCAATGATCAAATCCCATGGTTGGGATGCAGCTTTGGCTCTGGGAACAAAATCGAAGATGTCCTCGCAGATCAGGTGTACGTCGGCTCTACGTTGAGCGGATTGAAGACGCATGGTATCCCCCGACATATGGAACACCGAGAAGCCATGCCTTTTTGCCCACTCGGGTAGGTGTTCCTTTGCCTGGCGAACCACATCAGTGTTTGCATCGACTGCGGTGTACATCGCCTGCGCATATAAGCCCCACTCGAAAGTGCGTTCAATCATGCTCCCGATGCCCGCGCCAACTTCTAAGATGCGCAAGGGCTTCTCGGCGAAAGGCTTGTGCACCTGCCGCGCCAGGGTACTCCATACCAGTCGGTTGAGGCTGCGATCGTCGATGGCCTTTTTGGCAGCCAGGTATTGGGTGAAAGTGTATTTTTGTTGTGCGTTCATCCTATGCTCCTGAAACGCATACCTTGGCGGCTCCATTGGTTACTCTAACCAGCAGGTCGCGTATTTTCTGACAGCTCTCTTCCCAGGTGGGATGTCTGTGCGCGGTATGTAGAGCTGCCAGCCCCATGCGCGCCAGATGCTGGCGCTCTCTTGCCAGGTAGGAAATGGTCTGCGCCAGCGTTTTATAGTCGCCAACAGGCAGTAAAAAACCGTCTTGCTCGTGCGTGATGATTTCCCCGGCCGCTCCACGCGTGGTGGCAATTGGGGGTAAGCCGAAAGCCATGGCTTCGAGATAGACGATACCGTAGCCTTCGTAATCGGATGGAACAACAAGCACATGCGCCTGCGCGAGCCTCTTCTCTAAGGCGGCCTGGTCGAGGCGTCCCAAGAGATGAATTCGCTTCCCTTGTGACATGGACTGAATTTTTTGTGCCATGCGTTGGGCATAGCGCCGATCGGCATCCGCCCCACCAATGATGGATAACTCCCATGCTTCCTGTTGCACCAACTGCAGCGCTTCGAGCAGCGTATGGAGCCCTTTGCGGGGGATGAGATTGCCCACAAATACCAATTGTAGCGCGCCGGCGCGCAGGGCGCGCGTGCGAATGCTCGCCTCATCGATGCGCGCGCGCAGATGGTTCCATGCTGGCCGGGCAACCACCCATGGCTGGGTTCGGGCTTTCGCTGCCACCTGGTACACGCTTTGCTGAGTGGTAGAACTATTGAAAATGAAACCCTCCACGCTGTTCAGATACCTCTTCTCGATCCAGCGGTACATGGCTTGGCTCCAGGGCTGGCGCGCTTCCATACAACGAAGGTGATGCACGATGGCTAATGTTGGAAAGGCGCTTTTTATCGCCGACTTGCGATTGAGCAGAAAAAGAGAGGCATGGTTGAGCTCATCCTGCAGCAGTACATCTACAGACGAGGTGATGATCTGACGAGCGAAATGCGGAGAGAAGTTATCCCCCAGGTGGCGCAGGGTGTTCCGCCTGGGTAGCGAGAAGAGGCAAATTTCATCCCCCTGGCTTTGGAGATATTCGACCAGCTTACGGTCGTAGAGGTAGCCGCCGGAGACCTGGTCCAGCGAATCGTAGATGATCAAACCCACACGCATCCCGCCCTCTCATGATGATTGGGGGCTTGCATCTGCATGTCCCGCTTGAACTGTGACCTCCATCTGATAGGATGCCCAAGCGAACTGGTTTTCCCAAAGCTTGATGCGCAATATACTCCCAGCCTTGAGCGGTATTCGCCGGGCTAGCTTATCTGCCAGGAGGCGACAGAAGTGCTCTAGGCTCGGGTTCATCCCCTCAAATTCGGGCAGGTGGTTGAGCACCTGACTCGCGAATTCCTGCAGCACACCATCAAGCGCGTTTTCTATCTCGACAATGTCCACCAGATACCCATGTGCGTTCAAATTTTCCCCCTGGATGGCGCATTCCAGGCGGTAATCGTGGGAATGCAACTCGTTTTCTGCTCCCCAATCCCCTCCAATCAGAAAGTGCTTGGCCGTGAAATCCCGTAGAACGGCAACCGTGTACATGCTTCCCTCCATATCGTTAAGAGTGCCCCTCATGTCTCTTTCCGAGGAATGGTACCTCCATCATATTGCATGGGTGGCGCATCCTCGAAGGTTGGCTCATTACCTACTCATAGGTGAGGAGAATTTGGATGCTTTCTTCTGGTTGCCCATCCAATACTTGATAGGCATGCGTCGCTTCTGCAAATGGAAAGCGATGGGTGATGAGTTGAGCCGGTTTGATTTTTCGCAACATCTCCCAGGCGAGCTGTAAGCGCCGTTTTTTGTCCCAACGCCCGCTGAGCATAGGGTTGATGCTGCTCACCTGACTGCTGAGCAGGGTAATGCGCTGGCGATGGAAGCGTCCTCCCAGATAGAGATCGGCGCGCTTGCTCCCATACCACGATCCGACCACCACTCTGCCGGCAAAGCCGCAGATTTCGATGGCCGACTCCAGCGCCTCGGGTGAACCGCTGAGCTCATATACCAGGTCTGCTCCATTGGGTAGGAGTTCTTTCAAAACCTTTTGCCTCTCGGAAGCTTGCGCAGGCAGGCTGAGTTGCGCGCCGAACCTCAACGAGACCTCTCTCCGCATGGCGTAGCCATCCAGGGTGATCAGCCGCTGGAGGGGGTGTTGTGCCAGTAAAAAGGTGGTCAGCAAGCCGACCACGCCTTGCCCAAACAAGACGACCTCTTCCCCAATCATGGGTCTGCCGTCCATGACCAGATTCAGCGCCGTTTCGATATTGGGTAGAAAGACAGCTTCATCGGGGGAAATATCTGCTGGCACTTCCAACACCTCATCGATTGTGGCGGTGATGATGCTCGCATGGGGGTGAAAGGCAAATACCACTCGATCCTTCCAGATTGCATCGACGCCTTTGCCTGTCTCGATCACCGTGCCCACAACCGCATAGCCATATCGAAAAGGATACTCAAACCGCCCATGCAAAGCGGATAAGGTTTCATCGATGGGTATGTCTGAGGGAAATTCCCCCCGATAGACCAGCCGTTCCGTACCAGGGCTGATTGCCGAACACAGACTTTGGATGCGCAGAGAGCGCTCTCTCAGTGGGGGAATGTCCTCATCCAGGATCGCCACCTGGTGAGGTGCGGTGAAGTACAAACTCTGACTTTTCATTTTCTCAGGGGTATTGTACCGCGCCCCACAAGATCAAATCACCCCCGGCGAAGGCAAAGCCCAGCTCTTCCAGGCTGGCCAATGGGACGCGTGGGGAACCTTTTCGCAGGTCAAGGCTGTCATTATCGATGAGGTTTACCCCTCCCAGAAACCACGGCGCAAGGGTAATGATGGCGATGTCTGCCAGTTTGTGATGCAGAAAGCTGGTGATCACCCTGGCGCCTCCTTCCACCATCAAGCTGTGTATCCCGATTTCTTTCAGGCGCTGGAGCAAGCTGTCCAGATGGAGCAGGCCCTGGTCATCTGAATCTAGAGTGAGCAGGCGCGCCCCCGCCGCCTCTAAAGCTCGTCTGCGCGATTGCGCGGCGAGACTCGAGGTAGCGATCCAGATGGGTGCAGGGTTCTCGCGTAGCACACGCGCCTCCACCGGGGTGCGCAAATGTGTGTCCAGGATCACCACCTGAGGGTTGTTTCCCTCTACCAGGCGCACGGTCAATAGGGGGTCGTCTGCCAGCAGAGTGCCTACCCCGACTAAGATCGCCTCGTGACGCGCGCGCAAACGATGCGTCAGCTTGCGGGCTGCTTCACCGCTGATTTGTGTGGCTCGTTTGCGGGAGAGGCTCAGGCTACCATCCAGGCTTTGGGCATAGCACAGGCTTATTAGTGGGGAGGAGGCTGCCTTTTTCCGCTGCTTCATCGCCTCAAGGAATTGAAGCGCTGCGTCCATTCTTCAAATGTGTCAAAGCCGTCTGCAAAAGCCCAGGGTTGAGCAAATGATGCATGCGCGTGGCTTTTGTCAGTAGATATCCAGCGTTATCCGCATGTACTGTGGCTTCCAGCGGCACTCGCGCGGAGACCTTGATCCCCAGGCTGCGCATTTTGGCAATTTTGTCGGGATTGTTGGTCAACAGGCGAATGGATTGAACGCGCAAATCCTCCAGGATTTTCGCTGCCGCGTGATAGTCGCGCTCATCTGCCTGGTGCCCTAAGAGCAGGTTGGCTTCCACAGTGTCATAACCCTGGTCTTGCAAATTGTAGGCGCGCAACTTGTCGAGCAGCCCGATGCCGCGCCCTTCCTGGCGTAAGTAAATCAATACTCCCTGGCGTTCTGCAGCAATCGCTTGTAAGGCGCGCCTCAATTGCTCACCGCAATCACAGCGCCGCGAGGACAACACATCGCCCGTGAAGCACTCCGAATGTACGCGTACGAGCACGTTTTGCTGACCTGCAATTGTCCCTCGCGTCAGCGCCAGGTGCTCTTTATCGTCGATATTGTTATGATAAAGATAGAGGTCAAAATCCCCTGCCTCCGTGGGCAGGCGCGTGTGTACCATTCTGGTAAGGATGTATTTTTCCATAAAATGATCCTGTTTGAAAAGGTAAATGTTGCGTTGCGTGCTATTTGCGCCCTTCGAGGAAGAGCAAGGCAATGAGCACCAATTCGATGGCTTTGTCGATATACCCAATAGCCGATCGCTCCCCGATGAACACCCAGGCAAGGACCGTCACGGCGGTATAGGCGATCAACCCCCAGCGGATGAGGTTTCTCATCCTGGCAAATGGCGGTAGATACAACGCCGCCAACAATCCCACATACCCTAGGCCATTCAGGGTGAACATAATAAAGTTATTAGGCAGGCCCAATGCCAGGTGGATGATTGCCGTTGCCAGGGTGAGCACGATAATCCCAACCCGCAAAACTCCTTTTGAGCTTTTTACCGAACTTGCTGTGTCCATAAAAAGTACCTCCTTAAGAATAAAATACTGAATCCAGATTGATTATTTCACTGGCGCTTGAGCAGCAGCAATAGGCTGCCTCTTAAAGGCGCAGAAGACCATTGCGCTCCCAAACCAAGGCCGATGCATCCCAACGCCACATCGCGAGCCCGAATGAGCAGGCCAAGGCTCAAGCCCGCCAATGGGTCTAATCCCAATATTTGCATGGCATATGCTTGGCTGGCTTCTAATGCGCCTAGAGCGCCCGGCAATGGTGTTAGAAATGCCAGGCGCGCCGCGGTCAATGCCATAATCATCTCAACTACATTCAGGTGTATCCCTAAGAACTCTGCCATGAGCCAATACTCCAATATCATTGCCAACCAGGAGAGGGTGGAAACAGCTGCAATTGCCAGGAGGAGCAGCGGCTGAGCTTGCATGAAGCGGGCACATTGCTCTTCGATTGCCGCAAGCGTATGTTGGATGCGGAGAAGGCTCTCTTTTTCAGGGAGATGGCTGAAGGTCCAGGACAACGGGTGAAAGCCCTTGCGCAAGGAAACCAAATATATGAAGGGTAGTGCCAGTAATCCGCCTCCCAGGATCAGCGTACTTCCTCGTGTCATGGGTTGCCAGATGCCCTGTTGAAACATCAGGATGACGCCAGACACAAGAAAAGAAAAATTGAAGAGTAGCTCAAAAAGCTTGTCCAGAGTGACCGAGGCTATGGCTGTGCTGGGTTTGATGTGCTGGCGTTGATTGAGCAGCATGGCTTGTAGGGGCTCACCCCCAAATTGAGTCCCAGGGGTGAAATAACTCACTGCAAAGCCGGCTAACCGATAGCCCACCAAGGGTAAAAAACCTGGAGTCTCTTGCAGAGTTCGGAGGACGATCCACCAGCGCGTGCTGAACAGGATGAGGATGAGCATGTTGAGCATGAGCAGCCAGAAGAGGCTCTCGCGGGTTAAACGTTGGAACACTGCCATGACCTCCATGGGAGGGATGGCTCGATAAACCCCATACAGGATCATCGGGACGAACGCCCACAAAGCGATCTTCCAGGCGCGGGTGATTTTTAACCGATTAAATATTGGCATGTCTCTCCCCGGCTTTGTGCGATATCCACCTTTTTTCTGGTTGCCACAGTGAAAGCCTGCCGCTGCCTCCAAACAGGATGGTGGTGTAGATCAAGATCAGCCCAATGTACCAAGGTGTCAAGGGAGCGTACATTTGATGGATGCCGATCAGGCACAAGCCTAGAATGGCACTCACGCGGGGTACGAAACCCAGAATCACCATGGTCATGACGCTCACTTCAGCTACCAGCAGTGTGCCATTGAGCCGGTAATCGCTCGCGCCTATCTCGACAAGAAGATAGGCGGCGATGCCCACCAATAATACGCGCATACCTATAAGGTACCACTCGGCCAATCGTTTTACCTTAGCTGCGCGGAATGAAAGCTGAGAGGGGATCAACTGGCTTACTATCAGCCAGTCCCATAAGAACCCCGCCAGAAATGGCAAACCGAACATCATGGCAGCGATATGCGTGCCTGGCGGAGAGAAGACCGGTAAGAGCATGACGGCTAGAAACCCCATCTGCACTCCTGCCATCGCCCGACGACGGACGCTCTCGCCAAGTGGGAGGGTTGCCTGTCCAGCCTTTTGGCGTACCCATTCGCCTGCCAGGAAGAGAAAGCGCGCGCTTCCTACCAGTAAATACCACGCGGGCACCTGCCCGTATCTTACTGCCAACAGAGCAGCCAGAAAGACCCCGATGCCATCCATGCTCATATCCAGCTTCTCACCCAGAACGGTGGCGTGGTTGGCGCGCCTGGCACAGGTACCATCCAGAAAGTCCGTCACGTTGGCCAGGGCATATAAAATCCCCGGCAACCATGCCAGCCATCCCTCCGGTTTTGGGGAGACGGCAAAGCCCAACAACCCGGCAAGTAGAAGCCCGCGGGTCAGAGTGAGATGATTTCCCAAGCCAAGGCCTGTCAGTAAAGCGTCCTCGTTCGGGCGATGGTTGTCAGCCAGGTTGCGCCATAGGGTGAAGGATACATAACCCAACATGGGCAGCGCTGCACCAAACCAGCGCAATCCTGCTATCGGTGACCAGATGGTTCCCATCATATAAAAACCCGCTATGAGGCACGCCAGGCTCAGCAGAGTGAAAGCCCGCCAGCGAAGCTTTAAAGCCTCCAGGTGTTCCAGATTATATTCCGACATATTGGGCAAAATTTTACCATTATTTGCCATGGCTGTACGAATATACGTATGCAGGTTGAGAATAGATGTATCCCCCTCCAGCATGTGTAGTTCGATATCCTACAAATCGCGGCGGTTAAACCACCTCACCGCGTTCCACAAAACGAGCAGCAAATAAATGCCAGCATACACGATCATCGCCATGCTCGGGTATGTCCTCGCGCTAAATGGCGTGAAGCCCAGCGCGGCTGCCAGAGGCGATTCGACCTCGTGCGCGGCGCGCTTCCAAAGCGCCTCGCTGGGCAGGAGCAAGCTGGTGATAATACCGATGTTAACCGCGGCGCGGCTGGCCGCTGCATCCGGTAGCATAGAACCGATCTGTTCGATCCAGCCGCCGAGAAAAGCTACCCCGTACAATCCAAAGACCAGCACTCCGTTTGCCAGTGTAGATAGGTTGACCCCTCCTGCCAACGAGACACTCAACAGGATCAGGCAGTTGAGCCACATCAGGCTCAGCGCGCGCAGAGGGTGAGGCGGGATATATCCTGACCTCAAGGCTACCACCAGGAGCACACCGCCGCCCATGAGCAATAAATACAGGGTGATCATCCCTACAAAACCCAACCACTTCCCCAAAATGACTTCCCAGCGGCGCAAAGGCTTGGCGACTAATGTGTGAATCGTGCCCGAGTGGATCTCTCCGGACAAAGTGTCCACCGAAGTGAGCACAGTCATGATCGAGGTCAGAAAATTAACCACATACAGCCCGGCGATGAGGAAAAAATTGCGCACCTGGTTCAGCTCCAGGATGTTGGAATACCCAAACGTCTCCTCGAGATTGCGCATGATCAGGTGAAAACCTAGCGCGTAAACTGTCAGAAAGAGGGCGCCCAAGACCAGCGCGGCAAGCAAAATCTTGCGCCGCGCCGCTTCCCGAAAAGTGAGTTGGGTAATCGTCCAGATGCTCATCGGTTCATTCCTGCGTTTCCGGGTTAGACTTCGCCTTCGCTTCCCACGATTTGAATGAATAGGTCTTCCAACGAGATGTGTTTTATGTGCAGGCTGTACACCTTAACCGCGTGGTTGACCAAATAACGGTTGATCTCCGCAAGGTCTTCTTCTTGACGCAGGTCTAGTGTCAGCCGCTCCCCGTCCAGGTGGATGTTCTTGCCCCAATGCTCCAGACCCTGCAGTACCTCAGCGCTCACATCCCGCACGCGTAGCTCGGCGCGCAGTTCGGCTTCCAACATAGTTTGTAAGGAACTGATGTGTACCACTTCGCCCTGTTTAATGAACGCCACACGGTCGCAGGTGATTTCTACTTCGCTGAGCAGGTGCGAATTCAGGAACACGCTCGTGCCTTGCTGTCGCAATTCAGCGATGATATCGCGCACCATGCGGCGACCTACTGGGTCCAGCCCCGAGGTAGGTTCGTCCAGGATGACCAAAGCCGGCTCGTTGAGCAGCGCTTGCGCCAGGCCAATGCGTTGCAGCATCCCTTTGGAGAAATTGCGCAACTTCTTTTGTGCGTGTTGGCTCAACCCTACGCGATCGAGCAACTCTGGGATACGCCGATGCGTCACCTCCCTGGGGATGTGATAGAGGTCGGCGTGCAGCTTGAGGAATTCTTCGGCTTTCAACCAATCGTGAAAGCGAAAGTGCTCGGGCAGAAAACCCACTTTTTGGCGCACCTGGGGGTTGGTTAGCGGCTCGCCCAGGATGAACCCCTCGCCCGCGCTGGGTGTGATCAGGTTCAGCAGCATCTTCACCGAGGTGGTTTTACCGGCGCCGTTCGGGCCTAAGAAGCCGAAGACTTCGCCGCGCTCCACGGTCAGGGACAGGTCTTTGACGGCCGTCTTCTCCCCGTATTTTTTGCTGAGCTGCATGGTTTGAATGGCTGCGCGCATGCTTTGAGTATACCCGTAAACAAAGAGAGCGCACCTGCGGTTTTCGACCCGCCAGGATGCGCTTCTCGTTCTTGGCGGCGATCGAAATTTATTTCATGGAATTGGCGATGTCCTGTGCCAGTTCGGAGCCACCCTGTCCACTCAGCGCGTAGATGATGCCCTGGCGTACCCAGATGAGCACATACCTGAGCTCTCCCTGATACTTGATATATGTCCCCACGACTCCATCCACCTCCAGCTCGCGATGTTGCGCGCTGTAGCGGGGGATGGGGATGACAAAGGTGGAGGTCCAATCGACTAAGCGGGCGAAGGATTCCGCTTCCTGGCGCGACATTCCCAAAATTTGCAGGTATGCCTCGCCAAGCAGCGTCAGGTTGAGTTCGGGTGGTGCGCTGATCGTCGGGCTGGGCATTTGGAGCAGTGTGGTGCATTGGTCGGCGTTTAGCGGTATCGGTCTGGCTGGTGTGCTTTCATCCACTGCTTCTGGCGCGATGAATTCATCATAACATGTGCCGTATGCCGCGAAAACGGCATCCGAAACCACCACCTCGACCGGTGCGTTGTTCACGCTGTCGGGAAGGCGAACGTCTTTTTGACCCAGCTCCTCGAGGATGGCATTGGCAAGCGCCACGTCGAGGTAGAAGGTCACCTGCCCGCCAGGTTGCACGCGCAATTCTGTCGGTTCTCCCAAGAAGGCTGGCAGGCGCACCTCAAAACCTACCAGGGCGCGGGCTTCTTCCACTGTGCTGACCGAGACGGAATCGCCACCGTCTTCGAAATTCACCTGTTGGGCAAAGAACTGCTCTAGGTTTTGTAGCGTGGTTTCGCTAAGTTTATCTGTGGGAGATAGCGGCATGTCCACAGGAACAACCTGCACGCGCTCCACGCGGAACAGGCCTAAAAAGTTATTGGCTACAGCGCGCACTTGAGGGAAACTCAGCGCCAGGGCTGCAGCCATGAGCATTATAAAGGCGATCCATACGGGACGCCATTTTGGGCTTCGTATCATGTGTTCTTTCTCCTTTCGTGAGATTCGCTTTTGGAATGCCATCAGCTTCGCCGATGAAGAGGCTGAAGGTTCCACTGTCAACGTTTGCAGGTGCTTCATACGTGTGTGCACAAACCGCCTGCGCTGTTCGAGTTGCAGGGCGCGCGCCTGGCAGCGTGGGCATCCTTTCAAATGCCTTTCGAGGCGTTCTCTTTCCTCCAGTGGCAGACTGTCGACCTGATAAGCGCGCAGGGTTCCATCTCTCGGATGCATGACATTCATCTCCTGAATTCAACCTTCATCGAACGACAAAGAAGAGGCATATTCTTGGCGATATATCTTCTCGAACGTTTTTTCGGCGCGTGCCAGCAAAGTGCCGATCGAGTGTAGGGATAGTCCAAGCAACCCGGCGATTTCAGCGTAGCGGAAGCCCGCATGGTATAGGAGCAGCAATTGGGCTTCGCGGGTCTTCATTTTACTGAGCACCCGGCGCACCTGAGCACGCTCTTCGAGCTGTTCGTAAATCCTTTCCACATCATTTTGCGCCGCTTGTGCGCCATATCCTTCTTGGGCTGCCCTGGCCTCATAGTGCCTGCGCCGGCTTTCAGCGCGCAGGGCGTTCAACCCCAGGCGCAGGGCGACGCGGTAGAGCCAGCCAGAGGGGTTCTCCGCTTTTTGGGGTGGGCGCTCATACAGGCGCGTAAAGGCTTCCAGCACGATATCCTCAGCTCTTCCCCGGTCGCCGACCAGGCGAAAGACCAGCGTACACAGGCGTTCCCAGTGCTCTTCAAGAAGGGCCTCTAAGCGGCTAAGGTTATCGGGCGATTCGGATGCGTTCATCGGATGGCAGGATGCACATGCCGCGTTGGGATATGCCCTTCCACAATAAAAACACCGCTCGAGCGGGTTTTGTGACAGTTCTATAGAACGCGCTCCAATGAGCTTGCATCCTGCTTATTGTATCCTCGATTGGCCGACCGGGCGCTTGAGTTTCCTTCCTAACACATGATGGAAGTGTGGTCCCATTCAGCTCCTATAAAACGATACGTACAATAATACTTGCTTGTGCAACACGCATTATTCCATTATAAATGTTGGGCAGAAGGCACAGCAGAGATTAATACCTCTTGTTACCCCGCTATGGGCATTGGTTTTAAATGCAAAAGTATTGACAACCTTTAATTCGTTTGTTATATATTGTGCATAATTAAAGCTTCCTAATTTATTAATAAGAGCATGACAGCATGTCCAACAAAAGGAGGTGTGCGATGAAAAAAAGGATTTTTGGGATAGTTATTCTGTTATTGATCCTATTGCTTATGTTGAGTTGCTTAATATCCCCGACACCCACTCAAGATCTCCAATTGACCATAGATTTCTTAAACAACCAGGCTACGGTAAATGCGTTGATTTTGACACAGACAGCGCTTCCATTGATCATCCAACCTGCTCCTACCGACATGCAAATCATTCCTCCAACATATGAACCGGTAATAGAAGTGACAGAATCTATACCTACACCAGAAATTCTAGACATCAACACTTTGATGAAGGACGCCAGAATTTTATTGTTTGAAGATATGATAGGTCGCCCTAAGACCAGAAGGGTGGCCAAAGAAACCTTGGAAGGCATGGGCTTAAAATATGAGGATGTAGGCAGCGCGAAAGGCTGGCTTAAAGAAAGATTGCTTTTTGGTGCATCGGGTGGTGAACCTTGGGACTTGATCATCCTGGCTGTGGAAAATCGGACCGCAGGTTCGATCACAGGTGAGTTCTTCAGTTACTTGCGTTCAAACTTAGATAAGGGTTCGTCCGTAATTCTGGAAGCCTGGCATCTGGATCAAATCAAGAACGGTGAGATAAAACCCATCCTTGATAAATGTGGTATAACTGTGGAAAATTATACCGGTGTAGCAGGTTCAGCAATGGATCTCGTTTTATGGCCGCTAACCACCCATCCAATACTGACTGAACCTAATAATTATCCCAGACTTACCAAACCCACTTTTTATTGGCAGCCTTCGGACTATGGTGATTTAATGTATATCACATCAACAGGCGATGCCACGTTGTTAATTGGTCGTGACAGCTCTCAACCAACCCGTCATGGGGTTGTGGTTGTATGTATGGGTGGTCAGTTAATCATTCAAACATTTAGCAGCCATAATTACGATTTAGATACAATGAAAATGATTTGGGAAAACTATATCTATAACGCCTTAAAAACTCGTTTCATGGGCCGACAATAAAAAAATCATATGAGAACACCAATACTACAACCCGGAACCGTGCTCAAAGACCGCTACCGCATCGTCCGCCTGCTCGGGTAGGGTGGCTTTGGCGCCGTTTATCGCGCCTGGGATTTAAACTTCGAAATGCCCTGCGCTTTGAAAGAGAACATGGAAAGCAGCGAACAGGCGCGCCACCAATTTCTCAGGGAAGCGAAGATGCTGCGCAACTTGCGCCATCCCAACCTACCCTTGGTGACAGATTATTTCTACATCCCAGGGCAGGGACAGTACTTGGTGATGGACTATATCGAGGGACAGGATTTAGAAGCGATGCTGGAGGAGCACCGCGGCGCATTGGACGAGAGGCAGGTGCTTGCTTGGGCGCATCAGGTGTTAGAAGCTTTAGAATACCTGCATAGACAATCACCACCGATCATCCATCGAGATATCAAGCCAGGAAATATTTAAATCACACCTGAAGGGAAGGCGGTGTTGGTGGATTTTGGCATTGCCAAGCTATATGACCCGCACACGAGCACCACATTAGGCGCCCGGGCGGTGACGCCGGGTTATTCGCCGCCGGAACAGTACGGGCAGGGATATACAGATGAACGGAGCGACATTTACGCTTTGGGGGCGAGCCTTTATCATCTGTTGACTGGAGTGCGTCCTGCGGACAGCGTGGATCTGATGACAGGAAATGCGCCACCGCTGCCAAAGGCGCATGAACTCAACCCGCGCCTGAGTTTAAAGGTTGGGGAGGTGCTGGGGCGTGCCATGGCGTTGGAGCGTGAGCAGCGCTACGCCAGTGTGGCAGAGATGCGCGCTGCGCTGCTGACCGCGGTTGAATCAGATGCTGAAGCGACGCAACGCGTTGGGGAAGCGGCGCCGCAAATACCAATCTCAGACAAAGCGAGCCCGTTGACCATTGGAGAGACCGAGAGACTGCCACAGGCGCTTCCAGCACCTGCTTGGCACAGACTGACTGGGGTGGGGGTGGGCGTGGGCATGTTGCTGTTATTGATAATGTTGGCGCTTGGGCTGTTTCGAGGCATGGTTAGTGCCCCTGCACACCAGACGCAGACTGCTTTGGCGCTGCAGGGCACCACTCCAACGGGGGAGAGGCAGGCCACGTCCACCACCACATTACCCATGGTGGATACACTGACACCTTCGCCGTTTGTTTTGCCAGTTCTGAGCGGCACTTCTTACCCTCTCGCAGGAATAGCCATTCAGCCAGACAACCTGGAGAGGGTTACCCAACTGGCGCGACTGGGTATGGGCACCGTAGAAGAGGTGGCCTGGTCGCCAGATGGCAGTCTGCTGGCCGTGGCTTCATCAATTGGCGTCTATCTGTACGATGCGCAAAGCCTGGAAGAACTATCCTTTATCGAGCACGATGCTTGGGTGTGGGATATAGCCTTCTCGCCAGATGGGACATTACTGGCTTCTGCGTCAGATGATGAAACCGTACGGTTGTGGCGCGTCGCAGATGGCATTCTATTGCATACTATGGAGCACCCGGATGATGTATTAGATGTAGCCTTTTCTCCAGATGGAACGCTGCTGGCTTCGGGATCAGAAGATTCAACTATAAGGCTTTGGCGCGTCGCTGATGGACTGCAATTGCGAACGCTGGAGGGGCATACATCTTGGGCGGAAAGTGTAGTCTTCTCACCGGATGGGTCGCTGCTGGCTTCGGGGTCGAGGGATGAAACCGTGCGATTGTGGGACACCTCTACAGGCCTCTTGCTGCGCACACTACAGGGACATGATGACGATGTATTATGTATAGCCTTTTCTCCGGATGGGACGCGACTGGCTTCGGGTTCCGAGGATATAAGGTTGTGGCGAGTCTCGGATAGCCTCCTGCTCCATATGCTGGAGGGGCATAATAGTGTAGTTTTCTCACCGGATGGTTCGCTGTTAGCTTCAGAGGGGCAGGATGGTCTCGTGCTGCTATGGCGTGTTTCGGACGGCGACCTGCTGCACACGCTGGAGGGGCATACATCAAGAGTATTCAGCGTAGCTTTTTCCCCAGATGGAACGCGCCTGGCTTCAGCGTCAGATGATAAGACTGTGCGAGTGTGGCGCGTTTCGGATGGCCTCCTGCTGCATACACTAGAGGGTTATCTGAATAGTGTGATGAGTGCAATTGTTTCACCAGATGGGGTGTGGCTCGCTTCAAGATATAGATATGATGAAACCGTACGGCTATGGCGAGTCTCAGACGGCGCCCTGGTGCACATGCTGGAAGGGCATGATCATTGGGTGTATAGTATGGCCTTTTCTCCCGATGGGAAGCTGCTGGCTACAGGTACAGATGATCCGAATGTTCGTATTTGGCGCGTCTCGGACGGCGCACTCTTACGCACAATGGAGGTAGTTGGATCTGCTGTGAGGCAAGTTGCCTTTTCGCCAGATGGGTCTCTGCTGGCTTCATCGGTAGATAATTCAGTGTACCTATGGCGTGTCTCGGACGGTGCCCTCCAGCACGAGCTCGAAGGACATGAATATACAGTGTATTTAATCGCTTTCTCGCCAGATGGTACGGTACTGGCTTCTGCGGAAGACGATGAGACCGTACGAATATGGCGCGTCTCGGATGGCACCTTGCTTCATACGCTGTATGGGGATACAGTTGAGATCGAATGCTTAGCCTTTTCACCAGATAGTTCGTTGTTAGCTTCAGGGGGACAGGATTCTACTTTGCGTCTGTGGCGCGTCTCGGATGGCGCTTTGCTGTACACGCTGGAGGGGGTGAATGGTATTTATGCACTAGCCTTTTCGCCAGATGGAACATTGCTTGCTTCTGGATCGTATTATACTGTGCGGTTATGGCGTGTCTCGGATGGTGCTCTGCTCCATACGCTGGAGGGGCATGCAAGTCGGGCGAGTAGCGTGGCCTTTTCGCCAGATGGAGCGCTTCTAGCATCAGTGGCTAGAGGTGATACCATTGTGCACTTATGGCGTGTCGCCGATGGTACTTTGCTGCGCACGCTGGAGGGACATACAGGGCCGTTTTGGAGCGTGGCTTTCTCCCCGGATGGATTGTTGCTGGTTTCAGCTTCGGATGATGGCACTGTGCGTCTTTGGGGAATACCCTGATCCGCCATGCTGTGACATCTTCTTTTCGGCAGCTTTTCCGCAATAGAGTAATTTTGTCATCATTGTTTGTTCAAGTTTTGGTTTCTCCACCTCTACACTTTCCCTGATGTCTACTCTATATCCCATAAATTTTACACGCCATGGTGTTTTTAAAAGATCAGCCGCTCTCTCTGGTTGTTAGGAGCGTTTTTCAGTTTCCAGGAAACGGGTCAAGACTTTGGGCGGCTAAGACGCCGTACCGTTTCCTGGAAACTCAAGCGATGCTTCACCGACCCATCCTGAACTTTGTAATTCTCCAACATGGCCTTGGCTGATCGGCGCTCGGCATCTGAATTGTTGGTGGCGATGATGAAACGGCCTAACTACTGTTGGTCTTCTTCAATCGCCATGGTGTGTTCTTCTAAACTAATGCACCCAGGCAGCAGATATGAAGGTCCAGATTTCAGCCTATCTTATATCGAATGGTTTGTAGTATGGAGCTGCGCCATTTAAGCAAGCCTGATCCAGTGGTCGGAACGACAAAGCAATGTAGCGGAGTATAGAAACCCCGGCTACATTGGCTGGATCCAATGCCGGGGTATGGAGCCCTCGGGTGCATACACAGTTGCATTGTTCAAACCGCTATCTTCGTCTCACCCCCAAGGTCACCTTCATCCCTTCCACGTCATGTTCCTGGACAAATGCTTCTGCTGGCGGCGGTGTGGCGCTCAACTCGATTGTCAATGTCTCCGCCTTAATGTATTCTCCCAAGTCGATGAACACCTGAGCCAATTCGCCCGAAGTCTGATAGTAGGTGACAATGCGATCGTCGATGTTGAACGCGGCCTCTTTGCGCATTGCCTGAATGCGCCGCACGATCTCTCGTGCCAGCCCCTCGGCGCGCAATTCCGGGGTGACCTGAGTATCGATGGCTATGGTCAGGTATTTGTCGTATGCCACCGCCATACCAGGTTGAGGCTCTGCCTGCACTATGATCTCCTCGGGCAGCAGGGTAAAGGTCTGTCCCTCAATTTCGAGCTTTACCGGCTTTTCGGCATGCACTTGTGCCACCAGGTCCGCCGCGTTCGCCTGCGCCAGCGCCTGGCGCACCAGGGGGAAAGAAGCCGCATATTTCGCTCCCAGCTTCTGGTTGTTGGGGAGGATTTTGTACCGCACGAGCTGCTCTGCCTCGGCGACGAATTCCAGCGCTTTCACATTTAATTCGTCCTGCACGATGGCGACGAACTCGTCCTCCAGCTTCTCCTGCCCGCGGGCAAACACGCGCGCACAAGCCAGGGGTTGGCGCACCTTGATGCCTGCGCTGTTGCGCGCGGCAAGCCCCAGGCTGGCGATCTGCCGCGCCAGCGCCATCTGCGCCAGCAATTTTTCATCCACCGCTTGGGCATCGTACGTTGGCCAGTATGTATGGTGCACGCTTTCGTGACTGCCGGGCAGCACGTTTCTTACCAGGTTCTGGTATATGGCTTCGGTCACAAAAGGCACGAACGGAGCCAGCAGGCGGATAAATTTGACCATCACATGATACAGGGTGGCGTAGGCCATGGCTTTATCCGTGTCGTGTTCGCTCTTCCAGAAGCGTCGCCGGCTACGGCGCACATACCAGTTGCTCAGATCGTCCAGAAAAGCGTTGATCGCCAGTGTGGCGCTGAGCGGGTCGGAATTTTCGAGCGCCTCGGTGACGCCGGGGATAATGGCGTTGAGGCGTGCCAGAATCCAACGATCCAGCAGGTTGTCGCTTTGTGGCGTTTGCCCTTCTGGGTGGGCAGGATCGAAGGAAGGCGGCGCGTGAGGCTCCCAGCCGTCCAAGATTGCGTATGTCACCAGGAAGCTATACACGTTCCACAAGGGGATCAGGAACTGGCGCCGCACTTCATCGCCGCGCGTGTAGCCAAATAGCAGGTCGTTTTCTGGTTTGTGGTTGCAATATAGCCAGCGCATTACGTCCACGCCCATTTTGTCGGCGGCTTCATTGAACTCGATGGCGTTGCCCCAACTCTTGTGCATGGGTCTTCCGTCTTCTGCCAGCAGGGTGCCATAACCGAAGTTCTGTAAAAATGGTGGGCTTTGGTCGATCACTGTCGCCATAGCCAGCAGGCTGTAAAACCAGTTGCGGAACTGCCCAGGGAACGATTCGCTGATCCAATGAGCAGGATACCACTTGCGCCAATACGCCGCATCAGAGCGATAGCGCAAGGTGCTGAAAGGCACGATGCCCGCATCCAGCCAGGGGTTGCCCACGTCGGGGATGCGCCTCATTTCGCCACCGCATTTGGTGCAGGTGAGCATCACTGCGTCGATGAATGGGCGGTGCGGCGTATGCCTGGCAAAAGTTTCCCAACCCGCCACGGCGCGCGCCTGCAATTCGTGTTCGTCGCCGATCACCTCGAATGCATGACAGGCTTCACACACCCAAATGGGCAGTGCCAGCCCCCAATAGCGTTTCTTGCTAATCAGCCAGTCGTGCATATTGTGCAGCCAGTCCATCTCACGCGCGTAGCCAAACTCCGGAATCCAGCGAATTTGATCCACAACATCCATGATTTGATAGCGTAAACTGCGCGCCTTCTCTTCGGCAGTCAATTGCTCGCGCGGTTTATCGTACACCTCTCCCATGCTGATGAACCATTCATCTACCAGCCGAAACACCAGTTCGGTTTTGCAGCGCCAACAGGTGGGGTACCGATGGGTATAGGGTTCGACATGATACAGCAAACCTTTCTGTTCCAGGTTTTCGAAAATCGCCGAAGCCACTTGGGAGACATGCTGACCGGTGAGCCAGTCGAACCCTTCGACGAAGGTTCCTTCGTCATCCAGCGGTGCGATGAGCGGAAAGCCATGCTCGCGCCCCAGGGCGAAGTCCTCTGCGCCGCAGCCGGTGGCGATATGCACGATGCCTGTGCCTTCTGTCTCGCCCACCTCCTCCCAGGCGATCACGCGATGCGCTTGAACCGCGTTCAACGTGACATCTTTGACCAACTCGCGCAAAACGGTGTGCCCGCCCGGTTTTTGCGCTGCGGGCAGTTCATCGAAAGGCCCGGCGTAGCGCCAGCCAAGCATGTGCGCGCCTTTCAACTCCGCCAGAATTTGATATTCGCCGAGCAACATGTGCAATGTGCCTTTCGAGAGGTACAGGACTTCCTCCCCCTGGCGCACTTTTACATAGTCTAGGTCGGGCCCGACTGCAGCGGCAATATTGCTGGTAAGCGTCCATGGCGTGGTCGTCCATACCAGCAGGGAGGCAGGTAGATTGTCTTCAAGTCGGCGCTGGCCATTTTCTTCCAGCAAGGGGAAGCGCAAGGTCACGCTGCGATGCGTCAATTCGGCGTAACCATCGGTGACGATTTCATGCTGGCTGATCGCTGTGGCGCAGCGCGGACACCACGGCATGACATCCGCGCCGCGGTAGAGCCACCCCTTCTCCCAGCATTTTTTCAAAAATGTCCAGATCATATAGTTGTTTTCGTTGGAGAAGGTGAAGTAGCTGCCTCCTAAATCGGGCAAGCCAAGCCGCCCAACGATCTGCTCTATCGTGTCGGTGACCGGGCCTGCAGGTCTGTTCAGGGTGATCATCTGCGAGGGGTCTTCCTCTATTCGGTTTGCCAGCCAACGCAATTCGTCCGGGTCGTTCCAATCCATCCAATACCCCAGGCGGATGGATTGCTCCGTTTGGATGGCGGCGAAGCGCAATACGCGCGCTTTGCATTTACGCACGAACTGCTCCAGACCAAAGGCTTCGATGTCCTTTTTGCTGCGAAACCCCATCTCTTTTTCGACTTCGACTTCCACCCATAGCCCCTGGCAGTCGAATCCGTTCTGATAGCGCAACTCGCGCCCGCGCATCGTCCAGAAGCGTAAGAACAGGTCTTTATAAGTGCGCCCCCAGCCATGGTGTACGCCCATGGGGTTGTTCGCAGTGATCGGACCGTCGATGAACGACCAGTGAGGTTCGTTGCGATGAAGCTGCACCATTTTCTCGAAAGCACGGCTTTCTTTCCAAAATTGCAGGATGGCGCGCTCCTGCGCAGGAAAGTCCACTTTCTGTTCCACTGCTTTGAATGCCATACTTCCTCCACAAACCGATAGATGGTAGTTCCACCAGGCCACCGATCATCGAGGGTTGACCGGTGGATGCTGGGTCATTAAAAAACTCTCGTCCCCATTGGGGACGAGAGTGAAACACTCCCGCGGTACCACCCCGCTTCCCACGCGCTTTGGTGGGCAACTTTTCGAGTACGGCCTAAACCGCGGATTGCTACGGTTGCAGGCTTATACTCGCGCCCGGATAACGGTGGGCGGCGCCGGCGCACTTAGTCGTTCAGGGTGAGCTGAACTTTGGGTTTGCGGCTGCAGAGTGATTTTCGGCTGAAAGCCCAGCCCCGGCTCACACGCTCCCGGGTTCGCTGCCAGAGGCGATCAGCGTACTCGGCTCTTTCATCGCCTTTGCTCGTTTAGATGTTGCACGGGATTAAATCATAAAAAACCCGAGGCGTCAAATGGCTTTTTAGGAGTTTCAAAGGGTGAGATTTGTGTTTTGAAGATGAGCTTACCGCTGGGTAATTTGCTTCGTTGAAGGTGGATGGATTTATGCACATTAAAAGACAAAAACCGCGGAAGCGTTTGTCTGCCCTACGAACCCTTGCGCGGTTTTTGTGAGTGAGGAGAATGCGATTTTCATTGTACTTAGGGAGCTAAAGCAGGCATGAAGTCAGGCTAAGGGTTTGGTGAGAGTTCGCCTGAAGAGAGCTCCTCCAGATTTTACGCCGAATTCAACACCTCCTCGATATCGTGCCAGGTTATAGGTCCTTCGCGCAGCACGCGTGGAGGTGAGGTGGTGCAATCGAGCACCGTCGAGGACACCCCACCTGGGGTTTGACCACCATCCAGGATCATGGAGATGCGCCCTCCCAGTTGGGCGTTCACTTCCGCAGCCGAGCAAGTATTAGCTCCTCCGGAGAGGTTAGCCGAGGTCACCGCCAGTGGTCCGCTGAGACGCAAGAGTTCAAGGGTTAGCGGATGGTCGGGCATGCGCACCCCGATGGTCATGAGGGGTGACAGATTTGCCGGCAGATTAGGGTGACGTTTGAGCACCAGGGTGAGCGCCCCTGGCCAGAAACGTTGCATGAGTTGCTTCACCCACCCCGCAATTTCGATAGCCACCTGCTCCAGGTCATGGAGCGAGCCGATGAGGATGGGTATGCCTTTGGCGCGCTCCCGCTCTTTGACCTGATACAGCTTTTCGATGGCTAGGGCATCTGTCGCTACCGCGGCCAATCCATACACCGTATCCGTGGGGAAGGCGATCAATTCTCCCCTGTGAAGCGCTTCAAGGGCAGCTTGGAGGGTATTCGGGTGATGTGCGGGCAGTATCCTCGATTCCACCGCCAAGTTTCACTTTCGCGCCGGGCGATTCATCTCCCAAATCAAGCGCAGTCCGTCGAGCGTTAGCCATGGGGCGATTTCGTGGATGACCTGCGTCTCTTGTGCCACGATTTCTGCCAGGCCGCCGGTGGCGATCACTTTGGTGTTTGCCCCTAATTCGGCGATGAATCGCTTGACCATGCCTTCTACCAGCCCTACATAGCCGAAAAGCAAGCCGGATTGCATGGCATGTACCGTGTTGCGCCCAATAACCGAGGGGGGCTTTTGCAAGTCGACGCGCGGCAACTTGGCAGTGCGTTGAAACAGGGCTTCAGCCGCAATCTGGATACCTGGGGCAATGGCGCCTCCCAAATAATCTCCGTCCGCAGAGATGGCGTCGAAGGTCGTCGCCGTGCCGAAGTCAACCACGCACGCCGGAAATCCGTAAAGATGCTTCACCGCTACCGCATCGGCCACGCGATCCGCGCCGACCGCTCTGGGGTCTTCATAGCGGATGCGCACGCCGGTTTTCACGCCTGCATCCACGTTGAGCGGCGTGCTCTTCAAGTATTTCTGGCATGCCTCGCTGACGATGCTGGTCAACGGTGGAACTACGGAAGCCATGCAGATGCCCGTCAATGCCTCCACCTGGCAGCCGCTATGCTCCAGCAGGCCAAGGAACTGCAAGCCATATTCATCGGGCATGCGCTCATGCACCGTAGCCAGGCGCCATCGGGGACCTAACTTGCCCCCTTGATACACGCCCAGGGTGATGTTCGTGTTTCCAATATCAATGGTCAGCAGCATGGCTCACCTGCGCTTCTTGTGCTCCTGCATCCAGAATGAGGTTGTCGATCAATCGCGTGCGACCCACGAACGCGGCTAATGAAAGCAGCGCTCTACCCCGGATTTCCCCTTGCATCTCTTCCAGGGTCTCCGGAAGGGCACACGACACATATTGCAAACGGGCAAGTGGTTGTGCTTGGATGATTTGGGTGACGATGGCGCGTAGTTTCTCCGCGTTTCTTTCTCCTTCTTCGAATGCCTCATGTGCCTGCTGCAACGCATAACTCAACACGGTGGCAGCTTGGCGCTCCTCGGTGTTGAGATAGGTGTTCCTGCTCGACATCGCCAGCCCATCCGCTTCGCGCACGATAGGGCAGATGACGATTTCAATGTCGAAGTTCAAATCTCGCACCATCTGTTGGATGACGCGCGCCTGCTGGGCATCCTTCTGTCCGAAATAGGCTTTTTGCGGTTGCACTGCATTGAACAGTTTGCACACGATGGTCGTTACCCCTCGAAAGTGACCTGGCCGCATAGCGCCTTCTAGGGGTCGGCTGAGCTGTTCCACCTCGACCCATGTCTGGAAATCTTTTGGATACATCGTTTCCACCGTCGGCGTCCAGACGATGTCCACCCCAGCTTTTTCGAGCATTGCCAGGTCGCGCGGCAGGTCACGGGGATATGCTTCCAGGTCTTCTTGAGGGCCAAATTGCGTCGGGTTGACGAAGATGCTGACCACGACGTTGGCGCATTCCGCCTTCGCCCTGTGCACCAGAGAGAGGTGCCCCTCATGCAGGAAACCCATGGTGGGCACAAAACCGACGGGAGAAGGGAGGGAGGCGCGGTTTTTACGCAAATCTTCGATTGTTTCGATTACATGCATACACAGTGTCCTTTATTGGCGTAACGTGGTTTTAGCTTTGACCAGCTTCCATAAAGTGTAATTGACGGGCGTGTTGATGCCGTAGTGTTTTCCCGTTTCTACAATCGCTCCACTGATCGCGTCCACTTCCGTAGGTGCGCCACGCAGCACATCTTGCAGCATGGAAGATCGGTTTTCAGCGGTGCGCCGCGCAATCGTCTCGGCAGCCGCTACCGGGTCTGCGTAGGGGAGCTGAATACCTTGTGCCATGGCTACAGCCGCGGCTTCACGTGCCGCCATTTTGAGCAATTCATGAGCCGCCTCGATTTCCAACAACTTCCCATTGCATACTTCAAGCAGCGCGGTGAGTGGGTTGATCGCCGCGTTGATGATCAATTTGCCCCAGACCAGCGCATTCAAATCCGAAACGTTTTCGAGGATGAACCCGGCACGCCGCAAGAGCTTTGTGAGTTCGCCTGCGTGCGGGTGGACGCCAATCGAGATGACGCCTTCACCGGCTTGCCTCACCATGCCTGGGGCAGTCAATGTCGCCCCGATGGTGGTTGTCCCCAATGCCACGCGTTTGCTCCCTAGGCGTTGTTTGAGAACTTCGTAATTTCCCAATCCGTTCTGCAGGGTAAGCGCGATCCCGTGAGAAGACAGGCAGGCGCTCAACATCTCTGCTGCGCGCGGTGTCTGCCAGGATTTGACCAGTACCAACGCCATGCTGTGGCTAGGGCAAAGTGTTGGATCGCTGCAGATGTTGACCTTGAACGTTTGCGTCTCACCTGAGAGGCTTGTGAAGCGGATACCATGCTGGTGAATGACGTTTAACGCCTCTTCCCAGGTGCCTAAAAGGGTGACCTCAATGCCTATGGCGCTCAAACGCGCGGCAAATAGACAGGCCATTGCCCCGCTCCCGACGATGAGTATTTTTCCTTCAGCCTCTTTGCCCATTATTTTTCTTTCTTCTCGAGTTGCATGAGCAAAGCTTGCCATTCTTCGTCTGGCATAACTACGCAGTGCGCCTCTGTTGGGAATTGCAAGCTTTCCACCTCGTTTTTATAGTTGAGAAAGGCGCGGGTCATTTCCTGGTACAACTCGGCATATTTTTTCACAAAAGAGGGGGTAAACCTTTCAAACAGGCCGAGCAGGTCGTGGGTGACAAGCACCTGCCCGTCACATTGTGGGCCAGCGCCAATGCCTATGGTTGGAATGTGCAAGCGTTCGGAGATCAGTTCTGCCAACCGTGCCGGCACCGATTCCAACACGATGCTGAAGCAGCCGACTTCTTGGAGGAAGAGGGCGTCTTCGAGGAGCCGTTGCGCGGCGCTCGCCTCCTTCCCTTGGGGACGGAAGCCGCCAAGCTGGTGCACGCTTTGAGGGGTCAAGCCGATGTGCCCCATCACAGGGATGCCCGCTTCTAGGATCGCACGGATGGTTTCGACCCGTTCGCGTCCCCCTTCTAACTTGACTGCATCCATGCCGCCTTCTTTGAGAAAACGCCCCGCGTTATGCACTGCTTCGTTCAATGAGGCTTGGTAAGACATGAAGGGCATATCGCCAATCAGCAGGCAGTGCTTGGCGCCTCTGGCCACTGCTCGGCAGTGATGCAACATCTCTTCCATGGTTACTGGCAGGGTGTTCTCGTAGCCCAGTACGACCATTCCCAGGGAGTCACCGACCAGGATGGCGTCAATGCCAGCCTGATCCATCGCCAAAGCGGTGGGGTAGTCGTAAGCTGTCAACATGGTGATTTTTTCCTTGCGCTCTTTTTTTGCGCGCAAGGTATGGATGGTCACCTTTTTCCTGGTTTGTGGGGGGGTGTTTGTGGACATGGTACTCTCCTGTTCCTTTGGTTATAGGTAGAGGCCACTTTTTATGGTGGGTTGATTTCAGTCTTGGTCTGCGCGCAGATCCAAGCTCTCATCCAATTATGCCTGAAGGTGACGTTTTTGGCAAGGTACATATCATTCTTTACCTGCAAAGCATCTCTTTGCCAGAAGAAACTATCCGATGTCTCGGTAATTCCAGGATGTGCTAAAATCTTAGCCATGGTATGCGCTTCGGCTACTGCCTTCCCGGACCAACTTTTCTAGGAGGTTCTCTATGGGCGTCATTGACTTTGTAGTTGGGTTCATCATGCTTGTCGTCGGGAGACAGGCATATCCCTTTTTTGTGGGAGGCATGGGCTATATTTTGGGGGGATTTCTCATGGAGCGCGTACCGATCATCCGCGCCGAATTCAATGAAATCCTCTTTCCATTGGTGGTAGCCCTTTTAGCCGGCTTGCTTTCCCTGGCCGTTCAGCGCGTGGCTGCTTGGATCGCCGGGTTTCTCTCTGGTGTGTACCTGGTGTATATGTTCCCGATAATTGTTCGTGGTGTGGAGAGTCAATCACCTGTGTGGGTCTTGATCCTTTCGGGAATCGTTGCTGCGGCTCTCTTGGTCGCCTCATTCGATTTCTTCATGGTGGCTTTATCCTCCGGCACGGGTGCCCTGATGGTAGTAGAAACCCTTCCCACCGAAGCATTCAGCGTTGCCGTTTTATTTATCGTCTTTGTATTCTTCGGAATGATTGCCCAATATATCATCATGCAGTACGGCGAGCCGTATCCGGATTAGGCTGCTTACACGGCAGACCAGCTACCAACCCGATTCTCTTGTAAGCCCCCGAAAAGCTACCGCGGATATCCCATCTGCTCTAAATAAGCGGAAAATGCCGCGTTGATCTCGTGTTGTTTTTCCTCATCAAAGGCTTGAAGAAAGCGACCCACTTTGCCTTGCCGGAAGTGCAACCCCTTTTGCTTATCTGAGGCTTGGCGGGGGCGAAACTTGTCGATAATGGGTTGAAGATGGTCATGCCTGTCTTGGAGGTTTAGAAAACCGAGCAACCGCTCCACTTCAGCGTCATAGTCGTTGATCAAATCTTCGTAGCGTGTACGCAGGACATCTTTCTGCCTGCTCCATGATTCCCATATGTGGGTGTACTGAAGCATGAATTTCAGTCCATCTTCCAGGGTCAGAAGCTGAGCGAAGGCATTCGTGTACCCGGCTTCTCGCGCCTGTTGGCCATGTTCCAGAGCGGAGAGTAAGGCATCCCGTGGGTCGCGAAAGATGTATGTGGTCTTCATCCATCCCTGTCGCATAAAGAAGTTCGAGGCAGCCGTCGGCGCGGCGTGGGCTTTGATGACAAAGCTATTACCCAAAAGCGAAGGGATGAGCACAGCACAGAGCCTGGGCCAGGAAAGCACGCCGATGTTGCAGTTGACTTCGGTCAGCACGCGTTCCAAATGATACTTCTTACGAATAACGCGTGCGTCTTGTGCCCCACAGGCGACCAGTAGCTCGTGGGTGAGGTTGTAGTACCATCCTGAGCCCGCGCGAGGCATGCCAACGGATAGGAAAATCATAGGCTTATTATACGAGGTAATCGTACGACAAAGGGAAGAAGCGAAAGATGATGCACGCTGAGGTTACAAAAGTGGATGCCCTCTTCGGTTTATAATAGAGTTCAGTGGATCATCATCAGGAGGTGAAGCATATGCGCAGGTTCTTTCGATTTGTTCAAGGCTTTATCCTCGGTGCGGCTTTGGGCGCTCTCTTAGCCCTCTTGCTGGCGCCAACCTCTGGAGAAGAGCTCAGGCAGAGGTTTCAGGGCGAAGTTCAACGTCTGCGTGCGGAAATCCAGCAGGCTGCTGAAGACCGTCGCGCTGAACTAGAGCAGCAATTGGCCGCGCTGCGCTCGGTTCGCAAGCCAGAGGTGTGAGTGCTTCGATTGTCACACAGATTTTAAGGCGAAGACACTATAGAGATTTGATATTGTGCCTTTTGGCGGGTGAAGGGGGTTGTGCCAGCGACGACAATCACCACGCTGCGCACTTCCTCGCCCAACCTCAGGGGGAGGGATGTCTGGTTGTCAGGGGAAAGCGGCAGAGGTAAAACGCTGGTCTCATCCCCAAAGCTGAGCAGGATAACTTGAAAATGTTGAGGCAGGATGTTGCGTATGCGAACAAAGCCTTCTGCCAACCAGCCACCGGCGTCTTCCTCCAGGTCGGTGAAATAGCCTATCTCGGGTATTTCAATATCATCTACGAGGAAACCTTCCCCATTGACTGCGGCATCGGTGATCATTTCAAAGCGCAAATATACCTCTTCCCCTGAGAATTGGGAAATATCCACTTGTTCCTGTATCCAGACTGGCCCATCCCCACTCCTTCCGTTGTATGCCCATCCGTAGCTATTGCCGGATGGGTTGTCTGGTGTGCCAGATGGCGTGGAAAGGATGCGCCATCTTTTCCCATCCAATGAAGCCATCAGATAGACATAGTCGTAATCGGGTTCCAGGTCGTACCATGTCCAGTACCTCAACGTAAGTCTGCCTGTATGTTGGCGAAAGTCGAAAAGCCTTGTCAGCGTGGTGTCTGCTTCTTCACCCGAATTGGAATAAAAGTAGTAATCGCCCGAGTGAGGCTCCACGGGCAACAACTTGACCGCTTGAGAGCCGATGAATTGTAGCTCATATGCTCCTGGGCACTGGATTTCGATGTAATCTGCGCCAAACTGGCTTACCTCGAATGGTTGTTGCGAGATAGGGCAGGCTTGAATGCGTTCTGTGAGCCGTACTTTCGGAGCCTGAGGGTAATCATGATAAGCAAAACGGCCGTTCAGGAGATTGGGATCTTGCAGGAAGTTGGCGATGATCCAGTCGGCGAAAAAGTCCTCTGCCGTTACGGGTCGCCCCTTCCATTCATCATCGATATCGAGAGTCTTCAACACCGCATCCAGGCTCTCCATTCCGTCCTCTGGATGAGCCACAAGTGTCTGGGTAGCTTCTCTGCCAAAGCGGTTGAGAAAATAGTTTACGAACAGAAAAGCCGCGCCGTAATTCGCCGAGCGATTCCCGGCTTCGACAGGCCAATAGGTTAATTGCAGATCGGGGTTGCGGGCAAAAGTGCGGTCCGCCCCGCCTATCGAATAGCCATTGAGACTCATCGCCAGGTTAGAGAATCCCTCATTCATCCAAGTTTCCTCGTTGCGATCCATATTCCAATGGATCATGTGTTGGAACTCATGCGCCAATATGCCGTAGGTATATGGCTCGTCCAGAGCTAAGTGGTCGGCATTGAGGAAAAACATCTCATGCCCGTTGGAATAAGGCCGTAGAATGGGGAGGTATTCATCCGAGGTCGAATAATATCCGGCTGTGTGCCTCCCTAAGCCTCGGGTGTAGAGGATATAAAGGTGTTCATCCCCATCGACTCCTGGACACCACTCGCTTCCGAAGAATTGTCGCGTCGTGGGATAGATTTGGCGTTCGAATGTCTCCACCAGGGCAGCCAGTGCAGCCTCGTCATAGCGGATGTCCTCAGCGATCCAAAAATAAACGTGTGGGCTGATGTACGCCAGTTGAGCGTTGACTTCAAAGTATTCGTTCGTATCGTTGTTGGTCACCCAAAACGTCTCTACAGCGCCTAACGATAAGGGCAAAGGAGGAAATTCCAGGCTGCGTGGGAGGTCGGTCTTCCCTTCCAAGCGTTGTGCCAATTCATAGGCATCGTGGAGCGGCACAATCGTGTTTTGAAGCGTGGCCAGGGTTTCGGTAATGACCCCTGTTGGCGCCTCTTCGAGTGGCGAAGCAGAATTTTTGGGCGAGAGGCGCGTGCTTGCTGTCGATGGTGCAGATGGTGAGGGGTATGGAGTGTGTGACCGGGGTGTTGTCCTTATAGGCGAGGGGTATTGCAAGTCAGGTAAAAGGGGGCTGACGCGTGGATGCAAAAATACACCTGAAATAACACAGGCGCATATCCCCAATACCAAGGCGAGCAGTAAGATGCCGAGAGGTGCGCGCTGGGCTTTCACAAAACCTTACTCTTCACTTGGGATAAGCATCGAAGGGAGTGGACAGGCTACGTTTTCAGGCCAGGGGCTGCGTGTGTAATACGCCAGAGGTTTTCCTGTCTTGTCGAAGATCGCAACAGAGAGGAGTTCCTCTTGGCCTTGGCATACGAAAACCAACACATCTGATGCATGGGGGAAAGCAGGAGGTTTTTTAGTAATCGGCAGAGAAAATTCTTCTTCGAATGGGCCAATGAGTTGGAACGCCAAGCGTGGGTAAGGCCAGGGTCCAAACGGGTTGTTTGTCCCAGGCTCACCTACGTTTGCCGGATACGCGCGCGGGTAAAGCGCCCTGCCGGCGTGTATCTGTCCACCTTGACCGAGAAACAGGTTTATTTGCGCTCGTTGTTCTTCGCTCACCACGGGGGAAGCGAGCAGCGCTTGAAGCATTTGCCCTGCGCTCTCTTGTGTGTATCGTGGAGGAATCAGGGTTTCGAAAACGGGGACAAACGCGCCCACAGCCAAACAGCCAAGTGCAACCAGGTATCGTTTGCTACGGTGCGATGGGGCAGGTGCGGTTTTTCCTTCCTTCACATCGACAAACAGTGAGGTAATCGTGTATAAACAGTTTCGTTTGAACAACGCATGCATGCCTTTAACCGATAAATCCATTAACCCGATGCTGTAATAGACGACCATCACCCAATCCACAGGCAGGATGTATCTCCCGCCGGAATTGCGAAACAGGGCGTTGAGCATCAAATAGCTCGTACTTAGCACAATCGGCATGATCGAAGTTATGCGGTATTTTTTCCATGTCTGGCTGATCCCCCAAGCGATCAAAATGCTGGTGAAAACCAAAGGCAGGGTGGACCGGCTGAGAAAACTTCCATCCCATTTGCGCCAATAGGGCAGTTCTCGGATATAGCTCAATAAGCTGCAGCATTCTTCGATCAGGCGTGGAACCGACTTATGTCCCAGGAAGCTCACAAACTCTTCTAACCCCCGAAAGGTTGTGGGCAAAACGAGTAGCGTTTGTAGCTGGCTGTTGGCGTAGTGCGCGGCGATAAAGGAAAGTATCTCCCCTGAGTTTTCGCGTATATAAGCGATGACGTTCTTCATTTCGCTTTGGACGATTCCTTCCAGGTCGGTTTCTGGGCGGGTGGTCGAAGGCGTAGGAGTAGGGAAGGCACCGCTTTCTGGAGCGGGTGTGGTTTCTTCAATTGTTTGAAGTGGTTCCGCAGGCCGGTAGCGAATAATGAGCAGTTCCAGGCGAAAGATCGTTGGTGAGTCGAGGAAAACTTTGCCGGTTTTTGCCCAATTGCGGTATATCCATGGTGAGAGCATGAGCCCAATTCCGAGAGTAAACAAGAGAAGGTGCGATATCCATAAGCGATATGCTTTTTGCGCCAAGAGCCTGATGAACAGGAAAAGGGCTACGACAAAAAGAAAAACCAGGGTCTCTGGTCGGATCAAGGCTGCCATACCCAGCGCCCCACCACTTACCAGGGCAAGCGTATGGTTGTTCTCGAGGTCTTTAAACCACAGGATCACCAACAGGAAAAACAGCGCTACTGTCACCGCCGAAGGAAGGTCGGCCATCAATAGCTTGGCATGTGAGGTAGTGATAAAGCTGCCCAGGTATATGGAATTCATTTCGCGTAGCAAGATGAATAAGCTGGCAAGCAATCCAGAGAGGCGATGGTGGAGCTGCGCAGTGATGAGATAGACCAGCGCTGGAAACAGGGCAAGCACCAGTATTTGAAAGAAAACGACTTTTTTGTAAGTTTGTCCTGCAACGAGATGAAGCAGGCTGAAAAAAAGTGCCAGCAATGGCCGGCGAACCACATCGGATTTGAAGAATCGGTATCCCTCGCCAATCAATGCAGTTTGCGCACTTGTGTCGTAGGCTCGCGCATCTGAATTCGGGTAGTACGAAAAGTTAGGATAGCGCGGCTCGGATACGAACCAGTTGGGCTCCAGGGGAGTTTGCCACCATACCACTACGGTGATGAGCCATAACATAAATGTAATTGCAATATCCAGTCGCCTCGGTGAGGAAAAAACCCTGTTTAGGGCTTTCATATGCTTGGTAGATAAGTAGCCGAGGAAAGCCGCAAAGCACATGCTGGCAACCCAGGCAAGAAATACCTGGGTATCTAATACAGGCGCGCCCATCTCATACCAGCCGGTGATTTGCGATTCGCGGCCATAACTGGTATGAACGACATACGCCCATATGCCCATGAAGGTTGCCACAGCCAGCAGGCTCAGGTAAAACGGCTTGTTATTAAGCCGCCAACGAATAAGGTCATCTTTGGCTAAGGTGGCGAAGAGAGCCAGGCTGGATTGACCTGAGAGCCCGGCAAACCAGAGTATGAAAGGCTCAAGGCGTGATAGTATCCCCCTGGCATACGGCTCTACGATATCGGGCATCAGGCTTAGGGCATAGGCAAAGAACAAAAACAGAGCCGTAAAAATTGCCAAAAGCACTGTGCCGTTCGATGCCTGTCGAATAAAGCGCAGCGCCTTTTCGAGGCGCAACTTGCTTTGTTGCTTTTTCACCCAGCTTTCGAAAGACAACAAAAAAAACAGCAAGAATAAGAGCAAGGTCAGGATTGTGACCATGAGGCGAAGCGGAGAGAAACCCTGGGAGAGCGTGATGCCGGTTCCAACAGGTGCTCTGATGAACGTGTATAAAGCTGGGGCGCCTTGCAACCAGGCAATTAAGAGAAAAGCGCGCCACAGGTTCCAATGCCATGGGCTAAGAAGTACAGGTTGAGCAGTCGGTTTCTGGTTCAAGCGCTTTGTTCTCCTAAGGCAACGTGGTCATTCAGGTGGCCCGCTGCGGTGATCAAACCAAAGACGATCCATATATTCGGCAGCGCAAGAGAATCGGAGGAAAATGCCAGAATTAAGCATACCAGGAAACCGAAGGAAGTGCTTAACGCCCAATATCTTCGCTCTTCATCCGGCGAATACCATAGGTACAGGATGCATCCACATAGGGCGGCCAGAAAGGTGAGAAATGTGAAGAACCCAACCATGCCGCTTTCTGCGAGCAGTCGGGCATATAAGTTTTTGGGCGTGACCAGCGGTTGACGACCTTCTTCGGGGGTGATCAATCGAATGATTTCTGGAGAGCGATACAGTCGATCGGGCATCATTTTGCCAAAATAAAAAGCGTAATTTCCCAACCCCACGCCGAGAAGTGGATTTGCCTCGAAGATGCGGTAGGCTGTTTCTACATATACCATACGTTGCTGAAAAGCGATGTATTCCAGGTAAGTGCGATTGCGTTGTTTGGCTTCGGTCCAATACCTCCATAAACGAGAGAAGTATCGGTTCTGTGAGCCTACCAGGGCAACGATTGCCAAGGTGCCCAGGATGAGCAGTCCACTTTGCACCAATGGCCTCAGCCATGCGGCCTTTTTGGGGGCTGGCAAGCGTTGTTTCTTTGCCCGCATGATGCGGTTTATGGAGAAGCTCAGAACGACTAACACTACAAAGATCAGCAGTCCTGTGCGCGAGAAGGTAAAGAAGATCAAAATGGCTGCCCAAATGAGTAACAACCACTCTATAGTGATCCATTTTAGTCTCCAGGGGAAGAAGGTGCGTTTTTGTAATATCGCTCCTAACAGCCAGGGGAGAAGGAAGATGCAGATTTGCTCCGCAAACCATTTTGGCTCGTAGGTCATTCCAGAGATGCGCGTGGGAAACAGCTTGCGGATGGAGATCAGATGCTGCAGGTCGTTCATCCAATGGAAATAACGCGGCGAGTAATGGACGACGTAAATCGCCTGAAGACTGCCCCAGCCCAAGGCAATGGTAAACCCAATGAAGAGCCAGCGAATGGTAAAGCGCATGTCCTTCCAGTTTTCATGGAACAAGGATACCGTTAGATAATAGCCAAGCCCAATGCCCAGGGTTACCAGATTGCGTACGAGACGCTCAGAAAGCCCCACGCCGAATAGAGGCTCGACATCGCTGCCGAGGGCATACACGGAGCTGATCAACACGGCGATGGTGAAAGCAAAGAGAGGTAGAAAAGATTTGGGCAAAGGCTTGGTGAATAATCGGGGCAGAGTAACGCAGATCAAAAGAAGAATGAGCGGGTAAAGCGAAAGCGGGCGTACTAGAGTCCTACCTCCCATCGCCTCAGGAAAGTAAGGGAAGCTGGTGACCGGTAAGGTGATGAGGAACAAAGCCCAAAGGATGCGCTTCGTTGCCTTGAAAAGATCAACTATCTTGGGTGAGTTCAGCATCATTTCGGTATAACGAGATTTGCCCGAGCAGGAGCATGATCCAAACCAAGCCACCGATCACGCCACCCAGCAGCATCAGTGTGCTGCTCGGGCGTCTTTGGGTGGGCGGATAATAGCGTAATAGTGTGATTTCCAGGTTGGGAGATAAGCCGAGGCTGGTACGCGATTCGGCATCGAACAGCCTGGCAAGCCGGGTTCGCTCCTCTCCGAGCCAGTTCGTGTGGCTTTTCTGTAAGGCAAGGTTTGCTTCAATGGAGGGGATCACCTGCTCTAACCAGGCGATGATATCGTCCGGTGTGGCTTCTGAGGAGGGCTGCTCACGCAATAATTCTAGCCATGTAGGCGTGAAATCCGCAACCTGGGCAATTGCGCCGACCATTTGCTGGTAGGTAAGCGGGTCTAGTGGTTCACTATTTGGATCGGACTCCAAAGCGTTTTTCCATTCGGTGAGCATCCTGAGCGTCGTTTCCAGGTGTTCTATCTGCAACGAGATTTCCACATATTGGTATGCCATGGCTTGTAGTTGTTGTTCGAGCGTTATTGCATTTCTGGCGGCGCCAATGGCTTTAGGGATGCGCGCCATAATGATTTCAGTCCACGCCCGCACCGCCTCTTCGGCTCTCTGAGCTTCCTGATGGGAGGCGATGAGTGTCCATGTACCCGCAGAACGCCATTCCGCAGTCAGCATGTCGCTTAATTCTATGGGAGTGATGTCTCCCCAATAGGCATCTTTGAGCCTGAGCGTCTCTAATGTCGGTAATAGAATTTCTTCCAGGAAGATAGCGCTTTCCAGTTGGGACATCTGCCAATTTTTGTAATCATCGATATTGGAGTATTTTGGGCGCGCGATAGCTAGAAAATTGGCGTCGGATAAGGCGCGGTAAGGGTTGATGGCGACGTACATCTCCGCTTTGGCTTTGATTGCGGAAGGCCAGAGAAATGAATTCAGCCAGCCGGCGATACAGCCGAGAGCAATCAAACCCAGCAAAGCAGGCCATTGGTGCATCCTTTGATAGAGCTCTTTTCGAAGAAGCCAATGTTGGTTCATTTCATCTACAGCCATTGTACAGGCTTAGCGGTAATATCTGATAGCACGGGCGGCATATGCAGCCGCACTATTCTACCCCAAAAGTAGCGCGGTGTTTCTATAGCGTTGGTGTGTCGATCACGTCAGCGAGCGTCGTTCCAATTTTGTCGCCGCGGTGATTAAACCAAACACGATCCACATATTAGGGATGACAAATGAATCAAACGTGATTGCAGAAAACAAAAAAGCCAGCATCCCTAAAACGCTGGCTTGCCCCCAGTAGCGCCATTGTGCCTTTGGGGAAAGCCACAGGTATAACGCGCACCCCCCTACGGCAATCAGAAAGCAGGCGAATGCAAGGCTTCCTATGATCCCGGTCTCAGCCAAAAGGCGCAGATAAAGGTTTTTGGATGTGATCAATCGATCACGTCCTTTTTCAGGGGTGATCATTAATAACACCTCTGGAGTATTGGCAATTGGGCGATAGGGCAGCATTTCTTCGAAATAGAAGGCATAGTTTCCCAGACCTACGCCTAGAAAAGGGTACGCTTGGTACATGCGGTACGCGGCTTCAGCATAGGCGATGCGCGCATCGAAGCCCAGGTAGCTCATATATTCTGCTACATTCCCAGGGTGTTCCTGCCAATAGCTCCAGATGCGCGCAAAAAAGGCGTTTTTAATACCTATCAAGTAAACGGGTATCGCAACCAGGGCGAGGGCGAGGATGCTTTCCAGAAGGATGCGGTATTTCATGATATGCTGCCGCCAGGGTGGAGCTTGAGTGACAGGCACATGGGGCGAACTTTTTCGATGCGGGGGCTTGAAAAATATCGCGCAGACGATCAAACCCACCAAGTTGAGCACCCCGGCGCGCGAATAAGTAAGGGGCATGAGGACCATAACCCACAAGACAAGCAACAGTTCGATTGTCAATCGCCCCCAGCGGAACTTGAAAACGGAGTGATTGTGCCTTACCGCGGCCAGAGCCCAGGGGAGCAAAAGCAGGATGAGTTGTGCCGCAAACCAGTGCGGTTCATAGGTAAGGCCTGAGACTCGATCGGGTAGGAGACGGCGGATGGAAAGATGCGCCTGAATATTGGAAAGCTGTTCGAACCATTGGGAGTCGAAATCGAGGACATATTTTGCCTGAAGTGTTGCTGCCAGCATTGCCAGGGCGCACCCCAGGTAAATCCAGCGTAAGGTGAAACGTAGATCGGATACGTTCTCAGGGAGAATCGAGACAGCTAGATACACCGCGCTACCGATGCCCAATGTCATGAGACCGCGCAATACGCGCGCCTGTGCAGAAACGCCCAAAGAGGTTTCGATGCCTCGAAAGAGAGAGAGCAGCGAACTGGCGATGGCGATGGCGACAAACGGCAAAAGAATGAGCACTGTCTTGGGGACAGGTTTTTGAAAAAGTATGGGTAAGATACCCAAGAGAAATAAGAGCGCGAGAGGGTATAGAGATAACGGGCGCACCAGTGCCTCACCGCCGATGGCAGGAGGAAAATAGGGAAAGCTGGTGATCGGTAAGGTCACTAAAAACAGTGCCCAAAGCAACCGTATTAGTGCTGTAGGAGGAGAGTATTTGAAAAACCTTTGATGCAGTCTCACCGCAGGTTGGTTTGGATTAGCCATAAAAACATCCAGGTGAGCAACCCCAGCGTGCAACCCGCCAGAAGCATTGCCCCGATGGGCCTTACAGCCCGAACCTGTGCTGGCTGGTCGCCCACTTTTTCGAGTCGCAGGCTGGCAGACAAGCCAAGGCTTTGTTGAGAGGCTTCAGAAAACGCCTGTTCCACTTCAGACTGTTGCTGCCTTAGGGAGGCGATCAGCGATTTCAGGGTGAACGCCTCTACTTCTAGAACGGGTTTGACCTCTTGAATCCATTGCAGGTAATGTGAAACCGGAGCACTGGACTGGGGAAAGGAGGCTAAATGCGTTTCCCATGGATTTCCTTGCATTGCGATGGATAATACGAGGTTCCAAATCGAAAGGCGGTCCGTTTCGCTTAGCGGAGCAGATTCCGGCAAGGTGGAGAGGTTCTCTTGCCATGACCATAAAGCCGCGTACACGCTTTCTACCTTTTGCAGGCGCGTTTCGACCTCACGTTGCTCGGTGATTAACGTGTTCAGTTCTTTGAAATGAACCAATGCCTGCAGCCCGGCGTCTATGGCACGTTGTGCGGTTTGCACAACGACGCTTTCCCACGCAGTGACAGCTTGAACGGCACGCAGGGCGTCCTGTGTTTCTGCCACTAATTGCCATTTACCGGCATTGCGCCAATAGACGTGGAGCATCTCTTTGAGCTCTTGCCAGGTGACCCCTTGCCAATAGCTGTCGCCTTCCTGCAGGATGTCCAGCGTCTCTTCTAGAACGGGCTGCATGGTGATCATGGTGTTCAAGTTGGCCATTTGCCAGTTTTTGAAGTCATTGATGTTGCTATATTGAACCCCGCTGTAGCGCAGTACATCCGCATCGCTCATGGCATTTTGCACCTCTATGCCGATGTAGAGTTCTTTGGTTGCCCGGTAGGGAGATGGCCAAAGATAGGCGGCAGCAAACCCTACCAGGCTCCCCAATATCCCGAATAAGAATATCATTGGCCAGCGATGAGTGGCTTTGAGCAGTTCGTCTCGCAGGTAGGTTTCGTACTTCATGAAGGCGCCTCTTCATGAGGTTGTTGCAAGATTTTCTCCAGGTAATAAATCCCTCCACTGCCTAAGGCGAGCACCAGTAAAAACAGCAGGTTAGCCGTCAATGGAGGCTGGTAGAGGATGATCAATGCCAGGCAACACATCGCGAAAGCTGTTACCTGCATCACCAACACCGCTCGGTTGGAATCTAACCCTGCCATGCGCAGACGGTGATAGGTATGGTCGCGCGCTGCGTGGAATAGAGGAGCGCCTCTTTTAAGGCGAGACACAACCACCAGAGAGGCATCGAAAACGGGCACCCCCATCAGTAGGATGGGCACCATCCATGAGGAAGATTGATTCGCCCCCTGTGGTGTGTAGCCAATCGCCAGAGTTGCCATGAGAAAACCGAGTAATTGCGCTCCTGAATCGCCCAAAAAGATGACCGCCGGGGAAGCATTGAAGAGATAGATGCCAGCGCAGGTGCCCAAGACTAGGGCGCTGAATTGCGATAGAGGTATTTGCCCGGCATCGAGCGTGGCCAGGATGAAAAACGCCGCTGAAGTCGCCGTAATCCCCGTAGCCAGCCCATCCATGCTGTCGATGAAGTTAAACGCGTTGGTGATTCCGATCACCCAGATGATCGTCACCAGCCAATCTAGATAGCGGTCCGCCAATGTGTCGCTGTGTAAGAAGAACTCTTGGGATTCGAAGATTTGTACGTGGACACCCATTCGAATGAGCGCCACGCCAGCCAGGGTTTGACCCAAGAATTTTACCCCTGGGGATAGGTTTTTATAATCGTCCCATAGACCAAATAGGAACACAATCCCCCCAGCCAATAGAGCGGCACACACCGCGGGTTCGTCGAAAAGATGCAGCAGCCATACGGTGAAGCCGATCGTTACCAGGATGGCAAAACCGCCCGCCATTGGGATTGGCCGTATATGGGATTTATGCGCTGCCGATCCGGGGTAATCGATGAGCTTCAGCCAGCGCGCCAGGTGATAGCCTACCCAGCTCATGGGGAGGCTGGTTAGTAATGCCAGAAACAGAGCCCGGATGATAATGAAGGTATGCGCAATCGTGGTCACGTCCTCCTCATAGAGCTCAATTTTAGCCTAAATCGAGCGCCTACGCCTTTGGATTTGATTCTTAAGGAGGGTAATAACGACCGTCAAGCCCAGTTTGATAAACATGGCTATGTAATATAATCCATTGAAAAGAAAGGGGTAATTTCCAGCCAGGTTCTTTCGATAGTATAGGAAGTAAGAACGATGCCATTCGATTTTGGAACGTAATGGTTCGACGCCCGACCCCCCTTGGCCGCCGAAATGGATGATTTTCGCCCTGGGATTGTAAATCACCTGCCATCCTGCCTGGCGCGCGCGGTAACAATAATCCGCGTCCTCCTGGTAGGCAAAAAAGCGCTCATCTAAGTAGCCGATTTGTTCGACCAACGCGCGGCGGATCAACATGCAGGAACCAGAAACTCCGGCGACGGGGTGAATGGTGTCCTCATCCATGTAGCTCATATGGTATTGCGCAAAACACTTACTCCGAGGGAATAACGCTGCCAGTCCGCTGAAGTATGTGATTACTGCCCAGGGGGTTGACTCACCACGGCGGCAGGATTTTTGCAAACTATGATCGATATTGAGCACTTTTGGTCCACAAATGCCCGTACGCAAATTTTCATCCATGAAGCGCACAAGCTCATCAAGTGCTCCGGGGAGGATGAGGGTATCCGGGTTCAACTGCAGGAGGTAGCGCCCTTGCCCGCTTTTTAATGCCTGGTTCATCGCTCGCGTGTAGCCTTCGTTGCGCTCATTTTCAATGAGGTGTACCTCAGGGAACTCACGCACCAGCATCTCACACGTGCCGTCTTTTGAGCCGTTGTCCACCACAACGACTTCATAGTCTATATGTGTGTTCTCTGTTAGAGAAAGCAAACAAGCGCGCAAGTAATCGCGCGCTTTGTAGGTCAAAATGCAGACTGAAATGTCGGGGATTACTTTTTCATCGCCCCAACCTTGCGATAAACTTCCAGGGTGATTTGTGCCGTGCGGTTCCATGAGAAATTTGCCACCATAATTGTACCTTTTTGTGAAAGGCTGTGGCGTAATTTTTCATCTCCTGCCAACTTTAAGATCGCTTCGGATAAAGATTGTGGCTCCCCTGGGGGCACCAGAATTCCAGCCTCTGCAAGATAGGCTTTATTAGGAAGTTCATCCGAAGCGATCACAGGTGTGCCACACGCCATCGCCTCGAGGGGCGGAAGACCAAAGCCTTCATATAGCGATGGATAAATAAAGACATGCGCCAGGTTATATACTTTTGCCAGGTCCTCTTGGGGGATATAACCGGTGATGTGCACAAATTCATGCAGGTTCATTACTTCTATCTTCTTGAAAACCTCCTCGTACATCCAGCCCAACGATCCCACAATCACTAGATGCGCGTCTAAGCCTTGCCTCAGCGCTTGGTGATATGCCTGGAGCAGTACAGGCAGGTTCTTACGTGGCTCGATCGTACCGACGTACAAGAGGAATTTTTCCGGCAGTGAATAGCGCGCGCGGCACTCATCGAGAATTTTTTTATTTTCGATGGGATGGAATTCTTTACTGATGCCATGTGGGGTGGTGATGATTTTTTCGGCTGATATGCCCAGGTGGTGTATCGCTTCTTGACGTGTGTTTTCTGAAACGGCGATAATCGCCTGGCACTGTTTGGCGCTGTAACGCATCATGAGGGGGAAGAAAAGACGTCTCGCGCGGGTGTGCAATTGGGGATATAGGATGAGAGAGAGATCATGGAAGGTGACGACAGAACGGCAAGGGAGATAGATAGGGCGCGTGTAATGTGGAGAGTGTAACAGGTCGAGTTTTTTCTTCCTGGCGATCCAGGGGAGAAAGGTCTGTTCCCATAACAAACGTCGCATGGGCTTCATAGAAGGGGTGATATGCCATGTGACCTGTGTAGATGGCGGCAGGTTGATGAGTTCTTTACCGTGAGGTTGGGCAAAAAGTACGAATTCATCTTCCTGGTTGGCGGCGAATAGCGCGCGTACCAGCTCGATGATGTATCTACCGGCGCCGACAGGTTGTGGCGGGATAGAGGTGGTATCTATGCCAATGCGCATGCCGGGGTGTAACCTACAGATGCATCAAGCGCCATTGAATGGTTTTTGCAATATTATAGACTATACGCTTGAAGCCTTCATTTCGAAGCATATTTCTCGCTCGGACAAGCCATGTTTCCTTGTGGTATGCCGGATATGTATGTGCCTCGGAAGCGGTGAATTCTGGGAGAGGTCGCGTCTTGCCTTGAAGGATAAGCGGCAGATATACGTGGCACACCGCGTCCCAGGTAAGCAGTGGCATTCCTTGCCACATCAGAGGGGCAGGGATGTTTGCCCAAAGATGGAACACCTCCCGCTCATCCACCTTTTTGCGTTGCATTAGTGCAGACCTTTGCTCTCGGATCTCTGCTCGTGCGCGCAGGAACTGCCACCAACCGCTCATTAGGGCTCGAATGTGTGCCCAGCGGGCAGTGAAGCCGTAGCCGAGGAGCCTGAGGCTATCCTCTATGGCGTATCCGCCCACAAAGCGCGCCCGCAAACCCCATGTCATCAGCTTGCTGGCAAAGCGCAGTCGCCCGTAAGTTACCCAGGCTAATTTCTGTGGGGAAATGCACCCAGCTTCTCCTGCAGGGATATGCCCGCTAAATGCATGTAGCGCTTCTGCGAGGGGTGCCGCGCGGATGCGGTAGCCCATGAGCCGTGCGCGATAGCACCACTCCGTATCCTCGTAATACAAAGGGAACCCTTCGTCTAAAGGGCCAATTTCTGCCCAGGCATGAGCAGGGATCATAGCCGTGGCGAAACATGCAGAGGGCACTTCCTCCCAGCTATCGAATTGCCCCAGATCCAGATGCCCCAAGCCGATGTCTGTGCCCCAGGAGAGTTTGCCCACAAAATTACCCATTCCATTGATAAACGCTGGCGCTCCAAGAAATTTCAACTTGGCAGCCACCGCAGCACAGCGATCATCTTTTATTGCTATCGCCAGCAAATGGGCTACAGCGTCTTCGTGTAGGATCACATCGGGATTCAATAATAAAAAGTACTCACCGTGTGCCTGGCTTATCCCGGCATTGATCGCCCGCGCCAGGGAAACTGCTGTGGTAAGGGGGATCAAGTGTACTTCTGGAAAATGGGCTCTAATCCAGTCACAGGTGTCATCCTCCGAGGCGTTATCTACCAGGATCATCTCTGCCAGAGGGGCGCTTTGTGCTTGAAGGCTGGGCAGGCATTGTTCCAACCAGGTTCGGCTATTGTGGCTCACCAGAATGGCAGATACAGACACGGGAGCCAGAGCTGCTGGTGGGGTTGGCTTCCGAGGCTCTATCGATCGCGCATCTTTTCGCTCGATCAACCCTGCTTCAGTCAGGCAGGCAAGCGCCGCCCGAAGTTGCAATCGTAAGTCATTTCCCGCGCTTTGGATAATCGATTTGTCAGCGTCACTTGTTTCCTTCGAAACCAAGAGTGACGCCATGGACTTATCCAAGAAAACGGTTCCCCCGTAGCGCGTCGGAGCTATTTGAAAAGGTTTAGATTGAGACAACTATGATCCTGCAATGGAATGGACGGGTTTTATACCCTTTTGATCCAGATGCTTCCCCCGGTGTTCTTCATGCAGAGCGGCATTTTTTCCAAGAAAAACTCCCGGTGAAAATGTTCCATAAATGTATTCATCAAAACGATCTTGAAATCACTATTGAAGAGCAGGAATGCCTTCAACAAGTACGCTTCACTCCAGAAAAAACCTCTGTTTAGAATCCAATCCATAGGGTATTCGAAAGGATAAAAGATATCATGAAAATGGATATGCACTCCGTGTTCCAAAATCGGTAGTATTTTCAAGATAATGCGGTTGACATCACTGCCTGTCTTGCATACGTGGGTGGAATCAATAAATAGAATATCATTTGCTTGAAGCTGGCTGAACAATGAAAGCTCTACATCCTGCAAGCGCTTGGGGATGATTTCAACATGTTCCAAGTCATATGTTTGCAGCAGCGAAATCAATAAATCTGGGTATGGTTCGATAAATGTGATATTGATTCTGCTGTCGAAGAAAAGGTCATTCGTATCTAGCATCAAACAAGAACTGTAGCCAGAACCTACTTCTATAATCCTTTTAGGTTTTAGGTGGCGCATCATGCAGTAGAGCATAATGCCGTCAGAGTAAGAATAAGCCGGGTTTTCGAAGTAGTAGCGCAAACCTTGGTTTTTTTGAGCTTGAAAGGGCAATTCTTTATAGTATGTGACAAATTCATCCAACAAAGTCAGTTGTTCTTTTTCGTATAATTCAATACCTTCTATAGCTCTGGGTTTTTTGGTAAAAATTCTTGAGGCGTCTTTAAGTACTTCTTCCTTTGAAGGGATGGGAGAATAAAAATGACCAGGAGGCGAACTACCCAGTTTTGCGATAATTGCATCTAATTCTGCTTTTAGTTTTTCTTGTTCTTTTAGGGTTGTACGTATAAACGGTAGTTTGTTGACTATAACCCGCAATAATCTTTTCATAATGAAGCTCCTAAGACCCATTACTTCAGAAATTTTACAAAAAATTTTCAAGAAACAAGCATAGCAGAAGTTTAAAGCTTCAGAAAGTGCTGAACTCCACGTTCCGCTCCAAGAGAACCGAACAAATCGCATTTTATCGCCTGAGTTCTGAGTAGCCTGAAGATCTATTCTTGAGCTAGGCGTACATTTAGGAGCTGACGAAGTGTCACTTCTACGTTTCGCTTCACTAACAGGATGTCCAGGCTACTATAATACTGAAAAACCCAACGGGTGGTTGGCTTCTGAGTGGGTTTACAGGGTGGGTTATGCACACTTGCATTCAAACCCTTGAGCGCCTGGCGCAACTTGCGAGTTTCCAGGAAACGGATGATGATCTTTGTCGGGTGGGGCACAATGCTGTTTCCTGGAAACTCGGGTTAGCGACAATTCTTAAATGAGCCATCCGGGCCGTTTCGTATGTCATGTTGGCGCTCACGCGCCAAGCTTACCTGAAAATCCCTAGAATGTTATTCTTTAGTGAGGGAGATAGGTTTAAGAACCCCTCTCATGTTCTTCGCTATTTCTTAGCCTTCAAAAGAGCGTACAGTTTACATCAACGAAAATAAATGCCCGTTATGGACGTGAATTCAAGATTAATAATGAGCAAAATAATCCCTGCCTATGGAAATGCACCCGGCGCAAAACCTTTCCCGTGCGTATCTTACTCGTCGTCCAGGAGATCGGTTTTATCTTTTAAACTTATGTTGAGCTTGGAAATGAAAAAAATGAGCATGGAGATCGCGCAAGCCATGAGCGAGAAAAACACGATTAAGGAAATTCCATGTGTACGCCTCGCAATGCGAAACCAGAAAATATCTATCGCAGTATTGTCAAGCATAGACGTGGCGAACCAATGATCTATGAATTTCCATGCACTGAATGGGGGGTAGGCATAGATATTAAAGTTTTCTAAGCTGTTATCGAAAAGACGTGCATAGCCGCTGAGAATATCGGAAGTGATTCCTGGCAGCGCCCATAGGAATCCTGTCAATAAAAGCATCCAAGGAATAAGCCCGGAATGGTCCTTTTTGTATGCCAATAAACCAGCTGTGGAAAAGATGGTTATCAAGGGCATGGAAGGTAGGATTAACCTTGGGCCCCAATTCCAACCACCCCACCAATACCACCAGCTACTCATCGTCAATAGAATTGCGATAACCGGCACAAGCAAGGCATATGTGAGAGCCGGTTGCTTTTTGAATAGAACTTTTATACCCAAGGGCACCAGTAAGGTGCTTGGAAACGCCCAGATGAGCCCAGCTCTCGGGCTAACGAGTAGCCCGGCGAGGCCTACCCATACCGGAGTTGTCCAACCAGGCTCTGCTTCATAGCCAAAGGTTTGCCAATTTCCAAATCGATAATGATTGACGATAAACGTGATGAGAATGGCTATCACTATGCTAGCTATTACAACCCCATATGCAAAGAGCGTGCGTTTGGTGTCCGTTTTTATTGATCCGGAAAGCAAGAGAAAAACCGCGGGAATGATCATCATGCCTTCGAGGAAGCGCGTGAGGATCCCGAAACCAACTGCTAATGCACATAATAGTGCGTTTTTTAATTTTAGGTCTTCTTTACAGATAAAGGCAAAATATATAGACGCGATCCAACACAGGCTTTGCAGAGGTTGTGCGAAATCCCCACGCGCATAAACTAAGGCGGGTGAGCCAAGGCCCAAGAGAAGCATACTCCAAAAAACCCCTGAAACACCGAGCCCCAATTTTCGGCAAAACCTCCCTACAATGTATGCCGTAATAACTGTCAATATGACATGGACAGGAGCGCCGGCTGCTGAGTATAAAGGATCAAGATAAATTAGTCCCCAATCTATAGGTTTTGATGCCCGGTAAACTTCATCACGCAAAGGGGAAAACAATGCTAAACCCGGCAAATAGGTAAGGGACAATCCAATACCATATTTGCTTGTTGAAATTGTGTAGCCCCATTCGATGGGATCTTTGAAAATCAAAGAATGATCTTCATAGATCGATCGTGCTTGCTGGAAAACCACTTTACCATCTATGCTGTAGTAGTGCCCACTAAAGAAAGCTGTGTAAATTATTAGGAGGATGATGGAAAGAGTTAATTCATCTGCTCGCTGATGAAAATACGCGTGTCTTATTTGGCATTCACGAATAGTCTTCATATAAAAGAGATGATGGGTGTTAACCCATCAGCCAGTCTACTCTCCCTTTCGGGAGATGAATACCTCTAAAAATTTCCCCTCAATACCCTTATATGGGTTATAAATGGAAACGACACTTGTAAACATGCCTGAAACGTGATGGATAAACCAACACAAGTCATACCCCCACTCTCGTACCACCAAAGATCCGTTTGTACTAATCGGATTTCCATGGTATTCGGGAGGCAGTATGTGCTCGACCTTGCCATTAGTTTCCATTGAGCGCACCACTGTTTCTTTCCAGTGATACCATGGCACAGTAAAAACATGCGCACCGTTATTTTTCAGCGTTCGTGCAATTTCCCTGAACGCATTTTCAGGATGAAACACATGCTCGAGTACATCCTGGGTGATAACAAGGTCGAAAGAGTCATCTCAAATGTTTGCTGCTCTAAATTTTCACAACGATATCCCCATTTCGTCGTCCCTGGTGCGATGTCTGGAAAGAAGTATGAGGCTATATAGTGCTTACATTCTTTTGCAATAAAATCCGAAGCTGCCCCACAAGGGGAAGATTCATGGATGCGCAATTCCCGCCAATTGGGGATATATGTTTCTAATGTATCTATCAGGGCTCTATATCGTGGGATGCTCTTGCAACGAATACACAGGTAATGGTCTCGAAGCCAGTTGTAACGCGCCACAAACACGGTGTATTTTTTACAAATTGGGCAGTACCCCAACCTCATGCGATCAAATTTCATGATGATTTCTCAATTGATGATACAAGCGATTTCTATACATCCTTATTTATGAGAATCAAGTCTTTCGGAAGGTGATCAGGAGTGAGTTGGGCCCTAATTCTAAATAGATCCATAAGCGATTTCCTCCACCAACTTCCAGTATGGACAGCGCTCGTAGATTGTTTGATCTGAAAAAAGTCTTTGCCGGATCGAACGTGGCACCGCATCTTCAGCCACGTTTGTTTTCTGCTCAAATTCCCAATCCGGAATCCTCGAAAGATCAATAAACTCTCCGAACGCAGCTTTAAAATCGTCCGCAAAATGTTCGGTTCGGATAAACCTCAGCCTTCCCGAAAACAAAATCGACCTGGGTATGTATTGCCTGGCATACCAATCTGCGTGGTTTATTGCCCCCCTGCTTTCGAGAAACTTGCCTTCTAATAATAATTCAGGCTGATGGTTTAGGTGTGGGTTTCGGTAAACTTCAAAATTGAAGCGGCTTACCAACCATGGTTTAAGCCTTCTGAAAGAACAAATCACGATGCGATTCCCCAATGAAAAGTTCGCGTCGCGTGCCTCGCGCTCGGCGATGGTATCGTGCCAAATATATGCTAAAGGATCTACAATTGTGGGGATGATCGTATCCTGGGCGATATCTTTTTCGTCTGAATAATACTTTTGAAAGAGATGCTCCACCTTAGTCCCGGCACACCTGGGAAAGTGCAGCCAAACAAACTCTTTAGAAATAATCATCTAATATGCCACGATTTTCGATGTCTTATTTAAATCTACTTTATTACAATTTTAATTCACCGAGTGATCACAAATGACTTTTACGCACAACATACAAATCTTGATGTTCCCACCAATAACCTTCTTGGAAGAAGTCCAAACTCAAATCCGGGTTATTAAAGATTTGTTTGATCACAAATCTTGGAAGTGTACAGGTCAAGCCATACTCTAAAGGATTCAGATCGAATTGATCCCCTTCTGGTTTGAAATAAAATCCATCCTCATCGAAATCGAATTTTTGGAAATGTTTTGTGCTGATTTTTCCATGAGTGGTGAAAATTAAGTACCCATTTGGGTTAAGTAACGAAGCCAATTTGCTGAGCCAATCACTGAAAGTGTTTTTTGGCATATGCGAAAAGAAAGAAAGAGCGAAAACCACATCAAATTTTTCGCTTGTAACAAATTCCTCAGGGCGCGATGTGGATATCACTGCCGGGATTTTGAGGATATTTTTAATGAAATTTATTGCTTGAGCGTGAATGTCACTAGCAACAACATCAGCATATGGTATCACAATGGGAATATGTCTGGTTACTCCTCCAAACCCAGATGCAAATTCCAGCAATCGCACTTTTTGTCTTTCGTCGTAACCGCACTTGGTGATCAGGATATGGCGCAATTTTTCAGCAGAATTGTGCCCGTCTGAAAAATAGTATTCGATGGCTTGATCTAGTCTACCGGCAAAGTTGGGGTGATTATGTACGAATCTAAACAACAAATCTTGGACGTGAATTTCGGGGCTGACCCCCCATTTTTTCGCTTGTGCTTCTCGTACTTCCTTGTAATCCTCCAAAAGCTTAGCAACATCTTCGTCTGAAAGACGCTTTGGCGTTCTTAGGGAAACCTGTTTCCTTGCGTTTTGGCGTATTTTCCCCATGATCTCGCCGTATGGGAAATAGCTCTCAAGTTCCTCAAAGGGTCTCCCTGGGGCGAGTGTTTGCCACAATTCCTCAAGGTAGCGTTCCAAATTCCCAGGGAATTCTGGCTTTAGTTGGAAGTGTTTAGCAATATAAGTGTATATTATGGTCATGTCTTCGTAGAAACCGCGCAGGTGACCATCCCCCCGCTCAGCGAGGACTTTCCCAACGATGCTTTGCCGATGCCGCCGGTGGTAATTTAAAATCCTGGCTTTGTAATACACCTTCCCGCTGCTCATGATATGAAGGAGTAGGTAAGTGTCTCCGGCAATGTGCATTTTTTCGAGAGTATTTTTGAACCTTCCATCTAGTTGTGGTTTGCGGAAGAGGGCTGCGCTGATGTTTAAAATAGTATTTTTGATCCCAAACGCCTGATTGATCTCCTCTTCAGCGGGCACACAATAATCATGTAGCCATCTTGTGGGCGAGATTGAACGCAAGTACTCGCTTTCGGGGTAATTCCCGACCACAGTTCCCTCATCATCGATGATATTCGAAGCACAATAGGCTAACTTTACCTCCGGATCCTGAAAAGCGGGTAATAGTTGTTCCAGGAAATTGTTTTCACACAGGTCATCCGATTCAGCAATCCAAAGAATGTCCCCCTTCACCAAGTCAAAGGCTTTCAACCATTGCGCAAATGGGGAACCGCTATTTTCTTGATTGCGAATGATTTGCACATCGCCTCGATGAGCATAGCGTTCAAACACCTCCAGGCTGTTATCTGTGGAGGCGTCATCCATCAGAATGACTTCGAAGTCTTGATAAGTTTGATTGAAAATGCTCTCCAGCCTGGCCGGGAGGTATGGCGCGTGGTTGTAATTAGGCAGGATGATGGAGACCTTTGGCGGTTTCCCCGCAGTTTTTCTGGTTGCAGATAATACTTTGGGAGCACTATGATCCAGAGTGAATTCTTCTAGGAGTCTTTGCCTGGCATTCTCGCCGAGTTGACTGCCGGTACCTGGATTGTGCATCAAGGAGCGTATTTTTTCTGCCATCGCCCTTGTGTTTTCCGATGGGACGACGATACCCGTGTCATGATTGATAAACTCAAGCGCCCCTCCGCTTCCTTCAAAACAGATAATGGGTAGTCCGCATTCGGCTGCTTCCAATGCTACCCTTCCTAAGGGCTCCTCCCGTGAGGTGAGCAGGAAAACGTCTCCTGCGAGCATGAATTGTTGAGGTGCAGGTTGAAATCCCAGGAAAGTGACATGCGTTTTTAATCGGGGATCGTTCAGCCGGGCAGTATGTTTTGCCCAACTACCATACTGTGGATCACTCTCATTCTGATCGAACTCTCCGAGCCAGTAGTAGTGGAATTTGTCCTCGCCTAAATCGAGCAGGCGTTCCGCGGTTTCAATAAATAAATCGGCTCCTTTACGGAATGGCATTCCCACTCCACAGCCAAAGACAATGAACTGATCTTCATCCAGGCCCAGTTTTTTGCGTAAGGCGATTTTTCCCTTATTGCCTAGTGGCGCGACCCCCGATGGCTCAATAAAAGTGTGAACTGTGATGCATTTTTGGGGATCGACTCCGTATTGAGCGATCAGGAACGTACGCACGGTTTCCGAGCAGGCGATAAAGCCATTTGAGTGTTCGATAACTGACCCCATCCATTCCGAAGCATAACGCTGGATGCTCATATTAAGTTCGTGGACATGGGTCAGGATGGGTGTTTCCCACTGGCTCATCCAGGAGAACACTCTACCCGAGGCGACCGAGTTGGCGTAAATCAGATCGGGCTTTCCTTGACAAAAGGCCTCCAGATGATGAAGGCGTTCTTCTGGAGATAAGTTCGCGATCTCTGCATACTGCAGGGTGGGAGCAACTTTTTCAAATTCAGGTAACAGACTTCCCCCGTTGAGGCATAGGAGGCGCACGCCGATATGAGTATGTTCAGCAAACCAGCGCATGATGTTCAGAAGCACAAGCTGGGCGCCTGCGGGTTGAGCATCGTGAGAAACAAAAAGGATGTTCCAATCGCTCTCACGGGCTTGAGATCGTTTGAGCGCATTGGCCGTGGCTTGCAGATAAGCATAACCATACTTGCGGTCGGGTTCCAGATGGTTACCCTCTGCCCACTCATTCCAGGCATTGATGAACACATACCGTTCCTCAGGGGGCTTATTTCTTATGGTTTGCAGAATCACGCTGGTGAGCCAATCCTCATACTTCTGCGGGGTTGCGTTGATGAAAATGCTCGGGCGATCCGGTTGGCGCGCGGTATTGTCCCAAGATGGCATTACCCCCTTGAAGATTTTATAACCCTGCGGATCATAGTCTGTCATCAGGGTAACAAGTTCTTGATAGTCATATATATGTCCACCAAAAGATGGGTTCAGTATGTTGAATTGGTGGGTGATATCTGTGACAGGGAGGGTATTTGGGGGAAATTCTATGGCGGCATCGAAACCCAATTTTTGTGGGTCATCGCGGTATCCAAAGACTTGGGCAGCGACAAGAAAAGGATTGCCCAAACCTTCAGCCAGGGCGAACTCTCTCCACTGTCTGGCCGTCTTGGCAGGGTTTTCTAACATATTAACCCGGTACACCACCAACAAGGGACGATCCTCGATGCGGATGTATCGCTTGTCCATTAAGTAAGGGGCGATATCCTGAATGAACCCGAGGTCGCTATCCTCGGAGTGATTTTGTGCAATCAGGATTTCATGGTCCATGCCATCCCAGCGACGCGTCCAATTTTCATTTGCCCAACACAGACAGAAGGGGAAGTTAATTTCTGGGTCGTTTATGAATTGTTTCAATGGGTAGTCCAGCAAAGTCTTTCCATTGAACCAGTAATAATAAAAGCAAAAGCCGTAAATGCCATATTTCTTGGCCAACTCGACCTGTCGGCGCTGTACTTGCGGGACGCGTAAATCATAAAATCCCAATTCACCAGGCAGATGAGGTTGATAATGGCCTGGGAAAAGCGGGATCGCTTTAGAGACATTGGTCCACTCTGTAAAGCCTTTTCCCCACCACAAATCGTTTTCAGGGATTGGGTGATATTGAGGGAGGTAGAACGCCAGCAACTTCACGGGTGAGGATACGGCGGAGAGATCATCTTCGGAGAGTGGAACGAACTCTTCTCCAGGTTTCCCGCGGGAGGCATCCAGCATCATCAAGTAAGTTTCTTGGTGAGCTGTTGAAGCCGCGTGAGCCTTTGGATGTGTTTCCTGTCTCCAATGATGTGCGGGATGGCGCATTTTTTGTACGGTTTTGTTGACCAGAGCGCCTAATCCATCCTGGCGTAGGGTGAAATACGCTGCCTGAAGGTAATAGCGCAGCGTTAGGGAAATTGGGCGTTTACTTTGGTGCGCAGGCGGTTGATCTTTGGGTAACCGACCCTCCCCTTTGCCAAAACGCAGGTAGTGAATGAGCGGGTTGACTCCAGTGCGCTGTACGTCTGGATATGCGTCAAGGTAACCTTTGCTGGAGAAGTAGGGGCTCGGGTCGCGCCCTTCAAAGCCGCCATAAAGCAGATAATGTCTCGCCGGGTCTATGCCTGCACGCGCCACATCCGGGTTGTGTTCGAGATACCACTTAGCGTCAAAATAGAAACTTGTCTGGATCAACTCCAGGTTTGCCTTTAGATGGAGCCGATGCCTTAATCTTCGGAATATAGGTATAGCAATGAATCTTCCCAGGGAGGCTTTTGACCGTTCGAAAAGAAATGTCAACGCGGTTTTCGGGAGACCGAGTAGAATTCCAATTGAACGTTTACCAAAGCTTTTAGACGCCTCAATTTGGGATTGTAAGGCTCGCAATGTTTTGCTTTGTTCATTGACTTGCGCGGTGAGGATATACACCTGTTTTTCGCTTTCAATCACCTGAGAATGTAATAATTGCACTCGTTTTTCTTGTTCAGATAATTGAGAGCCGAGGGTCTCAACCTGCGCCTCGCGTTCCGCCACTTTGGCATTCAATTCAGCAATTCTCTGCTCACCGCTTTTAACATGGTAGTGCAAAGTCGAGAGTTGTTGTTCTTGTGCGACTACGCGGTTATGGAGGTCTTGAAGGGCTTCTCTTTCGTCGAGGTGAGAAAGATTGGCAAGTTGTAAAAGATTCAATGATGGGTTTTCTAAAACCAGTGCATCGTAAATCTCAGGACCAAAGTGTGACATATCGATGTGAGCGATGATCCTTCGCTCCCGAATGCTTCCGATGAAAAGGCCACACTCCCCCGCAGGCTCTCCTGGATCTCCCGGATTAGCAACCAGTTTCGTGCTTCGAGAGATCTTTCGTCCAATGCTGGATGCAATACATACCAGGTCATCTGACAGCCAGGCAACACCCCTGGTATAGCCATTCAAGTCGATAAGCGCGCCCTCGTCCACAGAGCATAAGGTATTGGCTTGTGACTCGGTGTAATAAATCTTCCCACCTCTTACCGAAAGAGAATGGGGGTGATAGATATCTTCTTTGATCATCTCATCGCGCGTGAGATTGTAAATGTAACCCCTTTTAGCAGTTGACCACAATTTTCCTTCTTTTGGGCCGAAAGCAGAAACAATCAATTCTCCATTGATCTGCGCAATTGAATTTACATGGTGTGTGTCTCTTTTTTCATCGGATGCCTGCCATATCACTCTGGGGTTTTGTATCTGGTTACCGGCGATGTCATAGCAGAGAATTTCATCCGTGCCTGAGGAGGCAATATATAAACAATTTTTATGGGCAAGAATTGAATGCCCGTCTTTCACTTCTGGGACCTCAAAACAGCCCAACGGCTTCAAGGTTTCTTTGTCTAATATGGAAACGTAGTAGTTCTCAATGGAGGCGAAGAGGATAAATATGTGATCTTGAAATTGGGTGATACCCGTTGCTCCTGTGACTAGCCCTGGAAAGCTGATGGAGACAGGCGCGTAATTTATTGGAAGCAATGATTCATCGTCCTCCAGTTGTACGCAGGCTAGAGGAGCTTTCGTGAATTTTGGAAGATTACAAAAAGAAGTAAGGATGTATTTCATGCATTTTTCCTGCGTTTATCTGATCGATTTTCTATTCAATATGGTTCATCATTATATTTTGCTTGTTTCGACTTAATTATGGCTCGCGGTGTCACCAATTTATAAGCTCGGTTTTAATGGTGAAAGTCAGTCTTTTTTTGGTTTTGGTTTTCGATTCTGTGCTGAACCGTAATGGATATAATGGATGAGAGGGTTTATGTTGGCACCAGCCACATCTTTATAGGTCTCCAAATACCATTGGGTTGAGAACCCTGGGCTGGGATCTCTCCCCTCGAAACCTCCATATAGTAGAAAATGGCGCGCGGGGTCAATGCCTGCTTGCTGTACATCTGGATACTGAGCCAGATACCAGTCAGCATCAAATAAGGAGGAACTTTTAATCAATTTTAGATTTTTCCTCAATTCAGCGTAATGCTTGATCCTTCCCAAGAAAATCAATGCATGGATCAGTTTTTTTAAGATGCGCTTTCTCCAACTCCCTGAAGGGAAAAAGATGAGTATCATCCTGCGTAGGGAAAGCGCAAGTTGCCAGGTTGTGCTTCCATAGATCTCTTGCAAAGTCACACTCAGACGCTGAACTTTTTCTTCCAGGTCGCTTTTTTGGAGAGCCAAGTCTTGATTGTGATGTTCTAATTCTTGTATGTTTAATTTGAGATTCTGCAACTGTGTTTCATACTCAATTTCTTGCAAGCGCTCTTTCTCAAATTGCTGAATCAGGTGGATAATCTGTTCTTGTGTTGAGGCAAGCTGTCGACTCGTCACCCTGTTTTTTTCGACGGTTTGAGAAGCGATCGATTGAACAATTTTCAGTAAATGGCGGTCGTGGTTTGAAGGAAATTTTTCGATGATGCTCTGATAAGTTTCCAACCATCTCTGCGCATTTTTTGAAAGCAGCCATTCCTTTCGCACTTTTTCTTGTGCATTACAGGCTATTTGGTAGCGCAAATCGGGATTTTCGATGAGTTCAATCAAATACTCTAACCATTCAAGAGATGAACCTGCTAAAAAACCATCATACCCTTGTGTGACGACAGTAGCATACGGGGGTAGGTTGGCATAAACCCCAGGCGCCCCAAGGGCGGTGTACTCTAAAAACTTGAGTGAGCTTTTACAGGAGTTGAATATATGATCAACCAGAGGCGCGACAAACACGTCTGTAGATTGTTGTTGAAAAAACTCAACAAATGTTGGGTATTGGTAATTCTGGAAGGGTATGTGGCGTACATTTGGAAGTTTGATTAACTCTTGTGGTGGTTCTACTCCCCAACAAATAAACCTAAGGTTTTCAGGATATCGGGAAAACAATTCCAATAATACAGGTGTAAATAGAACCAGATCAGGCGCGTGAGTATGAGTGCCCATGTAGCCGATTGTAATGAAAGGCTTGTTAGCTGCTGTTTTTAGGGGCGGTCTCAGGTCCCATAATTCATCATTTAGAAAATTGGGTAGCACAAAGACGTTTTTATTATAGGCTTCGAAATATTGTTTCAACTGTTTAGTTGCCACTGTGATGGCGTCAACTTCAAGACATGCCTGAAACGTAGGTAGGAGGGCATCGGTGTAATCCAGGTTATTCCGATTCGGATGATCTTCCGGTAGTTCCAACAATAAGTCGTCAATATCAAGGATGACTGGCTTTCCTTCATTATGCGCCAGAGCAATGATTTTGTTGTACTCTTCATAAAAGCGTGGAAAGTCGCGTTGGATGACAACTACATCACATGCAGGAATGAGCTCTAAGTCGATGGCACTGTTGTGGTAGGAAAAACCATACAGGATTTTTAGCCCTAAATGTTTCGCCGGGCCTACCACGCGGTGATATGCCAGGGTATTATCGGGGGGGCTATGAAAATAATAGGCTATTGTTTTGATGCGTGAAACCATAATTAGACCGTCTTGGAACGAATTTCATTCAGTTTCTCTTGTATTGATATTTCTTTCACCGTGGTTATAACCTAAACAAGCACATTATATGGTTCTAGAGTCTGGGTGTTTTGTATGAGTTCGATACCCGATCGCCAAAGAAGATACTGAGTATTCACTCGATTAGCATGAGCGCCAAAGCTTGTTCCCACTGCGGAAGTCCTAACCCAAACTGCTCCTGGAACAACGCACAATCTAATGCAGTGTTCAGCGGTCGTTGTGCTGGTGTGGGAAACTCTGTAGAAAGGGCTGGGAGAATCTCCCTGGCAATCTGCTCCTGCGGTGCGGGGTCGAGTTCTAGGATTTTCTGGGCGAACTCGAAGCGTGATGCCTGCCCTGCTCCGGCAAGATGGTAAATCCCACATTTGCTCGTAAAGTACGCCTGCCGATCTTGGGAGGCGATCGCCAATATCTGCGCCGTGATCTCCGCCAGCAGGCGCGCCCATGTGGGGCTGCCGATCTGGTCGCTTGCGATTCTAAGCTTAGGCTGTGTGCGCGCCCAGCTCAACACTTTCTTGACGAAGTTATCCCTGCGCAGGCTATATACCCAGCTCGTACGCAATATAAGGTAATTAGCGCTCGCTGCCTGAACGGCTTTTTCCCCCTCGAGCTTGGTTGAGCCGTACGTGTTGATCGGGTGAGGCATATCCGTCTCCACATAGGGAGCGCCTTTGTTGCCATCGAAGACATAATCGGTTGAGTAATGGATCAGTGAAGCATGTATCCTTCGGGCAGCTTCAGCAATTTCCCCAGGGGCGATGGCATTGATCTGCGTGGCAAGCTTCGCGTGTCTCTCCGCGCCATCCACATCGGTGTAGGCCGCCGCGTTGACAATCACCTCGGGGCAAGTTTCTTCAATGATGTGTCTTAACGACTGGGGCTTGGTGAAATCGACCTCTGGATAATCCAGGCTGATGATTTCACCTATCGTCGTCAATGTGCGGTTGAGCTCCCAGCCTAATTGTCCATTTTTTCCAAACAGCAAGATTTTCACCAAAGCACCGCTAAGTTCGTGAAGTTCTAGCGAAGATGACGCTCATTATTTGCCAGGCGAAGGAGATAATCGCCATAATTGTTGCCCGCATACTGCAGGGCAAGTCGACGCAGCGCCTCTCGATCGATAAAACCTAACCGAAAGGCGATCTCCTCTGGACATGAGATCATCATCCCCTGCCGTTCTTCTACAGCTTGAATGAAGTTCGCTGCCTGTAAGAGCGATTCGTGCGTGCCAGCATCCAGCCAGGCAATCCCGCGCCCGATTTCTCGTACTTTGAGTTCGCCGCGCTGCAGGTACATGCGATTCAGGTCGGTGATCTCCAACTCACCACGCGCCGAGGGAGTCAGGCGCCGCGCGTATTCAACCACCTTTTGGTCGTAGAAGTACAAGCCTGGCACAGCATACATCGAGCGAGGTTTTTTAGGTTTTTCCTCGATGCTGATCGCCTGCCCATGTTCGTCGAATTCGATGACCCCGTATCGCTGGGGGTCCTTTACCGGATAGGCAAAGATCAATGCGCCGGATTGTAGCCCTGCCGCTTCCCTAAGAATGGCGGGCAAGCCGTGACCAAAGAAGATGTTGTCCCCCAGGATCAAGCATACTGCTTCGCCCTCGAAAAAGCTGGGTTGGATGAGAAATGCTTCGGCCAAGCCACGTGGTTCGGCTTGTTCTGCATAGGAAAAAGACAACCCCCACTGAGCACCGTCTTTTAGCAATCTTCGAAAGGCTGGCAAGTCAGCAGGGGTGCTGATGATGAGAATCTCGCGAATACCCGCCAGCATTAACATCGAAAGAGGATAGTAGATCATCGGTTTGTCGTAAACGGGGAGCAATTGTTTGCTTACCCCAAGGGTCAAAGGGTAAAGCCGCGTGCCATGACCGCCAGCCAGGATAATGCCTTTCATTTACTCCATCCCTCCTTTCGGGGTTGGTTCACGATGACCATAATTGCGCCTCAGCCATGCTTGGTATTCGGTTTGGTTGCGAATCGCCTCCACCCATTCTGGGTGGGTGAGATACCACTTGACTGTTTTCACCAAGCCGCTTTCCAAAGTCTCCTTGGGCCTCCAGCCAAGCTTGACGTGGATTTTGGTGGTATCCATGGCGTACCGACGATCATGGCCTGGGCGATCGGCGACGAAGTGGATGAGTTTGCTGTGCGGCGTATGGGTGGAATGAGGTTGTAGTTCATCCAGGATATCGCAAAGGGTCTGCACCACTCTCAGGTTGGTCGGTTGGTTATTACCACCAATGTTGTAAGTTTCTCCTATTGCTCCATGCCTCAAAATCAGCCAGATCGCTTCGCAATGGTCTTCGACATAAAGCCAATCACGGATTTGCCCACCGTCGCCATACACTGGCAGAGGCTTGCCTTCAAGTGCATTGAGGATGACCAGTGGGATGAGTTTTTCGGGGAATTGGTATGGACCATAATTGTTCGAACAGTTGGATATGGTGATTGGCAGTCCGTATGTGTGTCCATAGGCGCGCACCAGGTGGTCACTGGCCGCCTTGGAAGCCGCATAGGGCGAATTAGGTTGATACGGGGTAGTTTCCGAGAAAGGGGGGTCTTCAGCGGTCAAACTACCAAACACCTCGTCGGTAGAAATGTGGTGGAAGCGGAAATGCTCTTTGGGCATCCCAGTTTTGGTCTTTCTTTCCAACCAGAAGGCGCGTGCCGCTTCGAGTAAGGTGAATGTACCCAGGATATTGGTTTGGACGAAATCTTGTGGTCCCAGAATCGAACGGTCCACGTGGGATTCGGCGGCAAAATGGACGATGGTATCGATATGGTACTTTAAAAGGATGCCATCTACCAGAGGTCGGTCACAGATATTACCATGCACAAAGGTGTGGCGTTGTGGATCGGGCAAATCCTTCAGGTTTTCCAGGCTTCCCGCGTAGGTAAGCGCATCTAGGTTGACGATAAATACCTGTGGTTCGCGCTTCAGAATGTAGTGGATGAAGTTGCTGCCGATGAAGCCGGCTCCGCCAGTTACGAGGATGTTCCTCATAGGTGCTCCACACTTGAACGAAATCGGATCAATGACATGGTTATGGGTTAGTCGAATAGATCAGCTTCTTGAAGCGTTTTGCCGCTGGCATCTTTAGGCGACAAGATGGGGTCACGTCCATCGATCAAAGGCCATTGGATGTTGACTGTGGGATCGTTCCACAACAAAGTGCGCTCCCACTCTGGTGCATAATAGTCAGTGGTTTTGTATAGCACTTCTGCCCACTCGCTCAGCACATAGAAGCCATGTGCAAAGCCAATGGGCACCCACAATTGCTTTCTGTTCTCCGCAGATAGTATTGTGCCCACCCATTTTCCAAATGTGGGTGAATGTCGTCGTAAATCTACGGCAACATCAAAGATTTCTCCCGCAATGACTCTCACGAGCTTGGCTTGGGGTTGCCGAATTTGATAATGTAATCCCCGCAAAATGCCTTGTTTGGAGCCGGAATGGTTATCCTGGACAAAGTGGAACTCGATGTTTGCTTGGCGGAAGAGATCGGCGCGGAAAGTCTCCATGAAGAAGCCGCGTCCATCTGTGTAGATGGCAGGTTCTATGATCAATACTGCGGGTATAGTTGTAGGGTAAAACTTCATGTATTTGGGATGATGAGGATGACTATTTGAGTATACCAGATTGTAGAACTAAGTACATCAGGCTTGAAATACCCGGTCAATGCATCTCTTAAGGCTGTAGAAAATCATCCTTGAGGCAGAAAATACCAGTCCAATACCCATTTTCATACAGTTGCGGATGATAGGTTTGTGTCTCAATGATCCACATGCCATCGGAAGGTGCTCCCATTCGCACTTTTGCAACCGCAATAAGCGCATACTCTTGATTAAATTGTGGGATCACACTTTTTAATCCTGCGGCGATTGCCTCTCCTGCAGGGCTGAGCCAGGTGGAGACAATACACGTAGGCCTGCGTCGAAGGATATACCATGGATCCACTTTTTCGTGTCCGACTACCCCGAATCCCTGGTGGTTTATTTTTAGATGAGCAATGTGTTCATCGGTCAAACCGAACATGTCAATCGCATAACGATTGGAGTAATATGGTATTAAACCGGCTGCATCCGTGGCAATTGAAGCGCTTTTCGGAGTGTGCTCGGCGATCCATAAGCCCACCTCAGTCCAACCACGCATTTGTGTTGTGAAATTAGTCATGTTGTTAAAACCGGGCCAGGAGAAATGATATTCGTATAGTAGCAACATGGAAAGTGATGCAATTGCCATCCCATGCAACCAGGGTGTCTTTAGATGCTTGAGCCATAGATACAACTCTTGTAAGCCTTTGACGCTCAGCAAAACCATCATGGGGAGCACAGGCATAAGCAATCTAGGCCCAAACCAGACGATGAAATCCCCTCCGATGACCAGAAAATATACAACCGTGGCAATGGTGATTGAAATCAGAAACAATAAGTTGTTTCGCTTGACCTTCGGCAAAGATAGCCACGGGAAAATAAAGAGAGGGAATAATCCCCAATTGTGCATCAGTGAGATCAACGCCTCTGTTCCGCTTTGCAGGTTGCCCGCTAAGGAACCTCCCACTTTTGCATAAAATGTATTTGGTAGGAAATGTCCATAAAAGTTAAACCGCCAGGCAAAATAAATTCCGTAGGGCAGAATAAAACCACTCGCAAATGCAACGGCCTCACGGGGAGTAGGGTGTTCACCTCCGAAAATAACATTTCCTGAAGATGTAGGTTTGACGATGCTCTGACCATCAAAGATCCGTAATATCATGTAGAGAAAAGCGATCAGGAAAAACATCACTCCCTCTGGTCTGGTCATTGCGGTAAAGGCAAACGCAACTCCCGCCACTATAGAATTGGGTTTGTAGAGAAAAAGGTAAATCGAAGCGATTAACAACAAGGTAAAAAAAAGAGTTTCCATCCCAGAGACGACATATCTCGCTTGACTGCCCATTAGCGCGTAGGTGATCAGGGCAACACCGCTGAAAAGGGAACTTTCTGGGCAGATGGATCTTTTGCAGAATTTATGAATAAAGATCAAGATAATGAGCGTGAAAATGAGGAGTAGAACTTTCGACGCCAATATCGGGTTGATCTTGAGAAAAAATACACCTGCGAAAATCACCGTCCAAAGAAAGTTTGTATATCCTTCCACATGCTCATTCGGGTTGTAAACCAAACCCATCCCCGAGGCGAGGTTCTGCGCATATCTGAATGAGATGAACGCATCGTCGAATAGGATATCCGGCTGGTCGATTTGCCATACTCGAAAACACAACACAATAGCAGCTATGGACAGAATAGCCAGATCTCTCAAATGATGCCTATTCAAAGAGTGAGGTTGACCATAAAAAGGGATTTTTATTGCTCTAAAGGTTTGATGCGGAATTGGGCAATCAATTTAAATAACACTGATATATATCGATATCCGACTCATATCGATAATCGGAGCCTTTGAAATGAGCTTGTCTAACACATTGGGACGAAACCAGATATTGTTCGAGTTTCGGAAGAAAAGCAGTGTGCACAACAATAAATCTGGGTGGATCGTTCTCCAACACCCAAAGAGCGATGTCTTCATAGGTAGAAGAAGAGGTGAAAATATCCGCCATGGATGGCTCGAGTAAGCCTGCAAAATCTATCATTTTCCTATGACTGTAATATCCAATGATGCCCACTTCCAAACTGCCAACGCGATCACTCTCTGGAACGTGTTCATTGAGCCACAGGCCTACTTCTTTGTAGATTTGAAAACGGCATTCCGCGCGCGGCCAGGAACGATAGATGTAGTGGATATGCCCGATCAGCAGTATGACCATCAAACCAAAGGCAAACCACTGAACGATCGTACTTTTAAAAGCTTTATCGTTTTCCTGGACGTATCGAATGCCGGTGATTGCCTCGATGCCCATGCCGGCGGAAGCAATCAGCCCTGGAACAAGCGGCGCATAATACCAGTAATAGCGACTCACCCCCAGGAGGGAATAAGCGATGAAATAAAGCGTTTCCCAGGAAAGCAATAGCAGCCACTTTCGATGTTGAATGAGAATTTTTCCCAAACCGACAAGTGCCAGACCACCTAAACACCAAAACCACCAATCATGTTTGTAATACCCTGCGACGGTTAGCAAACCAGGTGCAAAGCGTTCTGAGATTGCCATCATCCCTTGACCCTGTTTAGCAAATAATGTGTTCGGGATAGGCGAGCCAAAGTACATCCAGGCGAAGATGAACCAGGGTAGTACGGATGTGGCATATACCAGGCAGAACTTTTTCAAGGATGTGCGCCATGAAACGAGATAGCATATAAAGAGTATCGCACCAATGAGAACGCCATCCGGACGTGTTAGAGTAGCCAATGCTGCAAACAGCGCAGCAAAATTCGGATGATTCCTGGCGTACCCCCATAGCGCTGCAAGGCAAAATGCCAGATAGAGCGAGGTCTCGAACCCCAAAGTAGAGACGATCAATGGGAATGTGGGATATAAAAAGAGGCAAGCGATGCCTGCCCAGGGACTTTTCCAAAATATGGATATTTTATAGAGCAGAATCGCCCCGGCTGCTAATCCAATCGCGCTGATAGTATTTGCCAATCGAGGGATATCCTTCGATAAAA
>JBBIVW010000002.1:254612-270833 GCA_037439525.1 Anaerolineae bacterium
GCTAATCCAATCGCGCTGATAGTATTTGCCAATCGAGGGATATCCTTCGATAAAAGAGAAAGTGTCGCAAGCAGCAAAGTAAACAAGGGTGTGGTTGTGCTCAGTATCCTTTCGCCTGGGTTATACACGAATCCTTTGCCTTCGGCCAGGTTTAGAGCATAACGGTAGGTGATGTATGGGTCGTCAACAAAGGAGCGGGGCAGGAAAGCGAAGATCGAACCTGTGATCAAGATAAAATAGACAGCCAGGATGATTTTAGAGTATCTACTAAAGATAATTTCCATGATGGTGGGATGTAGATTGGTTTATTTGCGATGCGGAGCGATATCCCCTCTATTGCTCCGCGGAGGAACGGTTAATGCTTGCAGAATGTTGCCCGGAGGGTTTTATCAGCCGATCATGGGGAAAAGCGCAGGTACACTGGGCTGATCGTCAATGTGAATGTAGAACCGTATCCGAGAGGGGCTCCAAGCACATCCCACGAAGAGACAGGTGTCTTAGGCAAGGTGATTTGATGTGCATTGCCATCCAAAGACCAGAGTAACCATACCTCATACCCATCTACCCAGAACTTGTAGCCTTTCGTGCCCGCGTACTCGGTCACCTCTCCAATGAACTCACCGCTTTTCAAACTATTCCTAGCCACTTTGAAGGCGAGGTACGCGTAGCGGTTTGTAAGGTCTGTATTCAACAATGCCACACGCCTCCATGTGCCACTCAAATCAAACCAGATGGCTGCTTCCAAGCCTTCTGCTATTGATGCGGCATAGGCTTGAGCCAGGTAATACGCTTTGGTGATTTCGAAATTCTCATCATAAGCCAGACAAGATGGTGCTTGCTCTCCAGGACCACAACGTAGTGCGATTTCAGTGGCAAAAAGCTTTTTGTTATAAGCGCCATAATTGGCAAGCACCTGTTTTATAAATCGTGCTTTTTCGATGACCACTGGCCCAACATTATTCCAGAGAGCGTACCAGCCACCATTAACATATTGGCCGAAATTTCCATTATAGTCACTGTAGGCATGAAAGGCGACGGCATCGAAGTAGTTCTTTCCATCCATGTCGCCATAATGGTAGAGGATGCCCTCAAGATACTTGGATTGATGATACGTGCAGTAGAGTGGCAGATTGGGGTTACAACCCATCAATAATCCTCCAATCACAACTTGTGCCTGGGGATTGGCTGCTTTCACTCGCGGATAGATCACCTTAAGTACATCGGCATAATACTCGCCACCATAATAATTCGGTTCATCATTGTTTCCCCAACAACCAAACGGTGTATCGGGCGAAGGTGCCCAACGGTAATCCACATCAGGTTCATTCCAGATTTGATAATATAAGACGTTGTATGGCGGGTAGCTATAGCGGAGCACTAGTTGGTACATAAACTCTCCAAAAGCGTAGAGTTTATCCGCTTTAATCGGTCCGCATGGATACCCCGCTATCTGCTGAGCCCAATCTGGGGTTTGGGAAACGATTGGCAGAAGCGTGAATCCATTGGCATTAGCTTGCAAAGACAAATTGTCGAGCCATTCCAGCGCTTTCCAGTCATATTGTCCTTCGACTTGTTCTACTGAAGCCCATTTGATGGCATACCGCCTTGCCCATGAGGCATTGGCTTCTTTCAACTTATTGATGGCAGCATCGCTTTTATCGTTCAAGTCGATCCCAAATATTGTCCTGCTCGTCAGGTTTTTGATCGTTATGGGAAGGTAGACAGTGAAAGGAGAATTTTCAGGAGCTTCTGGCTTTGAAGGGCCATAGCCAGCATACGCCATAAACAGTCCTGGTGAAAAGGCGAACCAGGGGACGGCAATGGTGAGTACGATCAACCATACCAGTAAGAATCTCTTTGAATTGCCTAAATACATCATATTGTGCCTCTGGCTTCTTTTTCTTTTCTTTTATGGATTATAAAGGGTAAATCTGGAAAAAGACCTGCTAGAAATGTTAGGTGCAATTGCATTTTTGGCATCCATTAATTGGGCAAAGAGGAACACGCTACGATCATCTGGATGTCGTGCTGGCCACCCGGAATAGAAAGAGCGAACTCGTCCTCATCTTGAAACCATGGTTTTCCCTTTCTCAATGAATCCGGAAAAACCTCTACTTCGTCTATGAATAATCCTGCGGGATAAAATGAATTTGGCAGGAGAAAGACCCCTTGGGTGTTTTCGGGTGTGTCGATGTGCATGGTGATGTGTGAGCAATTTTGCCATTTCCACCGAATCACCACTTTATCTTTTCCGACCGGTACTTCTCCTTGAAGATGACTAAACTCCTGGAGCGCAGGTTTGATTTGCCAGACATCCTGACTTACTCGCTGAAAACCCAATGCATATGTAGATAGAAACCAGGTGGGCGCTCCTGACCAGCCGTGTGAGAGGCTTTGATGCCAAAACTGGTTTGCCGTAAAGTGTTCCCACCAGGTGGTAGCTCCATTCGATAACATATACCCATAGTAGGTCTTGATAACATCGAAAGCCTCCTGGAGTTTTCCACTCTTCCCCAATGCATCCAAAACCCAAAACATGCCGTATGTGCCCACAGGAGGCGTTTCAGGTCCGTCGGAGAGTAAGTTTAGCAATACTTCCGCGACTGCTTCTCGTTCACTCTCTGGAACGATGTTATACGCCAACGCAAACGCTTGGGCATGCACGGTAGGTTCTATGTAACCATTTTCGTAGTACGTGGCATAGTAGCTGTGTCTATTCGCGTCATAAAGGTGATCGTTGATTCTGTCTGCAATAAAAATGGCTTGGGCTTCCCATTTGGTGGCGTTAAATTCATCTCCCACTTCTTGGGCTAGTCGGCTCGCCACGTGTAATGTGCCGGCATATAGCGCATTGAGCGCGGTAGCTTGACCATAGCGACTGTGCCAACCCAGCGTGTCGATATAGGCGAGGCGGGGTGTGCGAGGCGTCTCCAGTAAACCACTGGACGTGTTCTGATACCTTTCCAGATATGTCATAAAGTCGCTTACAAATGGATATAAGGATTTTGTGAAGGAAGCGTCACCAACAAAGTTGTGATAATCCCATAAATTGTGTACCCAAAGCATTGTAAAATCTAAAAATAAGCCGCCATAATTGCTTGGTGCCATTAACGGTGAAGGGTCTTTTTTCATCGCATCCGCCATAAACAATAACCCACGACGGATTAGATCGGTTTGTCCGAAGGATACTTGATTGATCTTCTCCTCAACATATGCGTCCCCCCACCACTGCCCTCTCTCCCTCCAAGGGGTGTCGGTATAAGCATCCGTCATATTCGGAATGATGGTCTCCACTCCGGTTTGCCAGATTTGGTCTAAAAGGGGATCAGAGGAATGAAATGAACCGATCAGTTCTGTGGGGAATTTTTCTTCAACCACCCTTAAGTGGCTCAAATGCACGCTGCCAGAACCCCACAAGCATATTAGTATGTAACGGCCGGCGCGCGCGTCAATGGTTGTAATCTCTCGAGGCTGATTGTCCAATATCCAAGAATCAACTTGATTCCATTGGCTGTGTAGCGATCCGGGGTAAGGCAATGGTCGTGTTGATTTTGTTGTCAAGCGTTCATCCCAACCGATGTCGAGGATTGTACCTGCTGCTCCGCTTACCGTTGCATACAGCCTGCCATGGATCACTCGTGGTAGTTCGAGGACAATATAGCCTGGAAGTGAATTGATTTCAAGATCAAGACTGTGCTCCGCTTGAGTGATGCTAGTGACAACCGTGGGCTCGGATACCAGGTTGGCGAGCAATGTGCGCCTGCCAGCATGTACGCCCTGTCCAAATGGAAAGGCTTCAAAAGTATTTTCCTGACTGGATACCGCAAAGGTTAATCCAGAGGCCGGTATCTGGGATATATTGAGTATATGAAAACCCACTTCGATCTCTTTTTCCGCCAAGTAAATATCGGGGTGAGATGATGCGTCCTGCTTCCACTCAAGCTCTTGCCCGTCCAGGCTGATTTGGGTGATGGGAAGTCCTTCGGAAAGTACCTGAACAACGATAAGATGAGGCTGGGAGGCGTAAAACGAGAGAGTGGTTGGATCATCAAATGGCGGGGTGATTTCACCCACCATAAAACCCGGTGAGATTGATCCCGCATCTCGAAGCGTGATAGGCACAGAGGTTTCGATTGATAGTGGGAGTGAACGCGGTTGAAAGGTGATCGTCTCCGAAAAAGGCGCAAAGCTTGTGAGAAAGAGGGAGCTCTTAGCGCTCACTTCTTTGGAGAGTATTGGGTAGTCATCCAATTTAGAGATGTGAAAAGGCACAAGAGAAGAAAGATGCAGGTTTACAACCTGTGCATGTTCCCAATTTTGATCGTCGAAAGAAACTTGGTGCCAATCCTTGGGTAAGGTTCGCAAGTCTAAGAGTTCTGTCGGCCCAATCAAATTCCATGCGTGCACCTGGGATGCTTGATCGTTCCAGGCGTTAGGCGTGAAAGTTTTCCAATCCACCCCGCTGCGCAATACAATCGTTTCTGTGTCATCAATCATCCCTTCAAGATGGGCCATCAGGTGTGGTCGCGTGGACTCGGCGCGCCGAACGTTGGGCGCCCATTGAACCAAAATGGCAATTAAATGTTCACCTGCGGGCAAGTCACCTATAGACAGCAAGTCGTATTCTCGGAGGGTCTGCGAGAAACGTGCAGGACCTCGCCCCAACCATACTCCATCGAACCAGACCGAATAGCGGGTATCCGCAAAGAGGGCTAATTTCGCCTCTCGAATACCCTGATCCAAATGGAATTCTTTCCTGAAAAGGACGACCTTTGCCGAAGTGGGGACTAGGGTATCTGACCAGATAGGCGTATTATCGGAGAAAGGGTCGGATCGATAGACAATCGGCAGGAAGATGGTTGTAGAAGCCGGTTGGCGTTGAGTTGTTTCATAACTGTACGAAGTAGACGAAGTGTTAGGTAGGCTATATATAGGGATAGGCGCGGCACTGGAGTTCCATATTCCTGAAAAAAGAATGCATATCACGAATTGGAACCCCAACGCGTGATGGTTCTTTTTCACAGATAGTTCCCCGTGCACAGCAAGGCAAGTTTTTTTCTTGAAGAGAGGTTATCCGAGTTGGCTATTCCGGTAGGCATTGATGACCTCTTCCGGGTAACCCACCGCTTTTACGTGACCATGATCAATCCACGCCACGCGATGGCATAGCTCCTTCACACTCTCCATGGAGTGCGAAACGAACATGATGGTTGTGCCGCGCTCGCGGAATTCCCGCATGCGCGCTTCGCTTTTGCGGCGAAAGGCCTCATCCCCAACCGAGAAGACCTCGTCCACAAGCAAAACATCCGGTTCGATGTCGGTGGCGATGGCAAAACCCAGGCGGGCGCTCATCCCGGAGGAATAGGTGCGGATGGGAGCATCGATGAAATCCCAAAGTTCGGCAAAGTCCACAATGCGTTCGAGCTTGGCCTCCATCTCTTTGCGTGAGAACCCTAGAATCGCGCCATTGAGGTAGATGTTTTCGCGCCCGGTCAAATCCGGATGGAAGCCAGCGCCGAATTCGAGCAGCGGGGCGACATGACCAACGACTACCACCCTTCCCTCCGTTGGTCGAATTACGCGCGCCACCACTTTGAGCAAGGTGCTCTTCCCCGCTCCGTTTGCCCCGATCAGCCCAAAGGTTTCGCCCTGATGCACGCTGAAAGTCACCTCTTTCAAAGCCCAGAACTCACGCGAAGTGATGCGCCGCTGCAGCCAGCGGATGGCATATTCTTTGAATGACAAGATGCGCTCACTCGGCACGCGATAACATACGCCGACACGTTCGAGTCGGATCACCTCTTTTAAGTTTTCAATCGATAGGGGTGCTTGGAGGGTTTGAGGCGCTGTAGCTTTAGACACGGTAAGCAAACTCCTCCGCTTTTCGGGTAAACAGAATCCAACCGAGCATCAAGGTGAGCAGCGCGATGGCCAGCGAGAGGAAGATTTCCTGTGGTGCGGGGATAATGCCATCATAGATCGGTGTGCGGAAGATTTTAATCAGGTAATACATCGGGTTCAGATGCACCACCCACACATATTTCGGCGGAAGGAAGTCCTCGGTATAGATCACCGGGCTGAGATACAGCCAGGCGGTGAGGATGATCTGATACATTTCACGCACATCGGGGAAATAGATGGCGATGGAGGAAAGGATCAGGCCAATCCCTAAAGCAAACATCGCCAGGCACAGCGTGGATAGGGGCAAAAAAAGCAAGCTTGGTTGCGGAGAGAGGCCATATAACAGCATGACGATGAGCAGCGGAACTAGAGAGAGGCCCAGGTTGATCAGCGCGGTGAGGATGGCAGAAATGGAGAACACCGTGCGCGGGAGATAAATCTTGCGAATCAGGCTTCCTCCGGCGATCAGCCCCACCATGCAGGCGCTTGTAGATTGTGCGAAGAAGGTCCACGGGAGCAAGCCGCTGAGTACATACACTGCGTAGGGGCCGCGCGCTCCAAAAACCTGCGAGAAGACGAAAGCCAGGATCACCGTAGTGCCTAGGGGGTTGAGCATGGTCCAGGCAATGCCCAAGAAGGAACGTTTGTAGCGCGTCACAATATCGCGGCGTGTGAGTTGTATGACCAAGTGCCAGTACCGCGCCAGCTCGCGCACCTCGTTGATTTCAGGCTTCCGACGCATCTCGGAATCGTAGATGGGCTTGTGGTCAGTGGTGAGTGATGTCATCATGCTTCTCGCTTGCAGTGAGGGAGAACTGTGCGCCCATTGTACTCTGCTTCTCTCAACATTGGTTTACACTTCGCTTTCCTGGGAATACGGATGCTATTCATATCACACGCCGAAGTAAAATACGAAGGCGTAGCGGCAGCCAGGCATACACCCAGGGGCGGATTTTCGCTTTGAAATACAGCCAGGAGAACCATGTTCCTCCTTCTCGCCGGTGAACGCGCAACATTTCAGGCCAGCAATGCTCGTCGGCGAGGAGCGATTTGCCTGCGCGGTGCAGACGAAAGTTTGCCCAAAGTCGCGGGTAATAGTGTATCGGGGCGATTTTAGCAATGCGTACCCAGAGGTCGTAATCCATGGCAAAAAAGAAGGTCGGGTCCAAAGGTCCCACCTGGTGCCACAGGCTGGCGCGGAAAAAGGCTGCCTGTTGCGGGATGTGCACATAACCTCGCCGCAGGCGACGATAGTTTGTCTGCCGCGCGGGGAATGTGCCAATTACTTCGCCCGATTCGTTGATCAGGTTGGCATCACCATAGACCATCCCAACTTCGGGGTGGGCTTGGAGGTATTGCACCGCTTCGCGTACGGCGTGGGGCAGATAGGTGTCATCCGAGTTCAACCAGGCAAACACCTCCCCATGGGCATGGGCAAAGCCCTTGTTGATCGCCTCGGTCTGACCATTGTCGGCTTCGGATATCCACCATGCTAATCGGTGTGCATAGCGTTGAATGATCTCGAGGCTGCCATCCTGTGAACCTCCATCAACGATGAGGTACTCGATGGGCGCATAATCCTGCGCCAGAACCGATTGGATCGTCTCTTCCAGGAAGCGCGCCTGGTTGTATGAAGGCGTAACGATCGAAACCAAGGGGCGAGGCGATAAAGCACTCACGACCACTCCTCCCTGGAGTAATAGCCTGACACGGTAGGAGAGGTCAGCTCCCAAATGCGCTCGATCTCTTCTGGTGTCAGGCGCTTCTTCCAATTATCCAGATTTGCCAGGCTGTTCAGGGTCGTGCCATGCACGTTCTTTTGTTTGAGCTCCTGGGGATTTCGAGGGTTAGAAGCTGCTCGAATCGCCTCTTGTGCCTGGGCAGAGAACTTTAATCCAAGCCACTCGTATAGCTTTTGAAAGTGGTTTAGAGGTTCCCTGGATAGGTCTTCGTGGCGCACTGTGTAGAGTTGTTGGGCGTCCAGCTGAAATCTCCCCACCGTTTCGTAGATCATGCGCCACAATAGGCAGCTTTGGGCGATGATGTCCTCGGGGCGCTCAAGGAGAGAGAGCATCTCTTGACGATATCCATCGAGCCAATCGCTCATCAGCAGCGGTTGTCTCAGCAAGTGCTGAAAATCGAAGTTCCATCCCAACCGCTTCAGGCTGCTGGCGAAGGCCGCAGGGTGACGTATAACCACGATCACTTGGGCACCCAGCACTTGAGCAAACCATGGTGCAGAGAAGACGGCAAAGGGGTCCTTCAGCAAGGGGCGTTGATGCCGCGCTTTGGCGTACAGGAACCTTTTCAAATCGCGTCCCAACCTCAAGCAGTCCTTCATCGAACGCAGGGCTTTTATTTCGGCTGCCAGATGGTAGCGATAGTTGAGCAGGTGGCGATATGCTTGCAGGTAATCCTTCTGGTTTTGTGCGTTGATGTAGGTGTACCAGTAATCTACTCGTGCGCCAAACACGCCAGGCCGGTGCCAGACGTTGAGCGGTTCGCTGATGTAAGCTGCCTCTCCGCTGGCACTCAGCATTTTTCCCACCCAGGTCGTGCCCGAGCGATGCGCGCCGGTGACCAAGATCGGAGGAGGGGCGTCAGGATAAGCCAATGGATTATTCCTTTTGCAATTTAAGCCCTGGCCATCCCTCCCAAGAGCAGGAAGGGGGAGCGGAGGAGGCGCCTTGAGATGATGACATTAGCGCGACCAAAGTTTGCCTCAGTTTCTGTTGATTGCGCCTTCGTTGAGTGTTGATCCAGGGGTCGAGAAAAAAGTTCAGGCCGAGACTTTTGAACAGGGCATATAGCACGCGATGGCTATGCTTGAGCGCGTATGAGGGATCGTATTTGAAGGCGAGCAGATAGGAACGCAAAGCTGCTTTGGGTAAACCACCATCGAGCAGGTAACGGCCACCCAAACGATATGCGCCTCCCAGGATTTTGCGTCGGTTTTGAAAGAAAAGCTCTTTCAATGCGGGGTGTTGGCGCATCCACTCCAATAGTCGGAGAGTTTCCTGGTAGAAGCCGGCCGCGTGAGCCACGTTTTTCGCGGTTGGGTGGTGACGGGCGGCAGCCCACAAGGTTGATGGTGAGAGACCGGCACGTCTAGAAGAAGCTCGCTGCCCATCTTGCTGGCACATGCCTGCGTATTGAAAAGGATGATGCATCGCTAACCGTAGCCAGAGATGGTGGTCCAGCATGAAGTGATAGGACGCGTCTAAGAAGCCCACTTTTTCTAGAGCTTCGCGGCGTATAAACACTGCTGGTTGAGTGAGGATGCGAAACCTCATCAGGTCGAGGAGCTTCCAGGCATGGCCTTGCAAGTGTTTTAAAGGCTTGCCTTGCGGGTCGATGGATAGAGCATCGCCGAATACAAATCCGACTTCGGGATGGTCGGCTAATATGTTCACTGCCCTTCGCACCGCCCCTGGCAGGTATAGATCATCCGAGTTTAGCCAGGCGAGCACCTCACCGTTGGCGCGAGCAAACCCCTTGTTGATTGCTTCTGCCTGCCCCGCGTCGGGTTCAGAGATCCAGAGGCTCAATTGATGGGCATATTTCTGGATGACCTCGAGGCTTCCGTCTGTTGAAGCTCCGTCCACGACGATGTATTCCAATGGACGATAGTCCTGTGCCAAAACGGAGCGTATCGCCTCTTCCAGGTACGCCGCCTGGTTGTAGGATGGAGTGACCACCGTTACTGAGAGATCGGGCATAAGCTGGTGATGTGCGTGGTGTCGCTAAGCGGTTGGCGCAGGTCGAAGATGAGATAACCGTTCCCTTGTGCATAGATGGGATAGGAACGGTATAGGGTCTCTTTGAGTTGGGGTTGATCGTCGAACTGGCGAAAGGCGGTGATGAGAAAGTAGCTCATCCCCTGGATGCGTGAACGAAAATAAGTTTCAAATTCTTTATCACTGCCGCGCAGCTCTGCCAGGTTTTGCTCGCCTCGGTTAGGCCAGAGAATCACTTTCCGCCAGCCGTAGTACATCAACCTCAAACCATAATCTTGAGTCAGGGCGATGATTTTGCCCTCTGGCGGTAATTGGGCGGCGATCTCTTGCCAATATTGTTCTTCATTACGGTAATCTTCAGAAGCGAATTGCACGATGCTCAGTCGAGCATAAAAAACCACAACGACCAAAGCCGAGAGAACAGCGGTTGCTTGCCAGACCGTTGATTTAGAATGAAGAAATTGAACGGTTTTGAGCGTAAGGGGAAGCAAGGAGAGGGAAAGAATGGGCACAAGCATCAGATGGTAATAATTATGCGTGTACATTTGATAGGGTAACGACAAGCCGTATGCCAGATACCCTCCCCAGAGCCCCAAAAGGGTAGCTCGCATCCATCCTCTGGAGAGAAAAAGGCTAATTCCTGCAGCCAGCAGGGGGAGCAAGCCCATAAGGCTGCGAACCAGATTCGCCCAGCGAGCATAGAACCACGCTTCGAGAAGCAGGTGTGAAAGCGAAATCATCCAACTGGATAGGTATTCAGAGGCTCGGGCGCCTCGTCCCCAATAATATAGCCCACTAGGAGCGATGATGAGCAACCCCATGCATAGCACTTGAGGGGTCAATACATGCCGGATCAGGCTTTTGAGGGTGCTCTGACGAGGTGTAGATGAATCTGCCTTCCGGTAAGCAGAATAAACGATCAAACTCAACCACGTGAAAAGCACCACATAGAGAGCGATGGCTTTGGTCAATATAGCCACACCGCCAAACAATCCAGAAACAAGCGCCCATTTCCAGCTCGAATGTTCCACCCATCGCACCAAGGCGTAAGTGAATAGAATCAGCCAAACGACCATTATGGGGTCAGGTTGGAATGAACGGCTGGCTTGCACGCTAAACGGGAGCACAAAGTAATAAGCCAGAGTGACTGTTGCGGAGAGGCTGGACACCCATGGAAAGAGGGGTGATATAGAAAGGCCGATCAGCTTCTTCGCCAGGGCGTAAAGAGCCAGGCCTCCCATCGCCCAGAAGAGGGAGTTGAAGAGGCGCGCCACCCAAAGTTGCTCCTCTCCAAGCCATAACCAAGTAACCGCTACCAGACCTTCCAGCAGAGGGGGTTCGTATTGTCCCACTGAACGGGAAAACGCCTGAGCTGCCTGGCGCATCTCTTCGTCAGCTTGCTGGTTGAGGGTGTAATAAATGCCGCGGGCGACGATCGCATTGCGCAGTTGGCGTGTGGGGTGAAAATCGATGGGTGCATCGGTTATGTCGAACAGTCGCAGCCCTAGCCCTAGAGCGAAGACTGCTCCCAGGATAGTCCAGGTAAAAATCCTGCGTGTGCCTGTTGAATTAATGGCTATGGTTGTTAAAAAGCGAGGCATAGTCCACTTTTGGGAAAACGGTCAACTTTCCACCAACCGTAGCATCCCATACCTGACGATGTGCCTTTTGATATGCCTGAAGGGCGCGACGGTAGGCGCGTTCGGATGTCTCCAGGTCTGGGAGCTGCCAGCGAAAACCTTTGCCGAAGTATTGCGCATGAAAATGGTCTGGGTCATCTCCTTGTGAAGTGATGGTCGTGTTCGGCTTGCCTTTGGAAGAAAAGCTGTGGTCAACCCCGATGAGGATCACTTGGGAAAAGCCCATGAAATAAGCCAGTTGAAGCGCCACATAGGTCACCGTTGCCCCTTCCCATAAGCGCCCTCTGGCATCTCTGGCAAAGTTTTCGCCGGTGTAAGTGGTGTGCAAGAAGATCGTGTTTTCATCTGGCTGGATGAAGCGCCGCGAGCGCCAGGAGAGAAATTTGGGTATCTTTAGAGAGGCGATCTCCGTTTGGCATTGTTCGATGACCAGGCTGTTTACCGACAGATAATACGTGGTGGAAAAGTCTAACTCTGGGAAGAGCAGATAAATACGGTTCATGCCAAAGGTGATTTCATCTTTGAGCAGTGAAAGGTCTGTGTCTTTCAGGCTGGGGCCATTGCCGATGATGAAGCATCTTTGTCCCCGATGAAGGTCTTTGAAATGGGCCAACCTGCGTTTGCTTTCCAGGCGTAAGGGATGGAGCGTCGCTGCTGGCCATTGAGCGGCGCGAAGCAGGGCATAGCGCAGGGAGCTGGCGGTTTTCCACAAAAGAGGGGGAGCGAGGTATTTGAGTCTTGCACGCATAGCAGAGGTTATTCTGTACTCAGACGCGCAGTTGCCCCGCCATCTACGATGAGCGCCTGGCCAGTCATAAACGAAGATTGGCTTTCGTCTGCCAGGAAGTAAATCGCCTGGGCGATCTCCTCGGGGCGCCCAATGCGCCCGCTAACTGTCTTGCGTGCCAAATTATCCAAGCGTTGCTGCACGTCTGTCCCCTCTACATGGCCTCGACCCAGGCCAGAGCGCAGCATCGGTGTATCCACTGCCCCGGGCAAGATGGCGTTAACGCGGATGTGGTCTTTGGCGAATTCGATGGCTGCCGCGCGGGTTAAAGCCAGCAGACCCCCTTTGCTTGTGGCATAGGCGGCGATATTGGCTGAAGTGGCTATGGCGTGCACGGAAGATACATTGACGATCGCTCCACCTCCAGCAGCCTTTAAAAGCGGGTGGGCAAGTTTGATTCCCAAGAACACCGAACGCAGGTTAGAAGCCATCACGGCGTCCCATTCTTCGACTGTGGTCTCTAAGAGAGGCTTGGACACCTGCAGCGCCGCGTTATTTACCAGGGCATGTAGGATGGGTGAAAAGTCGCGCGCCTGCGTGAAAATCCTGCTTAGATTTTCGCCCTCAGCGATATCTGCCTGAATGAAGAGGCCATCTGCCGGAAAATCGCCGTTAAACCTCGCCCGGTCCACCCCAATGACCTGCCACCCCCTTTGTGCAAAGAGGGCCACAGTGGCTGTTCCGATGCCGCCAGAAGCGCCGGTGATCAAAACCGTTTTCTGTGGTTTTTCCTTTGTTTCCATGTTCAAAGAACGCTTTCAACCTTTGGTTCGCTTAGTTCGGAAGGAGGTTCCAATCCCAATCCGATGAATAGATTGCGCAAAGTATTGCGATGCACGCGCTCCCACGCTGAAGGGCTAGAGTTGGCGTTATGTGGCGCTAACATCACTTGAGGCATTTTACGCAATGGGCTATTTTCGGGAAGGGGCTCATGTTCGAATACATCCAATGCCGCGCCAGCGATCTTCCCTTCATTGAGTGCGGCGATCAGGTCGGGTTCTTCGATCACCGCGCCCCGCGCGGTGTTGATCAACACAGCGCTGGGTCTCATCAAAGCCAGGGTCGTACGGTTGATTAGGTGGTAGCTGCTCGGATTGAGATCGCAATTCAGGCTGATGAAGTCTGCTTCTTTCAATAGGGTTGCCAGATCCACCATCGTCACGCCATATTCTTTGACGAAGTCTATGGGGATTTCAACGATGTCGTTGCCCAATAGTCGCATCCCAAACGCGTGGGCACGTCTCAAGACTGCTTTGCCGATATTGCCCACGCCGATCACACCTAATGTGCATTCGCTTAGTGAACGACCGGGCAGTTTTTGCCATTGACCGGCTTTCATCGCTTGATCCATCCAGGGTCCGCGCCGCGCGAACGCCAGGATGTACCCCAACACGGTGTCCGCAACGGGGAGGGTAAAGGCGTTCGGCGTGCGAAAGACATGGATGCCGAGGCGTGCAGCATGGGAGACATCGATTGAATCGACACCTGTGCCCCATTTCGAGATCACTTTCAAACGTGGGGCGCAGGCGTCTAGCACCTGTGCGGTGAACTGATCGTCTCCGCACACGACTCCATCGAAGCTCCCTGCCAACCGGAGAAGCTCATCTTCTTCGAGCCGTTCTTTTACCTCTGGCACAATTAAATCCATTGCGTGGCGAGAAAACAGGGAACGATATCGCTCCAAGATCGGGATCATATAAGGGGCAGAAAAAAGAATGGTGTAGTGCATGAGGGTTGTGGGTTTGTTATGTTGAAGCCGATAATTTTTTTTGCATCAAGAATTCAACAATTTCGAAGTCAAGCTCTTCATCGATATCCCAGGCTTCGGAGGGGCTGATCTCGAACATCAGCGGTCTCTCCCCGATGCGGTTGCGGCGGTTGAGCAAATGTTCACGCGTAAAGAGATAAATGCATGAATTCTCCTCAAAGGTCGGAGGCAGGTCTTGGGTTTGGAGCAGAATGGCAGGATTGTGGTTGATGGCTCTTCCCAACGCATCCCACAATCGAGTTTGCAGGCGTGTTACGGAGAACAGGGAGTCGTACGTCGGGTAATGTGCCAGGAATGTCTGTATTGCCCGAGAAATGGTGGCTGGCTCAAGCAGCGGGTTGGTGCTATGGGTTTGCAAATAAAAATCGGCGTCCACTTGAGTGGTGTCAAACGCCAATATCTCGTTCATCGGCACCATGTCGCCTCGCAAGTGCGGCGGTCTTTCGAGGCAAAGCACCTGGGGGAAATTCTCGCTCAATCCTTTTTGGATGATTTCACTATCCGTATCCACGACTATCTGGCTGATCTCGGGACAACGCAGCAGCGTTGTGAGGATATAAGCATAGAGCGGTTTTCCCCCCACCGGACGGTAGTTTTTACCAGGGACACGTTGGGAGTGGTGGCGCATTGGCACCAGGGCAACAATTCGAGGCGTTTGGCTCATTCTTCTAATTCCACAGGGTCGTGTGCCGAAGGTAATAGCTGGCTTTCATTATACAGGATGGGAGGGACTTCTCGCCGGAGAGGGTGTTCATCCACTGTATTTCTTCGCGGGTAATAAAAGGTTTGACGCAGTTGGCTGGTCACCAAACTTGGATGACGATAGCCCTGATATGTACCCCAAAATTGCATCCATCGGAACCAGAGGATTTCCTTCCAATGCTGCGCGAACTTCTTTTGGACAAGAGACTTTTGTATATCCAGCCACGCGTTGGTGATGAAAAGGATGCAAAAGTTCCAGAAAGTGAAGCGCTCTTCGGGGAATAGGCTTTTATAAGCCATGGCTTCGCGGCGGTAGCGATTGTACACGTTTTGAGGCGTCTCCTGATGTACATGGATGACTTCTGCCTCAGCTACATAAGCTATGGCGTACCCATGTTCCTGTGCCCATTTCGCCCATGCGATGTCTTCCAACCCGGTAAGCGTTTCGTCATAGGGGTGCTGCTCCCATAGCTGACGCCGAATGGCTGCGTTCGCGTTGTTACAAAAAGGATGAGGTTGATTGAGAGAGGATTGTTCAGGGTACCACTGCAAAAAGACTTGCGCCTCGGAAAAGTGAGAGTGTTCATTGCCGCGCTGTTTCCCATAGGCTAAAGCGATCCGCGCCTCGGCAAACGGAGAAAGTAGCCTCTCGACCCAATCAGGATATACGGGATAGACGTGTGCGCTGGCGATGAGGATGAACTCCCCCTGCGCTTTGCGAATGCCGAGATTTAGCGACCGCCCAAAAGTGAATTCATCGGAAGGAATGTGTACCACCTGAGTTTCATATTGGGAAGCAATGGCAAGGGTGTCATCTGTTGAACCTGAATCGACCAGGATGACCTCGAGGTTGGGGTAGGTTTGCTGGCGAATGCCATCCAGCAGGCGGGCAATATGCTTCGCCTCGTTGTAGGCTCGGATGACAATCGAGCATAACGCATCGGTTTTGTTTTTCTTACTCGTCATCGTAGGGTTTGATTTTTTCAATTCGCAAGTTCCACATGTCGGGGTCTCAGAGATGCGATCTGTACCACCTTACCAGGAGGCATCCTGTTCATACCCCAGGAGGAGTAAAAGGTCATTGGCTACAGATTTAAATAGGGTTTTGTGTTCTTCTGTAAACAACTCTCGCCATTCTCCGCTTTTACCCGCGCGGAAGGTAGGGGACTTTGCAGGGTCAAGGCTCTCCATAATGCGTCTAATGGCTTCGTCTTTAGGGAAGAAGAGCTTAAACCCTCGTTGCATGGCATGTTCGAGGATCGCCTCGATCGCTTGCGCAGGTTTGGAAATTAAATCTTCGTAGCGTAACAGGCATATTTCTGGCTGCTTCAACCATTCGAGGTACGGCTCGAAGCGCTGTTGGATATTTGGTAATATGAACTCTTCTGGTGAGGCATATGAGCGCTCCAGGGTTTTTTGGTAAGCCGGGAGATGGGTTAATTCGCCTGCCCGAATCCCCTGAATGCTGGCGCGTAACCTCGCGTGCATATCGGGCAGCACCTCTTGAAAATATCGGTGATAAATATGGTGAGGAGCAAGTTCAGTGATGTAATACACATGTGAGACGACAACGTCCCGTGGGTCACGATATATAAAATACGTGGCCCATTGGTCTGCGCATAACAGCCGCATCAACTCCGCACGTCCGGGGAGATGACCATAGGCAATATCCCCGGATTTTAGATG
>JBBIVW010000002.1:270933-274303 GCA_037439525.1 Anaerolineae bacterium
CCGCTTTTGGGAAATGAATTGGCAAACAGAATAGGACTTCCATCCAACGATCCAAAGCGCAGGCTTTGTCGGAAGCGACGATACAATCTTCTGAGAAGGCGCGCCTGGAGCTGAGCGAAAGCCCTCATGGTGTCAAGTGCAGCCGGACGAGCGGCAAGGGTGTTCACCAATCCAAACCTTTTTCGTACCCTAAACGCACCAATAAATCCCCGGCTTGTTCTTTGAAGAAAGCTTTGTTCGCTTCGGTGAAGTATTCTTTCCAATTGCCTGGATGAGCGCGGCGATATGTACCTGATTTGTGGGGCCGAATCGCTTCTCCCAGTGCTGCCATGGCTTCAGCACGGCTTGCTCGTAACACAGCTCCTTTTTTCTCCAGGTAATCCAGAATACGTTCCAGAGCTTGATCTCTATTCAGGATCAGGTCCTCGAATCGCAAGCTGAGCACCTCTTTGCAGTCAAGCCAGCCCAAATACGCTTCATACTTCTTGCGTATGGAGGAGAGCTCTGCATCATCTGTACTTACCCCTTCGATCGCCGCGTTGATGCGCGCTTCCATGGAATCGAGGTTGCGAGTGTAATACTGATGCATCCCATGCTGTGCATGCATTTGTGTGGCATAGAAAACATGAGAGACGATCATATCTCTCGGATCACGATATACAAAGATCATCGCCCAACCAGGCTGAGTGAGCAGGGATACGAACGGCTCTCGCGCATGAAGGTACGCGTAGGCAATGTCTCCGGGTTGCATACGTTGTAAGTTGGCGAGCACTGCCTCTTCGGGAAGTTTACGATTATCCTCGCTGCGGTTGACCGGTGGGAACCCCGGGTTGACAAAAGCGCTGATTTTCGTCAGCCCCTGAAGCACCTGGATGATCAAGTGGGATCCCGATTTCGGCATGGCGTTGCCTATCACCCTGGGGGTGTTCTCTAGCGCGGCAGCACCAAAACGCCATTTCGCCTGGAGTCGGCGCAAGAGCCACCTTTGGATTTTCAACCAGCTTTTTACATGATAATACGCGTTCATCGGCTGTGAGGCGACTCCCGATGAGGGTCAGTCGGTATGGCGAACCTGCTCAACCTGACCAAGTTTTTTTCTATCAAGATTTGTACAACCTCCCAAACTGCGTGAAAAGAGATGCCCAACTCTTCCGCAATATCTGTCAAAGTATGTTCCCCGTCGCACCACTCCATGATTTCGAACAAGCGGCGATGACCTTCTGGGTTCACCCGGTAGTCAATCCAGATGCCATACCCGGAGCAAAAGATTTCGCCCTTGAACTGGTTGATCACATACTGATTGTTTTCCCAGGCATTTAGCAGTGCAAGGACGAGGCGCTTCGATTGCTCTAATCTCTCCTGGGTGACGATGGCCGGTGTATCCAGGCTGGAATGATATTCACGATAAGGGCGCGTGGGGGAACCTTCTGGCTCGACCCTGGAGAGAGAAAGCATTGGCACGCGTACTCCGGGGGCATTGAACTGGCGTTCATCGTTTCCGATCACGGTGCGGTAAGGTGCATAATAACCTTGCGGCTCAAGATGGATGAAGGCACGCCGCAAGCACCGATCGAAAGCGCTTTGAGGTTGCAGGCAGCCCTGTAATGCGTGTGGCGAGTCGTTCCCCAGCATTTCCAAGAAAAGTCCACCAATCATATGGGGAATCAATTCTTCGTGGTGGCTGAGATACGCCACCGAGCCGATCGTCTCTGGAAGGATGAGAAACCGGTAGGTATAATAAGGCTTCCCTCCTTTCAGAAGCTCTTGGGCAACCTCCAGAGATACCACTACACCGGTAAGGTCATCGTTTACCATGGCTGGATGACATAAATGTGATACCAGCATGACCGTCTGTCCCTGCTGGCCCGGAACAAGGATCTCGCCCACTTTCAAGCTCCCTGGCTCGAACGAGGTGCGAATGCATACGCGGTATGCCGGCTCGTTCAATTGGGCGACCAGGTTTTGAGAGGCGCATAAGCCCCAGTCGCGTTCGTAATATTTGAACACGAAGGGAATGGCTTCAGGAAGTTTGGGGTGAGTATGCAGATGCTTGAGCAGCTCTTCGCGAGAAACCACGCCTTCGAAGGGTAAAGAGTAAGAAATCACGTGCAAGGGGTGTTGGCTATAGTCAATGATCCGCCTTCCATCCAGAGTTTCCAAATAGGCTTCGTGGCAGGTCCATTTTTCTGGAATGCGCCATGTCCAGCATGGTTCACCACTCGGAAATTCATGGATCGTAAAGGGGCTGGAAGAACTTCTCAAAGGTAAGGCGCTCTCGAAATATTGTTTGAGGCGAAATAGAGCGCGATCGAAGTCATCCGAAAGGATGTCCCTCTTGAGAAACCAAAGCTCCTGGATCAATTCCATCATGCTATACATCCACACCTCGCTGAGGGGGGTTGGTTACCAGGGCCCATGGGTTTTCTGTGAGGATATCATCGGTGGCGCGCACAAAGTCTTGCAGCTTACAGGTGGCGATGTGCCCGTAATTCAACGGCTGACTGTGCCATTGATGGCGCATTTCTAATAACCTTTGGATGGGTTGCAGGTCCAGGTGAGGGTCTATCTCCAGGTCGCGCACATACATTGTGTAGGACTTTACCTGCCACCCTTGAGGGGTGAACACTTCACCGCTGAAGGTTTTCCAATAGCGATAGGGCACTTGCAAGCGTTGTTCGCTGTAATGCACCATGGCGGTGTAGAGCACCGAGGCGCCGAGCAGAAGAAGTTTGAAATCCAGGTGCAGCATGAGGTCGAAGGCCGATCCGGGATCGAACGCAGATGGGGTGTCACAGGCTGCCAGGTGTTCGGCATGTTTGCCGACGACCGCTAGAGATTGCATCGGGTGGGAAGTGCGGCGCGCTTCGGGAAGCTGGCGAACATATTCGGCAAAGACGCCCATGTCTTTCGAGGGAGTTTGTTTGGGATGGAAGCGTTCCCCACGCGCAAAAGCGAAGTTGAAAGTGGGCACAGCCAGGCTGCCTTCCGCTCCGATGACCTCCCGAATGGCCTGGTAATACATTTCTACCCCCCCTTCGGGAATACCCAGGAATTGGATGGCTGCATGGACGAGTAAGCCATCCCCTTTCTGGATACCCAGGCGATGCAAGAGATCGACGACCTGTGACTGCGAGACGATTTTCATCAGCTTGGGTATCTATTCTTCCGGGGGATAGTCTTCCCAGTGCAGGCGCAGTTGAAGCAATTCCGGCTTCATCCCCAGGTTTTTCACCATATTGATGCTCGCCTGGTTGTCAACCAGGATTTGGACTTCTACTGAATGAACCTCTTTGCTCTTGAGCCAATCGATGGCCATGCGCGTCAGTTTTTCGCCGATGCCTAAATGGCGATATTCTGGCTCGACCCATAT
>JBBIVW010000002.1:274403-293815 GCA_037439525.1 Anaerolineae bacterium
TGTTGGCGATGTCTTCATGAGCAGAACTCCTTGACTTCCGAGGGCCATTGGTTTTTATCAAACCCGAATTGAGCAAGGAAGGCGAACGCCATGCGCTCCAACCCGAAAGCAACACATCCCGTATGTGCTGCTTCACCATTGGGTAAGGTAATGTTCAGATGGCGTCCAAAGAAATCCTGATGGTAATTGTAAGAACCTACTGCCAGAGTGCGCTCTTTGAAAGGCAGACGGGCGCGAATTTCGTATTTCAATTGGAAAGCGCTCTGAAACGCCGCCTGTTTGCGAAATTCACCGATGAAAAAGGGATCGTTGGCGCTTTCCACGCGATAGGCCAACCCAAGCGCTTCGAATTTTTCCTCCATGATACGCCGGGCAGCTTCCCGGTTGTCCAGGACGAAATCCTTATCCCCCACAAAGATGATCTCCCTCATGGTGAAATTCCATAACCGCTCCAGGGAATTCAGATTGATGGCTTCGTAACGAAAACAGTTCCCTACGGCTGTAGCCACCACCCTGCCTCGAGGTACCGGCTTATCCGCCAAAGAAAAGTATAGGTGGTAACACACTGCAGGAGAGAGCAGGGTTTTCACGCGCGCAAACATATCATGCGGCACCTGCAAGCTGTGATCCTCGCAATGCGCCTGTTGAGAAAAGCCATCGATGATTTCCAGGTCCTCTCGTAGATGGGTGACAAAAGATAATGAGTGTGGGAAGGCACTGAAATATTTGACCCTTTCTAAGAACTCCGCCGAAATTAAAACTGGAAAGCGGTAAGCAACAGCCTGGAATTGATGCGCTAGGGAGTGAAATAGGCTTTCGAAATAAGCGATCAATTGAGTAAGCAGGGGGCCTAGGGTGTAAGTCCCAGAAGCCTCAGCAAAGACCTCTCCCCGCTTTTGCAGCTCTTCCATTGGGTCTTGGGAGTATGGAACGCTTCGATGTAGGTAATCTTCGAGGATTTGCACTTTGGGTTTGATCGCCCCTTGCGCCATAGAGGCGACCACACGGTGCACTTTTGCCTCCAACTTTGGTGTTCGTGGCCCCGGATGCGCTCTAAGCACCAACGAGATACGATTGCTTTCGACGCGAGCGGAAAGGATGCCTTCATCTACATAAGCCAGTTTCGATTGCACTTCGCCGCACAAATACTCCGGTATGGGGATTTTTGGCGTAAGATGAAGGGTAAACGTTTCTGATGAGGGGTTGTGGGGTTTAGGCATGCTTGTCCTTTTTTAGATAATCGTAAATTGCCGGGATGTTGACTAGGGTGGAGATGGTCTCAGCGTTGATTTCAATCCCGAATTGCTCCTCCAGGCGCATCATGATCTCCATGTGGCCCATAGAATCCCATTGGGGAATATCTCCAAACGCCAGGTCTTCGTAGATTTCCTCAAGCGGAACTTGGAAGGATACGGCAAACAACTCTCGAATAGAGCGCATTAATTGTTGATCGTTTTGTGTCATACTCCTATGCCCTCGCGGTAGGTTTATTGAATTTACGAACCCCGACGGGTTGATATTGGGGATCCCACTTTCCCCAGGGCATTCCATTATCTCCGGACTTGAAATAGAAGCTGGCCAGGTGGTCGCGCAATTCTGCATTCTCGCGCAGCATCGTGAACAGCGATTCGTAATCTGCGTAGTTCGAGGTTGCGCTTTCGTCTAAGTCGAACAATTTGCGCAGCGTGGCTTCTGTGTAACACCACCCCTGGGAAGGCTGATGGAACCAATCTTTGTGATGCGCGGCAGTCAGGGTTGCCAGCAAGAGGCCATCGGGTTTGAGGGTTCGCATCAGTTCGCCGACTATCAACGGAAGCTTTTCGGGCGGGTTGTGTTCTAAAGCCGAAACGGCTACGACAACATCCATGCAGCCTGTAGCAATATCATCTAAGGAGCTCAAATCTTGATGGTAAATCGTCACCCTTCCATGTGCTGGTGGCTTGCGGAGTAAATAAAGAACAGATTGGAATGTTTGTTTAGTCTTTACAGCCAACTGGCGGTACAATGCTCCGCCGCCTTTTACCGGAGAAAATACAGCATAGATAAGGGGAGCAAGGTCTTTCTCGCGTAAGCCCTGTGCACGGAAGCGTGTACGAAGATGGAGAGGAAGATAAGCGCGGCTTTGTCGATCTACGCTGATCACATGCGCGCCTGCTTCTGCTAGATACCATTGGAGTAGCCCTGTGCCGGCTCCAGCATCCAAAATCGTCTTTCCCTGCAGGTCCTCTAACTGGCTGATGATCCAGATAAGATCGAGGAGATAGTGCCATCCCAATTCAATCGATAAGTTTGCAGCCAGCTTTTTCAGATGTTCGGTTAGCGGTCGGTGGGTTTCCAATAACTCAACGGAGAGAATTTCGATCTTATCTTGGGTCATCGTTTGAAGGGGAATGCAACCTCAAGCCACCCGCTCAGAGGGAAGCTTTTCGGGCAATGTGAAGATTTTGGATTGGTGAGAATCGTCTGCCGATGGATACGCCAGAGCGGAGAATTGACGGCTCAACTCGCGCATCATCGGCGCTCTTTCCGCAATCAGGTCAATGGGCTGAATGTTTCGCAATGTAACAAACCCTTTACGCGGAGACCCATCCAAATAATCAGCAAAGCTTATGGATGTGCGAAAGAGTTGAAAATATAAGAACTTGCGCGCGTGATTCACAAACTCTTCGGGCACGCTGAGACGTTCCGCTTGCAGGAATTCGTTCAACGTTTTGAGATACTCGGAACGGGTGGGTGGATAAAACACCGTAGGATACTGAGTGTATCTGGCTTTACCCGCGCAGAGCACCGGTATGCGCAGGAGTGTGGCTTCTAATCCAATCGAAGAGTTATATACCATGACGAACTTCGAGCGCCGGATGAGCTCATAAGAGCTCAGGTATTCTTGAGAGTCGATGAAGACCACATTATCGCATTGGTCTAGGTGATGGTCATGCACCCAATTGCGCACACTCTGGCGGCTTTGCTTTTTTGTTCCAGGGCGCATCTCATCCGGATGCGCTCGAATGACGAATAAGGTATCCGAATGCGTTTGGATCGTCTCTTTGATTGTGTCTAACCAGGCAAACATGTGTGGAAAAAGGGTGTTGGCATGCACCTGACTGGTGTCGTACACGACATTGGTGAAGATGGAGACCAGTTGTTTGTGCTGCTCAATGCGTGCCAGGAGCTGTTCATCTAAGCCGCGCATTTCGGGCCAGAAGCGGATGCCCGCCATGGTAAAGTTCCCTTGGAATCGGTGTTCCAAATACGCATCCAGGCGTTGGTTTTGTTCCTCGGACAATTCAAATCCCTCAGGAATTTCGATGGGATACGCCGTCGCCTCACCTTCCGTGAAAAAGGCGGAGAAGGGCTGAAATCCAACTTCATGCGTCACCACTCGCAAACCGTGCTGCCTGGCCACCCAACGCGCGGTCGCCTCTGGGAACATGATGCCATTGAAGATCACCGCTAAAGCCGGCTGCTCCTTTATCAGGTAGTGTTGAAATTCTAGAGCGACATGATAGGCTGATTGAATATACTCCCGCATAAGGTGGCGCGTGTCTTCATCATCGGCAAGATCATGTACGCGCAGCGCCCAACGAACCGAGGGGAGCACCAGCTTTCCCAGAGGGATCGCGGCTCTTTCCCCATCGCTTGACTCACTAGAGAACGGGTAGGTGAAGTTGCTCATTTCTTCTACTGAGCATGCCTGAAGTGCATCGGCGAGCTCGGCATGCGGTCGATATGTAAACCACTTCACGGCACTGTGGGCAAACATGCGTTTGCTTTGAGCAACGCATGCTCTGCATGGAGGTGCTGCATGGAGGTCATTGCGCTGCGTGCCCAATACACATAGCCTCATCCCCTCGCGGCAAACGAAATAATGCACCGGGATGCCTGATAACCTTAGCCCCCAACTGGTGAGCAGAGAAAAGGCGGCATTATGACTGAGGCCATAGATGCGTGCCGAGGCAATGAAAAAAACCACCGGCTTTTTGGTGTGGTCTCTTGTTTCCTGTTTTGCCACCTCTTTCGTCAGTCGGGACAGAGCACGGCGATTGCGCCACTCAGAGGTAATCGATTGCCAGGCGTGTGGTGTAACTATGCTGAGTTTGAACATGAGCTTCAGGCTTTATAGGTCTCCCGACTAAGCTGATAGGCTTGAGACAGTCGCTGAATTGCCAAGACAAACCCCTCCGCCTGGCGCTGATGACCGCGCCAGATTTCGGGGATCATCGTGCCGCGGTAATCGCCTAACACTTGGAAGAACTTTACCCAATCGATGGTTCCTTCCCCAATTTGCAGACCTTCTCCATCCAACCCCGCGCCATCTGAGAGGTGCAAATGCCCGATATAAGGCAGAAGGGCGTGCAGTTGAGCGTAAAAATCCTTGCCGGCCCAATTGCAATACAGTTTATGGTGCGAGGCATCGTAGCAGAATTGAAGCCCTAATGGTTGGAGAAACTCGATAATCTCGTAGGCATCCATGAACGCATTCGTCAACCATTGACCCCCAAAATACCAGGGGTGGGGAGGTAGGTTCTCTAGTAAAAGCTCCACTCCGGAATAATCTAACTCCATTACGGAATGGCGCAGGTTATCGTAAAGCGCTTTCTTATCTTGAATTGGGTGATCCAGACTCATCGCCCCAGGATGGACAACTACTTTTGGTGTTCCAACGAAGTAAACCGCCATCTTTCGGGTCAGATCGATGGTCTTTTGAATCAACTCGCAAGATGCCCGACGATGGCGCTCATCTAAAGCGCACAGGTCAACAAGAGTGCGCTCCCAAAACTCCGGCGCATGCGAAACCAGCCTGAGCGGGTGGTTGGAGTTTTCGCTAAAGTCTTGTCCGGGGTACTCCTCGTCCAGGTCCTGGTCTGTAAAGTGAAATTCCAAGAGGCGAGGGTGATATTCCAGCACTTCATCGAAGTCTCTGAAGCGCACGGTATAGCCAAAATCCATGGGCAGTACTTTTTCCATATCTAAATCGATGTTGATGCCCAGGTCGCGTTCAAGGAAAGGCTCGTCCTCTTCTATGATGCGTTCCGCCTTCCGCCCAAGCAGTTGAGTGTAATACTGCGGAGAAATCCCTAAAGCCGGACCTTTGACCGTAATCATATCTGCAGTGATCATTTCGCCCGGCAGGATGCGCCTCGCTGCCACCAGGCTTTTCCCCAACACTTCGCGATTGAGGATTTCTCCCCGTGAGATGAATTTCTCCTGGCCGGTGCCTAAGGCTTGGGCAACCTGTCGAATGTCGCGCACCATCTTTTTAAACCCTTGCGGCTCAAGGCTGGCTGCGTGGTCGGGACCATCCATCGTGCGATCCAATGTAAGGTGACGTTCGATAATGCTCGCACCTAAGGCCGAGGCTACCGTGGAGACCGCAATGCCTCGTTCGTGACCAGAATACCCCACGGGCACGCCAAACCTTCGCAACTGGTGCATAAAACGCAGATTGATGTCCTCAAACGCGGCTGGGTAGGTGCTGTTGCAATGCAACAAGGCGAATTGAGCGCCGCGTTCTTTGAGGAACTCCACGGTGATCTCCACCTCGTGCATATGGGACATGCCGGTAGATAAGATCAAGGGCTTTCCCTTTTTCACCAGGTGGTCGAGTAGAGGCAGGTTGGTCAGGTCCGCAGAGGCGACTTTATACGCTGGTACACCCAACTTCTCCAGGAAATCAGCGCTATCTGCATCGAAAGCCGAGGCGAGGAACGTAATCCCTTTCTGGCGACAGTAGTCCACTATGGTGTAGTACGCTTCGTCAGGCAACTCCACCTGTTGCAGAATAGGCAAAAGATAGCGCAGCGTTTTCTCGCCAGCATTCGCGTTTTGCAAGTATTTTTTCGCATAGAGCTTTTCTAAGTTGCGCTTTTGGAATTTGACGGCGTCTGCTCCGGCATCGACGGCCACATCGATGAGTTTCAGAGCCAGGTCTAAGAATCCGTTGTGATTTACCCCGATTTCGGCAATAACGTATGTGGGTTGGTCGTCGCCGATCAAGCGATCGCCAATTTGAATTACAGGCATGCAGTACCTCCGCCAGTCAATCGATCTTATTTGGGTTGTTCGAAGATATGAAATTCCAGGTCTTCGAAGGTGATCTCGCCGTTTATGAGGCGCAATTCTGCGCGATGCCAATCATCCGGCGAGTCGATGTCAATCCACTCGCTCGGATCGATCACCAAAGGCAGGATTCTCTCTCCGGTCATGGAGTGTTTATTGAGGATGGTTTCCGCCCAGGCGGCGTCCACATAGCCTGTTTGCCAATAGACTTCGGGAAGTTTTTGCCTGGGCATGTTATACGCTTCGGGGATTTCGGTTTGGATCAGTGGGACGAGCAAACCTTGGGCGTCTATTTGCCACATTTTGAATGGATTTTGAAATGGCACACATACGCTACGCACCGCGTCTGCGTGGGGGTTTTCGATCAGGCGAAAAACGGCTTCGTCGATCAACCTTTTTCTCCGCAATGGAGAAGTTGGGCGAAGCTGGACAACGATTTCAGGGTGATAATCCTCGTGGTATGCCAGCCAGGTTAAAGCATGTTCGAAAACCGGTAGATCCGGGGTGTCATCCTGAGAAAGTTCTGCAGGGCGCAGAAAAGGAGTCTCAGCACCGTATCGCCGGGCAATGGCTGCAATTTCCTCGTCATCAGTGGAAACAATCACCCGCGTCACGGTTTCCGTCGCAAGCGCTGCAGCGATGCTATACGCGATGAGGGGATAGCCGGCGAACGGGCGGATGTTCTTGCGCGGAATGCTCTTCGAGCCCCCACGCGCGGGGATTACAGCCAAGACTTCCATAGAGGGTCGGTGTTGGTGCTTGTTTGTTCGAGCGCTTTACCAGGTGGTCCAGCCCCCGTCGACAATCAAATTGGCCCCGGTCATATAAGACGAGGCATCGGAGACAAGAAAGAGCAGCGCACCGTTGAGCTCGTCCTTGGCAGCCATCCTCCCCAGGACGGTGCGTGCCGCATAAGCTTCGACGAACGCGGGGTCGTGATCGTTGAACACCCCGCCAGGAGAAAGGGCGTTGACGCGGATGTTCTTGCCTGCATAGTATGTCGCCAGATACCGTGTCAAACCCAGTATGCCGGCTTTTGTCACCGAATAATATACCGGTTTGTAATGTTTGGTTCGTCCAGGCAAATCGTACATGCGCTGATCAGGACCGCTGATAGCATAGATGGATGCCAGGTTTACGATCACTCCTTTGCCCTGTTGCAGCATGGGTTTAACAGCTGCCTGGCAGCATAAGAAAGCACCCGTCAGATTTACTTCGAGGGCTTTTTGCCACACCTCTAAAGGGAAGTCCTCAAATGCTCCTGTGGGTTGGGTTTGCCAGGCTTCCTGATCGAACTTCGCATCCATGGCGGCGTTGTTCACGAGAATATCCAAGCGCCCGAACGCAGCAAGCGCTTGGGCTACCATGCGATGCACCGACTCTGGGGAGGATATATCTGTGGGAATGGCGAGGGCCTTCTCTCCGAGGGCGTTAGCCAGGTTTTCAGCCGGGGCTGCGGCGATGTCTGCAATGACTACATGGGCGCCTGCTGTGCAAAGCGTGCGGCAGAACTGCTCGCCCAATAGACCGGCCCCGCCGGTGACGACCGCCACTCGCCCACTAAGGTCGAATGATTCCGGGATCTGGCGCGTATCTCCAGCTTTGGAAAGGGACATCAAGCTTTCACTCTCCTTTTTTTCTTTGGCTGTTCCGTTTGTTCGCCAGGCGTACGACCGTTATTCGAGCTATTCGAGTAGCCATCCGGCAGGAGAAAGCCTCGTTCCTCGAGATAAGCGACGATCTTGCGCGCGTTGGTCAGCGCGTCTGTGTTCACTGTTTCGAGAGTGATTTCAGGGTTGATAGGCGCCTCGTAAGGATCGTCCACACCGGTAAAACCGCTGATCTGCCCTCGACGTGCACGCGCATATAAGCCCTTGACATCGCGTTGTTCGCATACTTCAATCGGGGTATCTACAAACACTTCGATAAACCGCTCCTCGCCCACCATTTTGCGTACCTCATTGCGTGTGGCACGATAGGGGCTGATCGCAGCACAAATCACGATGCCTCCATGGCGCGCGATTTCGCTGGCGACGAATCCGATGCGCAGGATGTTGATGTCGCGATCTTCTCGGGAGAATCCCAAGCCTTTGGACAAGTGGGTGCGTACCACATCGCCATCTAACAAAGTAATTTGACGCCCTCGCTCAAGGAGCAGAGAGGTGAGGATTTCTGCAGTGGTGGATTTGCCCGCACCGCTCAACCCTGTGAACCAGATGCATGCGCCTTGTTTATGAAGTGGCGGATACATCTGTGCCAATATTTCGGCTGTCTCAGGGCGGGTGAACCATTCGGGAAGGAGTTTGCCTTTGGAGAGGTATTGATCGCGCACCTCTGAGCCAGAGATGGTGAAGACGCGCGCTCCCTCTGGAACCTTGGTCACCTCTTCATAACGGTTTTCATCAGCCAGATAAACTAGCTCTTTGAATTCAAGCATCTTCACGCCGACTTCGTTCTCGTATTGGGCGACCATTGCCTGCGCCTCGTAGGGGCCGTAGAATGGCTTTCCCTGGCTGTCCAGCCCGGGTCCAGCATGGTCGCGCCCGACAATGAGATGGTTGGCGCCGAAATTGCGCCGGATAATGGCGTGCCAGAGGGCTTCTTTTGGACCAGCCATACGCATGGCTAAAGGCAACAGGCTTAACAACGTGCGTTGTGAGTCGTAGTAGTTTTCCACCAGGGAACGGTACACGCGCACTCGGGTGTAATGATCGACATCTCCCGGTTTGGTCATGCCGACAACTGGGTGAATCAAGAGGCTGCCATTCACCTCTTCCGCGGCTCTCTTGGTAAGTTCTTCATGAATCCGATGCATCGGGTTTCTGGTCTGGAAGGCAACGACGTTTTTGTTTCCCATACGTTCCAGCCTCTCACGAACTTCCGCTGGAGTGAGGCGCAGGTCAACGAAGTCGTAATAACTGGGCATATTCAAGACCTTCAACTCGCCGGAGATATACACTTTCCCCCAGCGCACCATCTCTGAGATCAAAGGATGGCGCGGATCCGTTGTCCCCAGCACCAGGCGCGCCTCCCTTTGAGGATCGTAGTGATACACCTCTTCAATGCGCATTACCGCGATGGTGTTGTTGCGGCTGTCATTGAGGGTGATCTGCTCACTCCAGTGAGGCAATTCCTCCTCGTCAATGGGTAAGGTGACTGGAATCGGGAATAAGCTGCCATCCGCTAGGCGCATCTCGGTGAGCACACGTTCGTAGTCTGCTTTACCCATGAAGCGGTCGAGCGGGGAGAAAGCCCCGCAAGCCAATAGCTCGAGATCACATAGGGCGCGCGTCGAGATTTTCACTGAGGGCAGGCGGTTGGATTTCGCCAGTAATTCCTGCCGTTCTTCCTCATCGGTCACAATCAGGTTGACCAGTTTTCCTCCATAAGGGCGGATCAAAATACTTTCTTTGGTTGTTTCGAGCATATTCGAACTCCTTGTTATTCTTGGTGACTGCGCGAAGCGTGATTATATAGCAATTTTTAGTTCCACACAAATTTTCTTTTCAGCGGATTCGAGGGCTGCCACGGCGATTTGAAGGGCGCGCACTCCATCCCGAAGAGAGCATTTGGGCTGAGCCTCTCCATGTAGAACTTGAATGAAGTGCTTCATTTCAGCGAGGAACATGTCATTGCGCGTAAAATAGGTTGGAGGAGAAAGACTGTATTCCCTGCCTTTGTGCGCGTGGACAACTCTGGCAGTTCCGTCCGCATAGTTCCAATGCAGGCTTCCCCTTTCAAAGACGACCTCTAAATAGTGGCTGGGAGGTTGTTGCACATAATCCACATGCACACTGCCGATCATCCCGTTTTCGAATTCAAGGTTGATGATGGCAGTGTCCTCGACATCCAGCTTCAAAGGGCTGATGTTTGCTGTCATGGCACAAACGCGCACGACATCACCCAGCAACCAGCGCAAGTAGTCTAATGGGTGCGACAAAGTGAGCACTACGCCGCCTCCGAGGTCCGCTCTGGCGCTGTATCCCTGGCGAAAGTCTTCCCACGGATGCCATCCAGGGAGGTATTCTCCCCAATGTGCGTGCGCGGATATGGGCCGACCAAGTTCGCCGGACTCTATGATTTCTTTGATCTGTTCCATCGCGGGGTGAAAACGAAATTGATACCCCACGAGGACCTGCACTTTGTTTTTTTCAACCACCTTTAGCAGTCTATCTACTGCTTGCATATTATGCGAAAGGGGTTTCTCGATGAATAAATGGCAGCCTGCCTCGGCTGCGGGTATGGCTACATCGAGATGCAATGCCGTCGGGTTGGAGACGATCACTGCGTCGGGTTGTTGACCCAGGGCATCTTCCAGTTTGCCTACTTGGGGAAAGGCTTCTAAATCCTTGTCAGGCAATGAGCTTCGATGTGTGCGCAACAAGAGGATCTCCTTCTCCCCCAAGGCGAGCAGGTTGCGCAGGTGACGCTGCCCAATGGAGCCTAAACCCGCGATCAAGAATTTCATCGTCGTTGAGTCCCTCAATCTATTGAGTATCCCCAAGTGCGCAAGGCATCCCCGGCGACTTGATGGAAGAGTTGAGCATCTCGCTGTGTGAAGATTTGCCTCCATGCGCCCGGTTTCCCTTTGGGGAGGGCGTGTGCCATCTGCCCCGCTTTTTCCAATTGCCATTGCTCATCTGGATTTTGCTCCAGCTCTTGGGCGATGGAAGCGCGCAGCTCTGGAGGAATGGAGGTGACCCCAATCAATTGCCAGAGATTTTTAAGCACCTCCCAGGTAGAGGTGATAAGGTCTTCGTAGCGGATGGCTTGATAACGATCCGCATAATAGTCGAGGCCCATCTGATGCGTCTCCTGCACATTCTCTAGCCAACCCTTCGCGGCCTGCAGGAGGCTTTTCTCAGTAAAGAGGGATCGCTCCCCTTGAAGGAATGGGGTTGGCTGCTCGATGAAAGCCTGGCGAATTTTCAGGTCCGCAGGAGAAAGATGTTGGGGAAAGTCAATGAACGCCTGAAAGCGGTGAGAGAGAATCGTATCCCTGCCATCGCGGACAATAAAGATCAAACGCGCATCGGGGTACACTTTGTGCATCAGCCTGACCGACTCGCCATTGAGCAGGGTATTTGGGCTTTTATCCCCAACCAGGCGCGCGCCGAAGTGTCGCGCTTCGCGCTCTAGCATGAAGTCGGCAGCCACGCGTAAAACCAACGCGGATGGATCTTTCCCCTGATTCCAACGATTGCTCTTTCGGCATAACCACTCTCCTATAGCCTCATCTGCAACCAGCGATTCCAGCAACGGTTGGCGTGTGAAAAAGTGCGCCTGGTAGTTGCAATGCACTTCGGGGTGGAGGCGGATGAGCCGTGCCAGAACGGTGGTACCCGAGCGGGCATGCCCGAAGATGAAGAATTTCTCCATGGGGAAAAACTCTTTTATCTCCGCAATCTCTTCTTGTGTAATGGATGGCACTTGCCTTTGCGGGAGATTTGAGATGCCTTTCCCGCGCAATGCACGGTAAGCGTGCTTCAACCGGGTGCGTATAGATGTGGTTTTCATGAAGGGTGGGTGTGCTTTCGCATAGGTTAAAACGTTATCGTTTGGCGAAGCGATGCAGACGTGCGCGCAACGGCCAGGTCATCACACGCCATAGTGTGACGCTGACCAGGCGGGGGTTGGTTGCAGATAAGTTTTCTAAGGGATAAGCCAGTTTTTTCATCCAATTTCTGGAGAACCACTCGATCACCGCCGCATCCTGTGGGTTGAGGTGGTTTTTCCACCGACCGATGGGTGCAGCGCTAATCTGGTTGAATTCTTGCATGAACATCGAATTCCCTTTCCAAATCTCTCCTGCGCGCGTGGGGGAGGTGAGCGAGGGTTGCCAGTCGATATCTAAAAACTCAACCAGTCTCTTCAAGGTTTCCATCGGCTCTAACACCAGGTCTTCGTAGCGCAGGATGAGATAACGTTGTTTGCCATAGGTCGTTTGATTTACAAACCCTGCCCGTGTAGAGCGCAGCCAATTTTTAGCGAAAAATTCTGGCTGCCAGGAGGGGTGTTTCTGCCGGTAGGACACAAAATTATCGCGGGGATCCCGTAAGACATGCACGCAGCGCGCTTCTGGCCACCATGAATAAATCTGCGCGGTAAAAAATTCATTGTAAGGGGATTTCTCTACCCAATGGCGCGTTGCCTCGGAAAGGCTACCGCTGACCTTGCCATAAGCCAACACTGCCGCGCTGAGCACATCGCCAGGGTGATCTGCCTTCTCTCTTGCTAGAAGGTCCATTTGATGGGCAATTTTGTCAAATGAAAGGCGGGAATAGTCCCGATCCGGATAACCCGCCTGGCTAGGCGGCGGATTTTGCGAGTTCCAGGTAAAAAAATGGATCAACTGCTGGCGGGCGAGCTTTAGTTGTTCGTCTAAAGACAAGTGTTGCGCTCGCGGCAGAAACTTGCGGAAAAACACGCTCTCTTCCGGATAGACCACCAGTTGCGGGTGGGCGTCGAGAATGGAGAGCACCAGGCTGGTGCCGGCTTTGGGATGCCCGCAGATGAAGATGGGATGGGCGCGAATATCGGGAATATTTACCACAGTGTCACTTGTAAAGCAGGTTGAAAAGGCGCTTATAGAGAAACATGGCGAAGCGACGCAAGCCCGGTAGTTGGCTCATCAGCCGATATTTGCGCTTTTTACCGGTCTGGAATTTTGGCGCCTTGATTCCGTTTGAAGCCTGCAACAATTTAAACACCTGGGCTTCCTCCAAAATCTCTGGGTTGAGTGCGTTGCCCATGTGGCGCACAAAGCGTTGGCTGGATGAGAGCCGAAGGTAACCCAGACGATCTACTGCCTCGTCCAATTCCAACATTTCCCCCATCAACTTCCCGCTCCAGTGAGCGGGCAAGGCACTCAACAGGAGTGACTTGGGGGCGACGAATTGAAAGTGGTTTGCGCCTGCGATCACTGCCTCACCGGGTTGTGCTCCGTCTGGAGCGTAGAAGAGCATGTCAGAAAGCCCTTGAGTTGAGGATAAATGCTCCTGGGGGTCACGCCCTGTGCTCATCGCCCAATCTACCTCCCATGCGTCTGGGATAAAGCGCTTGGTTTCTGTCCTGAATCCTGCAGGTGGTTGACCGGCAAATTGGTCAAGCGCATGACGCGCATGTCTGGCAGCGTTGCGCACCGGCACGCCGCTGACCATGCCTGCCTTAGGAAAGGAGTGCAGTATTTTTAGAGATGCCTCCAACCAGCCAGGATAGAAGAAAATATCGTCGTCGCTATAGGCGAGGATTTCTCCAGGAGCGATGCCACAGAGCAGCTGCAATGCGCCAATCTTTCCGATGTTTTGTGATGAAAGGATCAGATAGCGAATGACATTTTCCTCGTTGAGAGCGGTCAGAAACGCAACCACTTCGGGGCAGCTTCCGTTGTCGAAGACGAACAGGTCGTATGGGGGAGGGGTATGCGCCTGAAGGCTGGCCAGGCAGAGTTTGAGCACCTCGAGGCGGTGTTCAAAATATCCGCTTAGATGAGGGATAAATGTGATCATCAATACGCTCACCCTGGCGGGTGTGTAGCCGCTTTTTTCAGAGCGCGCGGGATTGATGCCCAGTCGAGTCATTATTGATACACTCCTCGCCTTAAACGACGCAAACGACGTGTCAGCGCCCACTTCCACCCACGAGGTTGGTCTAGTTGCCTGAGCAATCGACGTTCCAAGTGGCGAATGACGTGCAACAAACTCAATGAGGTACGCACAACCCTCCCTCTGCGGAGTTGATAGGGGGCATCCAACACCATATACATGTGCCGAATACCTCCAGCCAATTGGATATTGACCTGACTTTCTTCCAGGTTATAGTGTGGTTGCCCATTAGGCAGGTGGCTATAGTCGTGGGATTGATGTACCACAGTTACAGAAGGGGTGGCATCGATCACCATCCAACCCTGTTCTATGGCATGATAGATCATCCAGTTATCCCAACCGGCTCTACCGACAGCAAAATCGGGCATCTCTTGAAAGGCGTGCTTGGGGAAGATGAAGTAGTCGCTCCCCGCGGGAGGGTGAAGCGTTCCCTCTCTGCGCACTCTTTGGCGCAGCCGAACCTCCCACCCTGGAGAGAAATCTAACGGAGCATCGACCTGTAGATCCCAGCGCTGCCCGAGCAAGAGAAAGTCATGCCTATTAGAAGCGTGCACCAAAGAGGGGTTGTTACCCACCAGCATGGCAGCCTCGAGAAAATCGGGCAATAGCACAATATCCGCGTTCACATAGGCCAAAAAAGGGGAAGAGGCTGCCTGCCTGGTAAGGGAAAATATGGAGCGAATGAGCGGTGTGCCCGTTGTATTGCGCGCCACTTCGGGTAAGGTGCGTACCCCCAATTCACGCGCCGCTTCTTCCAATCCCTTTTCCTCCCCAACCAGAAATATCTCTATCTCCTCTCCCAGGTGTAACCAGGATTGTATAGCGTTGCGTTGGATGAGGTCGATTTTCGGGTTTGTAAAGGCTTTTGGCGCAGAAAAAATGGTCAACAGGGGCATCGGGTTTTATCCGTTACCTGCCCGTCAGGCTGCTTCTGCCATCTATCTGACGGTAATCTTTGGCGCGCACTTCTGCGTTGATTTTCGACAACTCTGGGTGGGCCTGAACGATATTCAGCACATCTAACCACGAAAAGCGCTCTTTGTCGCCGATTAGGTCGAATAAGGCACGGATGAAGGATAAATCTTCCGGTGTGTCCACCGTCCAACGTAAGTGGCCCAGGTTTTGCCGATAGTTGAGATGTAAGATGCGGAAGCGTAACGGGTTTTCGTAAAAAAAGGGCATGACATGCTCCCTCTGGTGAGGCAGGCGTGCTTCATTCCAGGCAATCTCTAAAGCATCCCAGGTGCATATCTCGATGTCCAGCCCAATAGGATACGTGCGTCCCCAAGGAGGGGGCAGCCGATTAGCGGCAAAATCGTAGGGGAAAACGATGCCATCTTTATCTTTGGTTTGCAAATCTTCGACCAATTTTGACGAGGAGGGATACTTTAGAAAGGCGGCTAAGGTTTCATCGATCAAACTAGGATCCATGAGCGGGCAGTCCGCCGTGATGCGTACAATGACATCTGCAGCTGCAGCTCGCGCCGTTTGATAAAAACGGTCCAATACATCGAACATCGGACCACGCCAGCACGAGAAGCTGTGTTGCTCGCACCATATGGCGATGGGGTCATCCTCCCGCGCCGCGGTCGTGGCGATCCATACCTGGGAAAGGCTTTGGGCTTTTTTTGTGCGCTCTGCCACCCAGGCCAGCATGGGTTTGCCGGCAATTTCCAGCATCACTTTGTTCGGCAAGCGGCTGGATTGCATTCTGGCTTGGATAATGGCTACAGTGTTTAACTTGCTCATATGTGTTCCGCTCTTGTTACCTTCGGGAAGTTAAGGTGATGATCATAGGCGCACCGAATGTCTGGCACGCTCATATGCCTGAAGTAATAAAGGGAAATTCGCCTCCCAGTTGGCGCGTTGCTCGACAATTTTTCTGCCGCGCATGCCCATTTGAGGTAGTTCGGCTTGCTTTTCGATTGCGGTCAGGATACGTCTCGCCAGTGCCTGCGCATCCCCTACAGGGAACAACCAACCATTCTCTCCATCGACAACCCACTCCCGGTTTCCAGGGATGTCCGAAACGATCACAGGCAGCCCGCAAGCCATAGCCTCCAATAGGGAGATCGAGGTTCCATCGCTATGCGTGGCAGCAAGATAAAGGTGGGCAGCCTGGTAATACTTGGGGAGATGGTCGAAGCGTACCACCCCAGGAAAAACAATCGGCTGAGGTGCTCCATCGTTTTTTAGTACACCGCCGCGCGCGAGCATCTCTTTCACCTGAGAGGCTTTGGAGCCATTCCCTAACATCATCAGGCGAGTGTGTGGATGACGCTGATGGACAAGGGTAAACGCCTGAGCGATTGTTTCGATGCCATATCCCTCTTCCCAACTTCGGGTAGAGATCATGACGAAAGTCGCCGCCTCGGATGATTCTGCGGAGGGCGTAAAGTGATTCAGGTCCACCCCCCAGGGGAAAGTGACCACGCGTTCATCGGATATTCCCAGGCGAATAGCCACCTGACGTACGGTTTGGCAATCACCTATTAACATATCGCTGTGTGCCAGTGTGAAACGAGTGATCGCCTGCATCCACTGATTTTTATGTGCCTCTTGAAGCAGGTCGTATCCCCAGGACATGCTCACCAATGGTTTGAAGCCGCTCCGTGCCACCAAGTAGGCTACAGGTTGAATTGGGCCGGCATGGACGATGTCGGGTTTTAGCTGGCGTAAAATCTCCTTCAACGCCAACAGGCGATAGAAGGTATTTCGGTAGCGTGGGGTAGTTGCTCCTCCCGGCCACCGTATCCATTCGATATTCGAGGGTAATGGGCGATCTTCAGGTGCAGCAGTGCGTGCTTCTAACCTTAAAAAGAACACCTGATGAGAGGTTCTTGCCAGGGCTTCCAGAAAGCGGTAATCGTGGGGTGTGTAGTCTTTTGTGAAGTAGAGCACGCGCATGGCACAGGTGTTTAGGCGGTGAGATCTGTCCAGCGCAGTTCTTTTCCGGCGGGGATGTCCGTGATAGCCCTGGTGCCAAGCACGGCTGGCAACTCATGGGGCAGGATGGCGCCCGGAGTGGCCGGTCTAAGAACTTCGATCATCTCGCGCTGGATCACTTCGCCGGCGCGAATGTCCCTGGCTGCGCGCAGACAACGCCGTTGGACGATTACCGTATCCTTCTCGTTGCCCGCCACGAACTTGTCTGCCGAGCCAAGGGCTCGCTCTAATTCACGTGTGCGTTGCACCATCTCCGCCCAGGTGACCGGATTCATGGCGAACTTGTGATCCGGACCTTCACGCGTATTGTCATCGGTGAAGTGCTTTTCAATCACCCGTGCACCCAATGCCACCGCGCCCAATACCGTTGCATGACCGTGCGTGTGGTCGGACAACCCCAGTATCACCTGAGGGAACATCGTGCGATACGTGTTGAGCACACGAAGGTGGATGTGGTCGAAGTTTTCAGGACTGGCGGTGTAATTGGTGTTGCATTGCATCAGCACAAGTTGAGGATTGATCGCCAGGATGGTGTGCACGGCGCGTTGCACCTCACCAATCGTTGCCGCTCCGGTGGCGAGAAGCACCGGTTTGCCTTTGCGCGCCATGCGCTCTAAGGCTTCCAGCCAGTCGATCTCGCCTGAGCCGATTTTATACGCCGGCACATACGCATCGAGCATATCAATGGCATCGAAATCATAAGGTGAGGAAAAATAATCGATGCCGACCTTGTCACATTCCTCTTTCAAAATCGGCGTCCATTCGAAGGGGATCGACGCGTCCTGATAAACTTCGAATACGGATTTTCTCCAGCTTGCCTGATGAGACACCTGCCCCCCCATGGATTTGAATCCATAATCGGACACGATTTTGGGGGCGCGAAAGTTCTGGAACTTCGCCGCATCGGCGCCGGCCTCTTTTGCCAGGCGGATCAGCAGTTTGGCGCGTTCCAGGTCTCCATCGTGATTGGCGGCAATGTCCGCAATGAAATAAGTGGGGTGTTCTTCTCCGATGATGTGATTTCCAATGGTTAATTGCATCACTTCCTCCAGTCAGAGATATTATTGTGAGTTAGCGCCGTCTTGCAGAAGCGCCTTTAATTTTAGTGGGTAGCTGTTTTGATACAGGCGATAAAACTGCTCCAGCCCTTGTGCCACGGTGGGAAGAAGGGTGTTCAGGGCGCGTTGTAATTTTTCGCAGCTTAGGGTTAAGTTGGGTGACCGCGAGGCTGCCAAGCCAGCCCTCTGAACCGAAATCGGGGTGATCAAACGCGTCTCGAAACCGAAACGCCTGGCAATGGCAATGCCAAAATCGTATTTGCTCAGGCAGTCAGTGCTTACCGCGTGATAGACGCCATGCAGGTTGCGCCTCAGCATTTCCAAGAAGATATGTGCCAAATCGTTCGCCAGCAGAGGGCAAAAGTAGACGTCCGTAAACCCATTCACCGGCTTGCCTTCTTTGAGGTTGTAGAAGAAGAATTCAGCCAGGCTACGGTTTCCGCTCAGGCTCCAACCGAAAAGGTTGACCCGAGCGATGATGGCTTCTGGGTAAGTTTCTGATACAGCGCGTTCTCCCTCCAATTTTGTTTGGGCATATACGCTGAGTGGGTTGGGCGTGTCCTCTTCGCGATAATCGCCTCTCTGCCCATCGAAGACTGCATCGGTGGAAACATGCAGCAGGCGCGCTCCGCCCCTGGCGACATGGAATGCCAGTTCACGGGGCAACTCGGTGTTTAGTTGGCGCGCCCGGGCCGGATCGGCCTCACAGGCTTCCAAGTTTGCCAGCGCAGCGCAATGGATCACCCAGTCGGGCTGGGCGAAGTCCAACATGCGCTCCACTGCGTGGGGGGCAAGCAAATCGGCCTGGAACACGGTGATTTGCTCGGCGCGAAAAGCGTGTGCGTTCACCTGACCAAAGACGATATGTTCTTTGGCTGCTTCTAGCGCCAGATTCAGTCCCAGGAGACCGCTGGCCCCAGTGACAAGAATACGCACGATGGGTTCTCAACCAGAGTTTCATGTTTCTTCGAGATTCAGGTCCTCGAAAGGCGCAATGAGTGCGCGTATCTCTTCCATGTTCAGCCATTGCGGGTTGGTTTCGCTGGTATAGCGAAAACCTTCGGGGAGCGGTTTGCCCTTAGATTGCCAGTCGTAGCCAAACCACAAAGCGGCTGTCGGTTGGATGACATACATATCCTCCAATTCGATGGTCGAGCGCGCCTCATCTTCATTGATCAGCACCTCATGCAACTTCTCTCCGGGGCGTATGCCGATCACCTCCCACTCCGCATGCGGGGCAATCGCTTTGGCAAGATCAACGACCCGTGTGGAGGGGATCTTTGGCACAAACACCTCTCCGCCGTACATTTGTTCAATACAGCGAATGACAAAATGAACGCCCTGATCCAGGGTAAGCCAGAAGCGCGTCATGCGCGTATCGGTGATGGTCAACTTTCCATTGGGTCGTTGTTGCAAGAAGATGGGGATAACGCTGCCCCGGCTGCCGACCACATTGCCATAGCGCACGCAACTGAAGCGTGTCGCTGTGCCCGCGGCATAGGCGTTGCTTTGGATGAAAAGCTTTTCCGCCGCCAGCTTGGTTGTGCCGTAGAGGTTGACTGGGTTGACGGCTTTGTCCGTGCTCAGTGCCATCACTTTCTTGACGCCTGCATCCATGGCTGCTTCGATGACGTTACTGCTCCCAATGATATTGGTTTTGATCGCTTCCATGGGGTTATATTCACATGCCGGCACTTGTTTGAGCGCGGCAGCATGCACCACGATATCCACACCATGCATGGCGCGT
>JBBIVW010000002.1:293915-398313 GCA_037439525.1 Anaerolineae bacterium
CACTTGTTTGAGCGCGGCAGCATGCACCACGATATCCACACCATGCATGGCGCGTCGCAGGCGGTCGCGGTCGCGCACATCCCCAATGAAATAACGGATATTCGCGTGATCCAAGCCACTCAGGCGCATTTCCAGTTGTTTGAGCTCATCTCGGCTAAAGACGATCAGCTTGGCGGGATGGAATTCCTCCACCATGACCTGGACAAACTTCTTGCCAAAGGAACCGGTGCCACCGGTAATTAGGACGACCTGCTCTTCCCAGTTCATCATCGTAAAAGACCTCCCTCATTGCTCGTGTGCAATTCTGCCCCTTGCTCATCAGGGAGATAGGAGCGATTGCTGAAGGTGATCGACCAATCCCGATCTTTACCAGCCAGCATATCGAAAGTCTCCCCAAAAAGTTCCATGCCTTCTTCCGAAAGCACTCGGCTCACGCTCCAACTCTCTGTCTCATGCCAAAAATGCTTCAGATGCCAGGGAAAAGGGCAGGGGTATTCGAAGAAAAAGAGGTACGCATAGCTCCACGCTCGTTCGATTTCTGCATTGGAAAGTCGAAACTCTTCGATGGAACGTACCGTTTGGTTTAACAGGGCGTAATAATTCTCCCAGGAATCCACATCCAAAGTAAACCCTTTGCCTCGATAGTGCGTATTACCGGCGACGATTACAGGAAGCCCGCTCATGGCCATTTCCAAGCCTACGGTCGTGGTATATACCAGGCCCAAATCGGCGATTTCGATCAAGTCGTAAGTATTGACTGCCTCCTGAGCGTGTACCAGGTGGATGTTTTCCGGGATGGGTTGTAAGGCTTGATGGATCACCTGAGAGACGGAAGGCCCTTTGGTATAACGTTCTCCTGGGTGCATCCGCACAATCAGCTGTACTTCTGGATGTTGTGCAAAGAACTTCACCGTCTGCTGGATCCATTCGGTCATATTCTCGGAGAACACCTGCCTCCCCAGGGTTAGACTATCCGCGAGCACATTCGCCGCCAGCAGGAAAACAGGCCTTGAGTCTAACCCCAGGGCTTTATGCACCTGCTCGCCGCCCTGGCTGGGGAGAGCTTGCCAGCGGCGATAAAAGTTGTTCCATAAATTCGCGCTCTGCCTGGCGGAGGTCAGGGCGCGCATCTGCTGCCATTGTTTTTCATCAAGGGAGAAGCCCTGGCGTGCTTGCCATAAGGCGTGTGTATCCTGAAGCATGACCTCATCGTTTTTTGCCAGCCATATGCGCCCACGTTGTTCGCCAAATTCATATGTGACCACCGGCAGTTCCAAGTATCGGCAAGTTTGATAGAGGGCGCCCATTTCTAAAATGCTTCCGTTGGGGAGAACAACCACTTCAGGTCGCTGCGATGGGGGGAGGCATTGCACCCATTCATAAAACGCGCGCGCCGCGAACAGGTTCCTCTGTAGGCGAAATTGAAATAGGGCGCCGGAATTTGTGGTTTCCGCCTCCATATCCACATCTTCTACTTGAAGGGTATATTGCGCATCGCGCAAAGAGACTTGCCGAATGGCTTGTTGTAAAACATCGGGCAGCTCTGATGTGTGCGGTGCGCTGTGGTTGGCGGAGGGAAAGTCCAGCAACGAACGCACCTGAATCAAGGGCACTGCTTTACCCAGCACATCTTTGAAATAGAGGTTTTGCCGGCGCAGGTCGAAGCGTTGAATGGGTTGATGCCAGAAATAATATGGTAAAAAGCAAAGGGTCACCTGATGCCCACGCCCCGCCAGTGCCACGCTCAACAGGGCGCTATGTTCAATCCACAGGCGTAGGGTGCTGAAGAGAAAAATGCGCTTCGCTGCTCCGTGGGGGTGATTGTTTTTCAAGGCTTGGCTAGCTTCAGACACCCATATCGGCAAGCGCTGTTCGGTCTGCTGCAGAGAGAATTTCTTGCGGGGTGGTTTGCCGCGCTGACGCAACTGCCAGTAAATCTCCGCAGTAAAAGGCAATTCGCCTAACAGATGTTTGACCTTCGAACTTTTAGCCATGGCGAACTTCTTCTGCCCCTGGGCGAAAGTCTTGCATGGTTTCCAATGTCTCGATCTGCCATATCAGGCGTGGACGAATAGGACCTAATCGCGCCTCGAGCCATTGAGACCCAGGTGCGCCCGAGCCATCCACACTAAAAGAAAGCGCCTGTTCGTCTTGGAAATAGCGCTTGACCCGATAAGCACTGGCGTTGATGCCGAGAATATAGCCTCCTTCGTTGAGTAGGTTCGCGGGAAGCGTACATTGACTGAGATAACGGCCAGCTGAGCGCACACGGAACGCCTCGTACTGTTCCGCCTCGTCCGTATCAAACGAGGCGAAGACGAACTCTCCGCGGGCTGTCATCAGGTAAATACCCACGCGTAACCCCGTGATGGGTGCGTGTAAATGGTACTCGATTTCAACCTGCGCCGCCTCTGTGGAACGGATCGTATCCACTACTTTCCCTCTTGAATTGCGGATGCGTAAGGCAATGGGTTCGAAGGGGAAAGATTGGGCAGGGATTTCTTCTTTTCTCCAAATCCTTTCCCCCATTTCTGCTAGCCCTGAGGACATGTAGAAGTCTACTGCGCGTGGCGTCGGTGCGCGCATAATCAAACGCCCCTGATCCAGGACAATGGTCTCTTCTGTGAGACGTAAAACCGCCGACATATTATGGCTCACGAAGAGCACTGTACGTCCCTCTTGGGCGACATCGCTCATCTTCCCGAGGCATTTGCGCTGAAATTCTGCATCTCCCACAGCTAGAACTTCATCCACCACCAAGATTTCTGGCTCCAGATGCGCCGCGACGGCGAATGCCAGGCGCAAGTACATGCCACTGGAGTAACGCTTTACCGGCGTATCAATGAACTTTTCTACTTCTGAGAAGGCAACGATCTCATCGAATTTTCGATCGATTTCGCTGCGTTTCATTCCCAAGATCGCGCCGTTTAGATAGATATTTTCTCTGCCGGTCAACTCTGGGTGAAAGCCTGTGCCCACTTCGAGTAGTGAGCCCACTCTTCCGCGAATTTCTACCACGCCTTCAGTGGGTTCTGTGATGCGCGAAAGCACTTTGAGAAGCGTGCTTTTTCCGGCGCCGTTTCGCCCGATTACACCCAAAACCTGGCCTTTTGCCACCTCGAAACTTACCTCTTTCAATGCCCAAATCGTTTCGTCTTTGTGGCTTTTCTTGGTGGCACGTGGATCATGTTGTGATGAAGCGAACCTTTTAAAAGGTGAAGACAGCGCGTTGGCGACCGTTTCGCGCAATGTGCGATAATAGCGCGCCGGAGGAGCGCCTCCCAGGTGTGTGCCGATCTTATATCGTTTGCTCAGGTTTTCCACACGGATGGCAATCTCGTTCATCACACCATGTCCGCAAATGTCCGCTCCATACGGCGGAAATAATATAAACCGCTGATCAAAACCACCACCGCAATGCACGAAGAGACCAGGAACATCGGTCCAGGTGTGGATTCCGTGCCCAGCAACGCCCACCGAAACCCCTCCACAACTCCGGTCATGGGGTTGAGGGCATACAACAATTGCCACTTTTGCGGGATCATGCTGGAAGGGTAGGCAATCGGCGTGACGAACAGCCAGAATTGCGTCAGGAATGGGATGATGTAGTTGATATCGCGGTACAGCACATTCAAAGCCGAAAGCCACAGACCCACACCCAGAGCAGTGATCAACGCAAGCAGCAGGAAGAGCGGCAGGGTCAACACGTTGCCGGAGAGGGTGAATTGGTATCCACCGGAAGGGATCACCTGATAATACACCATCATCCCTACAAGCACGGTGAAGGCGATGGCGAAATCCACCACTCCGCTGACGACAGATGCGATGGGGATGACCAACCGCGGGAAATATACTTTGGTGATCATCGCGCGATGCGAGATAAGCGAACGACCCGCGTCAGAGAGGGCTTTGGTGAACAAGCCCCACGGTAAAAGAGCAGTGTATGAAAAGATGGGATAGGGCACATTGTCGGAGGGCACCTTAGCCAGTTTCCCAAAGAAAATAGTGAATACCACCATGGTAAAGAAGGGTTGGATGATTGCCCAGGCAGCACCCAGGATGGTCTGCTTGTAGCGCACTTTGATGTCGCGCCAGATGAGAAAATAAATCAATTCTCGGTAGCGCCATAACTCGATGAGGTTCAGCGCGGACCAACCGCGCGAAGGGCGCAGGATAAGGATTTCCTCTTTTAGACCGGTGGCTGTAGATGCGTTATTCATAAGTCTGCCAATGGAGCCTTTGCATAATGAGAATGGCGGTATTAGCGCGCACGCATCTCGTCTCTATGGGCGCGATACCAGGCAATCGTGCGTTTGAGTCCTTCTTCCAGGGGCACTCTGGCACGGAAGCCGAAGAATTCTTCAGCGCGGTGAGTATCCAACGCGCGCCGGGGTTGACCGTTTGGCTTGCTTGTATCCCACACGATTTCTCCTTCGAAGCCGGTTAGGCGCGCAATGAGATGCGCCAGATCGCGAATGCTGATTTCCTGTCCGGAGCCCAGGTTGAAAGGTTCCGGACCGTCGTAGCGCTCGGTGGCTAGCAGGAGCCCTTCGGCAGCATCCTCGACATAAAGGAATTCGCGCGTGGGCGAACCATCTCCCCATAGGACAATATGATCCATGCCCTTTTCTTGGGCTTCGATACATTTTCGTATCAACGCCGGAATGACGTGCGAAGTTTCCAGGTCGAAATTGTCGCGTGGACCGTATAGATTCACTGGCAGCGGATAAATTGCGTTGAAGCCGTATTGGGCGCGATAAGCCTGGGCTTGGACGAGCAGCATTTTCTTCGCCAGGCCGTAAGGGGCGTTGGTTTCTTCAGGATAGCCATCCCAAAGGTGCTCTTCTTTGAAAGGGATGGGCGTATATTTGGGGTAGGCACAAATCGTGCCCACAGCGACGAACTTCTCCACCCCGGCTTTCCAGGCTTCATGCATGAGTTGTACACCCATCATCAGGTTGACATAAAAGAACTCCGCTGGCCTGGAGCGGTTCGCCCCGATGCCTCCCGCAAGAGCTGCTAAATGGAGGATGACCTGCGGCTTTGCGTCGCGCAACATGCGCTGGATGGCTTCCAGTTGCACCAGATTGTAATCTTCGATGCGCGGCACGAAAACTTCGTTCGCTCCGCGTTGGCGTAGCTTCTCAACGACAAACGAGCCCAAGAAACCTGCCCCTCCTGTGACGCAAACGCGTCGGTCCTTCCAATAATTGCTCATGGAATGTCCTCCCATGTGGGATGCATGTGTAACTCCACTTTTGTGCCCAGCACCTTCAAAGTGGGGACGCGATCGCCTGCTACGGGGTTGTTGACCACGCTGATGCCTTGTTCCAGGCAGGTGAGGCGACAAATGTCGGCGATGTCATCTTTGCCTTCAATGCATACCTGGTTGAAGCCGGCCATTTTTACCTGCATCAGCAGCTCGCGCACCCGTAGCCTCGTGCGGCGATATAGGCGTAGTGAGGTCTCGATGTAGTGCACGGTCAATTGGGCACGAAATGCTAGTCCTTCCGGAGTGATGATGTAGCGCAGTTTTTTGCGCTGAGCGCGCTTGACCTTTATATAACCTTTTTCAATTAAACGGCGGAGATACCAGTTCACTGTGCCTACGGCGACGCCTAATTGGACTGCTAGAGAAGCTTGTGTGACATCAGGGTCACGCTCGATTTCCTCGAGCAGTATCAACTCGCGTTGTGGATCGGTCCGTGTTTCTGTGGTCATCTTTAAAATTCAACGGGTGAATTATAACCCCGGAAATTTCCTGGTCAAGGGTGATTTTCCCTATGAGCATGGTCTGGGTTTCTGCAAGGGCACGAGCAGTTGTATGTTGAAAGTTGGGATCGTCCTTTTGATTTCGTAATGGCAGAGGATTGGCATGGCAACGCGTTCCACCCAGGCGTTGTTTTCTTCAGCAAAAGCTGTGTAAGGGCTTTTGAGTTGAATGAATAAAGGCTCGGTGATGATCAGGGAAAACCGTTTTTCGGCAAGGTCGGCGTAAAATTTTTCGAGGTAGTCTCTTTGATTCGCCATCGCCATTTCCATGAGAAAGATTTTTTCATACTCAGGGAAAAGCGAGATGCCTGGGATCAGCCCAAATGTGAGCAACTGGCGTTCTGAGATGAAAAGCAACTCGCCACCTCTGCGCTGCGCGTCGTTTGTCGCCCTGGCGAGAATGGTTAAAGTTTCTTGCACCTCCGCCTGGGTGTGTAAGGGGCGCGCTGGGGGTGGAGAAAGGAGTGTCAGCAACATGGGGATGGCAATAGCGAGGGTCAGGGCAGCTTTTTCCAGCTGGGGGAATCGAGCTGCACGAGGAGATGAAGTAAGTTCTTTTTGCCCGGATGAGCTTGATTGAGAATCGGACGGATCGAAATGGGGAGACCCATTGAGGGGTTCGCTTTGGATTCGATGGAATACCACATAGCTTGTCACGGTCATCAAGGCGATGAAGAAAGCATCCATATTGTGTAAATTGCTGCCTCCCCCAATTTTTACGCTGACAATGAGTCCCTCGGTGAATAGGGCTAGGAGAATAACCGCCTGAGCAAACAGGCGTATGCGAAAATAAAAATGATACCCGCGCTCGGCGTGACCAAGGCGAGGAGCATGCAGCCAGATGAGCAATCCCAACGGCAGCGAGACGAGCATCGTCCCCAACAGGATGCCGAACGGGTAGGTCGCATTGGGCAGTAGCCGATACCATAAAAGGTCAGAGAAGAAGCTCGTGCTGAAATGAGAGACCGCATTTTTGGAGAAATAAATATAGCCGGCTTGTGCTACCAGGGCAGAGCTCACCCCGATGATGAGCCATAAGACGGGACGAAGAAAGTATCTGACGACGTTCTGCCAGGGTATCCTCATCTGATACCTTTGGTGTTCAACCCGGTGGAGGTTTGAGATACTTGCAATGGGAGTCTCTAGAAAGTAGAGCAGACTGGCGAAAAAAGCGGGCACAGGAAACCAATTGACGCGACTGATCCCTGCCCAAAGAGAAGCCGCAACGAGGGGCAAGATAGTGCCGCGTATTCCTGCTTTATTGGATTTGTTATCTGAATTTCGGAAGAACGCCATAAGAAGAATTATGGGTATCTGAAGGTGGTAATACACGGGACCGATCATGAGAAATGCAAAACACCACAAGATGAATGCCGCTCGAGTCCAGGCGGTTTTGACCTTCAGCCGATTGGCAAAACAGGCACTGGTGATCAGTGTGATGCCGATCCAAAGGAGTGTCTGCCAGGCGCGGTGGAGCCAGATGGGTGCTGTGGGGATCAGAAAAGGGATCGCCTGCATCAGGTAGCGGCTGGAGTGCAACACCGTGGGAGAGGTGGATAGCCCATAAATTCTCTCGGAAAAGAACAGCGAAGCATAATAGAAACGGCTGGCCTCTGACCAGTAAAGGCTGAAAGGGTAAGCCCGGATTTCAACGGCAAATGTGGTGGATTTATATATGAATGTCGCCAGTAATGTGGTCACCAGCAGAGACTTCTCCCAAGAATACAAGGGCGAAATGGATGACGAAGACATCCAGGCATGTAGAAAAACACAACCCCATAGGGTGCCGATCCAAATTAAAGATAAGCGTACTAGTGGAAAATCAAACTGAGGATACGAGCTCCAGAAACCCATTGCCGGGGTAAAGGAAAGTATCAGGCAGGTGGGTACTAGATTCCATGTGCCTAATTTACCTAAAAGTTGGACACCTTTTGTAAATAATCCTTTTTTATCCATTGCTCGGGGTTTTCCCATAGCAGCGAGAGCAACCAAAAGGAAAATAGAATTGGTGAGGTATATAAAAATTAATAGCATCGATATTCTGGAAGCAACAAGAATATCGAAGGGGGTGAGTCTGAAAAGTTCAAATAGACCTCCAAGGGTGAGCACCAAAGAGAAGATCAAAATTAACCTGAGCACCCCCCGGTTTTTAAACTTCGAGAGCTCGACTGATGAGTTGGACGTATCGTAAGATTCCATGGCAGGTTATGAATCGGTCAAGATTCTATCGCGCCTTTTTTATGGCAAGCAAAATCTCTGGTGCGAAAAATGCTCCCGGTAGGCTGACGAACATCATCAGGGTGCGAAACAGCAATGCCACCACAAAGCTGGTCTCCAGACTCGCGTTGCCGAGTTCGGAGAGGATATAAGTCATGGAAACCTCCTGAATGCCATAGCCGTTCAGCGAGATGGGGAATAAAGTGACGAAGTACACCAGGCTATACAATCCTGAGATCAACCAGAAAGAGAGGCTTTCTCCCATCTGGTGCAGGAGAAGGTATAGTATGCTGAAGATGCATAGCATATGAAGCCAACTAAAAGCTAGGGATTTGAATAATTCGAGAGGCTGATTCTTCCACAAGCTGAACGCTAGAATCGCTTTGGTTACTTCGGCGCGAATTTTCTCCATCCATTTGGCACGCCAGCTTGGGCGTTCCTTTAGTGCACACAACCCCCAAAACGGCATCACAGGGGCAATCTCTTCTGCTGTTAGCGGATGAACCAGGCGGTAGATACCCACAGGCAAAACCATTGCCATGCCAGTCATGCCTATAAGTCGATCGATAATCAAGGATGCAGCGCCAGTGGCGAAGTCAATACCCGACTTCACAGCTCCTGCCAGGCGCACCGTGTCTCCACCGATGGTTGTGGGCAGGAAGTTAGTGGAAAAAAGGCCCGAAAAGGTGATTTTAACTACCTGGGCGAGATTGGTGGATTGCGCACTCGAACGCAATAGGATGTACCATCGCCCGCAAACGCATAAGGACGAGAGGGTCATCAGGAGGAGGCACAAGAACAAGGTTCCAGGGGATAGTCTTTGTAACGCCGTGTGGATGTCCTTCCACTCTTGTCTGGCAAGCAACAAAAAGATCAGAGCCAGAGAAAGAAGGCTGCCGAGGATGCGGATCATCCGAGCGGCATAATCCTTTGTTGAAGAAGCCCGTGTATTCATGAAACTCTTTCGCGCGTTCCTTTTTTGATGGAGAAAAAGACTTCTTCGTATTGTTTGGCAATTGTGTGAATGTCAAACGCCTCTGCTCGCTTCAGGCTTGCCTGGCGAAAGGCAGCGAGCTTACTGGAATCTGAGAGCAATTGTTGCAATGCTGTCTGAAAGCCGGCGATCTCATTGGGAGGGGATAGAAATCCGTTCACGCCATTGGAAACCAGGCCTTGAAAGCCGCCGATGTCGGAGGCAACAATCGCCAAACCATAAGCCAGAGATTTTATCCCGGTAATGGGTAAGCCTTCGGAATTGGAAGGCATAAATAGAATATCGCTCTTATAGAGATAATCGTCAGCTTCTTCTGGGGAAACCCAACCCGTCAAGGTGAACCTTGTTTCAAGCTGAGCACCTTGAATCTCTCTTTCAATCTCACCACGCAGGGGACCATCTCCGACCATAAAGCAATGCCAGGGGAGTTCGGATAAGTCTGCCAGCGTTTTCACCACCAAAAGAGGATTCTTTTGAGGCGCAAAGCGGCCGCTGAAAATCAGGCGCGGCGGTTGGTGAACAATGATATCTTCGTCGTTTAATCGGGGGAGCTCAATGCCATTGGGTATGACCATAGGCTGAACGGTGTAATGCTGTTGTGCCAGCGTTTTTGTGAATTCACTCACGGCAACGATGCAGGCTGCATCGCGCCAAATGGGTGGTGTTAAAGGGAATACCCACCGGAACCAGTGTGCAGTTTTCTCTGGAGTTCCCCCAGGGACGTCCCCTAAATGGATGGTGAGCACATATGGGATGCCACTGATGCGCGAGAGCGCCCAGGCGACAGGTCCTGAGGGGACTGCAAAGTGGACATGGATCAACTCTGGAGACCATTGGCGCATGAGCTTCCATCCATACCACAGGCCAGAGAGCACAAAACCGCTCATGTCCCAAAAGCTTGCTCGATAGGCGAGTTTGCGCCCGGCCAGCACGCGATGGATGTGGATGCCCTCCTGTACTTCGCGTGTAGGCAGCCCCTTATAGTGTGAGGTGATCACTTGAATTTGATGTCCCAGTTTGGTTAATTGCCGGCAGAGGTCTCTGGCGATATGGCCTCCTCCTCCACCGATTGGCGGATATTCGTAGATCACCACCAGAATGCGCATGAACGAGGTTAATCCTTTGGGGGAATATTCACTTTGGTGCGGATGGTGTAAATGGGCTTGTGCTGAGATTCATGATAGGTGCGCACAAGCAGCTCTGCGATCAAACCCATCAGAATGGATTGAAATCCCAAAATCAACAACATCACGCCGATTTGGAAGAATGGCGAACGGGTTACAGAGGTGCCTAACCAGAGACGGCGTATCATCAGGAATAACAATATTCCCAGGCTGCCCGCGATAAGCAGTGATCCCGTGCCTCCAAACAAGTAAATCGGTTTATGGGCAAAGCTGATAAAGAATTTCACGGTAAATAAATCGAGAATCACCTTGAACGTGCGCCCCATTCCGTATTTGGTGCGGCCATAACGCCGCGGATGATGTCTGACGGGTACCTCGGTGATCTTTGCTCCTACGGAATGGGCATACGCCGGGATGAAGCGGTGCATCTCACCATAGAGGCGGAAATCTGAGAGCACTTCTCGACGGTAGGCTTTGAGCGTGCAGCCGTAGTCATGTAAGTGCACGCCTGTTACCCAAGAGATGAGCCAATTGGCCGCGCGCGAAGGCAGAATGCGTGTTAGAAAGGTGTCTTGTCGATTTTTACGCCAACCGCTGACCACATCAAATCCCTGGTCAATCTGCTCGAGGAGTAAGGGGATATCCAAGGGGTCGTTTTGTAAATCCGCATCCATGAGGATGATCACCTCTCCTGATGCGTGATCAATACCTGCTGCGATCGCTGCGGTTTGACCAAAGTTGCGGCGCAAGGAGATTAGCCGCACATGCTCGACATCCTGAGCCGCAAATTGTTGCAGGAGTTCGCTGCTGCCATCGGTGCTGCCATCGTCCACATATAACACTTCCCAGTGCCTCACATCAACTGCTTTCAGGGCTTGGTGAATCGCCTGATGGAGCTCGTTCAGGTTTTCCACCTCGTTATAGACGGGGATGATCAGAGAGAGACGTGTTTCTTTCATTGGCTTGGATTATCGACTCTTATGGAGCGGTTTATGTGCATCCATTATACCTGTGAAGTGAAAAGGCAGCAGGATAGAGACCGGGTTTTTCGTGGCAGGCCAGGTGAGCGAATTTGGGCTTGTGCTAGAATAGTAGCTTGTCACCTCTGTATGAAGTTGACATGATCACCAACACGAATCATGCATCTCGACTGCTCAATCCAAGGGCAAAAGGACCTGGCATCATGGTGTTTTATCAAAAAGTACGGTGGCTGTTTTTTGAAAAAAGTCAACAGGCTCGGCGAGCGCGCTGGTGGCTGAAGGCCGGCTTTTTAGCCGCGCTTTTTGGAATCCTTTTTTGGATCGTACCCTTTTCTGAAGTCTTTGCGGCTTTACTGGCTATAAACCTGATTCTCTTTTTTTATGGTTTCATCTTCGCGCTACTTGCTTCCTTTTTGACTGCCCTTGAGATGTATTTGCTCACCCGGAAATTGGGCATCCCATATCATGTGTTTCAGATTTTTGCTTTGAACCTCTCCGTAAAATTTTACTCTTTGGTAGCTCCCACCACTTTAGTTGGCAGCGGGGTTCGTTGGTATCGCTTGTCACAGCCAACGGGAAAGCCCTCCACATCCTTAGCCTCGCTGTTCTTTTTCCGCAGCCTCGAGATTTTTTTAGAAGTCACCTTTGGGGTTTTTTTCTGGTTGTTGAGCAATCAGCAACCGCAACTAAAATGGAACGGTGTAAGTTTCATTGCCCTGATACTGCTGGTGTTTGCTTTTTGGATGATCTTGGTGCGCGGCAGCAGCAAAGTCCGTGATGGGTTGAGGTCCACTACGCGGTCTTTACGTAGAAAAAAAGCCTGGCAGTGGTTATTGGAAAAATTAGATGAGTTCGTCGCAGCTTTAGGCACGTATAATGATATGCGCCCACACGAACTAGGCCTTGCCATTTTTGCGGGGATAGCCTCTTTAGTTGCCAGTGTGGCCTCCAGCCTGTTCTTCGGCCGGGCGTTAGGATTAGAGCTCACCTTTCTACAAATGGGATGGATTAGCTCGGTTGTGCTTTTGGTCACCCAACTCCCCTTTGCCGGCATCGGAGGATTGGGTGTGCGTGAAGTGAGTCTGGTGACAATTATGCCTTTAGCAGGAGTTCAATCGCGGGAAGCGCTCGCGTTTTCTTTTCTATTATTTGTCAAAGGTGTATTGATCAGTTTGATGGGAGGGGTGGTAGAATTTGTGCGGTTAGTCACCTCCAGAAGAGCGGATTAAATTAAGACCTACGATGCGGGTATGTTTGATCTCCACTGAAATCTTTGCTTGGGGGAAATATGGCGGATTCGGCCGGGCGACGCGCCTCATCGGTCGTGAATTGGCGAAAAGAGGCATAGAGGTCGCTGCAGTTGTGCCGCGGCGACAGGGGCAGGCGCCCATAGAAGACTTGGATGGAATGCGTGTGTATGGATTCGGGCGCGGCGAATTGCTTAAGCTACCCGCCTTATTCCGCACCATCGATGCAGATGTGTTTCACTCCCAAGAGCCTTCCACGGGTACCTACCTGGCGATGAAGGCAAAGCCACACAAGAAACATGTGATCACCTTCCGCGACCCACGCACGCTTGGTGATTGGTTGGTGGAATTCTCTCTGCCTTCCGTCAGCGCCTGGCAGGTGCTTTCCAATTGGGCGTACGAAGATAATCCTTTTGTTCACAAAGCAGTGCGTAGGGCAGATGCCTGGTATGCAGCCGCGAAGATGTTGATACCAAAGGCAAGGCGGAAATACCGCTTGTCTCGAGACCCGCTTTTTTTGCCCACACCTGTCGAGATACCCGAGCCTCAACCGAAAGCAGGCCAGCCGACAGTATGTTATCTTTCACGCTGGGATAGGCGCAAGCGCCCGCAAATCTTTTTTGAGTTAGCCAGAGCGTTCCCCGAGGTGCGCTTTGTCGCTGTGGGAGGCAGCCGGGATGCAGCCTGGGAAAGGTCTTTGCGTGAGAGATATGCCGGGCTGAGAAATCTAGAAATGGTTGGCTTTATCAATCAATTCGAGAGCGACCGCTTGTCGAAAATCCTGCACGAAAGCTGGATATTGGTGAATACCGCAGCGCGTGAAGGGTTGCCGAACGCGTTTATTGAAGCCTGTGCATATGGATGCGCCATCCTGAGCGCGGTCGATCCGGATGATTTTGCCTCTCGTTTTGGCTTTCAGGTGCGTAATGGAGACTTTGCGCAAGGTCTGCGCTACCTCTTGCAAGGCGACCGCTGGCGCATCAAAGCTTCCGAGGGGTATGCCTATGTTAGGGAGACGTTCTCCCTGGACAAAGCGATGAGCGCACACCTGGAAGTTTATGAGCGCCTCTTGAAGCCCAATAATTGATACCCTGGATGCAGTAGGAGAACAACTATTATGACCCGCTTGTTGGTAACAACGACCCGCCGTCACACACCATATACTGAACCTTCTGGTTTTGTGTATTTGATCGATCATGAAAAAAACCAGGTCATCCAGCGCTCTTTTATCGATGAGCCCGCCTTTCGAGAGATGGACACCAACCCGCGTGGGGGAATGCGGGGTAGCCGGGGGATTAGCCTGCGTGATGACCAGATTGCCATAGCCAACGCGGCAGTCATCTATCGATATGACCCTCAATGGAACTTGCTGGGGATCATCAGCCACCCTTCGATGGTAGCCATTCACGATATCCTCTTTGTTGACGATACTTTGTGGGTTACCTCGGCACGTAATGATCTTCTGTTTCAGTTCAGTCTCGATGGAACCCTTCTAAAACATTATTATCTTCGCGATCCTTCCCCGGCAACTGAGGCATTGAAGTGGCACCCACCCCAATTATTGAACGCCGAACAAATTATCCAAGGAGCGGTAGAGTTTCGCGATCCTCGCACCCACGACGAGGAAACCTACGACTGGGCGCATGTGAACAGCGTCTGTGCCTTGCCCAATGGCAACATTCTAGTATCTCTTGGGCTGGTGCTTGGAGTAAAGTTTGCCACTCTGCTCCGCATTAAGAGCCGCCTCGTGAAGGCAGGTAGTTGGTCAAAGGTTCTGGAGGTCAATCGTAGAGTGCGTTCTTTGCTTAGGATGAAGCCAGCCATGCATAGTGACCTGGTCGTTCAACCTGCGCGAGGGCAATCAGCAGTCGTTTGTATCTCCCCAGATGGACGGCATCGCCTGGTTTTGAAGCTCGGCGGCACAACCGTGCCCAGCCATAGTTTGCTTACATTACATAACGGCACCAACATCTATTTGAACACAACTACGGGAGAGGTGGTGCATTTTCTGGGTTGGGATGGGAAAGTTCTCTCCAACACGAAAGTCACCGATGGCTTTCTACGCGGCGCGGCACAATTAGATGACCATACCCTTGTTTTGGGCAGCAAACAGGAATTGATCACCTTCGATCTCAATACCTTGAAGGTTAAATCTGCATACAGGATTACCGATGAGATGCATGAGTCTGTCTATGACATCAAAGTTTTGCCATCCCATTACCTTACTCCACCGGCTTCCTTTGCGGAACATTTTTTGCGTTGTACCGGGATTAAAGGGGAAGAATTACCTCGTTATGGATATCGAATTCCTCCATTAAACCCACCCCGTGAAGCGAAGCATTCTTATCGGAGAGAAGAAAGATGACCATGCCCAACTTCCTGCTCATCGGCGCCCCCAAAGCAGGCACAACCACATTAGCTGAGGCTCTGGAACAACACCCAGAGATCTATATGTGCCCGATCAAAGAGGTGGGCTTTTTCTGGGCTTACGAGGAAGGCATACGTCTTGCCGGCCCGGGACACGAGAAACTACGCCATCGGCTGGTGACCAAGTTAGAAGATTATCAGCGTCTTTTCCAAGGTGCGGAGCATAAGAAGGCTATCGGAGAGGCCTCCGTTCGTTATCTTGCCAGCCCGCAAGCGCCGGCGCGCATTCATCAGTTCATCCCTCATGCGAAGCTGATTGTAAGCCTGCGGCAGCCAGCAGAGCGTGCTTATGCGGCGTTTATGCATAATGTCCGAGACGGTTTGGAGGTCTGCTCCGATTTTGCCGAAGCAATTTCCCAAGAGCTCAACGGGTTGCGAGATGGCTGGCTGACATGCCGTTATCTCGATCGCGGTTTTTATTATCAATCGTTAAAACGCTATCTACAATTCTTTCCCATCGAGCAAATGCACATTTCTTTGATGGAAGACTTGATTGAAGATGCTCAGGGCTTGATGCGCGATTTGTACCGCTTTTTAGAGGTGGATGAAACCTTCATCCCTGACCTATCGCGCAAACGCAATGTTTCTGGAATCATCCGTCATCCGGTGTTGCGCATGCTGTGGATAAAATCAAATCGCCTGCGAGCCGCGTTGCGTGCTTTCCTGCCTAGAAGTCTTCGCCGCGAGGTTTTTGAATGGATCACGCAGGACCTGATCAAAGAGCCTCTACCTTTGGAGATACGCGCCCAATTAACCGAGTATTATCGCGAAGACATCCTAAGACTACAAGATTTGATTCGCAGAGACTTGAGCCATTGGCTGATATAAGGGCAGTATCGGTTTTCTGCGAGGTTGTCAAGACAGTTGCGCAGGTTCAAATTTGGTTGCTAGGTTTAATCATCAAGGAGTGCACTAAGAGCATGCGGCGAGAACATCAACTTAAAATGATCACCATATGGGGGGGCTGGTACGGAAGCCGTAACGTGGGCGATCAGGCGCTATTAATTACCATTGCAGAGCTGCTGAGAAAGACGATCGGGGAGATGAAATTGGTTGTGCTTACCGATAACCCTCAGCACGTGAAGGATTATATGAGAAGGGAGACCATGTGTGAGGTAGAAGCGTTGCATAATCGCCGGGAGTTCTTGAGAGTCGTTCGGCTCCTGGCGCATTCCGATTTGTTTATTTTTGGAGGTGGTGTTCCTTTTTATGAAAACCTCGATCACGTGTTGGCCATGGCACTTTTAGTAGGCATTGCTCGTACTTTCAAAACACCTTATATGCTTTGGGCGGTTTCGAGCCAGGAAGTGCACAGCCCATTCGCCAGGCGGGTTTTTCGTTGGGTTTTGGAAGGTGCGATAGGGGTCACTTACCGTGATGAACATACGGCAAATCTGTTTCGCTCATGTGGCTTTCGAGGGACAATGGAACAGGTGCATGACCCGGGTTTTTGGCTCGCACCGGTCTCAGACGCGGAAGCCAGAGAAATTATTGGCAGAGCTAGAGGGGTGAGATATCCGGATAGACCTTTGGTAGCGCTCACTCCCAGGCACTTAGCCGGGGGCGAAGCAAAATCGGGCCGCCACTTTAAACCAAAGAAAGAAGAGCAGTACGATCGAGAGGTGGATTGTTTTGCCACTGTTTTGGATTGGTGTTGGGAGAATGGTTTTCAGCCTATATTCGTCCCCATGCATGTGGTCTCTCCTGATGACGATCGTCTGGCTGCATCTCGTATCGTCGACCGGGCTAGAAACGGAGTGCATGCATTATCCATTCAAGAAGAAGTTGAGCCACGTCAAACCCCAGCAGTGTACCAACAGTGTGCGTTCAGCTTTGTCGCCCGTGTACACGGGAGCATCTCCTCTGCGATTGGCGGTTGCCCGGTAGGGATGTATGCCTTTGCACCAAAATATGTAGGGATCATGCGCGCTATGGGGCTAGAAGAATACTGTATCCATGAGGAAAGTGTATCCTTGCAGACCATACATGAAGTGTTGCAGCGCCTTCATCTCAACCGCCAGCTCATTCGCAATAAGTTTGCCGAGCAAATCGAGTTTTTTAAAGAAAGTGCCTTAAAGCCCGCATTGTTAGCCAGGCAGATTCTCTTGAACAGGGAGTTGTAAAAAAACCAACCTCGAGTTTGCCCGTTTGGTTCGTCTGCGCGCAATAAAAGCGGGCTTCACCATCTTAGAGCAAGGTTAGCAGATGAATCTAGTTTTTTTCTGAGCTTAGAGTGTCCAGATGTTAGGGGCAGTTGGTTGGGCTTTCATTAGGCACCAAAAGCTGGATATTGACTTCCTTCAAGGTGTTCACCGGTGCATAGTAGCATAACACAGGCAAAACCACCCACTGTACCCAGGCGTTGTGCTCTTCACTGAACTTATCTGAATACTTTACCTTCGAAAACAGCGGGTCAGTAATGATCAGCGCAAAGCGTTTATGCGCCAGGTCTTGGTAGAACGTTTCGAAGTAAGCCCGGTTGCCTGCCATAGCCTGATCCATCATGAATTTTTTTTCGTATTCGGGGACAAAGGGTATGTTCTCCACCAGGCCGAAGGTCAACAACTGACGCTGATCGATAAACAGCACCTCCCCCTTGTTTTGATATCGAGAAACTTTCTTGCGGATGATGGCGAGAGCGTTTTGGGTTTCTTCGCCGGAGGGCAGGGTTAGAGGCCTGGCATCTTTGAACGGCATCCATGCTGGAATGAATATGGTGAGCGCGAGCAGGACTCGCACCCATGGTCGCCAGCCGGTGAACAGCGATGCCCCCGCGCCTCGCAGGAATAACCCACTGAGCAATGCCAGGGTAATTAAAAACATATCCAGGTTGTGCAGGTTGTTTCCACCACCGATTTTCACGCTGGCAGTCAGCCCAATCGCCAAAAATGCCAGGGAAGCCAGGCAATAAGCGCTTGCCTGTACCCAATTTAACGGTTTCTTGTGCGTTCGCACCATCCAAGTCAGCAGGAGGATGAGCGGCAAGCTAGCCAATGCCAGCCCCAAGAGAATGCCTTCTTTATATGTGGGGTTGGGGAATAAACGATACCACAGCAATGGTTGTGAAAATGTCGTTGATTGAGATAATTCAGCGGGAGAAATGAATTGTGGATTCCCTAGCGCGCCTCCGACATATCCGGCGATGCCAACCAATGTGGGTTTTATCAGTTGTCTGAGAAGCGGGTTGAGCTTGAGCGGGCGGTCCACTTTGATTGCCTCCAGTAAAATCATGGCTGCCCAGGTTCCTGCAGCCGGCATCCATGTCCAGCGGCTAATGGAGGCGTAATATCCGGCCAAGAATGCCCCGCCAATGGAAAGCCACCAGTGTTCCGGTTTGACGACCAGGACAAGCAGAATAGCCGAGAGGATCAAAGGGGTGTAAATGGGGCCTTGAATAAGGAAGAGATACACCCAAAGGGTAAACGCCCATTTTCCTGATTTTTCAAGATTGCTCCATCGTGAGAGCAGGTAACCAAAGATTATGAACGGTATGGTCGTCAGCACTGCATTCCAAAACCGGTGTAGCCAGATAGGCGTATTAGAAAACAGGAAGGGGAGGCCCCACAATGCGTATCTACCGATGGATTGGTAGGGGTTGACGATTTCACCAGAATAGTTATAGCGGTCACTGCCAAAAGGTAGTGAATAGTCGTAAAGACGATTACCCTCCGACCAGTGTAAAGCGAAGGGGTAACTTGTGACCATCTTGAATTGGGTCGCCACAGCGATCAAACCAGCCGAGAGTACAACGCCAAGGGCGAAATTCGATGCATTGAGGGCTTTTATTTCTTTAACTGGCCAAGTGAGCGCCAGACATCCACTGCAAAGGACCATGAGCAAAAATCTCAAATAGGGGGTCTCGAAAATTTCCCCGAGTGGTGAGAATACCAAGAGATACACTGGAAATGTGCTTGCGATGAATATCATCACCCACCGCAGCCCACTCTTGTGCTGCAGGAAGGTGACCATATGGATGAGACTCTGATGGGCTTTATCTGGTGCATGGATGTATACCAGTAAAAATATAAAAAAAACCAGATACAAACCGGCGCACCCCACCATCACCAGCCATCGTAAAGGAGCGTCCTCGGCAAAAAGAATGGCGAGTTCAACTCTTTGGAGATAGACATCCCTAAGCGCCAGGATAAACAAGCACAGCGCAAGAACAGAATAAATGAATTTGAACCATAGATGGCTGAAAATCTTCATGGAGTATTCTGTGGATGATGTATTTTTTGAAACACGCGAATGAAAGAGTTTTGCCGGCAAGCTACTGTTGGAGGAGTTGGATCGAGCTCTAAGTATTCGCCAGATAAAACGAGAGTTCTGATCCAGCCTTTGAACTGCCCCTGTTCGATAAGTACAAAATCGGCCTCTATTGCCCATTGGTGGGCAAGCTCTTCATTCCAATAGCCCAGTCGGAGAAGCACATCAGAGTCTCCTTTGGTAAAAAAAGAATATCCATCGTTGATTTGGGCAGGAAAGATTTGTATGTCAGGGGCATATAGGAGTGGTACTGTGGAGAGGGTTCCTTTCCAAAATACCAGGCTGTTTTCAGGTATTGTCGCAGCAAGATGCTTGCCAGCCGACTCGTATGTTTTAATCACGTTTCCGCCCGGGCAATCATAGGCGCGACTTCCTCCGCCCAAGACGACTGTTGGGGATAAGAGCGATCCGAGGGCCAACGCTAAAGAGATGGCTAAAGACGCCGTACTGGTTATATGTAAAGAGTTCCATCTGGTTTCTAAATAAGGGCGCCTGCGAATTACATGCATGATGTAATAAGACAAAATAATGAGTAACACGCCAATAAAAGCGCCGCTCATCGTGGGGAGGAGGCGCCTCATCAGAGAGGGTTCAAAGTGAAACTTGTTCTGCAGGATTGCACCCAAATGAACTGTATCCTTGGTGGTCTCTCCAAAAAGAAAGCGGGGTATCTGAATCAGCTGCAACGTTTCTCCAAGCTCTTCAAATGCCCCAAAACCAATTCCGGTAGTGATTAATAGCAAAAACACGATCAATGAAACCTTCCGTAACGGCGAGAGCGTGTTTTCCCAATATGGAAAGGAAATGGTCATAATCATGATGCCCAATGGAGCAAAGAAGGCATAATAGCCCGATAAGCAGAAAACGCAATAATCCTTTCCAAGTGATGCCATTGCATGTACTATAAATAAAGTGATGAATAAAATCGTAAGAAAAAGGCAAATACGGTAAATTTCTTCTTTCCAGGCTTTTCGTTTTGGCCATAGCAACCAACACACTATTGATCCGATGAGTGAAGTAAAGTGAAAACGAACAGTGATGAAAATACTTAAAATTCTTCCAAGGGCAGGAATGTCAGGCGACCAGCTTTTTTTGTATCCGGTAGGAACACGCCAGGCATCCAAAAAGGGAGTAACAGAGCGTGGTAGCTTTGATGCCCAGAATTTTAATATTCCAGGCCAATATGCAATGTGGATCCCTAAGAAAGCTGTCAAGCTAACCAAGGTGAAGAAAGCTCCAATTTTAGCTCCCCGTTGCCAAAAGATATAAATAATCGCCAGAGGCAAGATAGGCAGCATATTCACCCGCGTCACAGGAATGAGACCAACCAGAACTGCTCCCAGGAAGATTTCCGCAATTTTGCGTTCTTTACCCAAAATGAACACCATCGCCCAGGTTAACATTGCAACTACGAGTCCTTGAGAAACAAAGACACTGTATGTTTTGATCAGAGCCGGATTCAAGGCCATCAGCCAGACTGCAACGGTTGCCCAACTGTCTCCAGCAAAGCGGCGGATGACGATCCAAATCCCCAATAAGGTAAACATGCCAAGCACAATGGCGAAATAACGCCCTGTGTGGATGCCTGGCTCGAATATCAGTTGGATGTAACCCGGAATTAAAAACGAAAGCGGCATATGGTTGGTCCAAGGACCATAGTCTTGATATGGAGTATATGTACCGCTGGCGAAAAGATACCCTTTGTAGAGATAAGCTCCTTCATCTACTACTGATTCTTGGGTCTGGGCAAAGATGATTAATTGACCCAGATAAACCAAACTTGCAATCATGGCAATGAGAAAAATTATGCCCTTCTTTGACCGTTTTATATATGGGATTATTAGATTAAGACTCTTATGAATGGTGCTTTCTATCTTTTTCATAGCAGTATATTATAATCCTTGCTGATTTTTAATCATCTTCTTTAAAATCACTGTGATTTTGTTGAGATAAAACCGGTTTTGTCAAGTCCATTATTACTAATAAACCCGCAGAAATACCTCCTGCAGCAAGCACCTCAGCGAGGGGATACATTTCCCACGGAAAAGAGGTGTATCGCCGTAAATACCAGGGGATAAACCAAAGAAGCACGACTCCAAAGCTCAATAACACGCGCCTCAACCAGGGGTCGGGTTTTTGAATTTGGGTGGCAACAACCCATGCTGCCAGAGCGACCTGCAGCGCGGCAAAGGCGGCGCGATATCGGGGGTTGTCCCACATATCGGCACCACCGCGTAAAGAAGCAACTACCACGACGAGCCAAACCACCAGGCTGAGAGCCGCCGCGAGGCGATCTTTTCTGCGCCATGCCAGGATGGGGGCAAAGACGATCAGGGGAAGTAAGAGCGTCCAACCCACGGAGCGCCAGAGTGAGATCCAGCGCCAGATAGGTGCCTGGCTGCCGACAATCAGCGCCGCGGGGAGAAACGGTTGTAGAATGCCGTAGAGCACCAACAGCGGGAGATGTGTCCAAGAGGGCGTGCTATCGAACACCTTTTGCATCCACCCTGAAGCCTGTTCGCTGAGGTGAGCCTGGAACTGGGCGGATTTGCGCAGCCAGTAAGCCAACATCGCCATAGGATTGGTGATCTTTTCCGGGGTGAATTGTCGCAGGCTGAGCCACAAGCCAGCCAGAATAATAGTAAACAAAACAACAACGCTCAGCCAGAAAAGGGTTTGTTTGCGCTTTTTCAGTTCTTTTGCCCATAAAATCCCTGCGTAGATGGTCAAGGTTGCGAACAAGGAAGCCGCGAGAGGGGGCGAGAGCGGCAAGAGGATCACCAGAGGCAGGAAAGCCCAGATCAGATTGATCCAGGTCTTTTTTCCCTCGTAGCGCGATAAACCCAGGAAGGAAGCCGCAACGAGAGGCATCATGAATGCCTCGCGCATCTGGGAGCTCCCAATCAGGACCGCTTCAGGGTAGAGGCATAACCCCCATGCAGCCAGCAGTGCACTCTTTTCTCCCCAGATCCTCCGTGCGAACGTCCAAGTGAACAGCACGGCGATGGCGCCTAATGTAGCCGTGATCACGATAATCAGCAATGGGGGATGATGTTCTGTACCTGTGTAGCGGTAAACGGCAGCGCTCAGGAATAGCAGACCGCCATATTGATCCACTTTGCGGTGATCTTGGAAGACGCTCCATAATGGTTTCTCAGATTGGGAGAGTTTCCAAGCAGCCTGGTCTCTTGCTCCCGCATCGGCCATGATGTAGCCGGCTTTCTCTGCCGCAGTGTCATGTCCCCATTTTGGCAAGGTGAGATACCAGAGGCAACCTGCGCCTAGTCTTATGAGCAATGCCAGCCAGGCTATGGTCATCAGGATGGGAGGGGGGGCTTCATGCCCGATGCTCTTCCATGTTCCCCAAAAGAGCATCAAACACACGAATGTAATGGTGGAAAATGTAAGCCAGGTTGAAGTTGAGATGCTCTTCTCTGTCACCCATGTGAGCGCCAGGGCAATCCCCAAAGCAAAAGACACTCCCAGGGTAAGCGCCCTCAGGATAGGCATCGAAGGCGTGAAAGGGGGTGTCCGCGAGTCTCTTTTCAAAGTTACCGCCAGCGTTTATATCAAGGTGTAAAAAGGCACAGCCAGGCGATCAGGCTACCTCCAACCCGGCTAGAATGCGCTGGGCGCGCGACTCCCAAGTATACCTCTCGGCAGTTTTTCTGGCTTGCGCAGCGAGACGGCTTCTAATCTCCACATCCTTGTGAAGGAGTTCGAGCGCTTCTACCCAGGCGAGTAAATCATTCGGTGGGAGAAGGATTGCGTTTTGTGAGTTGAATACTTCCAATAGCGCCGGCAGGTTGCTCGAAAGGATTGCCCGTTCACATGCTAGGTATTCGAAGGCCTTCATCGGGCTTAGATACGGCGCGATATCCCCCCCAGAGGAGGCAGCGACTGTTTCTTGATAGGGCATGAGGAGCACGTCGCAGGTTGCCTGATAGAGGGGCAATGTTTCGTTCGGTACGAAGCTATGAACGAGCAGGTTGTGCAGTCTGCGCTGCTGTGCGATGAACTCCAGGCGTTCTTTTTCATGTGGGTTACCGCCAACGATTAAAAAGTGCATCTCTGGCAGATGCGCCGCGAGATCCAGGATCAACTCGATGCCACGCCCGGCATACAGGCTGCCAGTATAGCCGGCAACGAATAGCGGTTCAGCCCTTGTCTGGCCGGATTTTGTATCAGACTTGAATAAGCCTAATCTTTTTCGCGCCTCTTGGGGTGAAGGCAAGTTTTGAAACCGCTGTAAATCTACTCCATCTGCGGCGACCATAAGGAAGTCTGAACGGTCAGGCAACATGAAGTGCTTTTCCAGGTCGTGGGCAAGGGCATGGGTGATGCTCACCAGGCGCAGCTTCCCCGCTCCCATTAAAAAGCCGCGGAAGAGGAGTTGCCCCATCAAGCCTTGGGGGTAATCGTGGATTTCGAGAATCGTCGGCATCTGACCAAGACTGGCAAACGCGGCGGCTTGGGGCAGCCGCGTGTAGATCAGCTCTGCTCCCCAGCGTTTTGCCCACTGCACTGCTTTCCAGCCGAAATCATATTTGCGCCATGTCCGCCTGCAGGGTATCCAGGTGATGGGCGGGCACACCAGCAACCCATAATGGCGCCTAAGGCTTTCCCAGGAGCGATCGCCTCCACCTCCCATCGCAGGGACGATGAGATGCACTTCGTGACCCACCAGGGTGAACGCCTGGCTCATCTTCATCACCTGAATCGTGTTTGCCTGTGTGGCAGGAATCTCTGTAGGCGCAATTACCGCGATCCTCACCCTGCCTCTCCTTTGGAGGTCATAACCCCCCAAATTTTCAAAAGACTGAGCAGAGACGTCATCCAGTAGAAACCAGCCAGCAGCGCTGCGCTGGCGAGGTAACCATAAGCCGGGACGAGGAGTATAATGCCCACAACCTTCAACGCGGCCAGGATGAGGTTGATTTTCATGGGGTAGTCCGGGTAGCCCAGGGCAAGCAGCGCGGGCCGACGCCAATAGAGTGTGTTGGCGACGATATAGCCTAGCAGTAGGATGAGCAATGCGGGGTAAGCCGGCAGGTATTCAACGGAGTACACGAAACGGATCAGGGCTTTGCCAAAGAAGAGCAACCCCAAAGTCGCGATCAACGAATAGCTGAAAGCGATAAGCGAGCCTTGTCGCATGATGGATTGCATATCTGCCCATTTCTTGTGCGCCGCCTGGCGAGATAGTTCGGGATAGGTTGCCTGAGGCAGGGGTTCTACAGGAAGCTGGAGCAAGCCGGTTAATGAGAGCGCGAGTTTATAGTAGCCGGTTTCTGTCGGGCTGCGAAAGAAGGATACCCAGAGCAATTCGCTATCTTTGGTAACCAGGCTGATTGAAGCGCTGAGGTTTGTGCTGAAGGCGAAGCCAGCCAATTCTCTGAATTTGCCTTGCAACACATTTAACCGCTCCCGCCACCAGTCTCTTCCCCATTGCCGGGACGCCTGTTGAAATGCAAGGAAAGACATCCCTGCTGCACTGCAGACTTTGCCGATCAGATATGCGATGAGCACCTCTTCAAGGCCCCCCTGAATAAGGTAAGCGCACAGGGTAAGCGCCAGAGTGATCGCGCTTTGCACAATGTTCATCATGGCAATACCCCGGAAGCGATCGAAAATTTGTAACAACCCAGTGGAGCTTTCTGCGACGAGGTTAGCCAGGATGATGCCTCCGTACAGGATGAACCAGTAGGTTACCTGAGGGTCTTTCGCAAAATACTGTGCGCCAATAGGCGCCAGCCACACCACTAGAGCGAAAGCAAAGAGCGAGGCGCCCGTTTCCACTAAGCAGGATAATTTAAAAATGGCGGCTGCACGTCGGGGCTCTCTTGTTTCGGTGTATAGGCCAACGTATTTGATCACCAGTTCGCCCATACGGAAGGAAGCCAGCTTGTTGATCACGCTGATGAACATGGTGATCGTGCCCAACAAGCCAAAACCGGCCACGCCAAGTAGCCGCGCTGCCAGGATGCTTTGGATCATGCTCATGGCTGCGCCAAATCCAGTCGCGCTGAAGAGGTAACTGGAGTTTTTCAAGACGCGCCTGAGAAGCTCATTTTGCAGGAGACTTTCAGCGCGGCGGGCTAGACGCGAAAACATTCGATGAACTCACATGAAGTGATTAACTCAGCGACACGAGACAATTCATACATTCTGCTTCAGTCGGTGATGACATCCTTTGCCCAAGCACGTTCGGCATGGTACCAGTTTGCCGTTTCGCGTAGCCCTTCCATTAGACTCACTTGCGGTTGCCATCCGAGCAAGGCTTTTGCCTTGCGGACATCCGCCTGATTGGCCAGCATATCCGCTGGGTGGAGGGGTTGGAAGACTACTCTAGCCTGCTTTCCGATGATCTCCTGGAGCAGTTCGACCAGGTTTTGGATGGAGATGGCTTCATGTCCTCCCAAGTTGATGATCTCATACCCCATGGGCTTCAGGCCAGCGATTGTACCGCGCGCGATGTCATCAATGTAGGTGAAGCCGCGCGTTTGCCTTCCGTCGCCGTTGATGCGTACCGGCAGGTCTTCGTAAATCCATTGGATAAAGCGAAAGATGGACATATCCGGTCGACCAGCCGGTCCATAGACCGTGAAATAGCGGAAGATGGTGATGTCCAATCCATAGAGGTGGTGATAGCTGTGGCACAGCACCTCGGCGGCTTTCTTGCTCGCGGCGTACGCTTGTAGGGGTTTGTCGCTGTTTGCCTCTTCGGGTGTAGGCAGTGGGGCGTCCATGCCATATACGCTCGAGGTCGAAGCCAAGATGAATTTCTTAATGCCTAATTGACGGCACAGCTCGAGCAGGTTTAATGTTCCGATTAGGTTTGTTTGCATGTACACCCATGGATCGATTACCGATTGGCGCACACCTGCTCGTGCAGCCAGGTTGATGACAGCTTCAATGGGCTGACCTTTCGTCCAGAGCTGAATTTTCTCGGGTGAGATAAAAGGTTTGGCGCTGATATCCTCACGGAAGAAGCGGAAATTAGGCTGACGGTTTAATTGAAGGAGGCGCCAGTGTTTTAATCGGGGGTCGTAGGCTTCGTTGAGGTCGTCCAGACCGATCACCGTGTGCCCTTCTTGTAAGAGCATGTCTGCCACGCGTGCTCCGATAAAGCCGGCCGCGCCGGTTACCATATAGTTAGACAAGCTTTATCCTCCTGACCATCATGTCACATATGGGCAACTACAATCGATACACCTTGGGGTTGTGGCGGTTCGCCTGGCCTAATGCATTACGTGTATCGACGATCAAATGCGCCTCTTCGAGCAATCTGGCGTAGTCATAACAACTGTGGTTGGTGATAATCACCACACAATCTGCCTGCCGCACGGCTTCAAACAGATCGGGCACGCATTGCATTTCCCCATTGTCATGCCGAAGGTGGAGGATGTAGGGGTCATGATATGAGACCTTTGCGCCTTTCAATTCAAGCAAACCGATCACATCTAACGCTGGTGACTCGCGCACGTCGTCGATATCTGGCTTATAGGCTACTCCCAGGATCAGTACATGGCTGCCTTTGAGGGGCTTGGCGAAGTCGTTGAGCGCGTCCTGAACCTTGCCAACCACATAGCGGGGCATGTTGGTGTTGATTTCGGATGCCAGGTCGATGAAACGCGCCGTATAGTTCAAGGCGCGCAGTTTCCACGAAAGATAGAGAGGGTCGATCGGAATACAGTGGCCTCCAAGGCCAGGCCCTGGAGTGAATTTCATAAAGCCAAACGGTTTGGTGGCTGCGGCATCGATTACTTCCCAAATATCTACGCCCAGGCGATCGCACATGATGGCCATTTCATTCACCAGACCGATATTGATCATGCGAAAAGTGTTTTCGAGCAGCTTCGCCATCTCGGCAACTTCAGCGGAGGAAACCGGCACCACGGTTTGTAACGCCTGCGCATACCAGAATGAAGCGATATGACTGCATTCTGCAGTGATACCGCCAATGACCTTTGGGGTGTTGTAGGTTGTCCAATCCTTACGACCCGGGTCGACGCGCTCGGGTGAAAACGCCAGGAAAAAGTCCACACCGACAGTCAGCCCCTGTTCCTCACCGAGCCTGGGAAGCAGAATCTCGCGAGTGGTGCCGGGGTAGGTTGTCGATTCGAGCACCACCACCATGCCAGGGTGCATATACTTTGCAAGTTCCTGCGTGGCTCCAAGGATATAGGAGAGGTCTGGATCGCCGGTTTTCCTCAAAGGAGTGGGCACACAAATGCTCACTGCATCCATTTCCTGAAGAGCCGAAAAATGCGTTGTGGCGCTCAACTTGCCAGATGCGACCAGCTTGGCGACTTGTTCTTCGGGTACATCCTGAATATGGCTTTTCCCCCGCAATATGGTTTGAACCTTTGTTTCGTCGAGGTCAATGCCTAACACTTTAAACCCGGCTTCGGCAAAAACGACTGCCAGGGGCAGGCCGACATAGCCGAGTCCTAGAATGGCTACATTTGCCTCACGGTTTTTTAGCTTTGCCAGTAACTTTTCGTTGTAGTTTGTCGTCATATGAATGCCTTTCGTTGCCAAGAGTTATACCTGATAACCAAAAAATGATGAGAGTTGCGTGCGCATCTTTTGGTTTAGAACCTCAATCTCGCTGTCCTTGAGATAACGTTTGTAGCCAGATATTTCCCCTCTGCGAGTCTTGTAAGACTCCTCATCTTTCTGATCTCCTGGCTTGAGCATGCTACTTTCGAATCGACCTTCGGCTTCCATTCGGCGCATGTTTTCGAAGGAGGCGTATTGTACCGCGGCGCGCACAATGTCTTGTGGGACTTCGTGCAAACCCAGAAAATTCAACACGCGTTGCAACTCCGCTTCGGGTGAGCGGTGTACATCCTCATAGCGCACCAGTAAGAAATCCTTAGGCACATGCCTGTTTTCAGCCCAGATGTTGTAGTACTTCAGAATGGTGTCGAAACCGCCGCGCGGTTGAAAGATGAACTCCGATAATTCGCTGGTTGTAAGGGGTGATTGGTTTTTAGCTGATGATGCACCAAACAGAACAGCGCGTTTTTTAAACTCGAAATAACTAGAGATAATCACATCGCGCGGGTCGCGTACCAAAAAGATGACTTTTTTATCCCTGAAGTGCTCCTTCGAAGTTTGGAGCTCCTGAGGAGTTTTATGCATGGGGTGGTCCTCATGCTCAACCTTGATGACAGGAATGTTGGGGTGCCGTGTGGATAGATCATTCAGTAAGAGGACATCCTCTCCTTCGGGAAGCGAAAAGTACAACGCCAGGGCTTTGCCGATCATCAAACGCAACCATGTTCGCCCGCATTTTGGGTAGGAGATGAGGTAAACTTCCACTCTTTTGTGGATGAACCATCGCCTTACCTTTCCAGGGATGATGGAGCGTAAACGGATTCTTACCGTGGTGGGTAAACGTTTGTACAGCTCGAGAAGAGCCATGTCTCTCTTCGATGGTGGTTTCAGAAAAGCCGCAATTGCTTGGGTTCTTCTTTCTCTTCATTCCCCCCTTCTTGCTGCCTAGAAAGGTTTTCGGCCGTGGCGATATACTCTGGCAAGCGTGTGAAGTCGGCTTCGATGATCGGGCGGAGGGAATTCTGATGCAGCGCGGCTGCAGGGTGGTACATAGCAACGACTAAACGGCTATTCACGCGCGTCGCTTGTCCATGCACCTGGCTGATTTTGGCATTCGGCATGAAACGTCCCATCGAATAGCGCCCCAATGTAACGATGACTTTTGGGTCAATGGCCTGAATCTGCCGTTCAAGGTAGCCATCACAGGCAGCCAATTCGGTGGGTTCGGGGTCGCGGTTCCTGGGAGGGCGGCATTTCACCACGTTCGTGATGAACACATCGGACCTTTTCAGGTGAATTCGTTCCAACAACTCATCCAGGAATTTGCCAGCTGCGCCAACAAAGGGGCGCCCCTGTTCATTTTCGTAGAAACCGGGTCCCTCTCCAATGAACATGATTTTCGCGTGCGCCGGGCCCTCTCCAGGCACGGCATGCTTGCGGGAGTGGTGCAAAGGGCACTTCATGCATGCCGAGACTTCTTTGGCGATTTGTCTCAATTCTTGTTCAGCTTCCATAACAACTTCCTGAGTAGTGGATTTTTTATTCTCTCCTGATGTTCCTCTTCGCTTTTGATCGCGTTTTCCGAGGCTTCCCAAAGGGATTGTAGGTGCGATAAGCTAAGCGGCTCAACTGTCATGATCAAGGCGTCTTCATGATTATCGCGATAATATCCTTTCCGCCGTCCCACAACTTTAAAACCAAATCGTTGATAGAGATGTTGCGCGATGAGATTGTTTTCTCTCACTTCCAAGGTGGCTTTGAGCGCTCCACGCTTGGCGGATTGAATCAGTGCGTAGAGAAGCATTCTCTGCGCCACGCCCTGATGGCGAAAATCGGGGTGCACGGCCAATGTGGCCACATGCGCTTCATCCAAAATCAGCCACACAACGATGACCCCAATGAGCTTCATCTGCCCATCGTTTTCTTCGATTTCTGCGACATAAACCAGAGAGTTTAGATCCCTCCTGAGTTCATATGCATAAGCGTTTTCCGGCCATGGCAGGCTAAAAGAAGCCTGATCGATTTTCGTGACCTCGGCAATGTCTTCGAGGCGCATCTTACGAATGACGAAAGTTTGCGAGGGGTTGGAGGTGATCATCCTGGGATAGCCTCAGTGTAATGCAAATAGATCGGCGCCAGAGTGGCAGGGTCATCATGCTGCTTTGCGGTAAACCTGCCCCAGGCTATCTCCGCCAGGAAAGAAGGGCGACGTACACTGCGCGCCGGAGAAACTACCATAGCCAGCTTGCTTTGGCGTTTCAAAGTTTGTCGTTCATCTCCGTTTAACTCGCCACATATCAGAGAAGGCTTCTCGATCTCGAGCAGAAGTTCATCCAGGGTCTTAACTTCCAGCGTCCCCATGGCGTGCCATTCTTTTTTCCCGGCAGTAAAGCGTTGGATTGCAAAACGGCCACGACCGGCGCGCAAAACGGCGATCAAGGGCTCGGAACTGAGGGGTTGGGCGGCTGCCAGAATGTTCAAGGTGGGTATGCCAATCAGTGCCAGGTGATGAGCGAGTGCAATACCTTTAGCCAGAGCCAGCCCAATGCGAAGGCCGGTAAAGGAGCCAGGTCCGATTGCGACAGCGATGGCGATCAAATCATCATAGCTGGCTGCACTTTGTTCAAGCGCCTGATGCAACATCGGAGCGAGTTCTTGCGTGTGATTAAAGCGACTCTTCCAAATCCTTTCATGCAGCACTTCGGCGCCATTATACAATGCCAGGCCAACCGTGCTGGTCGAAGTATCAAGTGCGAGCAGGAGCTTTTCGCGCCGTTGGGTCATGGTACGCCGTAGACCTCCTTACGCAACTCGCTCACGATGTGCCGCGCCCGTTCACCCGAAGCAGAAATCATCAAGTCACGTTGTTCTTCGTCAACCCATTTCAGTGTTATCCAAATGCAATCATCGGGCAGAACGGGTTTGATGCGGTCGGCCCACTCGATCATTAGAGTTCCGTTCTGCACCAGAAAGTCGATATCCAGCTCTAGAGCTTCAGTAGGGTTGGCAAGGCGGTAGGCATCCAGATGATATAGGCGGTTACCGTCCGCACGACGGTACACGTTTACGATTACGAAAGTAGGACTGGTGACCATATCCAGCGAGCCCCAGCCGGCTGAGATTCCTTTAGCCAAAGTGGTTTTACCAGTGCCCAGGTCGCCCACCATGCAAACCACATCTCCAGGCGAGAGCAGAGCCCCCAGGCGCATTCCTGCCCGTTGGGTTTGCTCCACACTCCTGCTAATGATTTCCATCGAAGAGGCGTCTAAAACCGGCATGCTAAAAGCATTATAAGCGCGGGGGCGAATCCCGTAAAGTTTTCTTGTTCCGGTGAAAATCAGGATTTCAGCAGCTCCAAGCGAGCCAGGGAGGCAACCACTCTTTTCAGGCCAATTTCCTCAAAGAAAATATCCAAGATTTCATCCTCCCCTTGCAAGCTGGCGTTGAGCACCATCCCTTCACCCCAGGAAGGGTGAAGCACACGCATACCGGGCTGGTATTGAAGTTGGGCGGGCTTCTTGCTGGAGAGCGAGCCCTGATGGCGCAGGCTGTCCATGGAGGAGGGCACAGCTTGATGAGCTGCCCAGCTTGTGCCGCTTATTTCGAGCAGGGAGAGGGGGATTTCTGAGACATAACGCGAGGGCTCTACCGGTTCGAGAACGCCGTATGTACGACGGTTGAGAGGGTACACCAGGAAAAGCCTCTCTTTGGCTCGCGTGATGCCCACATAGAATAAGCGCCGTTCCTCTAACATGGCATCTTCATCTTGGAATGAACGTGCGTGAGGCAGGATGCCATCCACCAACCCAACAATGAATACTATGGGAAATTCGAGCCCTTTGGCCGCGTGCAGGGTCAATAGGGTAGGAGCGCTTTCCGTTGCCTCCAGGGTATCCTGATCGGATACGAGGGCCACCTGTTGCAGGAACGCTTCCAAGCCTGCTTCTTGATATTCGCTCGCCAGGCGACGGAGTTCGAGCACATTATCCCAGCGCTCTTGCCCTTCTTCGGTTTTATCGTTAATATAATTGTAGTAATCGATGTCTTCGATCACTTCATCCAAAAGGAGGTTGGGGGGATATTGCTCTTTAAGGGCGCACCATTTTTCTAGGAGTGCGCCAATCTGGACGAGCGCATGAAGTGCCGCAGGGCGAAATTGTTCATTAAGCTTGTCCTGGTATTGACCAGAGCTTAGAGCCAGCAGCAACTTGCCGCAAGACAGGTCCAGTTTTTGGGAAAGGCTTCTCAGAGAAACAAATGTCTTTGGGCCAATGCCGCGCGTCGGCACATTGATGATGCGCGTCAGGCTAATTTCGTCATCCGGGTTTTCGATCAGGCGTAAATAGGCGATCAGGTCTTTGATCTCTCTTCGACCATAAAAGCGCTGCGCACCGACCAGTTTATAAGGCATCCCCACCTGTAAGAACGCCTCTTCGAGCAGGCGAGATTGAGCATTGGTGCGATACATCACGGCGAAGTCTCCGGGGATTGCCTTCTTTTTCGCAACCAGATCGAGAATGGTTTCTACGACAAAAGAAGCCTCCAGGCGGTCATCCAGAGCTTCGTGCAATATTACCTTGTGTCCCTCCCCCAAATCGCTGAACAATCGCTTCCGGTGGCGATGCGGATGACGATCGATGACTGCCATGGCGACATCCAGGATATTTTGTGTGGAGCGATAATTTTGTTCGAGCAAAATAACCTGAGCTTCTGGGAAGTCTCGCTCGAATCGGAGGACATTGCGAAAGTCTGCCCCGCGCCAGCGATAAATCGATTGATCGGCATCGCCAACAACGAATAAACTGCGGTGTACCTCTGCGAGATGTTTGACGATCACATATTGGGCAAAATTGGTATCCTGGAATTCATCTACCAGGATATGGGCATACCGCTTGGCGTATTTCAGGCGTACGGGTGGATGTTGCTCAAGGAGATACGCGCACCATAGCAATAAATCGTCGAAATCAAGGGCGTTATTGATCAGCAACAGTTCCTGATACCTCTGGTATAGGCGGCGGATAACCTCGTCACCATAGGATTGCACAGGATACTCATCGGGCAAAAGGAGGTCGTTTTTTGCGTTTGAGATGGCACTGTGCACCCCATGCGGTCGATAGCGTTTCTCATCTAGATTAAGTTCTTGAAGCGCTGTTTTGACGACATTGAGTTGGTCGTCTTCATCGAAGATGGTGAAATTGCTACCAAATGGCAGATGTTCTGCTTCTTTGCGCAGGATTTGGGCGCAAATGGCGTGGAATGTCCCCAGGGTGATGCCTTTCGCGCCTTCGCCGACCAGACGCAGTACACGGTGTTCCATTTCCCGGGCAGCTTTGTTAGTGAAGGTCACCGCCAGAATTTGATATGGAGAGACTCTAAGCTGTCCCAAAAGATAAGCGATGCGGTAGGTCAGCACCCGGGTCTTCCCTGAACCTGGTCCCGCCAGCACGATGACCGCTTGTGGAGCCGCGGTCACCGCTTCCTTTTGTTGTGCGTTCAATGTCTCTAACAAACGATCAAAGTGCTCTTCTTCCATTGGCATGAGATTATAGCATAGGCTTAAATTCAAACCTCTGTTGCCAATTGCTATACTCTGGAATAAAATTGCTTCCATGCAATGGCAGTATGTTGGGCATCCGTGGGCAGTGGAACTATTAAGACTACACGTTGCTCGTGGAGCGCCGCGACACGCGTATCTATTATGTGGACCGCAGGGGGTGGGTAAGAGGACATTGGCCTTGCGTTTTGCCCAAGCATTGAATTGCCTGGAACCCCCGGGGGCCGGTTTGATGTGCGGCGCTTGTCGTTCCTGCCGCCAGATTGAAAAGATGCAGCATCCGGATTTGTTGGTCGTAGAGGCGGAACAATGGGGAGGGGTGCTTAAAGTGGATCAGGTGCGCGCATTGATCCGTGCATTGGCTTTGGCGCCTTACGAAGCACGCTACCGTGTCGCCTTATTGCTGCGCTTTCAGGAAGCAAATCCCAGCGCGATGAATGCTCTGCTGAAGACTTTAGAAGAGCCCAATCCTCAAGTGGTGTTGTTGCTCACCAGTGAAACTCCCGAAGACTTGCTTCCCACTATCGTCTCGCGATGTGAGGTGATTCGCCTGACGAGCATCCCGCGGGAAGAAATTCAAACCGCTCTTATACAGCAATGGGGCGTGGATACAGAGCGCGCCACGCTGCTGGCGAGCATCTCAAACGGCAGGATGGGTTATGCTTTGCGTTTGCATCACACCCCGCAATTGTTAGCGGAACGCCACCAATATCTGGAGAACCTGTGGGAATTATTGCGTGCTAACCGGTATCAAAGGTTTCGCTATGCCGAAAAACTTTCCAGCCAGAAAACAAACCTCCGTCAGGCGATTGATGTGTGGCAATTGTTTTTTCATGACGTTCTTTTACGTTCGGGTGGTGCTGCAGTAAAGATCGCTAACGTGGATTTCACGCAAGAAATCGACACCCTGGCAACGCGGATGGATTTGCCGCGCGTCTCGAAATTTCTTTCCGCGCTGCAGAGGACCATTGCGCTGGTTGACCGGAATGTTAATGCGAGGCTGGCGTTGGAAGTCCTATTTCTTGATATGCCCTATTTGGATTTATAGCTGAAAAGGATTATTCTCACCCCAGGATTATTGGTGGCTGTGCTATACTGAAATTGAAATGGAAGGGTGCATGTCAAATTTGCGAAGCCCTATTTCTCAAGAGTTACGTCCCAAAGAGCCAGAAGCCTTTCTTCAATTGCTTTATCAGGTAAGCCGTGAACTTTCGGTGACACTGGATCCCGATATCGTTCTGGAACGTATTTTGCGTAGGTCTATAGAGAGCGTCGGAGCGGCAAGCGGAAGCATAATCGTTCTCAATGAGGCAGGAAAGCCGATAAAATCCTCGTTATTATTTGGGAAGCAAGCAAAACTTCACGATACACCGGAATTAGGCGTCACCTTTGAGCAAGGGCTGGCCGGCTGGGTGGCGCGCCACGCCCAGGCTGTGTTGATCCCCGACACCAGTCAGGACGCGCGATGGTTAAAGCGCCCTGACGATTTACCCACGCAAACGGGAGCGAAATCAGCTGTCAGCGCGCCGATCTTCTCGGGCGAGTCGCTTATTGGTGTGATTACCCTGGTGCATCCCTCCCCTGGCCGCTTCACTGCCGCGCATCTCTCTCTAGTTGAAGCTATTGGCCAGATTGCCGGTGCAGCCATTCGCAATGCTTTACTCTATGATCGCCTGCAGGTGGCGCTCCAACGCTATCAGGCTTTATTTCAAGATAGTGTGGATGCCATTTTGATCACGGATCGAAATGGTACCGTGGTGGAAGCAAATGTATGTGCACGGCGCGTATTCGGGGTCCAAGGAGAGGCGATCGAAGGGAGGGATATCAGGGAATTGCACCAGTGGAACGCCCAATTATTAGGCACGAACTTCGAGGCGCTGAATGGGGAACATGTGGCGACTTATGCTTCGGTTTTGAAACCCATGCATGGTGAGGAGATACCCATCCAGGTTTTCGCGCGGCGCATCCAGGGGGCAGACGGCGAGTTGATGCAGTGGATCTTGCGCGATATTTCCGAACAAAAGATGCTCGACCAAATGCGCGAGGACCTCATGGCTATGATCTACCACGATATTCGTTCCCCCTTATCAACGGTGCTAACCACTGTGAATATGCTTAGTCTCCATCACGGTCAATTTTCGGATGAGGAACAAACCACGATGGTGCAGATCGCTAAACGATCTTGTGAGCATATCCAACGCTTGATCGATATGCTGCTCGATATGTATTTATTGGAAGCAGGACAACCTTTGAGCGATCGGGCAATGATTTCATGTGAAAAATTAGTCCAGGATTGCTTACAGGTGCTTCATCCACTCGCCGAACAACGGCGCATGCAGATCGCCTTGCAACTTTCACCGCATGCCGGCGAGGTGTATATTGATGAGGAAATGATCCAACGCGTTTTGGTGAATCTGGTGGATAATGCGATCAAGTTTTCTCCGGTTGAGAGTACAATTTGGATCGGCACAGTGGATCACGATCATTTCGTCGAGATTTGGGTAAGAGATAGTGGACCAGGCATCGCCTTGCAGGATAGAGAGCGCATCTTTGACAAATTTGCGCTATCCAGGGGTGAATCCAGGCTGCGGCGACATGGGTTAGGCTTGCCATTTTCCCGTTTGGTCGTCAATGCTCATGGCGGCAGGATTTGGGTGGGTGATGAAACCCCAGGGGCGTGCATTCACTTCACCTTACCAAAACAGCCGAATGGAACAATATAACCTTACAAGAGAAGGGCGATGAAAGAGATTTCAAACGGAATTTTTTACGAAGATTCATTCCTTGGAGTAACGGTTGGCGCACTGGTGCACTCGTTTGGCATCGTCATGATCGATGTTCCTTTACGTCCAGAAGAGGCGCGTTTATGGCGTTCAATGTTGCTCAACCAACGCGGCGGAAACAACCGGGTTTTGGTGCACTTAGATGCGCATCCTGACCGCACGTTGGGGGCGCGCATCATGGACAGCCTGATCATTGCGCATCAGAAGACTGCTCAGGCATATCGAGGCCGCCCCGCGATTTTTAAAGGCCAGGTGAGTCCCAGCGGGGCGGATTGGGAGTCTTTCCCCGATTCGGTGGGGATGCGTTGGTCATCGCCGGATTTGAATTTTTCTAAAAGTATGAGCATCCACTGGGGTCCAGGAGAGGCGATATTGGAACATCACCCCGGGCCCATGCCTGGGGCGATATGGGTGGTCATCCCTTGGGCGAAAGTGGTCTTCGTTGGCGATTTGGTTACCAAGAGCCAGCCACCCTTCTTGAGCCATGCAAACCTGGAAGAATGGATTGAAAACTTGGATGTCCTCCTTACCGACTATCGCGATTACACCATCGTCAGCGGTCGAGGAGGTATTGCCACGATTAAGGATGTTCGTTTTCAAAAAAGCATATTAACCAAACTATTGCAGGGGATTGAAAATCTGGCGAAGAAAGGAGCACCTGCTCAGGCAACGGAAAGTTTGGTCACCTCATTGCTGAATAAATATGACATCCCCGACGAACTGCGCGATGCCTATGAGACACGCTTGCGCAGCGGGGTCATACAATGCTATTTGCGCATGACGCGCATTCTCGTCTCACAAGGGAGCGAAAACCAAACGGAACAGAAAGACGCCCTCGCCTCATAAATTCGGATGCATAGAAAGGACAATCACCATTGAACCCTTACCAGGATTACCAACCTATTTTCGTGCTCGATCGCGCAGGGGTGCACGAGTCAGTACATTTCGGGGCCATCGCTGTAGTAGATGCCGATGGCAGGCTCCTGGCTTCTTTTGGCAACCCCAAAACGGTCACTTATCTTCGCTCCTCAGCAAAGCCATTTCAGGTGCTTCCATTCTTGGACTATGGCGGAGCAGAGCGTTTCGGATTGACGTTGCAAGAGATTGCCTTGATGTGTGGATCGCATTCCGGCACCGATGAACATGTCTCTGTAGTTCAAGGGCTCCAAAGAAAAACCGGTGTGCAAGAAGCGGAATTGTTGTGCGGAGTACACCCTCCCTACGATCGCGAGACAAATGAATTGCTCAGACAACGCGGCGAATCCCCTACGCCCAATCGTCACAACTGTTCGGGAAAGCATACGGGCATGTTGGCTTTTGCGCGTTTGTTAAAAGAGGCAAATGATGAGCCGGACGAATCCGTAAGTTATATTGACATCTGTCATCCAGTACAGCAGAAAATCGTTCAGGCGCTGGCTGAAATGTGCGCATTGCCAGTGCAAGACATTTCAATCGGTATCGATGGGTGTTCCGCGCCCAATTTTGCTCTTCCTTTAGACCGAGTCGCGCTAGGCTTTGCGCGCTTGTGGTCACCCGAGAAAGTGAACACCCAAACCAGGCAGCGCGAGCAAAGTTGCGCCTTGGTGACCAAAGCTATGGTGGGCTACCCAAAGATGGTGGGTGGTCCTGGGCGATTGGATACAGTTTTAATGGAAGTTGCTGAAAACCGCGTTCTGGCGAAGGCTGGCGCGGAGGGGTTTCAGGGCATGGCGTTGCGCCCAGGAGCGTTGGCGCCAGATTCTCCAGCCATCGGCATTGCCTTTAAAATCTCAGATGGCGATTCTCGCAATCGAGTGCGCCCTGCCGTAGCTTTGGAAATACTCCGACAATTGAACGCTCTTTCGGCAGAGCAATTACAGTTGTTGGCCGAGTTTGGTCCAGAATGGGCGGTGACAAATTGGCGCGGTTTGGAGGTGGGGCGAGCTTATCCCATTTTTACACTCCATTGGAATGGCTAGAGAATCTGTTTTCATGGAGGCTGATGAAAAAGCTCGATGGGCGCATGCCAGGTTGCTGGAGTTTTATGGCTATCCTCAATGGCGCAACCCACTCCCGCCGCTGGATGAGTTGGTATCCACTTTGCTTTCCCAAAACACCAATGATCACAATCGGGACCGTGCGTATTTGAGTTTAAAGAGACGTTTTCCAACCTGGGAACAGGTGCGTGATGCATCCCTGAATGAAATTGTCGAAGCCATTCGCCCCGCGGGCCTGGCAAACCAAAAAGGAGCGCGGTTGCAAAATATTCTCAGGCAGATTACTGCCCAGCGCGGCGACCTGGATTTATCATTTCTTGGTGATATGTCTGTGGAGCAAGCAAGAGAATGGTTGTTGCAGTTTAAAGGGGTTGGTCCTAAAACTGCAGCGATTGTTTTGTTGTTTTCCCTGGGGAAACCCGCCTTTCCGGTGGATACGCATATCTTTCGGGTCACTGGCAGGTTAGGGTTGCGCCCCGAAAAGATGAGCCCGGAAGCAGCTCATGCAACCCTCGAGAAGCTATTCCCTCCCAAAGCTTATTATGCAGCACACCTGAATCTCATCCGCCTGGGACGCGAGATTTGCCGCGCACGACGCCCCTCATGTCCACGATGCCCATTACGCGAAGTATGTGTATACTATAAGGAGAATATAGCCTCTTTTTCTCCAGCAAAGGCGATGGAATAAAAAGGAAAAACCATGCCATTAGACTTGCATAAATCGAATTTTGAATCTTTGCAATCCATTTTGCGAGATTTGGAAGCCGAGTTGGCTGCGGGGAGTGGACGGGATTATCTGGCAAAGGCATACCAGTATTTGGAAAAACTGGGGGAGGATTTGAAGCGCAGTGAGGAACAAAGTCATCTGGCAGTTCTTTACCAGGTTTCGCGAATTTTGGGCACATCTCTCGATCTGGACGAAGTGCTCGCCCAAGTTATGGACGCCGTGATCCGTTTGACCGGCGCGGAACGAGGCTTTTTGGTGCTGATTGAGGAAGGGGAGGATTGGAAGTTGCGCGCCGCACGAAATTTCGTGCAGGAAACGCTTTCGCACAAGGACATGGAGGTAAGCCGTACGATTATCGATACGGTGTTGGAACGGGGAGAAGGGGTGGTTACGACAGACGCACAAACCGACCCGCGGTTTTCTGGCACGGAATCGGTAGTCTTTTATGCTTTGCGCTCCATCATGTGTGCGCCGCTTTTAGCGCGCGGCCAAATCATTGGAGCAATTTATGTCGATAATCGCACCCAAGCGGGCTTGTTTACCCGTCGCGATTTGGAAATGCTGAACACCCTGGCTATTCAAGCGGCGATTGTGATCGAGAACGCGCGCCTGTACACCCGCACCGACCAGGCTCTAACACGCCGAGTGGAGGAACTCGAAACCTTGGCTCAGATTGACCGCGAGTTGAATACCCGCTTAGATGTCGAACATGTCTTGGAGATCTTACACAAATGGGCGCAGAAGGAAAGCCATTCGGCACATGTGTGGATCAAGCTCCTTTCGGATGAAAAAACCAATACTCCACCGGTTGCTGTTTATCCTGAACCCCTACCGCATGTGCTGGAAAATGAACGGGGCATCGAAAAGGCAATCGCAGAATTAGCACCACAGACGGTACGGGTTGCCGAAGGGGAGCAAATATACCTGATCATTCCTATCCCGCATAGTGGCAAGCCAATTGGCGTGCTGGTTTTTGAACGCGCGCAACCTTATCACCAAGATGAAATCAGTTTTTTAGGTCATCTTGCCGGTAGGGCTGCCGCGGCTTTGGAAAATGCCCGTCTTTATCAGGCTTTGCATTTCGCCAATCAGGCGAAGTCCCAGTTTGTGTCTATGGTTTCCCATGAACTCCGCATTCCCATGACATCCATCCGTGGCTACACCGATTTACTTCAACAAGGTGTGGTAGGAGCAGTCAACGAACAGCAGGTGAAATTCCTGGAGGTGATCCGCAACAACGTTGACCGCATGTCGGCGTTGGTCGCGGACTTGTCGGATATCTCCCGCATCGAAACAGGGCGTCTGAAGTTGGAACGAAAAGCACTAGAGTTGCCCCATTATATTGACGAAACGCTTCAAAGGCTGAGACCTAAATTCGAAGAGAAGGGTCAACGTCTGGCACTTGAATTGGAAGAAGCGCTTCCAGAGGTATATGCAGACCCTAACCGCCTGGTCCAGGTGCTCACCAATTTGATGAGTAATGCCTGCAAATACACGCCTGAAGGGGGAGAGATTCGTGTTGTGGCGAGACAGGTTGAAAAAGCTGTGCGTGTGGATGTCGTGGATACAGGTATCGGGATTGACCCGAAAGACCACGGCAAGATCTTTTCTCAGTTCTTTCGTTCGGATGACCCCGTCGTTCGCAATGAGCAGGGATGGGGTTTGGGCTTGAATGTGACTAAAAGCCTGGTGGAGCTGATGGGGGGCGAAATCGGTTTTGTCAGCGCCGCAGGGGAGGGGAGTATTTTTTGGTTTACAATCCCATTGGCGTCTGAGGAAAATTTCTAACGTGTAGACTTTCGTAGAGGTTGAAGATGAAATCAAAACGTTCTGGCCATCGTTATCCTCTTATCTTTTACCGCAGAACATTGGGGCGCCTTGCCTTGGGTGCTTTGATCTTGGGGATTGCCCTGCTTGCCGTTTGGGAATGGTCGCTCATTGAACCGCGCGATATTCTTTTTCTGAAAGGGGAGGTGTTGATCCTTGCTGCATCCATTATGTCATTGTTCGTGAGCCTGGTAGCATTTTTAGCTCAATGGATGGCATATGTCAAACCATTTCGTGATTCTCTCTTCATCGCCACACCGCTTATACGGATGCACATCTCATATCGGCGCATCCGTAGCCTGCATCCAGCGTTGATTCAGCAGATCTTCCCTCCAGATAAGCAAAAATGGTCACGCAGGATGTTTTTAGAGCCCTTTATGGGGAAAACAGCGTTGATCTTAGAGTTGCGGGGGTATCCGCTAAATAAAACCTTATTGCGTCTGTTATTACCCGGTTACATGTTCTACCCTCAAGGAGAGGGCTTTGTGTTATTAGTTTCCGATTGGATGAAGTTCAGCACAGAATTTGATTCCTTTTCTGGCGCCTGGTTGCAAAAACGCGGAAGCGCTGTCAAACGTTAGATGGCTCTATTGAGACCGCAAGCTTGTTACATTTATCACATTTTCAGTGAGCATCTTCCTCATAAATTCATGATTTATGACAATAACCCAACGGCTATTATTTCGGTATGATAAAGTCACCTGGAATATGGGGGCATAAAAATTGCTCATCGCTGTTTCCTCCTTTGGCGAAAGCCTCCGCCTGCAACACCTCACCGTTCAGGCGGAGGCGGCTTTAATGAGCACCCTCTCGTTTCTCGTGCGGGACGATGTCTGCTTGCGGGAGCATGATGGTAAATACAGTCCCTTTACCAGGCGCGGAATCGAGCCAGATGCGCCCCTGGTGGTTTTCGACTATGGATTTGACAATTGCCAACCCTAAACCGGTGCCGGTTGTGGATGCAGCCACATTGCTCGCGCGATAGAACTTATCGAAGATAAAGGATTGTTCTGCCACGGGGATCCCCACTCCGGTATCCGCTACTTGTAGAACGACTTGCTCTTTTTCCGCGCGCGCCAGGAGGCGAATCTCTCCTCCCTCCGGCGTGTATTTGATGGCATTGTCTATCAAGTTCAGCAGCATCTGTCGCAATCGCAGTGGATTCCCCAACACGTAAGGAAGGTTTTCAGGCACGTCCGTGATCAGGTTGATCTTCTTCTTCTCAATGCGCTGATCGATTCCATCGAGTACATAGTGGATCACCAGAGAAAGAGGGATGCGCTCTTTCTCTAAGTCAAACCCTGCTTCAATCCGCCCCAAATCGAGCAAATCGTTTATCAAAGCGGTAATATTATGGACGCTGTTTTTTATCCGCTGGACAAACTCTCTTTGTTGATCGTTGAGTGGTCCGATGCGGTCAAGCAGTTCTACATAACCCAAAATCGCCGTAAGTGGCGACCGCAAGTCGTGGGACACGGCGCTTACGAATTCCGATTTAATGCGGTCCAGCTCTTTTTGTTGAGTGATTTCCTGCATAGTGATGGCCGTGCCAATTTCCGGAATTGGAGTGGCTGTGGCACGATATATGCGCCCGTTCTCGACCTGGAACTCAATTTTAGGGTTCAGGGATGTGGGAGTTTGTTCGATGAGGTCGACCAGCTCTTTACATGGAAGCACCTCTCGGGCTGTTTTGCCCAACACCTGTTCCTGGGTCAACGATAAAGCCTCTCTGGCTTGTAAGTTGATCATCATTACGCGTTGCTCGTGATCGACTACCAAAACTCCATCGATAATGTTTTCTAGCAACGTATGGAGTTTTTGCTGTTCCTGGCGAACATGGGTGTAGAGACGTGCGTTTTCGATGGCAATGGCCGCATAATCGGCTAGGGTGGACAAGAGTGCCAAGTGACTTTCGAGGAAGGGACGCTGACTTTGACGGTTGTCCACAGAAAGCACCCCGATGGCTTTCCCTTGGATCGTGATGGGCACGTAGATCAAGTTATAGACCATGAAAGAGGTTTTGATTTTGTGAGGTGCCTCTCGATCCAGGATGAGAGGTTTTCCCGAGCGCAGAACTTCACCTGCTAGGCTATCCTCTACAGGAAGGCGAAAGGTCCTGGCGAATTCTTCCTGGAAATTCTTTTGAGCGCGTACGTACAGCTCGCCGCCCGGTTCATCCAAGAGCATCAAGTTGCCTTCTTCTGCGTTCGTTAGAGTCACCGAGGCTTCTACCACAGCGCTCAGCACTTTATCGATATCCAGCGAATGGGTCAATTCACGCCCGATGCGGTGAATCGTCTCGAGCAAATCCACCTGCTCTTTGAGGCTTGCAGTGTCCCGCGCCGAGACCATTCGGGCATATTCCTGTTGCCGTTTGGAGGCCTTTATGGCGCGCTCGAGTGATGCGGATAACTCTTGTATCTTGAGTGGAGTTTGGAGCAGATCGAAAAAATCCAACCGCAATGCTTCTAAAGGGGAAATCGTGGGCTGCTCCAAACAAAGCAGAATCACAGGGCTCAATGGAGCAAGATGACTGAGGTCTTCTTTGATGCTGTAGATATCGGCTTCGGGTAGAGGTACACCCAATAGGATCGCCTGGGGAGGATGGCGCATGAGCAGGTTCTTTGCCTCTTGCCAGGAAGTGGTCATTATAGGATAGAAATGTGATGATGTTTGCAAGCTACGCGCGATGAGGTCGCGTGTGGGTTCATCATGCAAGATAACGAGCAGTGGATGGCTTTCCATAACTTATGTGCTCGAGGATGTTTTTCCCGGCGTGTGAGATTGGATTTTGCACTGATTGAGCGCTCATTTATCGAACGGCGTTTGCCACCACAGGATGGCAATGATCTCGCTGATCATATCCAGAAACTTCTTATCGATTTCGGAAAATGGTTGTGCAGATTTCCGTATCAGGGTGATCGTGCCGTGATCGATGCGCGCGGCTTTAATCGGCACAACAAGCGCGGCTTCACCGAACCTGCCGATCGGGAATTTCTTGAGTGCCGCGCCATGCAAGCTAATTGCTTCGTTCTTTTGATTGGCCATCTTTGCCACCCCATCATCCCAAGCTTTTCCAAGCAAGACATGCGATCCGTAAGGGAGGTTTACCGCGGCTGCAAGAAGGTAATTTCGGGAAGTCGCCTGAAAGCGCAGCAGCCATCCCATGTCTGCATTGCAAAATGTGACAGCTTCTTTGAGCAAGGTTTCTATTTTAGTCGCCTGTGTGAAATTGGAAGCCAGGACTTTTGCCATTGTGCGCATACTGGCGAGAAGGCGCGTGTTTTCCTGGTTTTCTTGCAATGATTTTGAAAGTTCCTGCTCAAGTCTGTTTCGCTCTTCCCTTAACCGTGACCGTACCAGCGTGCGTTCGATCACTCCCCAAACCTCGGTTTCTTTTGCCGGCAGGAGGATGAAATCGCTTGCCCCAAGGCGAAGTGCCTGAACCAGCTTGCTCTCGCACCCTTTTTCGGCTAACAAGATGACTGGAATGGGCATGGATTGAGCCGAAAGCGCCACGAGCAGGTCTTTGCAACTAAGGCTTGTGAGGGCAAGTGAACACAAGATAAGATGAGGTGAGTAACGGTTTAGGTCCTGAATGGCTTGGGCGATCGTTCGCACGAGATGCACATGATGGCTGCGGTCAGATAGAACCTGCTTGACCAGCCACTCGATGATCTCGGGTTGATCACAAACCAGCATGATGCGCTGCGCGTCGGGTATCATACACTAATCATAGCATGGAAACGGGGTTTCAGAAACTATCGCGCGTTCGATATATTATGATAAGCTTGGGTTAGGATGTTGTAAAGACTCCCGCCCTCTACTTGACTTTTTACTCTATGGATATATACAATAAATAAAATTCCTCTGCAGCGCGACTCAATGAGGCACACGGTGTGTTTAGGTCTTATGACAAGGACAAGAGGGTTATCGGCTTTCATCTCAGGAGCGTGGATGGTACTGTTCCTTTTCGCCTGCACCGCTCAGAGAACGATCGAGCAAGGAACTGAAATGGTAGTTCCCCCTTATATTACCCAGGGAGTAGCTCAATCACCCGCCTTGCTGGCTGGGATGAGCCAGGAATTGGCGAGCATATATGCGCAGACCCATCCAGGCATTGTAGCGATTCGCGCCCTTAGCCCAGGAAGCGCATCTTTGGGTTCGGGCATTGTTATCGATTCAGCAGGACATATTGTGACCAATGCACATGTGCTCGCTGCCCAACAGGAAGAGGTAGAGGTGTTTTTCGCCTCCGGCTACAAAGCCCGCGGCAAGCTCGTCGGCATAGACCCGATCTCCGATCTGGCTGTGGTGAACGTTTCTGTACCCCAAAGCGAATTGCATCCCTTGATTTGGGGAGATTCGGATCAAGTGAGCGTTGGCCAGGTGGTGGTTGCTTTGGGCAACCCCTACGGCTTTCAGGGGGTGATGACCTTGGGCATCGTTTCCGGGTTGGGTAGGACCTTGCAATCCCTTAACCTGGAATCCGATGAGCGTTTGCAATCCATCGCCGAAGTCATTCAAACCGACGCCGCGCTCAGCCCAGGGAGTTCGGGTGGTGCCTTGCTGAACCTTGAGGGCGAAGTCATTGGCGTGATCGCCCAGGTGCTGACCAGCGGCTTGGGTCGAGGCCAAGTAGGGGTAGGTTTTGCCATCACCGCAAACCTGGCAAAACGTATTGTGCCCTTCCTCATCGAAGAAGGAACGTTCACATATCCCTATCTGGGGATTTCCAGCCTGGGAGAAATCACCCTTGTAGAACAAGAAATTCTTGGCCTTCCTCAAGCCACGGGCATCTACATCACCAAAGTCCATCCTGGAGGGCCAGCCGAAAAGGCTGGGTTGTGCGCCGGAGAACAGATTACCAATCTACCTGGCGTGCGCGCCGGGGGGGATTTAATCATCGCCGTAGATGGACATGCGCTGGTCAATTTCAACGATTTGATGCTTTATTTGATTAAGAATAAGCGCCCTGGTGATACAATATATCTAACCGTCTTACGCGGCGCTGAGCAATTAGAAATCAGTTTGATTCTGGGTGAAAAGCCTGAATAGATCGAAGTAAAAAACCATTCAGGGGCGTGTTGGTTTTAATCATTATTGAACAACTACAAAAGACAAGGAGGCAGCCATGTTTAGCGAGAAAGACTTACAGGAATTGCTGGAATTCAAAGGCTCGGCTCAAGTCCTTAGCGTCTTTTTAAACACAGATCCGCAAAAAGGCTCTTCCGATTTTCATAAGCGCAACCTGCGCAGCATGTTGAAGGATTTGGAAGCCCCCCAAGACATTGCCGCCATTTTGGATTACATCAACCATCAACATGATTGGTCTGGACGCAGCGTAGCCATGTATTCTAGCGCGGCTGCAGATTTTTTCAGAGCATTCACCTTTGCAGTGCCCATGCGCAGCCGCATGCATATCAGCGATCGCCCATATGTCAAGCCTCTGGCAGATTTACTCGATTTATACGGTGGTTTCGGCGTGGTTTTGGTGGATAAACAAGGCGCGCGTTTGTTTTACTACCATTTAGGCGAATTGAGAGAAGAAGAAGGCGTACTCGGGGAGAGTGTGCGCCGGACAAAACGCGGCGGCGGCTCCCAGTACGCCGGTCGGAGAGGAGGTGTGGCTGGAAACACGGATTACGTCGATGAGGTTACAGAACGAAACTTGCGTGAAGTAGCCGAAGTTGCGGCGAAGTTCTTCGCCGAAAATCAGGTACGCCGCATCCTGATCGGCGGGACGGATGAAAACGTGGCTTTGTTTCGCAGCCTCTTGCCCAAAGCCTGGCAGAGTCTTGTGGTGGGCAGCTTTCCCATGGCGATGACAGCTTCCGAAAGTGAAATCTTGGAAAAAGCCATTCAGATTGGGGAGAGGGCTGAAGAACGAAGGGAAGCTTTATTGGCGCAAAGCGTGGTGACCAGCGCAGCAAAAGGCAAGGGAGGGGTCGTCGGTTTGGATGATGTGTTGAAGTCGATTCATGAAGGCAGGGTGCAAACGCTTTTATTACGCGACGGCTACCGGGCGCCAGGGTTTCGCTGCATGGGTTGTGGTTTGATCTCTTCGGTCGAGTTTGAGGCTTGCCCTTATTGTGGGGGGAAGATCGACAGAATTGTGGATGTCGTTGAATTGGCGGTGCGCAGAGTGTTGAATTCGGGAGGAGAGGTTGAGGTTTTGCATATCGATGTTCCGGGTATTAAACACATCGGCGCGGTGTTACGCTATTGACCGAAGAATCGTGGAGCGCATACGCGCACGCTGTCCAGAAGAAATGAGGCATCTGCGCATCTAGAGTTAAGCGAAAGGCCATTCCCGCCTGAACTGCTAAAGCAGCGCTGCTTTTACCATCGTTAGGGCGAAGCGATTTTCGCCCTAATTTTTTTAAAACTCCTTATTGAGTCAAAGCATTTTGGAGTTCTGTCAAAGCATTGGATAGGACATCCAGGTCGGATTGGGCTGCGTAAGCGTCTTTTTCCAGTTCCTGAAGCACCAGATCGAGGCGCACTTTCATACTATTGACCACACTGCGTTGGTACACAGGCAACTTTTGCTCCAACTCGTCCAGGAGATTTGCCGTGTTGCTCAAAGCCAGGTGCGCTTTTCCCGTGTCTTCCAACATGAGGGCAAGCTGCGCAGAGACCACATCCACGCGTATGTTCAAAATGAGGTTGAGTATTTCGGCTTGCTCAATGCGATGAAGCAGCTTTTCATTCTCCTCTTGCAAGGCAGCGAGGCGAGCGGTTTGAGATTCGGCGGTTGCGCGGTCTGCTGTCGCTTGTTGGGATAACCCCAGGAGTTCGTTATCGGCCACCATTTTGCTCTGGCGCATGGGTACGTAAAGTGTGAATATCGCCAGGATGACACCCAATCCCACCATGATGACCGCGCTGAGCACCCAGCGTAGAAACTTGCGGATCGGGGAGAGTGTGGGCATCTCTGAGAGGCTCTCTCCCTCTGTGGCTGCACCCTCTGAATCAGGCAGGGATGTTTGCGGTTGCGAAGTGCTTTCTTTGTCTTCCATAAATAACCTCCAAAGTCGTTCAAGGAGTAGGGGTGGGGGTGAATGCAGACGATAGAACCGGCGCAGGCGTTAGGGTACCCGTGCTTGAGAGCGTGGGTGAAGGAGTGGGGGTCGCGGTAGCGCTTGCTGGCAATCCGTGTTTCAGCAATTGCCAAGCAAGCTCAAGCGCTTCCGCCGCGATCACCGGCGCATCGGGTAGGTTCTGGCTGGCATCCTCCAGGTGTCCAATGATCTTGTCCAATGTCTCTAGCTGGAACTCCGGGACTTCAAGCGCACTGAGGATTTGCATGGCGGCTTCGATGTCTTGCTTTGCCAGGCCATAGTTATTTTGCACCAGTGAGAAACGGCTGCGGGTGAGCAATTCCATCGCCTTCACCAATTGAAGCTCGCGATACACTTTTTCGAGTGTCAGTTGACCCGCGGGGCTTAGTTCGAGATTTCCAACGCGCGCCTCTAAGGCATCGAAATCGTTGAGCAATGGTTCGATGGTTGCTTCTAACGTTGCTAAGTGTGCTTCGATCTGAGTTAGGGATTCACCCAGTTGCGCCAATTGGAGGGAAACAGACTCTTGAGTGGCAAGCAGATCCACCATCTGCGTTTCCTGTTTGGCAGCCAATTGTGCCGCCTGGCTGTTGAGACCATCCAGTAGTTGTTTGGTCGTGTCGTTGTCCGCTTCAATTTTGGAGAGGCGTTGCCGCATATCCTCCAGATGAGTCTGCAGATGTGCAGAAGCCTGTGCCTGGAGGGTCTGGTTTTGCTCTAAACTCCCCAGGCGTTGTTCCATCGGCTGGAGGTATTGTTGATACAGCATTGGGACGCCGAAGTACACCAACGCGGCGAACAACAAAATGGTAAGCACCAGAATCACAAGCCGAATCAAGGCGCGCAAGAAAGCCACAAAAGCCAGCCATAAGCGGCGCCCAAAAGAGGGAGGGTGGTTATCACTCATGGCAACACCTCATTCAGCAATTGTTTTAACCCTTCCAGGAAGGTTTGGAAGCCATTAGTGCGAGTCTGAAGCTCTTCCACCTGACTTGCCAGGCTTACCAGTTGTTCGTTGAAAGTGGCGATTTGTGTGGAAAGGGCAGTTATATCGCGGTTCATCGCGCTCACCCCATCCTCCAGGCTGCTGATGCGACCCCCCAAGCCTTCCAGGTTATCCATACGCGTACGCAGGGTTTGCATGTTCTCTTCGAGCAAAGCAGATTGGCTTTGAAGGCTGGATACCTGATTGCGTAAATCGGCCACCTCGGCAGGTCGAACGAACCTCAGACCACCATTGAGCAGAGCCAGGGTGCCCAGGGTGAGGAGGATCGAAATGATAAAGGTGATCAGGCTGCCGGCTGTGATCGCCCCCAACATCTCGGATTGGGTGACGCCCAAAGGGCTTGTTCTCGATACTTGGGGTTGAGGGATGGGCGCCCCTGGGGCTGCCTGCGCCTGATCCTGTTTGGGAGATGGCGCCGCCTCGAAGACTGCTTCAGGGGGCTCTTCCGCTTCGGCTTCTACAACCTCCTCCTGGCTTTCGACTGCTGGTGCCACCTCCGCTTCGGTCGTCGAATGCGGTTCCGATTGAACGGAGGCTTCGATGACCTCTTCGGGGAGATACTTTGTTATTGGTGCCTCCTCTATGGTGGATAATGATAGATAAGGCGAAAAGCGCGCCAGAGATGCTTGGCCCACGCCACTCACGCGCCGCAAGTCTTCAATGGATGAAAATGGGCGTGCCTGGATGATGCGTTCCGCAAGCTGACGCCCAATGCCGGGAATTTGAGTCAATTCATCAAGGCTTGCGGTGTTTAGATCGAATTTTGGGTTATTCTGGTTCATGGTTCATCGCCTCTCTCGCTCATCGCGAAACTAAGCTGCTTTTTTACCGTTTCCAGGGATCGTTTGGGGCATCGGATAAGGGGTAGGGATGTATTCTACAGATGGACGACCTGTGCCTGCCTGGGGATAGAGATTCATGAGTTGATATACTTCGGTAGGCACTTCGGTTTTAATCGGCAAACCTAACGCCCGCGCCTCATCCACCGAGATGGGATAGTCGTGTGTCCAGCGTCCGCGGGAAAGCTCGTTCGCCAGATGCTCGGCTTCTTCTTTTGGCATACGTGTGCTAAGGATCCGAGTGACGGTTTCTTTGACCTGAGCAAGCGCTTTTTTGCCAATATCGGCAAGGATTAGAGTTTCATCGCTGACTTCGTTGATATCCTTTTGTTCTAGCACTTTCAAAATCGATGCCGCCGGATATTTTCCCACTTGGGGGTCAACCGGCCCAAGCACGGCGTTTTCGTCCATGACAATCTCGTCCGCTGCCAGGGCGATCAGCGTGCCCCCAGAGAGGGCGTAATGGGGTACGAACACAGTCACTTTTGCTGGATGGCGACAAAGGGCATAGGCAATCTGCTCTGCAGCCAATACCAAGCCACCCGGTGTATGCAAGATGAGGTCAATGGGCACCTGTGCGTCGGTGAGTTTGATGGCACGCAAAATCTCTTCGGAGTCGGTGATGTCGATGAAACGTGAGAGGGGAAACCCCAGGAAAGACAGTCGTTCCTGGCGGTGGATCAGGGCAATGGCGCGCGTCTTTCTTTTCTCCTCTAATTGTCGCAGGAGTTTGGTGCGCGCAGCCTCCAGGATTTTTTGTCGGATGATCGGTTGAAGGAAGGAGATGATCAAGAACAGGGTAAAGATGAGCGTGATGTCCATAGCTCGCCAACCTCCTCGTGTGTGGTGAACCTACTCAAAACCTCAAAATGGCCAATACTCATCAGGATACTGCCGGTAATAGACTGCGCGGCGTGGGGTGAAGAAGCGATGAAAGAGCATGCCGAAGAAAAAGCCTCCAATATGTGCCCACCAGGCGACGCCTCCCATGATGCCGGTCTGGGGCAGGCTGAGCAAGCCCGAGAACAATTGAGATACGAACCATAGCCCGAGGTAAATCACGGCAGGGATCTCAACAAACCATGGGAGAAAGAAGAGGGGCACCAGAGAGATGACCCTGGAGCGTGGAAACAGGATGAAGTACGCGCCGAGCACCCCTGCGATCGCCCCGCTTGCCCCAATGGCGGGCACACGGCTCGCAGGAGCAATGGCAGACTGTGCCAGGCCGGCGATTACACCGCTGATGAGGTAAAAAATCAAATACCGCCCAGAGCCCATGCGGTCTTCTACGTTGTCACCAAAGATGAATAATGTCCACATATTCGAAAGGAAATGAAACCAGCCCCCGTGTAAGAACATGTGGGTAAATAGGGTGATCAAAGGTAGCGGGTTTGCCGCCAAGCTTAGCGGGTCGTTGAGGTGCAGTCGCGCTGGGACGATGCCAAACAAACTAATCAAGCGATTAAGTACCGTGGAGGGTAGAGATGCCTCCAACAGGAATACCAGCGTTGTGGCGCCAATCAGCAGCCAGTTGACAATGGGGAAAGAATGTGAGCGGATGGTGTCTTTGAGAGGTAACATTTCCTGGCCTCCACGGGTAAATTAAGGGCGTATAGGAATTCTATCGCGAAATGGCGCCTTCAGGACTTGGTTTCTGGTTTTGGATGAGCGATGACATCCCCTGGGTATTCATGGGGCTCTTTTCAACACAAGGATCATCTCGGGGGAGGCAGGCGTAAAGGGGCTTCGCTCGAAATCCCCGTAGATGGTCAGGGGTATAAGACCATTCGCGCGCACGCGCCTCAGTTCCTCATCAGTTGGATAGATATAATGGGTCGTGGATAGGGTGATGCGCTCGACCTGGCCTTGAGGCAAGAGATGATCGTAATGCCACAGAAGGGTAAACTCATTGCGCGTTCTCTGCCAGGCGCTGCTGATTTGCAACGGATTTCGGCTTTGTGGATGTTGGAGCACTTCCTCCAATTGCGATTCTCCGCACGCAGGCAGGTCTAAGAGGCGGTGTGGGTTAGGCAGGCTGATCACGCATACGCCCTCTGCATGAAGGTGCGCCTGGACGCGTTCGAGCAAGTTTTGGCGCGCTTCGCAGTTGAGCGTGCTATAGGTGTTGCATGGGATCAGAATGCTGCCAAAGCGAAGGCTCAGGTTGAATTGGCAAATGTCTGCCTGGATCAGCCAACACCTTTCTTGCAAGTGGCGAAGTGCCGCTTTTCGTTTGAGCAGCGCCAGCATTTCCGCATCGTGATCGATTCCGATGAAGTGGAAGCCTTTGAGCAGCAAAGGGATATACACGCGGCCGCTGCCACACCCCAGCTCTAATCCTGGCATGGGAGTCATGGCTGCGATTCCCAGCCAGAACGGGAGGTCTTCCTGGTAGGTTTGATGCTGGGCATCGTATAGTAGGGCATGCATTTACTTTTTGTGTAAAAATTTTTCCACAGCTTCGATATGTTCTTGCCCAACCCAAAGTGAGGGAAATTGCGCCCGCTCGTAACCTTTAGCGGCTTCGCGGTTGGCGATCGACGCCACGCGGAGCAGGCGTTTGATGGCATATACCGTTTCTTGAGGTTTGTTGGAAATCTCTTCGGCAAGTTGCAAAGCGCTATCCAAGGATTTTCCAGGTGCAGAGAGGCGATTTGCTAAGCCAAAGGTATAAGCCTCTTCGGCGCTGAGGATGCGCCCCGTGGTCAGCCACTCCAAGGAGCGGCTGTAGCCCACCAGTTGTGCCAGGCGCAACCCACCGCCCCAGCCAGGGGTGAGGCCCAGTTCGACTTGAACGAATCCAATCGTGGCTTGCGGGTCGAATACGCGCAAGTCGCATGCCAGGCAGATTTCTGCGCCACCGCCTCGCGCTGCCCCGTTGACCGCCGCGATCGTTGGGCAGGGCAGGGCATGTAAGCCATCCAGCGCTGTGCTCATCAATTCAGAAAGCCTTTGCCCATCCTGAAAGGTGGGAGAGCGGATCAGCTCTTTCAAATCACCTCCTGCAATAAAGGCGCCACCCGCGCCGGTCAGCACCACAGCGCGTACCGATGGGTACGTGTGCAAGTCTTCGATCAGTCGCGAAAAGGTGTGCATGTCCTCCCAGTTCAATGCGTTGCGCACTTCGGGGCGCTGGACTTTAAGCAGAGCGACCTCTGGTAAGGGCCATTCTAATAAAATCGCCACCAGACCTCCTTGACGGTTGAGGATAAATCGCATTATACTCAATTCCATCGGGGCGTAGCGCAGTCCGGTCAGCGCACCGCGTTTGGGACGCGGGGGTCGGCGGTTCAAATCCGCCCGCCCCGACTGAATGAAGAGCATCATCGTATCCCACCGCTCTGGGAGGGTATATGGCAAAACAGAAACTTGACGGCGTCATCGAAGCAGTCCACTACCAGACCGATGGACAGGTAGATTGGGTGCGCGCCTATCTCAGGCGTGGCCCCGTTTTTTCTGATCTGGTGATTCTAGACCGACAAACACTCATCGACCTTCTGCGTTCAGGAAAGCGTTTTATGGTGGGTGAGCGCGTCGCATATATGGGCGCGCAATTCAACCTTTCGCATCCACTGCGCCTGGTGCAAAAGGATGGTAAAGCCGTTCTAGTCGTTGGCGATGGCGACGCGGAACACGACAGATTGGATGGGGTGCCGCAGCTCTAGAGCGTAACCACATTCCATTGAACATATTCACATAATACGCTTGCGTGCCCGCGCGCGGGCGCGTAAGCGGTGCCTCATTTTTTTCCTGACATTGGGGGATGGATGTTCCATAAGAAATCGGCGTATAATTTAGCTGCCAGGAAGGCGACCTTGCCAAGGCCAGAACGCCATGTAGTGTTGCTCGTGGCTTCAAGCGTCTTGTGCCCCTGCAGGTCGAGCCTCAAGGTGATGAGAGCAAGGATGCTCCGCTATGAAAATCATCGGTAAAGATGTCTATGTGAGAAAAAAGCAGAGACGCGCGGGTGCGCCGGTATGGTTGCAGCCTTTCCTCCCGCCGTTGCGCCTAACTCCTTCGGAGAATGTCGTCCAGGAACTTGAGCGATTGCTCGATGATCGCTTTGTGCTTTTATGTGATGTCCGCCTGGTCGGTGTCGATCACCCCGTGCCTTTTGTCCTCATCGGCCCCCCTGGAATTTACACCTTATTGATCAGCGAAGTCAGGAGGATGTACCGCGCAGTACAAGATGCTTGGGAAATCTACGACATCAAAGGTAAGAAGTATCGAAGTGCCCGCCCGAACCTCCTGCGCCATGCCGCCCTCTATGCTCACCTGGTGCAGGAGAAAGTGAATGCCCTCGGAGCAGGCATGCCCGCTGTGCAGGCGCTTCTGATCTTCGCCGATGCAGGGATTCACGTCGATATGGACAAGCCCAGTGTACGCATTGTCTTGGCGGATGCTATTCAGCGCCTGGCGGTCAACCTATCTCGCAGTGAAAGGGTTTTGACGCGCGAGCAGGTAAACCATGTGGTTGAGTACCTTTTGCGAGGAGGTAGCGCTACCCCCTCTGCACAGGAGGACGCGGAGATTCAGGACGCGTTTTCCTTTCGCGATTTGGATGAGGAGAAGCCTCGCGCCCCATCGCTGCTTTCTCGTCTGCCAAGCGAAGAACCGCGTGTGATTCGAAAGGTTGGCCAGCGCTTTGCCTGGAGCAAACGACAGTGGATTATTTTTGGCGTATTGTTGCTCATCAATATTCTCATTCTTTCGGCACTCATCTTGATCTTATGGATTTCGGCGTGACGCCATGAAACGGGGAAATGTGCCTTGAAAGCGCCTTTCTTATCGGTGATCATCCCGGCATACAATGAGGAAAATCGCCTGTTGAGCACTTTGAGCCAGGTGCACGATTTTATGGAGCAACAGGAGTATTTTGCCGAGATTTGGGTGGCGGAGAATGGAAGCACTGACCGCACCTATGACATTGCCCAAGAATTTGCCGCGACCCACGCGCATGTCTTTGTTTTGAAGTTGCCCACGCGCGGAAAAGGCGGCGCGGTGAGGCAGGGAATGCTCCACGCACGGGGAGAGTATCGCTTTATGTGCGATGCCGACCTTTCTATGCCTGTCCAGGAGATCAACCGCTTCTTACCTCCAGCTTTGCAGGAGGCAGACATTGCCATTGCCTCGCGTGAAGCGCCCGGAGCGGTGCGATACAATGAGCCTTTCTATCGCCATTGGGGGGGACGGGCGATCAACCTCCTTGTGCGTACCATGTTGCTCCCCGGTTTACGAGACACGCAGTGCGGCTTCAAGTGCTTTCGAGGAGCGGTGGCAGATGACCTTTTCGCGCAATTGACTTTACATGGCTGGTCGTTCGATATTGAACTGCTCTACCTGGCGCGACTGCGTGGCTATCGCATTGTTGAAGTGCCTATCCCCTGGTATTTCAATCCCGAATCCAAACTCCACCTCGGGCGAGATGCGTTACGCATGGTGATGGACATGGCGTACATTCGTCGGAAGGCGCGGCAGGGTGAATATATGCATCGGGCGGTACTTCGGGCAAATTCGCCCGAGGAGCGCTCTGTGTATAAAGCCCGGAAGAATACCTGAGGTGAACTTCCTCGAAAGTCTCAAAACCATGAAGCCAGAGATGCACGCACCTCCCAGTCTAGATATCGAAATGGAGTTGTGGAAGCGCGGCGCTTATCCGGTTGCGGGCTTGGATGAGGTAGGCCGAGGCGCCTTGGCTGGTCCGGTGGTCGTCGCGGCGGTGATCCTGCCTCCAGAGGACGATCTTGTAGAGGCGTTGAACGGGGTGCGCGATTCCAAACAGATGAGTCCTGCACAGCGGCACCGTTGGTCACAGCGCATTCAAGCGCTTGCTGCCTCCTGGTCGATTGGCTGGGCATCGAATGAGGAAGTGGATCAATACGGCATCGTGAAATCGGTGCAAACAGCGGCTTTGCGCGCCCTGGCGGATTTACCGGTGCAGCCCGAACACTTGCTTTTGGATTACATGCACTTCCTGGATCATCCCGCTCAGCAGACTCGGCTGATCAAGGGCGATCAGCGCTCGTTGAGCATTGCTGCAGCTTCTATCCTTGCTAAGGTATGGCGGGATGAGCTCTTGTGCCGGCTTGATGCACTCTACCCGCAATATGATTTCAAGCACAATAAAGGCTATGGCAGCCGCGCTCATCGCCAGGCGCTGGTACAATTTGGGCTTACTCCTATTCACCGCCGCAGTTTCTCTTATAAGAAACCGACATAACCGATCCCTGAATATCTCTTGCATGGAGGAAGACGATGAACACCCCTCTGAAAAGCTCTCAAGAAGCGCAAGCCTCTGATAGGCGCATGAGTCCAATTAGCCCACAACACATGGCACTGGGCTTGAAAATCAGCGATGTGCAATTGAGCTCGAATGGTCATGTGGTGTGGCTGGAAGGGCGTGGCGACCAGCGTGTGTTGATGGTGCAGCCATTAGCCGGGGGAGGTTTGTGGGAGTTGAATGCCACGCGTTCCGTGGCCGCAAAGGTGGGCTATGGAGGCGGAGATTTCACGCTGCATGGAGAGAGTGTCTATTTTGTGGATGCTGAATCGGCGCGCCTGTGCCGTCAGTCGATATATGGCGGAGAGGTGGAGTGGATCACACCAGCATTTGGCGCGGTTGCCTCTCCTTGTGTCTCGCCGAATGGCATGTATGTGCTTTTTGTGCGCTCATATGAGCTCCTGGATACGTTGGAAATTGTGGATGCCCAGGGCAGCCACTGGCCACAAAAGTTGGCTTCCGGAGAGGATTATTACATGCAGCCTGCTTGGCATCCCCACGGGAAGATGATCGCCTGGGTGGCATGGAATGCACCCAACATGCCCTGGGATGGGACGGCATTATACCTGGGTCGCCTGCGCTCGAATCAGGATGGTTTGCCGCGTCTGGTCAGCCGCCAGGTAATCGCCGGGGGCGAAAATATCTCGGTGGTGCAGCCCACATTTTCCCCAGACGGCCGCTTTCTGGCATACGCCGGTGACGAAAGCGGGTGGTGGCAATTGTATCTCTACGAACTGGAGACGGGAAAGACGCGCCAACTGACCCATGCACCGGCTGAGCATGCTCAACCTTGCTGGGTGCAGGGTGTGCGCACGTTTGCGTTTGACCCCAATGGGGAGTGGATTTATTTCCTGCGCAATCAAGACGCCCGAGTCACCATACACCGCCTGAATATTTATCGGGGGGAGGAAATGCCCATCCCGCTCGACGACGAGATTACGTACCTGGAGCAAATTAGCGTCTCGTCCGGTAATATAGCGCTGCTGGCTTCGGGAGCGTGCAGACCAACCTGCGTGTTGACCATGCCTTTGCCAGGCAAAAGGGGGGCGCGTGCATTTCGCCCCACTGTCTGGCGGGAATCCCTGGCGAGAGAGATTTCATACCAAGGTTTTTCGAAGCCCGAAAACATCTCCTGGAAAGGGGAGCATGGTGAGTTCGTGCATCTGCTGCTCTATCCGCCTTGTTCTACAGATGATCATCGGAGTGGCGTTCCGCCGCTGGTGCTGAATGTGCATGGTGGTCCAACCAGCCAGCGCTTCGATAGCTTCAACCTGAATGCTCAGTTTTTCACCAGCCGCGGGTATGCTTATGCAGAACTCAATCACCGCGGCAGCACGGGGTATGGGCGTGCTTATCGGAATCTGTTGCGCGGCAATTGGGGGCTGGTGGATGTTCAGGATGCTGTGGAGGCGATGAACCACCTTGCTGCTCAGGGCAAGATCGATGCTGAACGCGCCGTGATCATGGGCGGCAGCGCGGGAGGCTATACCGTACTGCGTACTTTGCAGGAGCATCCTGGTTGCTTCAAAGCTGGGATCGCCGTATTCCCAGTGGGCAACCTGTTCGCTTTGGCTGCCGAAACGCACAAGTTCGAAGCCCATTACATGGACAGTATAATCGGCCCGCTGCCTGAGGCGCGCGACTTATACCACGAACGCTCACCGGTGTTCTTTGCTGAGCGCATCCGAGACCCCCTGGCGCTCTTTCAGGGAGAGGAGGACAAGGTTGTGCCCAGGTCGCAGTCTGACGAGGTTGCGGCGGCGCTACGGGCGCGCGGCGTGCCCCTGGTGTATCACACTTACCCTGGCGAGGGGCATGGCTTCAGGAAGCCGGAGACGATCGCGCATTTTTATATGGTGGTGGAGAAATTTCTTAAAGAGTATGTGCTTTTTCGGTGATAGAAATCCTTTGGCGCTTTTCAGAAGCATAGCTGACGGGTTAGCTCTTCCCCCGCCTCCCCAACACCACTTTGGTCACCTCTGCTGCCAGGGAGGGGAAAATCAATAATGGCAGGATGACCTCCCACTGCACCCAGGTTAGCGGTACGGTGTTGAAGATTGGTTGCAGGAAGGGGATGTAGATCACACCCACCAATAAAATCAGCGAAGTGATCACCGCCAAGTTCATGTTGCGGTTCTTGAATATCCCCAACTTCAATATGGGATAGCGCTCGGAGCGTGCCGTGAAGGCGCGTAGCAGCTCGGAAAATGAGAGGGTGACAAAAGCCATCGTGCGCCCCAATTCCGGGGATTCGGGGTGGTTACGCAGCCCCAGGAGGTACGCGATCAGCGTCACGGCGGTGATGGCTACCGTCTGCACGATGATGCCGGTGCGCATGAAACGGTTGATAATCGGTTCCTCTGGTGGACGCGGTGGTTGCTGCATGATATCCGGGTCGCCTTTCTCGGTGCCCAGTGCCAGGGCTGGGGCGCCATCGGTGATCAGGTTGAGCCATAGCAACTGAATCGCACTCAGCGGTGAACCGCGGGTGAAGAGCGTTCCCAGAAAGATAGTGGCGATTTCCGCCAGATTGCAGGAGAGCAGGTAATAGACAAACTTGCGGATGTTGCTGTAAATCACCCGCCCCTGCTCAACAGCCGCAACGATGCTGGCGTAATTGTCATCTGTCAGCACCATGTCGGCGCTCTCTTTGGCGACATCTGTACCGGTGATGCCCATAGCGACGCCAATATCCGCCAGCTTGATCGAAGGAGCATCGTTTACACCGTCACCGGTCATGGCAACCACATCCCCGTTTTTACGCAGCGCCTCGACAATGCGCATTTTGTGTTCCGGCGAGACGCGAGCAAAAGCATCTACCCGCATCACTCTATCCTGGAGCGTCCGATCATCCATGGGGTTCAGCTCGTTACCGGTGAGCACCTCACCATTCTGTCGCAGGAGCCCGATCTCGGCGGCGATTGCGCGGGCAGTATTGGGGTAGTCCCCAGTAATCATGATCGTGCGGATGCCAGCTTGTTGGGCTTTTTGCAGTGCCTGAGGGACTTCTGGCCTGGGCGGGTCGATCATGCCGATTAGTCCGCAGAAGACGAAGTTACCTTCCAGTGATTCCAGGTGCCTCACGTCTGGTGCTTTCGGGACGACTTTGTAAGCCATAGCCAACACGCGCAAGGCATCCCTTGTCAGGGCGTCATTTGCCGCCATGATTTCGGCTTTTTTCGCCTCATCCAGAGGAGCGATGCTGCCATCCATGCGTTGATAGGCGCTGCACAGGCTGAGCACCTCATCCAGCGCGCCTTTTATCGTCGCCGCGTACCGATTACGGTTCTTTTTATCATGGAACGGAGAGATATCCTCATCGTGAGGGTCGACAATGCGATGCACGGTGAGCATGCGTTTGCGCGTCGAGTCGAAAGGAATTTCCTGCACTCTAGGGTAAGCCGATTGAAGCGCTTCGAAATCCACGCCGTATTTCGAGGCGGCGACAATCAGCGCTCCCTCTGTGGGGTCGCCTACCATGCGGTAGGTCGGCCTGCCATTGCTTTCTCCACTGACTTCCAAACTGGCATCGTTATTCAACGCGGCCACCCAAAGCGTGGTTGTCGCGGCTTTGTAATCTGCCAGCTCCACCGCCTGACCATGGAGCAGAAATTGTCCTTTTGGTTCATAGCCGCTGCCGCTGATCTCGAAGGTCTGCCCATCTGCCCACATTTTTGTAGCCGTCATCTGGTTCTGGGTGAGCGTGCCGGTTTTATCCGAGCAAATCACGGTGGCTGAACCGAGCGTCTCCACCGAGGACAGGCGGCGGATGAGGGCATGGCGTTTGATCATCTCGCGCATACCCAATGCCAGGCTGATGGTGACCACCGCAGGCAAGCCTTCTGGCACAGCTGCGATGGCCAGGCTGACGGCGATGAGGAACATATCCAGCGGGTTGTAACCACGCAACCAGCCGGTGAGAAACACCAATGCGCACACCGCGATCGCTGCCCATCCTAATGTTTTCCCGAGCTGGTCCAGGCGCTTCTGCAGGGGAGTGGGTTCCTGTTCAACAGATTGCAGCATCTCGGCGATCATGCCGATTTGAGTGTTCATGCCTGTAGCCACAACCACGCCTTTGCCACGCCCGTAGGTGACCAGAGTGCCCATGAAAGCAGTGTTGGCGCGGTCTCCAAGGGGAATATCCTTGGCGCCCAGGATGGCTTCAGCATCTTTGCTCACCGGCGCAGATTCACCGGTCAGCGCAGCCTCATCGATGCGCAGGTTCACGGCTTCGATCAGGCGCACATCTGCTGGCACGTAGTTGCCGGCTTCGAGCAAGACAATGTCCCCCGGCACGAGCTGTGTCGCTGGGATGGTTTTGCGTGAGCCGTCGCGGATGACGTGCGCCTCAGGGGCAGCCAACTTTTTCAGCGCGGCAAGCGCTCGCTCTGCACGTCGTTCTTGGATGATGCCTAACATTGCGTTGAGGATGACAATTGCCAGAATCGCGCCTGCCTCGATGTAGTCCCCCAACAGGGCTGAGATGACCGCTGCAACGATGAGCAACATGACCACGAAATTGTTGAATTGCTCCCAGAGCATTTGCAGAAATGTGGTCGGTGGGGCTTCAACGAGCTGGTTCGGCCCGGCGATTTCCAGGCGCTGGGCGGCATCCTTCTCCGACAACCCGCGTTGGGCACGCGTGTGCAGTTCCTGGAGCACTTGATCGGATCTCAAGGCGTGCCAGTTATGGCCGTTTTGTGTGAGCGTGGTTACCAGTTGTGGAGAAAAATCCTGGATGGTCATGTCGATCTTTCCGCGTAGTCCGTGATGTAATTAATCGCAGAGATTATAGCACGCGCCAGGTTGGGCTCGAAGCATGTATGATCTTCCAGGTTTCTTTTATCCTCCAGGCGCGTGACTCTAGTACAATCGTATTGCCACCAGGGCAGAGCGATTTCCTTTTATCTTGCGCAAATAATCATCGCCAGAAGTCGTGCGCCTAAAAGCCTTCCTGCGCGTGGGCAGCTGTGAATGTGCCTTTGATATAATCAGGAGTATTATAAACGCATTACTTTTGTGGAGAGAAATGATGAGCTATCAAAACTTAAAGGTCCCTTCAAACGGGGAAAAAATCAGCGTTCACAACGGCACATTGCAAGTGCCAGATTGCCCGATCATCCCTTTTGTGGAAGGAGATGGCACCGGTCCCGACATCTGGCGCGCCTCCAAGCGTGTGATTGACGCTGCGGTGGAAAAGGCATACCATGGGCGCCGCCATATCGAATGGATGGAGGTGTACGCCGGAGAAAAGGCATTCAATCTATTCGCTTCCTGGCTTCCAGAAGAGACCGTGGCGGCATTCAAAGAATTTCTGGTAGGCATTAAAGGACCTTTGACCACCCCTGTGGGAGGCGGTATCCGCTCCCTCAATGTGGCTTTACGAAAAGCGTTGGACTTGTATGTCTGCCAGCGCCCTGTGCGCTACTTTAAAGGGGTGCCCTCACCTGTCAAGCACCCCGAAGACGTGGATATGGTCGTCTTTCGAGAGAATACCGAGGATATCTACACGGGCATCGAATTCGAATACGGCACGCCAGAAAACGAGCGCTTCAAGCAGCTGTTGAAAGAGCATTTCCCTGATGAGTATATGAAAATGCGCTTCCCGGAGACCGCCGGCATTGGTTTAAAACCCATATCCAAAGAAGGAAGTGAACGCTTGGTGCGCGCCGCGATTCGATGGGCGCTGGACAACCACCGCCGCAGTGTTACCCTGGTGCATAAGGGCAATATTATGAAATACACTGAAGGCGCGTTTCGCAAGTGGGGGTATAAACTCGCTGAGCGCGAGTTCGGCGAGCGTGTCTATACCTGGGCGCAATGGGAGCGCACGAAAGAGTCGCAGGGCGAAGACGCCGCCAACGCCGAGCAAACCCGAGCGCTCGCCGAAGGCAGGCTGCTCATCAAAGATGTCATTGCAGATATCGTCTTTCAGCAGACGATCACCCGTGCCAGAGATTTTGATGTCCTGGCGACAATGAATCTGAATGGAGATTATCTCTCCGATGCATTGGCGGCGCAGGTGGGTGGCATTGGTATCGCCCCAGGCGGGAACATCAATTACACCAGCGGGCATGCCGTCTTCGAGGCAACACATGGCACTGCGCCAAAGTATGCCGGCCAGGATAAAGTCAACCCAGGCTCGGTGATTCTCTCTGCCGAGATGATGCTTCGCTATATGGGTTGGCATGAAGCCGCGGATTTGATTATCAAGGGCATGGAAGGTGCCATTGCGGCTAAAACGGTGACCTACGACTTTCACCGTTTGATGGATGGTGCAGTGCTACTGAAATGCTCCGAGTTTGGCGATGCAGTGATCCGTCATATGTAAGCATGAAGGCGATGGTAAAAACAAGCCCCCCGGAGAACGGGGGGCTTTGTTATTTGTGAAGCTGGCGCTCATTGAGGTTGTGGCGTCGTTGTGGCTTGCCCCTCAGGGGGCGACGGCTCTGTGCTCTCTGTGGTAGGGGTTTCGAGCGCAGGTGGGGGCGTGGCTGTGGGCGAGAGCGCTGCAGCGTCAGCCGCGGTATTGGGCATACCTCCCAGCACCCAGCGCTCGAAGATTTCGATTAACTCTGGCTTGAGCGCTTTTGTCGGTGGCATGGGTCCACCAGCCTCGATCTCCTGGCGGTAGAGCATCAGGATCAGGTTGCTGTTCAAATCTCCAGGGATGAGGTTGGGGGTATGATCGCCGCTGTTTATCGTTTCGTTGTAATCGCGCATCAGGTAGTTGTTGTTTTTCTTCCCAGGGCGGTGGCAGGAGAGGCAATAGCGTTTGACGATGGGGAAAATATGCACCTCGAATGAGGGGATTTCATTCGGCCCCAACGCGGGCACAGCCGAAGCTTCAGCTACCTCAGCAGGTAGTTCGGCGCGGTCATCCCAGGTGTAGCGCATAAAAGTGACAATGGCTTCGATATCACCAGGGCTGAGTTCACCGCCATACGCACGGGAGAAGGGCGGCATACCCAGGGAAGGCTGTCCAAAGGCGATGATGTTATACAAGGTTTCATCGCTGCGTGTGTACATCTCATCCTGGCTGTTGATTGGTTTGACGATGACCCCTTCCAACCCTTCGACGCCAACGATTTCGCCTCCTTCTCCATCGGCGCCATGGCATTCAACGCAATGCACGCCATACAGATCGGTGCCGGCGAAAATTTGCTCGGTGATCGTGCCCGCGACTGTGCCGGCGGCTTCTTGGGGTGGCGTGGTCACTGCTGCGAGGATGGTCAGTGCGACCATCCCCACAACGACAACGGTCATGATGGAAACAGAAAGCCTGCGCTTCTTCCAGTGGCGGTAAGGATTACGGTCGATAAAAGGGAGCACGAACAAGAGTATCACTACCAGTGCGGGGAGTACTGCCGCGCCAAGCCATTCCAACTCGCCCGGAAAATATTTGAGCAATTGAAACAAGAACAGGAAGTACCATTCGGGGCGGGGGATATATGAGGTGTCGCTGGGGTCCGCTTTGGGCTCGTTAGCCACACCCACAAAAGTTGCCAGCCCGATTAATAGCACGAACAGGGCAAACATCACCACCAGGTCTTTATAAATAATATCGGGAAAGAACTTCACCCCTTTTTGTTTTGCCTGGTTGTATCTTTCCTGGATTTTAAGTTTCTGCTCTTCGTTCACAACGGTGCTCCTAGTGTTAGTCCTCTTCCGTAGGGATGTGTGAGATACCCAGGCGGATGACCAGGTAGATATGCACACCGATCACCGCAGCAAGCACTGCTGGCAGCAACCAGATGTGGGCGGAGAAAAAGCGTGCCAGGGTCACCGCGCTCAAATCCTCGCCGCCGCGCAAAATGCGCGTGATCCAGGGCCCCAACAAGGGCAATGTGCCGGGAATCTCCGTGCCGACAACGGTCGCCCAAAGCGAGCGTTGATTCCACGGGAGCAAGTAACCGGTAAATCCCATGCCCAGGGTTGCCAACAACAATACGACCCCGCTCACCCAGGTGAGTTCGCGGGGGTATTTGTAAGCTGCGTAGTAAAAAGTGCGCAGCATGTGAGCAAAAACAATCAACACCATCAGCGTGGCGCCCCAGTGGTGGATGCCGCGAATCAGCCAGCCGAAGGCAACTTCGTTCATGATGAATTGGATGCTATCGTAGGCATGGTCGGGCGAAGGCACGTAATACACCGTGAGAAAGATGCCCGTTATTCCCTGCATCATGAACAAAAACAGGCTGGCGCTACCCAGGGTAAACCACCAATTAACTTTGGGTACCTTGCGATCAAGCACCACTCGATAGATAGCGCTTAGGCCAAGACGTTCGTCCAACCAGGTTAGAGCTTTGGATGCCATTTTATCCTTCCATAAAATGAATTGAGAGATTGCCGTCTTCAATCTTGGTTTCGTAGCGCTCCAGCGGGCGCGGCGGCGGCCCATGGGTAACATCACCATCAATGGAAAAGCGTCCATCGTGGCATGGGCAAATGAACTCCGCACTCGTTTCCTGCCAGTTCACGCGGCAACTCAAGTGGGTACACACATTGGAATAAACAACTACTTCGTGCTCGCTTTTACGCAATACGAACACGCCGTAGCTGTTCACGGTTTTTTCCCAACCGTTGACCTTTGAGCGGGTGAAAGTAAATAAAGTAGGCACGCCAATCGGGTAGTTTTCCAGGGGGCCTAAGGCGATCCAGGCTTCACCGCTGCGTACTTTAAGCGCCGGGGAGAGCAGATAGCCAATTGCCGGCAACCCGACCAGGGCTCCCATGATCGTTCCAAGAACACCCAGCGCGAAAGTGACAAACTCATTGCGGCTTAGGTGGGGGGATTTTTTCATCGTACCTCCTGGGGATTTCCCATGCAGTAGTGTGGGTTGTTTGCAGATTCTGTGAGCAACTGTGCCATATGCTATAATCCCATTGCCGACAATTTTACTCTAGTTTATGCTTGGGTTGCTAGAAGCTTGATCCAATTAGGCACTTGCTGAGGCGAAATTATAGAATAAATCTGATTAAATTGATGAGGATTTCTGGAACGAATAAGGCATGAACATTGTCACTTTCCCAATTAGCAGTAAAAATGAGATAATGAGGCGCTGGAAGGAGCGGTAAAGATACCAACACCTTTTTGAGGAGAATCAAGGAGGTTTGCATGGCTCTTAAAAGGAATGTCGGGTTGAAAGGCTTCCGTTATCGTGGCGGGGGGCCAATGTGGTCATGGATTGTACACCGCATTGGAGGGCTGGCTATGGTGGTGTTCGTCGGCACCCACGTATTAGCCTCCTTCTTTATGCAACAATTGGGCAGCGACCTGGCGACGACGATCAACATCGTCTATGAATCCGCCTACTTTCAGGCGGTATTTTATTTTCTGGTCATCTTCCATGGGATTAATGGCTTGCGGATTATCATCCTGGATACTTGGCCCAAACTCCTCGAATATCAACGTGAAGTGACCTGGTTGCAGTGGTTGGTTTTTGTGCCCATCTATGGCTTATCTGTCTTTATCATGCTGCAACGCGCGCTGGCAGGCGGGTGAGCTTGTAACATACAAGGAGAGTAGTACATGAGTTCCAGACCAGTTCCTAAAGTGGGTTTTAATTTTGAATACCTCATGTGGGTGTTCACACGCCTTTCCGGACTGGCGCTCATTCTGTTGGCTTTATTTGGGATGAGCGCAGCTTTTTGGATGGGGGCGCGCACACAAATGGATGTAGGCACTTTGTTGCGTTGGACATTTTTCCCCAACCCTAACCATGTCATCAACAGTGACATACCGGATGTTACCCTGGGCTGGGCGAATGCCTACTGGCAGGTGATGCAGATGCTGATCTTCTTTTTCGGCGTCACTCATGGGGTGAACGGCTTGCGTGTGGTGATTGAAGATTACCTCCGCGCCAGTTGGGGGCGGGTATTCTTACGTGGCCTTTTATTTTTATTCTGGCTGTTCATGCTGATTGTGGCCATCTATGTAATTCTGGCTTCGTAGCTCAGGAGTTGAAGAATGGAGAATTATCATCAATACGAAGTAATTGTTGTCGGCGGAGGCGGGGCGGGCCTGATGGCCGCGTTGTATGCCTCACGCAGCGCCAGCACTGCGGTGGTGAGCAAACTGTATCCCACGCGATCTCACACCGGCACTGCGCAGGGAGGAGTTGGCGCGGCGTTGGGCAGTATGGAAGAAGACCATCCGGACTGGCACACCTTCGACACAGTCAAAGGCAGTGATTACCTGGGAGATCAGGATGCCATCGAATTCATGTGCAACGAAGCGGTGCCGGCAGTGTATGAATTAGAACATATGGGGCTGCCCTTCTCGCGCACCCCAGACGGCAAGATTGCTCAACGACCCTTTGGTGGGCACACCAACAACCTCACCGGTAAACCTGTGCGCCGTGCGTGTTACTCTGCGGACCGCACCGGTCATATGATCTTACAAACCTTATATCAGCAATGCATTAAGAATAATGTCATCTTTTACGACGAGTTCCAGGTCATCGATCTGCTGATCGAAAATGGTGTGACGGCTGGCGTGGTCGCCCTGGAGCTGGCAACGGGTGCACTGCATACCTTTCATGCCAAAGCGGTGATCATTGCCACCGGTGGTCATGGTCGCATTTGGGAGATCACCTCGAACGCATACTCCTTTACAGGGGATGGCGTGGCAGTCACGCTACGGCGCGGCATTCCTGCAGAAGATATGGAGTTCTTCCAGTTCCATCCTACAGGCATTTACCGCCTGGGGATTCTCATCACGGAGGGGGTGCGCGGCGAAGGGGGCGTGCTGATCAATGATAAAGGCGAGCGCTTCATGGAACGTTATGCCCCAACCGCTAAAGACCTGGCTTCACGCGATGTGATCAGCCGCGCCATGTACCTGGAAATGCGCGAGGGTAGGGGCATCAACGGCAAACGCTACCTATACCTGGATATGCGCCCGGAAACAGTGAACAAATACGCCGCGTTGGACGGGCGCAAACGGCCGGATGGCTCCCCTTATGTTGTCACAGGCGAGGAATTGCTTGCCAAACTTCCCGATATTGTGGACTTTGCCCGCACCTATTTGGGTGTGGATCCGGTGACTCAGCCCATGCCTGTGCAGCCAACCGCCCACTATGCCATGGGAGGCATCCCAACTACAGTGTATGGCGAGGTGATCCTGGATGAGAAGAACACCATCCTGCCTGGCCTGTACGCGGCTGGCGAGGTGGCTTGCGTTTCGGTGCATGGCGCAAACCGCCTGGGCACCAATTCATTGCTCGACCTGATCGTTTTCGGAAAGTACTCCGGTTTGAAAGCCGCCGAATATGCCAACCAGACAGGATTCCCCAAATTGCCCTCGAACCCCACCGAATTTGCCCGCCAACAATTGGACGCGATCCGCAATGCTCAGGGGGACGAGAACGCCATGCAGATCAGCCAAGAAATGAAGCAGGTGATGTTCGAGCATGTGGGCGTTTTTCGCACCGAGGAGGGGATGCAGATTGCCTTGCAAAAGGTGCGCGAACTGAAGGAACGTGCCCGTCATATCACCCCGCAAGACCACAGCAAGGTGTATAACACGCAACTGATGAACATTTGGGAACTGAAGAACTTGTTGGATCTGGCGGAAGTCACCACCGTTTCCGCGCTGGCGCGTACCGAAAGCCGTGGCGCCCATTCGCGCGAGGACTTCCCGAAGCGGGATGACAAACGCTGGCTGAAACATACCCTGGCCTGGATGAGGGATGGCGAGGTATTGCTGAGGTACAAGCCTGTCGTGATCACTAAGTATCCGCCCAAAGAACGCGTGTACTAAAAATACGGAGGCAACGATGCGTGTTCAGCTAAAGATCTTCCGTTATAACCCTGAAACAGACAAGAAACCACACTACGACAAGTTTGAGGTCGAGGCGGACCCCACCGATCGCGTGCTAGATATACTGGAATATATTAAAGGTCATCTGGATGGCACGCTTTCCTTCCGCCGGTCTTGCGCGCACGGTATTTGCGGCTCCGATGCCATGCGCATCAATGGAGTTAACCGCCTGGCTTGTAAAGTGTTGATAAACACCCTGGGCACGGATAAAATTGTCGTCGAACCGTTGCTGGGTTTGCCCATCGAACGCGATTTGATTGTGGATATGGAGCCATTCTTCGCCAATTACCGCGCCGTGATGCCCTACCTGGTGAACGACGAGCCGCCGCCCAAGCGGGAACGCCTGCAGAGCCCCGAGGAACACGAACGGTTCGATGACACAACGAAGTGCATCCTTTGCGCTGCCTGTACCACTTCTTGCCCTTCATACTGGGCGAACGATAAGTACCTCGGTCCTGCGGCCTTTGTGGCTGCGCACCGCTTCATTTTCGACAGCCGCGATCGTGCCGCAGCAGAGCGTCTCAAAATCATCAACGATGCCTTTGGTGTGTATCGCTGCCATACGATTTTCAATTGCACCCTCGCCTGCCCGCGTGAAATTCAAATCACCAAAGCCATCGGCGAGCTCAAGCAGGCGATTGCCACCGGCAACCTGGACTAACTATAGAAGGGCGGACCCAGTTTCCGCCCTTCTCGTTTCTTGAACAATCCTTTTCGCAGTGCTATAATTTTCCATCATGCCCCAGTAGCTCAATGGACAGAGCGAGGCTCTCCTAAGGCCGAGGTTATGGGTTCGACTCCCATCTGGGGCTTGCCCATCCACCCTGCCGACGCAGGGTTTTTCTTGCAATCCCGGAGGCGTGTATGAGCTTAGACCTGCCCACCATTCGACAGAAATTCCCGGCGTTACGCCGTCAGGCGATCTTTCTGGACAACCCAGGGGGTACGCAAATTGCCCAACCTGCGATCGATCGCATGTTGGAGTACCTTACGCGGCATAACGCCAATCATGGTGGTGCCTTTCCCACCAGCCAGGAATCGGATGCAGTCATTGACCAGGCGCGGCTGGCAGTAGCAGATTTTTTAAACGCGGCTGACCCGCGCGAGATCGTCTTTGGGGCAAACATGACCAGCCTGACATTGCACATCAGTCGTTCGATTGCCCGCACCTGGAAAGCAGGGGATGAAATTGTCGTCACGCGCCTAGACCACGATGCCAATATCACTCCCTGGGCTTTGGCGGCTCGCGATTGTGGGGTACAGGTGCGCCATGTCGATTTCCATCCAGAAGATGGAACCCTGGATTTGCAGGCTTTGGAAGCAGCCTTGGAGCACAAACCGCGCTTGCTGGCGGTGGGATACGCCTCCAATGCCCTAGGGACGATCAACCCTTTGGAGAAGATTATCCCCCTGGCGAAAGAAGCCGGCGCCTGGGTGTATGTAGATGCTGTGCAGTACGCTCCGCATGGTCCCATGGATGTGCAACGCCTGGGTTGCGATTTTTTGGTGTGTTCCGCCTATAAGTTTTTCGGTCCGCATGTGGGCATGCTCTACGGACGCCTAGAGTTATTGGAAGAACTGGAAGCCTACAAAGTGCGCCCGGCCTCAAATGAGCCGCCCGGCAAGTTCGAGACCGGCACACAGAACTTCGAGGGTATCGCCGGCGTGCTGGGCGCGCTGGAATATCTTGCTTGGGTGGGGGAGCGCTTTGGCGGGGATTATCAGGAAAAATATGCCGCGCGCTTCAGCGGCCGGCGCCTGCACCTGAAGCAGGCGATGAGCGCTATCCGTGCCTATGAATTCGAGTTGTCGCGTGCCTTGCTGGACGTGCTTGAGGAGACGCCCGGGGTGACTGTGTACGGTCTCACTGACCGGCGGCAACTGGAGGCGCGCGTCCCCACAGTGAGCTTCACCCTGAAAGAATGGCATCCCCGCCAGGTTGCTGAAGCGCTGGGGGAACGCGGTGTCTATGTCTGGGACGGCAACTACTACGCCCTGGCGGTCACCGAGCGTCTTGGGCTGGAGGAAAGCGGCGGCATGGTGCGTGTGGGACCGGTGCATTACAACACGGAAGAGGAAATACATCAATTTGGCGAAGTATTGAGGAACATTGTTGTTGGTGGAATATAGGAGTGAGCCCTAACCTATAGGAGAACGGAACGCAATCCCATCCTCCATCACACATCACGCGAAATGCAAAAGCTAACGCTCTGGTTTTCAGGCAACATGCGCACTTTTTAGTGGGTTTGTCTAAGAGGGAACTGGTGATTGCAGCGCGGTTGAGCGCACCAATGACCAGGCGCTATTTGCACAACAGGAGGAATTGAGTAATGAAATAAGCCATCACTCCGATAGCAAGCGCCAATTGAGCGGCTGCCAGGGGGAAATTCAACAGCGCACCGGCTTGGGACAAGCCCAGGTAGGATAACAAACCCAAGGCCACCGCGGCGATCAACGCCTGGCGCTGAACGAGTTGGGCGCGCATATCCCGGCGGAGCGGAGTGAGCGGTTGGGATATATCCACAACGAACCATCCACTATGCAAGTAGAGCACGAAAAATCCAAAAAGGACCATGCTGAGCAAACCGGCTTTCCAGTTTAAGCCCATGATCAGGATGGCGAGCAGCGCGCTGAGTATGGCTCTTGAGAGGTAGTATGGCAGGTAGGTTCTTCTCATGGGGGTGTATCCTTCAAATAGAAAATCTTCTCAACTGGCACTTTGAATAGCGCACTGAGGCGCAGCGCAGTTTCGATGGAGGGGAGGAAATAACCTTTCTCAATGGCGATAATAGACTGGCGTGCCACCCCAACCTGCTCCGCTAACTGCGCTTGGGTCATGCCGTGCTGTTTTCTCAATGCTTTCAGGCAGTTGCCAACACGTGGTTGCCTCATGAGGTGAAGATTACCTGAAATTCCCAATTTTGTCAAGTGTTATTTACAATTAATTAGGGAGTTATCCTCAACTATTCCAATATTCGATAATTTGTCATCGAAAAAAGTGGAATAGATTTGTGACGCTTGTCACTAGGTGTCTATTAATCCTCCCTTTAAAATTCGAGCAAGCTACCTACAATAGGAGAGTGTACCATACGATACAAGACCCATAAGGAGAATGCTATGAAGAGAACTTTGTTATTTGGCTGCCTGTTGTTTGCAGGGGCATTGCTCCTGGTCGCATGTCAACCCGCGCCCACTCCGCAGGTGGTTGAGGTCACCAAAGAGGTCATCGTTACCCAAGAAGTGCCCGTGGAAGTGATCAAAGAAGTGGTGGTTACCCAGGAAGTGATGGTGGAGCCTCCAGCGCCTTGGGAGGTTGCCCATGAACGCGTGCCGCTTTCGCTGCATGCCACCACACAAGGCATGCGTTATTTCTATAGCGCTGAGCAGGGGGGCATCGAACTGCTTACCAACGTGCCGTATGATGATTTACAGTGTAAGAACTGTCATGTCGGTGAGGTGGATGGCGAAACCAACTGTGCTGCTTGCCATATTACCCAGGTGAGTGATGCCCCACCTCAATTCAAGTGCATCGTTTGTCATGGTCGCCAAAACTTCGAGATGATGGCAAAAAATCCCGATGGCACACCTGGGATGAGCGATGTGCATTATGCCAAGGGCATGCAATGCATCAACTGCCATGGTGTCGACCAGATTCATGGTGATGGTGAGTCTTACAACTCGCTGCATGAGATGGACCTGGTCGCTTGCGAGGACTGCCATGCGGAAATCAATATGGAAGTGCAAGCACACAGTGTGCATAACGAGAATTTGGATTGCGCTGCCTGCCATGTCAAGAATGTGATCAATTGCGTCAATTGCCACTTTGACACCGAGTTGGAAGGCGGTCCAAAAGTGCAACAGACGCGCTACTTCAACTGGAAGTTCCTGCTGAAGGACGCTCAAACAGGCAAGATCACCACAGGTACGATCATGTCCATGGTCACCGGCGGGAAGTCCTTTGTGGCTGCCGCGCCGTTCTACGGACACACGATTGTCAAGCCAGATGCGGCAGCGATCTGCGATGAATGCCATCAATCCGCAGCCGTTGCCGAGTATCTGGCGACTGGGAAGATCACCATTCAAAAATGGGATGCAGCCCAGGGTAAGTTCATCTTTGCTACTGGGGTGATCCCCTTCCCTCCGGATTACATCGAGGCGTTCATCATGGACTTCGTCACCCGCGATGGAGATACCTGGAACGAGACCTTTAGCAACTGGATCTTTTTGAAGACGGGTGTAGATTTGTGGCAGATGCTCTTTGCCCAACCGCTGGATAAGATGCCTCCCCAAATGGATGTGACACCTTAGGTCCCCTTTGCACTCTCCAGGCAGTAGGTGGGTAGGGAATAGGGAGCGATGCTTCGCTCCCTTTTTTTATTAGCCTGTGACCAGGTCTAGGTTATCGGAATCATGGATAAACCCCCAAAACAATTCTGCCGGTCGGGAGGTTGTATGGTTGGCAGAGCGTAACATGCAAATCTTGCGCTGCAAGTCGAAGCCAGCAACCTTCACCTCACACACGCGCCCGGCTTCCAGGGCGAATTTCGCGGAGGCTTTAGAGACGAAAGAAACGCCCACTCCCGCTGCAACGGCGGCCACGATTGATTCTGCATTGCCCAGCTCCAGAACGATGTTCAAGTCTTCCAGGGCGATGTCATGTGCTGCCAGGGCGGATTGCATCACGCGCCGCGTGCCAGAAGTGGCTTCGCGAATGAGAAAAGGTTCTTGTAGGATTTCCTCGGGTTGGATTTCTTGGCGTGTACACCAAGGATGGCCCACGGGTGTGATCAGCACGATGGTGTCTGTAAAGAAATGCTGACATTCCAGGTCTGGAGTGACGGCTTCGAAACTTACTACCGCCAGGTCGGCGGTTTCATTGCGCAGCATCTCCTCCACATCCACCGGACGGCAGAGCAGGATTTTCACCTGAACGCGGGGAAAGCGCGTTCGGAAGCGGACGGATAACATCGGCAGGATATACTTCCCTGCTGCTGTCGTGCAGGCGATAAGCAAAGGACCGGCGACTTCCCCCTTCAGCGATTGAGCCATCTCTTGAAAACGAGTGTATTCCAGGAACAGTTGCCTCGCCCAGGGCACGAGTGCCTCACCGGTTTGTGTCAGGCGCAACTTGGAGCCAAGGCGTTCAAATAGATCGGTTTGCAGTTCGTGCTCCAAATCCTGAATGTGCTTGCTCACCGTTGACTGGCTGATGTGTAGCCTTTGCGCGGTTTCGGAGAAATTCAGCGTCTGGGTGGCGTCCAGGAAGGTTCTGATACGTTCTATTTCCATAATGCTCGTGGTGATAAAGATTTATGCGCGCGATTCGATACGGAACTCAATGGCGCCTCATCAAGCATACGTAGAGATGATTAATAGTAACACGATATTGATACAATATGCTTAGGCCGCTCATGTAAAAATCCGCCATTAGCCCCGCGATCGAAATGCTACATTCACAGGATATGTGCAAAACCCGAATATTGCTCCACATTATTGAAATTGGGTGAAATATGCCTCGATCTCAGGCTTGAGGGTTAATCCTGCGCTCTCGAAGCACCCCAACAGGTCTTGATAAGCTCCTTCTCCGCCCAGAAAGTCCCAAAATTCTTCAGCGACTTTCAATTCATGTTGTAGGTCAAGCATACCTTTGATCGTCCACCGTTCATAAGGTTTAGGCTCATAGGGATTGTATGGAATCGCAATATATGTATCGATTTCAAGTTTGGGGTTTTGATATAAGCAAATCGCAACCCACTCTAATAATGTGCGTTTATAGTCTTTAAAGTTACTGACGTTTGGTTTAGCGGTTTTTATGTCAAAAAGATGCACCGATCCATTATCTGCTCGAATGTATAAATCCACCTTGGTACTGCTTAATTGCGTAAATGGTTCTAGCCGACATACTTTGCGTAGCCTTTTAATTTCCTCCGGTTTATTTGGTAGGGCGCCCGTAGACAATGAATTGATGATGTGTTGGATTTCATATTGTGCAGCTTCGCTGAGTTTGTCCCCAACTTTAAACTGGCGTTGGACTTCTGGAAAGTTGCTTTTGGCAATGCGCTCTGCCAATGGTTCAAAAATAGAGGTGCCAAACACAGTGTTCAGCGAGTGGATAAAGGAGAACAAGGCCATCCGATCCTTGCCCAATAGCCTGTATTGAAAGGGCATTCGATGGGTCTCTGGTTTGTATCTTCGGAATTTCTCACGAATGACCTGGATTATAGTCTCTATAATTTCATCTTTTAGTTGCCTGGATAGAGCCATGTTATTTCTCTTTGAGATGAAAGATGGTCTCCGCGTACGCGGAGCGATTTTTTTCTACACGATTGAGCACTGGACGTTTGAATTGTTGCACGATATACATCCCGGCCAGCGCAGCGATATCCGCGTATAGTTGGAATTTGTCGTTTGCTACTAGAAAAACATCGTAATCCTGCTGAAGGTATCTTTTACAATTCCGCAGAACCTCTGCTATTCCCTGAATATAGGAAGCGCGCGCATCCTTCCCCTGGCCGCGGTACAGGGGGCCGATCTCCAGTTCATCTCTCCGTTCAAAACCAAAAAGCTCATAGGCATAGGCATGTTGTTCGTGGTAGTTAATCAGCCCAACATAAGGAGGGCTGGAAAAGATGCCCCGAATCTTTTGCCTGGCGACTAATTCGGCAAGGTGTGGATGCTTTTTCTTGAGCCCTTCCACGATATCCAGTGTGCGGCTATCACCAGTGAGGCAGATTTGGTACGTGTTTGTGCGTAGTTTATCGAATTCTCGCAAGCGATTGAGCGTATCTAAGGAATATCGTTTCCACCACGAGGTGACGGAGAAAAGAGGTTTGCAGATTTTGCCGTGTTTTCGGCAATAATAAGGCTGGATCATGGGCTCTTTGAGCGTGGCAAGGTCGGCGTGTGTTGTCGCGCGACAAGAGCGCGCGGTGCGGCTGAGAATGATTGCCAACACTTTTTTGATTTCGGCATCTTCCACCTGCCTGATTTCGTTGAATAGAAATTCGATTTCTTCCCGTACCGGTGCCAAATACCATATATCCAGAAACCCTTGCGTTTGCTTTTCCTGTGTCAGTTGGATGCGATATTTGTGGATGAGTTCTTGGTATATTGGGAGAAACTCCCTTGCTTTCTGCTCGCCATACTCCATTTCTTTGATCTGACCTTGGCGCACTTTTTGCTTGTACGCCGGGGAAGGGAAGAATTCACTATTAAAGCGATTGAGTTCTTCCAGAAGGTGTGCCTCAAACGCAAGGTGCATCTTCGTGCTCTGGAATTGAGCCAGCCGCTGGTTCAGCTTTTTGATTTCTACGAGCAGCCCAGGAAGGTCATGTTTTCGGATTTTTACATTGCTGATCATGACATTGAAAGCAGAAATGTCAATTCCAATCGCATGCAACCCCAACTCATTCGCCTGAACCAAAGTGGTGCCACTGCCACAGAATGGATCGAGGACGATGTCGCCTGGATGGAAAAAGACCTGTTGTTTAAATTCGTCAGTATGCTCATCCAAGAAGTATTCTACAAGTTGCGGAATGAATTTACCCTTATAAGGGTGTAGGCGATGAACGTGCTTTGTCCTTTCGGATTCTTTATACTCGATGAAAGAAAGTCGCCAATTCAGGTCGTGTCCTAAAACCTGCTTCCATTGCTTTTCTTTCGATGAAGAGTCGTAGTACCTTTTTAGCTCCTCTAAGTCCACGCGTACCCCTGTGGGCGTCGGATGTTTGTGAAGATGCCCGTATTGCAACAGGTATGAGATATTCGCCGGGGTAATCGGGCGCTGGAGGTATTGAGAAGCCCAACGGCTGGCTTCTTTGAGGTCCACCAGCCTAGTTTGATCTTCATCGAGGAGAGAAAGCTGTTTTGCCATGGTTTAGCGAGTGAAAGATGCATGTCCGTGTATGCTGATTAGAAACATCTCCATTCTACCAGAAGCGTCTAAGCTGTACGATTAGCGGGGAGGATTTCAATCCGATGTGTACCGCCATGGTGCGCCGGGAGGTAGCTAAGCACCTGCTGGTCGAGGTCGTAATGATAGCTTCCATCTGAAAGACGCAAACGGAAACCTTGTGGGTATTGGAATTTGGGCACGAAGATCAGCGTGGGTGCGTCAACGGAAATGTCCTCTTCGAAGGTGAATACAAAACGCCTGGTCCAGGAGTTGAAGGAAGCGTGCAATGGTTCTCCCGCTGTCGCTAGGGCATACGGGCGCAGGCAAGCCTCCAGAGCACGCCCGCCGGAATACATATCTCCAGGGCTTTTATGCTGATCGCGGCTGAAAATCGAAAAGTCTTCCCCGTTCCATTGATCGCCGCGCGCGTTGGTGTTATCCGCGGTGTAGTTCCACAAGGTGTAGCTCAGCAAATGCTCGTCCATGGCTTGCAGGGTGCGTTGCAGGGCGCGAATTTGAGGGCGAAAATCGCCACTTTGATACGCGCGCCCTTCCTGAAAATCGAACGGGATCCCTGTCTCGCCAATCAATACTGGGATGTCTCCCAGGTGCGCTCTGGCGTGCGTTTTGAAGCTGAGCAGATGGCGAGAGATCGCCCGGCGAATGGCGCGTTGACCGAAGATAACCCTGCGCGTGAGCTGGTCAAAGCCCAGAATGGGGGAATAGCGTTTGAGAAAAAGCGTTGCCCCATCGTACCAGTGCGGCGCGTAGACCAGACCTTCAACAAATGGCGCATCCCAGGCAGGCGCAGGATGTTCCAGGGCATGCTCGATAAAGATCAGCGCCTCGCTATGTACTTGACGAATAGCCTGGATAAAGCGCCGGTTGAACGGCAGGTAGCCATCGCGGTTGAAATCCACCTGTGCTCCATTGACTTGCGTAAAGTAATCTGGGCGTAGTAGGGTAGGGTTGCCCTGGTCATCAAGGTGCCACACGCCATGTTCCTTCCAGATGCACTCGCGCCCTGGTAACCAGGCGCGCTTACCCTCCAGGTTGAGCCATTTGCGGCCAATGAGTTTGACACCCAAGATGCCCCGCTCCCAAATCGGCACTTCCTGCGGCAAGCCATATGCCAGGAGCATGGATTGGTACGGGCTGGGGATGGCGCCGAGTTCGATAATGGCATGGGCTTTGGACAGGTCTTGCCAGCCAAAGTAGCCAGCGAGAGGCTCGTTCATCGTGTCGTAGCCGATGACATGAGAAAAGCGCCTCAGCCTCTGAGCCACTTGTTGGAGAGCTGCGCAGTAATGCCGTTGCAAAAACTCTTGTATGGGCTCACCATCCACCTTCAGCTTTGGGGCGAAGAGGTTGCCGCCAAAGAACAGGGTGAACATGGTCGCTGCCGCCAGCTTCGTGCCGTTGGTGGGCCAGATCAGGCGAGGAGGGGGATCGCCATGGACTTGGTGAAGAAAGGCGGCGCCAGTTTGATGCAATGCAGTCAGGTCAAAACCAGCAGCTTCGAGCGTCCAGCCCGGGGCGCCATCGCCACCACAGAAACGGCTCCAAACGTCTTGATGGGGGTCGATGAATAATTTCAAGCCATAGTCATGCGCCTTGGCGACCACTGCTTCCAGGTAATCCAAATATTCCTGGTCATATTGTCCTGGTCCGGCATGTTCGATCGCTTCCCAGGTGACCAGGAAGCGCAAAAAGGTCAAGCCCCAGGCGCGTAAACGCGAAAAATGCTCATCCGCCTCTTCTAACGGAAAGGGTCGCCCAACAAAGGAAACCCGACGATGGTCGAAGAACCCATCGCTGAGATGGGTGGCGCCGTTCGGTGAGCAGGGGACTTTACTGCTACCGCCCAAATTAACGCCATGCAAAATCAGCCTTCGGCCGAATTCATCGATAAACCATGCACCTTGTGTTCGCATCGCATGCCCTCCTGAGATCTTCCGGCTGGACCATGTGCATACCGACAGTTGGTCTAGATATTGTGTGCCTCCTGCGGAGTACGGGTGGATTTTTTTATTGTATCATTGGGGTGGCACGGTGCATAATCCATAATAGTACCGATGTAGGAGAAAACCGCTTATGGAAAAAATTGAACTCACAGCCAGGTTGAAGTCGCAATTGAAAGCTTGGCAACGCGCCGAAATCACCGGTTACCATACCTATCTGTGGTTGGCTAACAGCATTAAAGACGAACATAACCGTCAGGTAGTGGTGCGCATCGCTCATCAGGAGATGGAGCACTATCATACGTTTCGCGCCTATACGGGCGAAGATGTCTCTCCCGATAGGATTAAAATCTGGTTCTTTTACCCGATCGCGCGCGTGCTTGGCCTGACCTTCGGCATCAAACTTTTGGAGCAAGAGGAGGAGCGCGTGCAGCGCGCCTATGCCGAGGTGTTGAATTCCATCCCCGAAATCGCCGAAGTGGTCAGGGAAGAGGAGGAACATGAAGACAAGCTGTTGGGAATGCTGGACGAAGAGGCGCTTAAGTACGCAGGCTCTGTCGTTTTGGGCTTGAACGATGCGCTGGTGGAACTCACCGGCGCGCTGGCGGGTCTGACCCTGGCGTTCCAGAATACGCGATTGATCGCTCTGACCGGGTTGATCACGGGCATTTCTGCTTCGCTTTCCATGGCAGCTTCGGAATATCTCTCCTCCCGTGCCGAGGCTGGCGAAACCAACCCACTCAAATCCGCTGTGTACACAGGCGTGGCGTATATCTTCACGGTATTCATTCTAATCTTGCCCTATTTGATTTTGCAAAATTATTTGCTCTGCCTGGCCTGGACTTTGGTGAATGCCATTCTGGTGATCGCGTTCTTCAACTATTATCTTTCGGTTTCCAGAGACTTGCCGTTTAGCCGGCGCTTTGCCGAGATGGCGCTCATCAGCATGGGTGTGGCCGCTTTTTCTTTTGGGTTGGGCTTTATCATTCGGCAGTTCTTTGGTATAGAGGTATAAAAAGTGCGACTTCCTTCGATGAGTGGACGCCTCATTGTGTGTCCGAAGGTGTGTCTATCCTCCTTCTAACCTCAAGGCAAGCTCCTCCGCTTGCTTGAACTCCTCGGCCGTGTTTACGTTGATGAAGCTGAGCAGGTCGGGGTCATACGTTCTGATTTCATCGATTTGGAATACCCGCATGCGCGCCTGCTTGAACCAGGCATCTACGCGCCAGTGCCCCTCATCGAGGGCAGCTTGCACCAAAGGCAGGCATGTCTCCCGGCGATAGATGGCATGGAAGGGCTCCAAGCCCTGTTCGGTTTTGGGAATAACCAAGTCTGCATGGCTGGCTTCGAGGGCTGCACGTTGTGCCGTGAGCAATCTGGGGTTGATGAACGGCATGTCGCAGGCGATCACCGCTACCAGAGGGTGGCGCGCCACGCTTAGGGCAGTATATAGACCTCCTAATGCCCCACGGTTGGGGATGAGATCGGTGAAGAGAGGCAGGGTGAGAAACTGATATGCTTGTGGATTGTTGGTCGTGATGAGCAACTCATCGGCGATCGGTCCCAAGCGTGCTATGGAGCGCTGAATCAGAGCGCTGCCTAAAAAAGGCATCAGCGCTTTATCCTTTCCCATGCGTCGTGAGGCACCTCCAGCCTGAATGACGACACTGAGCATACAAAGATTATAATAGGGAGTGGTTCATCTCTGCCTTACACCTGGGTAGGCGTAGGGCGTGCGGTTTGGTTGTGTGTTTAGGAGACTGCGATGACGACAATCGGAGAGTTCCTGGATCGTCTGACTGTTGAAGGGGAGTTATATGAAAAATTGGACGATAACGCAGTGCGTTGCTATGCCTGCGGGCATCGCTGCCTGATTCGTGATGGTAGGCGCGGCATCTGCCAGGTGCGCTTCAATCGCCAAGGCAGGTTGCAGGTACCGTGGGGTTATGTCGCCGCTCTGCAAGTCGACCCCATCGAAAAGAAGCCTTTCTTCCATGTCTATCCCGGAGAAGAAGCGCTTACCTTTGGCATGTTGGGTTGCGATTTCCATTGTTCCTATTGTCAAAACTATTTCACTTCTCAGGCGATGCGCGACCCGGTTTCGGATGCCTCTATTTCTTTGGTGCGCAAGATCTCCCCCCAACAAATGATCGAGCTGGCGAAGCGCAGCCGCGCGCGCGTGATCGCCTCATCGTACAACGAGCCGTTGATCACCTCGGAATGGGCAGTGAGCATTTTCAAGCGAGCCAAAGAAGAGGGCTTCACGTGCGTGTATGTTTCCAACGGTAACGCGACCCCTGAAGCGCTTGAATACCTGCGACCTTACCTGGATGGTTTTAAAGTAGACCTGAAAACCATGCAAGATGAACAGTATCGCCAATTGGGCGGGGTCTTGCAGCATGTGCTGGATAGCATTCAGCAAGCGCATCGTGTAGGATTGTGGGTAGAGGTAGTGACTCTGGTGGTGCCGGGCTTCAATGACAGCACAGAAGAATTGATGGATGCGGCGCGCTTCATTGCCTCTGTTTCGCCGGACATCCCCTGGCATGTCACCGCATTTCATCCGGATTACAAGATGACCGATCCGCCTCCCACTTCGGTGCGCACGTTGATCCGCGCCGCGGAGATCGGTCAGGAAGCCGGGCTGCATTTTGTGTACGCCGGCAATATCCCGGGGCGTGTCGGAGAATACGAAAACACCTATTGCCCCCATTGCGGGACGGTGCTCATCGAACGCTATAGCTATGTCATTCGAGGCTACCACCTCACCGAAAAAGGCACCTGCCCAAAGTGTCACACGCCTATTGCTGGCTTATGGACGCATACACCCGATTCGGTGCGCTTGAGCGGGTTGGGGATGCCGCGCGTGATTGCACCATGAGACGATCGCCCCACAGCGACGATACCCCGCCTTCTTTTATCTGGTAATGGTGGCGCGAAGCACGTAGCGGTTGATCCCGCCCAAGCGATATTTGTATTCTTCGTCACCACGCATGAAGTCGAAAGTAGTGCGTTTGTGTTCGATAGCCCATTCCAACAGATGACCGAGCAGCACCCATCCGGGAGAAAGCGCGCGGTAAGCGAAGTTGAGCGCCGAGTTATATACCCAGATATGCCCGCCAAAGTCGAAGTTTAAGTACCCCGCAGCCTTTTCCCCCCCGAATTCTAGGAATGCCAGTTGAAGCCAACCGGCGCGAAAGGCGGCCCGTGCTGCTGCGTGCATCTGGGTGCGCATCTCTGGAGTGAGAAAGACTTCTTTTTCAGGGTCTTGTGCCATGAGGTTTAGAAACGCTTCGATTTCTGCTTCCAGGTGCTGCTCGCTCTCGACAATATACCAGCGCGCGGCAGGGTCATGTTCTTGGGCGCGGCGCATTTTGCGACGTAGTTCATGGCGCTGCTTTTTATCCAACCCTGCCAGGTAGGCTTCCCAGGTATCGGGTAGGGGGATATAAGGACAAGGATGTAGCTTTTCTTGGACGAAACTCCAGCCGCGTGACCTGATTGCTTCTTCGAGAAGAGATAGTGATGGTGAGGTTTCCAATAGGTTGTATAGGTCGATCGACTTCCACGGGGGGGCCGCCTGCGTATCCAGAACATCGAGTAGGTGAGAAAAGAATTCGGAAGCCGCGTCCACACACACGATAAAGTCCAGATAATCGGAAATTTCGATACTTCCTAGGAACAGCAAGGAAGCCTGACCTTCGTGATCGGGGGTGAAAAAGAAAGGGGCAATGCCCATCAATTCGCCGGTTGCGCTGCGTGCTATGATTGTAAACAGGTCAGCCTGCTCCCACTCGCCACCGCCTTTTGTTTTCCACCAGGTGGTTAAATACTCATGGCGCAGGAATGGCACATGACTTGCACTGCACCGGGCATGTGCCCGATTCCAGGCTTCGCCGAGATTTTCAAATGCGTCGATCGTGCGGATAACTTCGAATTGCATTACACTCCTTATCGAAGACCCATGAGAAGATGGGGAAGTGGAGGTTATGGTTGTCTTGCGTGTGATTTTACCAGTATAATTCCAACCGAGCGATGAAAGGGCTTGATGGTTGTCATTTGGAGCCTCGTATCGTCGTAAGGCATAGCACAGGCTCAACCGTGCGGGTAGGGTATGTTTGATGTAACTTTGCTTCCGGTCATGCGGCGCGATGGAAAAGAAACTGCGGATGCGTTCAGCTTTTATCTCGCAGAGGCGCCGCGACGTGCCGCGCGTGGACGTAGCGGTGACCGTCTCATCCTTTATTTGTGCCTCAAAGGCAACGCTCCCATACCATTGGAACGGCAGAAGCAGATGCTTGCTCACCTTGCTTCAGTTTTTTTCAAGACTCCGGGATCGGTCACCGCGGCATTGCGCACGGTAGCCACCACGCTGAACCAACATCTCCTAGAGCGTAATCAGCAGATGGCCCGAAGCGGCCAGCAGATCCTGGGCTTGCTTGCCCAGGTGGTATTGCGCGGGGAGCATCTCTACCTGGCTTATTCCGGACCGATCACCACCTTTTGGAGCTCCCCAGAGGAAAGCCGCATGGTTGAAGACGTGGAGATGCTCGGAAGGGGGTTGGGTCTGGGTCGCCATGCTCCTATCTCGTTCTTGCATTACGAATTGAAGGCGGGGGGTGCAGTTTTGCTGGCAGCGGAAGCCTCTCCAACCTGGAGCGCCTCGACATTGACCGGCATTCATCAATGGAACGCTGAAGCCCTGAGGCGGAAGTTGTTTGGCACCCACGCACCAAATTTGAGCGCTTTATTGGTTGTCGCACGGCAAGGAGAGGGAAAATATTTTCTCATGCGTCCAAAGATAGACGCGTCGCGACCTGCTACAGATGCCCTGGCTTCACAAAGTGAAGCGGGGGAAATTGAGCCACAGCCATCGGCTCAAAAGGAAATTGAAGGGGAAAGCCTTGATGGCACTGGCAAAGAAGCGCTTGGTCGCGCAAGCGCACCATCCACAGGAGGGGTAATCCCGCCTCCTTCAGTTCCTTTAGGCGCTGAGAGGTTTGCCACTCCACTCCCGCACACGACTCGACGGAGAAGCTCAACTTCTCGCCTTTCACCGTTTGCGTCTTTCTTCCTGTCTCTGGGCCAGTCGCTTTTTGGAGTTCTGCGCAAAGTGGGTTTAGGCGTGCTCACAGGGCTCGAGAAGGCTTTCCCGGAATCTGCGCTGGAGCAGATTCCAACCAGGTTGATGATCGCTTTGGCGTTGATCATCCCAATCCTGGTGGTGACTGCCTCCAGCCTGGCCTATTTTCGCATGGGGCGAAGCGTGCAATATCAGCTCTATCTCGAACAAGCGCAGAAGATCGCCGAAGAAGCCGCATTGCAATCCGATCTCAATGTACAGCGCCAGGAATGGCGCACGGTGCTGGACTTGATTCAGCAAGCAGAGACGTATAATGTCACTCCAGACACACAACACTTGAAAGCACTGGCCAACGGTGTGCTCGATCAACTCGACCTGATCAAGCGAGTAAACTATCAGGAAGCGATTGAGGGCGGATTGCCACTTTCCGTGCGCGTGCGCGCCATGGTTGCGGCGAAGGAGGAATTGTATCTTTTAGATGAGAGCAGCGGTGTGGTGCTTCGCGCGCGCAAGACTTCGCGTGGCAGTTATGAAGTCGATACCTCCTTCCGTTGTTCAATGGAGGACGCCGGGGGCATCATCCCTTTGGTGGATATCGCTCCCTGGCCGGCTGGGTATGCACCGCACCCTGAGGCTACAATTGTGGCGGTCGATGCTTTGGGCCATTTGCTCTTTTGCCAGCCGGGCAGTTTGCCTATAGCCGAAGATTTACCTCCTCCCATGACCGCCGAATGGAGCAGGGTGAACGCTTTATCTCTGGACCTGGGAAATATGTTCCTCTTAGACCCATCCTCAGGGGTGTGGATCTTTTGGGCTAGACAGTTTGATCAGCCGCCGAAGTTCTTCTTCAGCGGGGAGGTGCCCCCTCTTGAGAATGTTATCGACATGCTGGTCGTTTCCAACGAGCTGTACCTCCTGGATACCGATGGACAGCTCACCCTTTGTGCCTTGAGCCTGGTGGATAGTGCGCCCACACGCTGCACCAAAGGAGTCTATCTGGATAACCGACCCGGCTATGAAAGCCTCCCCATGGCGATTCAACCAGGCTTTGTGCAAGTGGTTTACGTCCCTCCCCCCGACGCTTCTTTGCTCCTTGTGCAGGCAGAAAGTCATGCCATCTTTCACTTTAGCTTGCGCAGCCTGGTGTATCAGACGCAATACCTTCCGCTTACCTCGCTTGTTGAATACCCCATTACTGCAGCTTCAGTTGACCCCTCGGCGCGCTTGATTTTCATCGCGCTAGGGAATCGCATTTACTACGCGGTTTTACCGTGAGTGGATAAAGATTCTCCTTAGACGAAAGATAGCTTTCAGACGCTCGTTTCACTCCCTACCTGAAAAGCAAGGGAGAAATTGACTTTCGCGAGAGATGGACGCGCGTCAGGTTTCCCCTCGCGAATCCATTTTGGAGCGTAGGTTATGGCTTGGTAGCGCCATCGGTGGGCAGGTGTTCCTGGCGATCTTCCCTTTGGGGAAGGACCACCGGTTTGCGCACGCGCGCGGGATTGCGCATCATAAAGCGAAAGCCGAGGCGTCCAAAATGCACCAGATCTCCATGCTCCAGGATGGCGCCATTGGAGGATACAGGGGAATAATTGAGCCAGGTGCCCGCGATTGAGCCCTCATCCGCCAGGCGGTACACCCCCTGCTCGTCGCACTGGATGCGCGCATGAACGGGGGAAATCGAATCGTCTTCCAAGACGATGTGTACCGCGCGCGCATCTTTGCCAAAAGTAACCAGAGGGGACGAGATAGGGATAGGAGGAGCACTGGTGAGTTCTTCGCGTTCTGAAAGGCGGTATAGGAAGGCTTGCGCCTTCGGCGCGGCGATCTGCGTTGACCAAGGCAAACGGTCCACCCAGCTTTTCGCCTGCGCCGTAGGGAGGTCGGTTTCGATGACCACGGGTTGCGTGAGAGGGTCGCTCTTGCGCCGCCGTTTACGCTGGGCACGCAATGGGCGTGGATGGATCTTACCGCTCAAGATCAAGCTCAGAAGCAAGATGCCCCCAGCGATGACCGCGATCAGCACCGAAATAAGAGAGAGGTTTTTGCGAATCAGACTGAGCGGGTCTTGGGTGGGTTGTTCGAAGGTGATGAACACAGGTGTTTCAATGCTGCTCCCGCTCAATCCGTATGCATCGCGCACTTCAGCTTTGAGGATATAGGCGCCGGAAGAGGTGATGTGCCGAATGTCCCAAATGAATTCCTCGAAGGGTGGGGCGCGATGCTCATCCACAAGTTGACCGTCGACATACAGGGCGGAGAATTCGATGGGGCGTTTACGCCCATCTGGGAAGTCCACAACGATCTCCAATCGTACCTCTTCAGGCAGGTATGATTCTGGGGAGATTTTTTGTGCCGATGTGATTTGTGTCTCCGGTGGATAGCGCACGATTTGGATTGGTGGGTTGACAAAGGCTGGGCTTGGGGGCTGAATATTGATTTCGAAGTTTTGGGCTGCGGTTTCGAGCCTTGTGCCGGCGATTTGAATTTGCGCGTAAATCTGGTGCGCGCCAGCCTGTCGGATTTGGGAGGCGTATGCCACGAGATACACGTTGCGGAATGGTTCAGCAAGTTCCTCGATGGAGGGCAGTTCTTCTATTCCGCTGAAAGCGTAGAACTCTCCCCCGCTTTCCTGAGCGAGACGGGCGAGCTGATCTGCGCCGCGCGTGCCAAAAGCGCCGGGTGAAGCGATCATCCAAACAAAGACGGGCAAGCCACGTTGCTTTGCCTGTGTGATCAGGTCATCTAAGACGCGAATCTCGTCCCCCTCTGGAGGTGGGGTGATCCACAGTATCATGCTGCCCATCCCTTGGCGGGGTGGGGTATCCGAAGCCAGTTCAAGCGCTTGAAAGAGATTGTCCAGGCTGGGTTTGGCATTGCGCATGTCGATGTCGAGGGAGTCTAAAGCTTCCAGCCAGCGCATGGGGTCGGAGGTATGGCTGATGGTGGGACCATTGGTGACCACCAGACTCAGGTCATCCAACCGTGAGCCACGTCGGCTTTTTGCCCATGTGGAGAGGGCTTCATCGATCAGGTCGAAGCGAGAAACTGCCTGTGCGCTGCGTACCGCAAATGAAGGTGCAGGGTTGAGGGCAACGACGATTTGCGCTCCAGGGCGCAACATCGAGATGCTCACCTTAGAGATGATCTGCCCATCTTCGATGATACGGATTTGGTCAGGTTGCACATCCTGGGTGAAATTACCCTCTTCATCCAGTACTCTTAAGTAGGTTTTTATGGTGGGAAACGCATCCAGAAGCGGTGGGCTAATCTGTACCTGAGCGGGGCTTTGTGCCTTTGTCGGCACAGGCAGCGTGCTCAAAAGAACCAGGATGAACAACAAGCGACCCATGCGCGGTCTCATGGTTTGAATTTTAGCACAGCTCACCCCGTAGAGAATGCGCCGCTCCTGTGTGGGATCAGGAACATCGCCCGAATAAGGCGCAAGGATACCTCCTGTAAAGATGCCGACCCCCGTCTGTGCGCGCGTGCACTCTGCACGTGCTTGGGCTGCACGCGCCGTATTGTCGTTGGCTGGGTTTGCCTTCAGGTTCTAAGGCGTTTCTGGAGTGTCTTGAACCGCGGCGCTCAACGTGGGTGTGGCTAACCTCAAATAGGTCAACGTCCAGGCGGATTCGTAATAGGAGCGCAAAACGCCATTGAGCAATAACCATATCGGAAGGTACACGAGCAAGGAAATGGCGGCGATGATCAACCCGACACTAAGCGCCTCCTGTGAACCGACCACCGCCCCAGCGATGGCGGGGCCGAGGGCGAAGAATATGGGTAAAGTGATCAAGAAACCCAGGAATATGTTCACCCCTAGACTGAGGATTAGACCCATGAGCAGGTAGCTGCCTATGTTCTTCGTCACCAACTCCCAGGCGCGTTGCAACCCTTGGAACACCCCACATGGTTCGGTGATGATGGCAATGCTCGCCTGTTCGATGAATATGCCACTCGCCCAAAGTACCGGGATGAGGAGGCAGATGAGCGGTATGGCACAAAGCAAGGCAACGCCCAATGTGACGATCGAGCTAATCACCAGGTAAAACGCCAGAATCACTGCGACTAGGGCGATTGCCAATCCGAAACCCAAATTGAGCAGAAACACGCGCCAGAAAAAAGGCAGGCTGTCTTTGAACAAGTCGCCAAACGCCAGGCGCTCAACGCCTCGATCTACCCTTTGGGTGCCCAGAACCACACCGATGCGTCCAATGGTGCCGAAAAAGATAGAGACGATTGCCAGGATGAGGATCAACATGAACAGGCTGATTGCCAGTGTAATCAGCATCTCTGGGGGGATGCGCTCGAAAAAGCGTTCTATATCTGGGGGCAGTTCCCCTCGGTAACTGAACCGTGAGTTGCCTGCATTCATCCCGGCGCCGGAGCAACCCGCAAAAATGCCAAATATCCACAAGACTTTATGCTTCCAGATGATCTCCCAGGCTTTGGAAAGAACTTCACCGATTTCCATGTTTGTTCGCTCCTTATTAAGAATTATGAGTGGATACGTCACCCTCCAACCCCTATTGGTTCGGTGCGTTAGGGGTCCTTTTAGAAAAAATTGAGGGCGGTTGTGGCAAGTGAGATAAACGTTTAGTGCCCATTTGTTAACCAGATACGTTCACTCCCACTCGATGGTCGCGGGGGGCTTGCTGGTGATGTCATACACCACGCGATTGACCCCTTCCACTTCGTTGACCACACGCCGGGCGATGTTCGCCAGCACTTCATACGGCAGGCGCGCCCAGTCGGCAGTCATAAAGTCTTCGGTGGTTACCGCGCGGATGGCAATGACCTCCTGATATGTGCGCTGATCACCCATTACGCCGACCGAACGCACCGGCAGGAGCACGGCAAACGCCTGAGCGCTACCCCGCACTTCATCTTGGTTCGCGGTCATGTTCAGCAACCCAGCCTTGTCGAGTTCCTCACGCAGTATGGCATCTGCCTGCCTCAACCTTTGGAGGCGCTCGGATGTGACCTCCCCCAAACAGCGCACCGCCAAGCCAGGACCGGGAAAAGGCTGCCTGGCCAGCGCCTCTTCAGGCAGGCCGAGCGCACGCCCTACGGCACGCACCTCGTCTTTGAAGAGCAGGCGCAGTGGTTCGACCAGCTCGAATTCCATTTTTTCTGGCAGACCGCCGACGTTGTGGTGCGTCTTGATGCGTTGAGAGCTGGCTTGAGCATGAGCGCTGGATTCGATCACGTCGGGATAGATGGTGCCCTGTACCAAAAAGCGCGGCGACCCCAGTTGGCGCGCTTGAGCCTCAAAAGTGCGGATAAACAGCTCTCCAATCCTGCGCCGTTTTTCCTCGGGGAGCGATATCCCTGAAAGGGCTTGCAGAAACTGCTCCGTGGCGTCCACATAGACCAGTTCGATGCCCAATCGGTTGGCGAGCAGGTCTTGCACATAGCCGGCTTCCCCCTGTCTTAAAAGGCCGGTATTCACAAATATGGCCGTCAACTGGTCGCCCACGGCTGTTTGCGCGAGCAGAGTGGCAACCGTCGAATCCACCCCTCCGCTGACCGCAGACAGAACGCGCTCCTCCCCCACTTGTTGGCGGATGCGTGCGAGGCTTTCTTCGATGATCGAGGCTGGCGTCCAATCTGCTGATGCTCCACAGACCTCGACCACGAAACGGCGCAATACCTCTTTACCAATCGGTGTGTGATGCACTTCGGGATGGAATTGAAGGCCATAAATCCCTCGTGCTTCGTTGCCAAAAGCAGCTACAGGCGAATTGGCACTCGATGCCAGGATGGTGAAACCAGGGGGAGGCTGAACGATGCGATCCCCGTGAGACATCCACACCGTATGGTTGCCAGAGGCAAGGATCGGGTTGGCATGTGTGACCTGGATCTCTGCAGGACCGTATTCGCGCGCTTCGGCCTGCCCCACATCACCCCCCAAAGCATGGGTTAGGGCTTGCATACCGTAACAGATGCCCAGGATGGGTTTTCCGCTGTTGAGCACATAATGCGGAATTTGCGGCGCACCCTCAGCGTAAATCGACGCTGGTCCCCCAGAGAGGATGATCCCTTTGGGCTGTATTTCGTTAAAGCGCGTCTCTGGGAGGTTCCAGGGCACGATTTCGCTATAGACATGCGCCTCGCGCACGCGCCGGGCGATCAGTTGGGCGTATTGAGAACCGAAATCCAGGATAAGGATCGTATCTTTGTGGCTCATAATGGGATCAAGAACATGAACGGAACGACAACCTTTCAATCGTCTGAGAAGGCGATGCGCTCCCCTTCCATTTCAACAATGCATGCCAGGGATTCGATGGGCACACCAAGCGGTTGTAAAGCCTGGCGACCGCCTTCGAATCGCTTTTCGATCAACGCACCAATGCCCACCACCTGTGCGCCGGCGGTTTGCGTCAGGCGCACCAAGCCGAGGATGGTCGCGCCGGTGGCCAGGAAGTCGTCGATGATCAACACCCGCTCGCCTCTGCCCAGGTATTCAGGAGAGATGATCAATTCCACCATACGCCCTTTGGTATGGGATGGCGAAAGGGTCAGGAATACCTGGTCGGGCATGGTGATCGGTTTGTGCTTGCGCGCATACACCACTGGCAAGCCAAGGTGCAAAGCGGTCAGCACGGCCGGCGCGATGCCAGAGATCTCTGCGGTTAACAATTTGGTTGCCCCGATATGTTGAAAGCGACGTGCGAACTCTCGAGCGCAGGCTTCCATCAAACCTACATCCACCTGATGATTGATGAATCCATCCACTTTGAGAATGCCATTGCCTAGGTTTCGTCCTTCGCGCATGATGCGCTCTTTTAACACTTGCATAAGCCCTCCTTTGGGTCAGTCTTTGGGTTTACTTGCCTGCCTCCATGTGGCATGTTGGATGACCGCATTGAGCCGTGTTTGCCGCGCCGTACTCCTGCTACCTCAATAGGCATGCCAAAGAGGAACGGTGAGCAAATGGTTGATTTCTGTCTTTCGATGCATCATCCTCTTTGTAGATTTTACCCTGCCTTGAAGGAACGCGTATGTTAAAATAACTCTTTGATGTTCATTCTGGCTTCAACCTCTTCGCGCCGCATGGAACTGCTCTCTCTAACCGGCTGGAATTTCGAGACATTAGCCGTCGAGGTCGATGAATCGCATCTCCCAGGGGAGACGCCGCAGGACTATGTCGCTCGCCTGGCGATGCGAAAGGCGCAGACTGCCCATAAAATGCTGACGCATGAGAACCACACTCCTCCTGCAACCATCATTGCCGCAGATACGGCCGTAGTGGACTTGGACGAATTTGCAATCGAACAGCGACTTACCTGGGAGCATGCGCTTGCTGAAGGGCGATATGTCATTTTAGGAAAACCCGCCTGTGAAGAGGAAGCGGTACAAATGTTGCTCCGCTTACGTAACCGCAGCCATCGCGTCTATTCCGCGGTTGCGGTGGTGGACGAGGCGCGGGATGTGAGGCGATGCGAGGTATGTATCTCGGAGGTGACCATGCGCGGCTACAGTGATAGGGAGCTGTACGCCTATGTCGCCAGCGGTGACCCGCTGGATAAAGCCGGAGGTTATGCCCTTCAGCATCCTGGCTTCCACCCTGTTAAACAAGTGATCGGGTGTTATGCCAATGTCGTTGGTTTGCCACTTTGTATGCTCGCCCGTATGGTTTCCCCATTTCAAACCACACTATTGGATCGGCTTGTGCTTCGATGCCAGGAAAGGTTCGACCAACCCTGTCAGGTTTACCAGACATGGCTTGGCGCGCGATGAGTCTTTTTCCAAAGCTCTCCAAATACTGGGTGAGGTGGAACATCCTGATGGTTCTTGTGAGCCTGGCTGGTGGATGCCTGGCCAATGTTCAGGGCGGAGGAGCTCCTACACCTTCATGGGTGGCATCAACGGAGGGCTGGGATGCGAGCCTTCAGAAGGTGGTGCAGGATTTTTTAAATGGCTGGAAAGCGAAGGATTACAAAGCAATGTATGCACTCCTGACACAGATCAGTCAGGATGCCATAGACTTCGAGGAGTTTGAACGCACTTTTCAAGGGGTTGAAGAACAGATCGTTCTGAGTGGTGTAGATTACAACATTCGATCTGTATTAGTCAATGAGGATACTGCCCAAGTGCGTTATCAGGTCGTGTTGCATAGCGTTCTGGTGAATGACATTGCCCGTGAGACGGTGATGTATTTACGGCGTGAAGGCAATCGCTGGCGTGTTCAGTGGGATGAGGGTTTGATCCTCCCCGAATTACATGGCGGCAACACCTTATGGATGGAACGACGCGGCTATGTACCCATGCGGGCGAATATTTATGACCGCTATGGAAATCCGCTGGTGGCACAGACGGACGCGGTAGCTGTGGGGTTACATCCGGATGAGGTGGACCCTGACCAGAAAGAGGCGCTGTTCGAGCAACTGGCCAGCTTGCTTGGCATGCGCGTCGAGGCGATCCGTGCGTATTATGAGAGCGCGCCGCCTGGCGCGGGATGGTATGTGCCTTTGGGAGAAGTTTCCGCAGAGCGTGCCATCGCGAGTTATGAAGCACTCTCAAAATTCAGCGGTGTGGTTTTGAGCGCCTATAAATCGCGATACTACTATGAGGGTGGCATTGCTCCGCATGTTACTGGCTATGTCAGCTCGATCCAACCCGAAGAAGTTGAGTACTATACCCGCCTGGGGTATCAGCAGGATGAGCGTGTCGGGCGTAGCGGATTGGAGCGATGGGGGGAGGCTTATTTGACGGGTAAACGCGGTGGCGCTTTGTATGTCGTCAACCCGCAAGGTCAACTCATTACCCTGCTGGCAGAGGTCAGCCCGGAGCCCCCTATGGCGATATATACGACCATAGAGAGGGACTTTCAGCTTGCCGCGCAACAGGCGATCAGCGGCTTTCGAGGGGCAATTGTGGTCATCGAGATGCACACGGGGCGTGTATTGGCGATGGTATCCTCTCCCGGGTTCAACCCCAATGCTTTTGAGCCGATCAACATCAACAGCACGAATATGTTGGAAGAGATTTTCTCCAATCCGTATCTTCCCTTGTTGAACCGCGCCACGCAAGGTCAGTACCCCATCGGATCGGTATTCAAGATCGTCACCATGTCTGCTGCCCTGAAAAGCGGTCTTTATTCTGCTGAATCCTCGTATCAGTGCGGGTATTTTTTTGAAGAAATCGAAGGGTTACGTCTAAACGATTGGACATATGATTATTTCCTGCATGACGGTCGGACAATGCCCAGTGGATTGCTTACCCTGCCTCAAGGGTTGATTCGTTCGTGCAACCCGTTTTTCTGGCATATTGGGCTGGATTTTTACAATCGTGGCATGACCACGGCAATTGCAGACATGGCGCGTGCCTTTGGGCTTGGCTCTGCGAGTGGTATTGTGGGTTTAGACGAGGCTTCAGGGCGCGTGCCTGAACCGGTAAATGCCATTGATGCCGTAAATCTGGCTATTGGGCAGGGAGAATTTCTGGCAACACCTTTACAGGTGGCAAACATGGTCGCTTCCATTGGCAACGGTGGCACGCTGTATCGCCCCCAGGTGATCGAGCGTGTGGTTCCACCAAGAGGCGAACCCGTGATCGAGTTCAAGCCAGAGGTCATTGGAACAATTCCTCTTAATCCGGAGAACCTGCGCATCATCCAGGAAGCCATGGTAGGTGTCATCCGCAGTGAAAGCCCGCGCGGCACCGCCTGGCACCGCTTTACCGGTTTAGATATCCCTGTCGCCGGAAAGACGGGCACAGCCACCTCCGGCTCGGGTCTGCCCCATGCCTGGTTTGCGGGATACACCTTTGCCGCGCAGCCCGACCGCCCAGACATCGCCATTGCTGTGGTGGTGGAAAACATCGGAGAAGGTTCCGATTACGCCGCCCCGATCTTTCGGCGCATCGTAGAACTTTATTTTAGCGGGCAGCCCCAGAAACTTTACTGGTGGGAAGCCGCCTACAACGTGACCCTGACACCCACTCCGGCGCCGGTGACGCTTACGCCCTCTCCCAGCGCGACGCAAACCTCATCCCCATAGGGATTGTCTTGCTGTTTCAAGGATATTTCGCCCGCACCGGCCCTTCGCATCGCCTGACCACTTTCAACGCTTGGTGGGTGGAATCGCCCACGGCTGAGGCGAAAGGATTTGCGACCTTAGAGAGTGCCGCGGAGCGTCATCGATGATGAGCGAACCAGAAGAGGCAAAGACGAATTTGCTGAGAGGTCAGGTGATCAAAGCGCAGTCCGGCTTTTTTGAGGTGAGCACCCCTCAAGGGATGTTCACTTGCCGTGTGCGAGGCAGGCTTAAAAAGGGAGGCCTCAAGGGAGACCTGGTCGCAGTGGGGGATTGGGTTTGGATTTCTATGATCCGCACAGGCGTAGGCGTGATTGAACGTGTGGACCCTCGCGTGCGTGTCTTTGCGCGCCTGGCGCCTTCCCCCCAGGGAGAGTATCAACAGGTGTTGATCGCGAATTTGGACCAGGCTGTGTTGGTCTTTGCCTGTGCCAAACCCGCACCGCGTTTTGGCATGCTCGATCGCTTTTTAGTGATCGCTGAAAAGCAAGGCGTGCCCACCTTAATCGTAGCCAATAAGATTGACCTGGTAGGAAGGCAAGCGGCTCAAGCGATGTTTGCCCCTTATCAGGCGATTGGCTATGAGGTGTTATACACCTCCGCGCACACCAATGTGGGTGTGAGAAAACTGATGCATCACCTGAAAGGAAAACTCTCCTTGTTTACCGGCCCTTCAGGCACGGGGAAGACCAGCCTGCTCAATGCCATTCAGCCGGAATTGGGATTGCAGGTGCGTAGCGTAAGCCATGCCACAGGCAAGGGGCGCCATGCAACTGTTGTGCGACAAATGTTTCCATTAAAGGGCGGCGGGTATGTTGCCGACACTCCAGGCATCAAAGCCCTGGCATTTTGGGATATCACCCCCGAGGAATTGGATGGCTATTTCCCCGAATTGCGCCAATTGGTGCCGGAATGTCAGTTTTCCGACTGCACGCATGTCAATGAACCTGGGTGCGCGGTGTTGCAGGCTCTGGCTGAGGGGAGGCTTCACGCCCAACGCTACCAATCGTACCTGCGCATGCGTTTTGGGGGAGAGGAGTGAGCTGCATGCCGATTTGCGTGCATGGGTTAGGATTGGTGTAAAATATGGGTATGGATCGGGTAGCGGGAACTGCTTGAACCAAGTTCCCACCTGAAGAGTATCAGATATAAGGCAGATCATGGAATCGTTGGTGAATTCAGGCAAGGATCGTGACTTGCTCCTCCAGCTCAAAAGGGGGAGTTTGGATGCACTCGGAGAATTGTACGATCGCCATCGCCTGTTGGTGTATCGCACCGCACTGGTGATTTTGGGCGATCATGAAGCAGCTTCTGACCTTCTACAAGATGTTTTCTTGCGCCTGTATCGCTTTGCCGATCACATCGACTTCAATCGGCCATTAGAGCCATGGTTGTATCGTATGACGACCAACTTATGCTACACCTGGCTCAAGCGCAATCGGCGCTGGGCTTTGCCGGTGGAGGATTTACTGCACTTCTTGATGGCTTCAAAACGAAACCTGCCAGATGAGGTGGTGGAACGCCTGGATGACTGGCAGAATGTACAAAAAGCGGTAGCCGAACTGCCCTGGCCACAACGGGTTGTCGTGGTGTTGTACTATTTGAACGATTTGTCCATCGAGGAGATCGCCGAGGTGCTGAACATTCCGCCGGGCACAGTGAAGTCACGTTTGCATTATAGCCGCCGGGCGTTACGGCGCTCTCTGGAGCGCGCCTATCTCCCCGAAGGCGATCGCCTCCCAGGCTTGGAATATGAAGGTTCGAGTTGATATCGAGGCTGGTTGAGTATGGATGAGGAGATGGATTTTTTCCTTAGTCGCAGTTTGAAGAACTGGGCTGCCAAGTTCTCTCCCCCGAAAGAGGCACGGGAACGCCTGCTTCAACGGGCTTCACAAACTGCACATCCTCAAAAACGTTGGTTTGTGCGGCTTCTAGAATTGATTCAACCTCGCCCTTTTGAGCCTTATGCCTTTATCTACAATGGCGCGGAGTGGGTGATCGCGCCGCGCACCCATATGCAACTTTGGGTGTTCCACATGGCCACCGGCTGGAGATTGGCGAACTAGCCTATTACTGGCATCTATGCACCATCCTCGACATCGATCGCCCCTGGCTTGGCTATGGCTGTGTGTTCTATTGTCGGCATGTACCTTGCTGGTTATTCCGCCCCAAAACGAAGACAATCCCCCATCGCTTACCGAAGCAGCCCCTGTTCCTGTGCCTTCTTTCACACCAGAGGCGGAGGGTTTGCTGACGATTTGCCTGCCCAATGAACCCGCTTCGCTTTTCGTTTATGCCGACACCTCTCGTTCCGCTGAGATTGTACGTCAGGCGCTTTTCGACCCGCCAGTAGAGATGATCGATTTCCAGCCTCAGGCAGTGTTGCTGGAGCAGTTGCCCGCGCAGGAGGATGGTAGCATTCGTTTTGAACCTGTAGAGGTGCAAAAGGGTAATTTAATCGTCAATAGTGAAGGTTTCTTAGTGAATCTATCCGAGGGTGTGCGCGTTTTGCCTTTTGGTTGTAAAAGCCTGGACTGTGCCCTTTCCTACACGGAGAGCATGGGCAAGATACACATGAGTCAGATGATCGTGAAATTTACTCTGCGCAACGACCTGCTTTGGTCGGATGGCGCACCGCTTGTCGCGGATGACTCTGTGTTTTCTTTTGAAATCGCCAATGCGTACTACCCGATGATCCCCAAACCCGAGAGCATTGCCTATACTCAGTCCTACCAGTCTCTGGATACCAAAACCGTGGAGTGGCGTGGCGTGCCGGGATATAGCCCCGCGTATCCCGTGGACTTTTTCTTTCAACCTGTGCCACGCCATGTGGGGATGAACTTTTCGCCGGAAGATTTGAGAACTGCCGAGCAGTTCAATCAACAACCGATAGGTTGGGGCGCGTTTGCTTTGGAAGAATGGACGCCGGGCGATCATATATCATTGAAGCGAAACCCCAATTATTTCCAGGCATCTGCAAACTTGCCGTATTTTGATCGCCTAACGTTTCGCTTCATTTCCAATCAAAGCCAGGCGATAGAGGCATTACGCATTGGTGAATGCGATGTTTTGGATGCCTCATATGACTTGGAAAGCCAGCGCACCCAACTGGAGGCTTTGCAAGTCGAAGGCAAGGTAAAGCTCGTTCAGCGCTCGTCTCGAGGTCTGGTGGCGCTTACCTTTGGCATTTCGTCAGAGGCACTGGGTTTTTTTGAACCAAAGGAGGCTCGCCAGGCAGTGGCTATGTGCCTGGATAAAGCCCAGATTATGGAAAACGTGTTCCAGGATAGAGCAGAATTGGCTGAAAGCTACCTTCCCACGGGTCATCCTTTGTTAGCAATGGAATTCAAGCGCTATACCTACGATGTTCCGGCTGCCTCTGACCTGTTGACGCGCCTTGGCTGGCTGGATCACGATGGCAACCCGCTCACGCCGCGACTCGCTCAGGGCGTCGCCGGAGTGGCGGATGGCACGGAGTTTGCCGTAGAGCTGCTCGCCTTGGATGAACCTGGGCAATTGACCCTGGCTGAGGCGATCGCCGAGGCGATGGCTCAATGCGGTCTGCGCCTCACAGTCCGCGCCCTGCCCGCCGAAACGCTCTATGCCGCCTCCGAGAACGCGCCTCTTTTTGGGCGAAGGTTCGACCTGGCGCTCATCAGCTACGCATCTGGAGAGCTGCCGGCCTGCGCCTGGTTTACTTCCTCCCAAATCCCTGGGCCGATAACCGAGGCTCCCCTGGGCTGGGCTGGCTTGAACATCGCCGGATATAGTCGGAATGAATTCGATGCCGCCTGCCAGAGCGCAACGATGGTCCCCTATCTTTCTGCAGAGTGGCACCAGGCGCAGCGCGAAGCACATGCCATATTTCAAGAGGACTTGCCTGTGCTTCCCCTATATTGGTTGAAGCAAACCTGGGCTTTGCGCGCAGGCTTGTGTGTACCTCAGAGCCACAGCATCGCTTCAGATATTTATTGGAATTTGGAGGCCTGGACGGATGCTGAGACCTGCGAATGAAGCCCGAATTTTGGAAAAATTTAGTGTTGACCTTTGCGCAGTTTCTTATTATAATTCTGCCGCAAAGTTGAACTACATCATAATCGTGGTATAGGATATGTTTTTTTCTCCAAGACTAGTGACTCCCGAACCTTTGGAAGGAGGTGGTGTTATCGAAAGGAACTTTGTATCGAAACCCCTAATCGCGTTGTTACCAAAAATCCTTTTATCTTCAAACATTCATAGGAGGAGAATACTATGAACGGCAAATCGAAAGTTTTGATCCTCTTCAGCTTTGTGGTCGTGCTGAGCATGATTTTAGCTGCGTGCGCGCCACAGGAAGTGGTCAAAACAGTGGTTGTAACGGAAGTCGTTGAGGTGCCCGGCGCTACTCAGATCGTAGAGAAGGTTGTCACCGCCGAGCCGGAAGTGGCTGCTGGGCCGATCCCTGCAGAGGGGTTGGTGGCATGCAATCCGCTGCCGGAGTTGCCCGAAGCCGCGAATTACCTGTCTTCAGCGACCTCTGGTAGCATTGCAGCTGTTCCACAGAAGCCGGCTGTTTTGCAGCTTGAGGCTGTGCCGCTGCAAGAGGGCAAAGTCTATCGCGTCGGCGTCTTTGAAGACGCGACCACGCTCAACTACTTTGCTGCCAATGGCCCGGATAACACCGTGTGGAACAGCTATATGCTCCCTGGCCGCCTGGCACTGTATGGCTTGACCCCCAAGTACTTCAGCTTCACCCCCGTACTTGCTGCAGCCATGCCAGATCCATTGGCACAGGAAGGCGACTTCTGGGTAGTGACCATTCCGCTGCGCCAGGACATTGTCTGGAGCGACGGCACCCCGGTTTCAGCCAAAGATGTGGCCTTTACCGCCGCCACAGTAAAGAAGTTTGGCTTGATCTCGGGCAACTGGGGTAACTGGTACGACTTCAGCTACCTGGATCGGATCGAGGTGGTGGATGACTTCACCGTGAAGTATTTCTTCCACACCAAACCCGGTCTGGCACGTTACGAATGGGGCGTATTGCAGGCTCCGATCCTGCCAGCGCACTACTGGGAACCCGTGGTGACCGAAGCCGCCGCTCCGATCGACGCCTTGGGCGAGAACCCCAGCGAGGAAGACCTGGCCGCGGCACAGGCTGAAGCTCAAGACAACCTCTTCGCCCATGTCCCGGATGGCGAACCTCTTGCGGGCGCATTCGTACTCAGCAAATGGGAAAAAGGTGCGTTCCTGGAGAGTGCAAAGAACGAGACCTACTATGCAACCGGTTTGGTGGTTGAGCAGTGGGCCAATGGCGCCTATCGCGACAGCGAGGGCGTCGTTGTGGGTGAGATCGAAGGCGATCCGGAAGTGACCTACGAAGTAGGCCCGCATGTCGACTCCGTGGTCTTCACCCTCTATGGGTCGCAGGATGCAGCTATCCTGGCGCTCAAGAACGGCGAAGTGGACTTCGTGCTCAACCCGCTTGGTCTGCAGCGCGGTCTGGCGAACCAGATTAAAACGGATCCCAACCTGACAGTGGTTGAGAACAACGTCAATGGCTTCCGCTATCTGGCTTTCAACCATCGCCGCCGCCCGATGAACGACTGCTCGTTCCGCCAGGCGGTCGCCGTGCTCATCGATAAGGAATTCGTGACCGGCACCATCTTGCAGGGTGTGGCGTTCCCGCTGTACACCTTTGTACCGGCTGGCAACAAAGCCTGGTACTACGATGACGTTCCCAAGCTCGGTCAGGGACTGACCCGCGAACAGCGCACAAACCTGGCGCGCGAGATCCTCAAGCAGGCGGGCTACACCTGGGAGGGTGGCGTAGAACCCACCTGGGACGCGGACAACCGCCAGGTCGTTGCGGGTGGACGCTTGATCATGCCCGATGGCACCCCCGTGCCTCCATTGACCATGCCGGCGCCCAGCCCAGGTTACGACCCATTGCGCTCGACCTTCGCCATCTGGATCGAGACCTGGTTGAACGAGTTCGGCATCCCGTTGACCGCCAACCTGGCTGGCTTCAACGTCATCGTGCCGATCATCTTCACCGAGCAGAACTTCGATATGTACATCCTCGGTTGGAGCCTGGGCCTCTTCCCAGACTACCTGTATGACTTCTTCGCCGAGGAACAGGCAGTTGCGGACGGCAACAACGCCGCCGGCTATGTCAACCCCGAATTCGAGGCGCTGGCCAAGCAACTGCTGGAGTGCGACTCCTTCGAAACCTGCAAAGCACTCTCGGACCAGATTCAGCTCTTGCTGGCCACCGAGGTGCCCTACGTGCTCCTCTTCGATACGGGCATCATCGAGGCTTACCGCAGCGCGGCGGTGGAGTATCCCTTCACCAACATGCTCAGCGGTTTGCAGTACTCTTCTGGCTTGCAGGATCTGGTAAAGGTCAAATAAACCTCAGGGAGGGTAAATCTTTATCCACCTAAGGTGAGTACTGGGAGGGCAAGGGGATTCCCCTGGCCCTCCCATTTCAAAAGGATGTTTCAGACTCTGAGAAGAAAGCGAGGCAAGAGACCGATTCAATGCGCCGATACTTGCTGAACCGCCTTGCACAAAATATATTGATTTTCTTTGCCTTCCTCACCCTGGTTTATGTCCTGGTGGACGCTCAACCTGGAAGCTATGCGGATCAATATCTGAGCGACCCTCGATTGACACCTGCGCAACGCGAAATCCTGAAAAAGAACCTCGGTTTGGACCGGCCGGTTTTAGAGCGATATTTCCTTTGGCTGAGAAATGCTTTTCGCGGCGATTTTGGCATCTCTTTTTCGAATTACCCCAGACAGGTGCTGGATGTCATTGCTGAACGCGCCCCACGCACGATCATTTTATTCTTGACCGCGACCATTTTATCTTATTATATTGGCTTTCTTACCGGCAAGATTCTGGCGTGGAAACGCGGCGGTTGGGGGGAGTATGCTGCCACGATCGGTGGGGTTGGACTATATACCGTATTTCTGCCCTGGTTTGCATTGATGATGGTCTGGTTTTGGGCTTATACCCTCAAGGTGTTCCCCATTGGCAAATTCCTCGACCCTGTGCTCTGGAGGCAGTCACCGGTGGACGCCAATTATGTGTTTACGCGCATGTTGATTACCGCGTTCCTCAGTGCACTGATTTTGTTCATCGTTTTTATCCTTGCACGGCGGTTGAATCCAGCACAGCGTACGCCGGTGCGCCTGGTTACTTTAGCCGTAGTGCTCATCGGGATTTTTGCCTATTGGTCTTCCACAGGGGTGGGGAGGTATGCCGCCGATATTCTACACCATTTGGTGTTGCCCATTTTCACCCTGGCGACGGTAAACTTCGCTGGCACCATGCTCCTCACACGGAATAGCATGTTGGAAACCTTACGCGAAGATTACATCATGGCCGCAAAGGCAAAGGGCTTGCCGGACCAGATTGTGCGCGACAAACATGCCTCCCGCAATGCCTTGCTGCCAGTGGTCACTTCTTTCGTCCTCGCGGTAGCATTCATCCTGGATGGAGGCGTGATCACGGAGACAACCTTCTCCTGGCCTGGTATGGGGCTGACCTTGCTCAGCGCAGCACTGGTGCAGGACATTCCCATGGTGGTGGGCGCATTAGTGTTTACCGGCATCATGGCGCTTTCCGCACACCTGATCGCAGACCTTTTGTACGCATTTTTGGATCCACGCATCCGTTACGCGTAATCCCTTTGGAGAATGGTATGGCTGAATTAACTCAATCCACCCCTCCTGCCAAATCCGTCCTCGAGATTCCGCTCTGGCAGGTGCGCCTGAGATTGCTCTGGCGCAGTTTGAAGACCAACCTGGCGCTCTTTGCAGAAAACCCTATCGGTTTGGTGGGAGTGGCGATCATCGCCTTTTTCTTCATGTTTACCATCATTCATCCCATTCTGATGAACACGGTGTGGGATAAAAACACCTATGACCCCGTGGTCGGTTATGATGCTGAGATTCCCTTTCACCCCGCCCCTCCCTCTGCGAAGCATATTCTAGGGACAGACCCTCTAGGCCGGGATGTTCTTAGCCAGTTGATGTGGAGCACGCGCTCGGAGTTTATCTTAGGCTTGGTCGCTGCCTTGGTCTCTGTGGTCATTGCCACGACCATCGGCGCGATTACCGCTTACTATGGCGGTTTTATTGATAACTTCTTCATGCGCCTGGCAGATATTGTCATCATGCTCCCGTATATTTCGATCCTGATCGTCATGTCTGCCTTGTTTGATCTAACCCTGCCTGTTTTGGCGTTGATTCTGGGGATTCTCGGCGGCTTCGGGGGCACGACCATCATCATCAAATCTCAAGCCCTGACCATCAAGGTGCGCACCTATATCGAAGCCGCGCGTGTCGCTGGCGGTGGTGATTTTCACATCATCTTGCGGCATATCATCCCTAATCTGATGCCGCTTTCCTTCCTGTACATGATGTTTGCGGTCAATGGAGCGATTGCCTCTGAGGCTGTGCTTTCGTTCTTCGGCTTGCTCAACATTCGTATGTCCTGGGGGTTGATGATTTACACTTCTTCATATTCGGGTTATTTGCTGGATTTTCAGAAGTGGTGGCTGATCTTTCCTGCCAGCCTTTCAATCAGTATGTTATGCGCTGCCTTTTACTTGGTAGGTCGGGCCATGGATGAGATTATTAATCCGCGCTTGCGCAAACGATAGGAGCGTCCTGTGAGCGAAACCGTTCTAAGAGTCGACGATTTGACCATGCATTACACCACCCGTGCCGGGGAGGTCTCGGCCGTCAACAACGTGTCTTTCTCTTTGCAACGCGGGCAATCCATGGGCTTGGTAGGCGAATCGGGGTGTGGAAAGACTTCCGTCGCGTTTTCGCTTATGAAGCTCTTACCGGATAATGCACATATCAAACAGGGGCATATTTATCTGAATGGCACCGACGTTGTCTCTTTGCGTGAAGAAGATATGCGCAAACTCCGCTGGAGCAAGATTTCGATGGTCTTTCAGGCAGCCATGAATGCCTTGAACCCGGTGTATAAGGTGGGAGATCAAATTTTAGAGGCCATGGAAACGCATGGCTTGGTAGAAACGCTCCAATCGGCACGCGAACACATTGCCAGCCTGTTTGAACTGGTGGGACTGGATCCAAAGCTGATGGATCAGTACCCTCACGAATACAGCGGTGGTATGCGGCAGCGAGCCGTAATTGCCATGGCTTTGTCTTGTAACCCGGATATTATCATCGCTGACGAGCCAACCACCGCCCTGGACGTGATCGTGCAGGACGCGCTATTGCGCGAGATGATCGAGTTGCAGAAAAAGCTGAATATGAGCATGATCTACATCTCGCATGACATTGCAGTCATCGCAGAGGTAACTGAGCGCATTGGCGTGATGTACGCCGGACGCATGGCCGAATTTGGCTCGGCGGTTGAGATTTTCAAACATCCCCTCCACCCGTATACATTTGGCTTGATGTCTTCCTTCCCCAGCATCGTTGGCGAAAAGCGCGAGCTGGTTTCCTTGCCGGGCGAACCCCCCGATTTAATCAACCCTCCTTCCGGTTGCCGATTTCATCCACGCTGTCCGTATGCGACCGAGATTTGTTCCCAGCAAGACCCTGAATTCAAAGATTTGGGTGGAGATCACTATGTTGCCTGCTGGCATCCTTTGGAGGCGAATTAATGTGCGCAGATGAGGTCGTTCGGGAACCTTTAGTTCAAGTTGAAGGATTGAGAAAGCTATTCCCACTCACTTCGGGATTGTTTGCACGCTCCTCGGATTATATCCACGCCGTGGATGGGATCAACTTTTCGATTCGAGATGGAGAAAGCCTCGCTCTGGTGGGTGAATCCGGTTCTGGTAAGACAACTACGGGGAAACTGTTGGTGCGCTTATTAGACCCCACGAGCGGTTCGATTCGCATGCGCATCGATGGTTATGAGCGTGACATTGCCAAGCTGCGCGGTGCAGAATTGAAGGGCTACCGGCGGCATGTGCAAATGATCTTTCAGGATCCGTACGAATCGCTGAATCCACGCCGTACAGTTTATGACACCATCGCTGAACCGTTGGTCGTGCAAGGTATCGGTGACATTGCCGAGCGGGAACAATTAGTCGCCCACTACCTGGAGTTGGTGGGGCTTGCCCCTCCGGATACTTTCATGTTTCGTTTCCCTCACGAGCTCTCAGGAGGGCAACGTCAGCGCGTAGCCATTGCCCGTGCCCTGGTGGTTGTGCCGAGCTTCGTGGTTGCGGATGAGCCTACTTCCATGCTGGATGTTTCTATTCGTACAGGAATTATGCATTTGATGCAGAACCTGGCTGACCAGATGGGGGTAACTTATCTGTACATCACCCATGATCTGGCTGTGGCTCGCTATATGTCCAATAACCTGGCGGTGATGTATCTTGGGAAGATCGTGGAGCAGGCAGAAACAGAGGAAGTTCTGGCTAAACCGCTGCACCCTTACACAAAAGCCTTGCTTTCTGCGGTACCCGTCCCCGACCCGGAGTTCAAACGTTCTATTCCGGATATCAAGGGCAGCATTGCCAAACCCATCAACCCACCACCACGCTGCCGCTTTTTTGATCGTTGCCCGCTGGCTGAAAAAGTGTGCGAAGAGAACGATCACCCACCTCTGGAAGACAAAGGAGGCGGGCATTACGTGGCTTGTTACCTGGTTTAGGCTATTCAAGCTTATCGCAAAAGAATTGTTCTCGCCTCCCCAAGAGCCAAAGGTTTTACGCTCGCACTCATTGGGGAGGCGTTCATTTTCTTTTTAGACGAAAGTGGGAACGGCATCTATGACAACCAAGTTTGTGCTTATCGTTGATGACCATGTGGAGGCGCGCCAGATGTTGCAGGAGGCGATCGGCACGCTGGGTGCAGAAGTGCACATCGCCGCAGTCCCCTCAGGCGAAGAGGCGTTGCTGCTGCTCACCACACAAAAGGTGGACGTGCTCATTGTCGATATACGCCTTCCGGGTATGAGCGGCTTCGAGCTCATCGAACAGGCGCGCAAACGCCATCGCGATATCGCCGTCATCCTGATGACCGGGTTGCAAGATGCCCAGGTGCGTCAACAAATCCAGGAGACTCCAGCCCAGGCGTATTTTTTCAAACCTCTGGAGATGGACGCGTTGCTCGAGACGATCCGCGCCTGTTTGGCCAAAGCAGGCGCCGACCAGCTCACAGAACAGGTACCTACCTCGCCACCGCAAACAGCTATCGAAAAATTGATCCACAGCATCGCTCAACGCTTGGGGGCACAATCCGTCGCCCTCTGGCAGCGAGACGGGCAATGGATCGCAGGGGCTGGTGAGTCGCGCATTTCTCCCCTTCCATCTAGCCTGTGGGAAGGATTGCACGCGCTATGGGTGCCGTCAAACAGCGACGGAGAGGTTGTTCCTACGCTCTTTTGTTGCTTGCATCGTCCGGGACAGATGGATGTTTTTCTCTCGCTCAGCGCGGATCACATTTTATCTCTTGAGTTTGCGGAGGGCGACCTGCCTCGTTCTTGGGAAGCGGTGCTCAAAAAACCTTGGAGAGATGCGCTCAAAGACCTCACCCAGGCTTTGCACCATGCTTCTGAAGGGGTTGGCCTTCAACCTCCACAAGGAACGCCTCGCCTAGCAGAGGAGAACGTCTTATCTCCAGAGGATAAAGACTTCGAGAAGCTCTTTGACGATTCTGCCCACGCCTCAATACGCCTTGACGAAGCGGAAGCTTTTTGGGAAGCCGCGTCTCAGCAGAGCCTCTATCCCAATTCAGAGCACCCATCTCCAGATCAGGCAGGAGCACCTGGATTTCCGGACGATGGGGATAACCCAATCTTGCAAGACGATTAAACCAGATATTGTCAGGCAGCAGAAGACTATGATACAATTCTGCGCGCAAAATAAATGGACATGCGTGATGGGGCGTGGTGCAATGGTAGCACAGCGGACTTTGGATCCGTATATCCTGGTTCGAATCCGGGCGCCCCAGCCT
>JBBIVW010000003.1:0-115816 GCA_037439525.1 Anaerolineae bacterium
AGTGGTCGCTTTCTCCCTATTTCCCTTCTCTATCACTCTTCAGTTGTTAAGGTGCTACCAACTTCCATAGACGCCTAATGCCGAAGCCTACTCATCGACTTCGGCTCGTCAGACCGAACAGGCTAAAAGCCCTGGTCTCTGACGCAAATGCGTCGCTGTGAAGTTGTCAGAGATCTGCCCCGCAGGGCGAGATCGGTTTTGATTTAATGTGCGTCCATATTATACGCAATATTCGCTCAGCTTGTCAAGAGGATTCGGGTGACTTTTTTCAGTTTTTACCCGTTTTGGTGCGAAAAACAAGCGCAAACGCCTGAGTGAGGGGGGCACCCAGGCGTTTGCTGATGATGATTATACATCATTTTCGAATTTTGACAAGGGCTTTTTTATAAGAGATTTTTAAATGTGACGACATCGCCATAACCATTTCTCAAGCAAGTTTATTCTGTACTATGAGTTTATTGATCGCCAACGCAATAAGGAGCACAGCCCCCCAATATAGAACGTATTCAAAAAAGGCAAATAGAAAAATGGAATGCGCACGACTACCTTCCAGAATGGGAACGCTCAAAATATTGAAGACGTAAATCCCGACCGCGTGCTCTGGAAGCGACTCAAGCCCACCCAAGAGCAAGAATATCAGCACTGGGTTTCCGGGCAATCGTCTGGCTATCCACTGCATACCCATTCCTACGAGAGCATAAAAAAGGACAGCGCCGAAAGGCGTAACTACCCGGTACCAGGGAGGGGCAAAATAGCTGTAATAGGTTTGCCAAAACAAAAATATCATCACGCTGGCTAACACTCCCCAAAATAATCCTGCAGAAATTCCCATGGCTTTAAATGTGATGCCCTGGAATGAACTCGGGCTTACGCGCAAGATCAACGGCGCCCCTAAAACGAGAGCCAGCCCCATGGCGACAATGGTAGAGTAATATTGAGCAAGCATATCCATGGTAATCACTCTCCTACAAACGATTTTTTACCTTCACCATTTTAATGCCCATCCCCAAACAGGCGCATACGCATCAGGCGAGGCGGCAATGAACCACTGGTGAGGATACCACCGTGCATCTGACACATGCCCGCCTGTGGGAAGCGCCGTTTATAAGCCTCGACGATATCCTATTTCTGTGGCTTGCGCATCAAGTAGCTTTGTGGCTAGGTGGGGACCATGGTGTAAAGCCGCAATTCTGCTTTGGCATCATCCACTTCAGGTCGGTGTGCTCAACCGGGAATTTGATCGCCTCTTCTACACTCATCCCTTTGGTATTCAGTGAAATTTCCGAGACAATACGTGTGGCGCGTCACATCTGCGCCTGCGGCGCGCCAGCCTTTGAATAGGCTGGCTGATAAACCCGAGCTGCTCCATCAATCCTCCGCGATAGAACACCCACCCCTCAAAAAACAAGGTGGAATGAAATCCGCAAAATATACACAATCTTGCCTCTGCAATTGGCGAGGCTGAACAAAGGTTGTGCGCTTCAGGCGTGCAATGGTTAAAAGATGATTTCACATTCTTCTTGCAGTTTATCGCCTTCCCGCAAGGCGGATTCGTTTTTCTTATAACCCCTATCCCATAGGGTTGAAATTCAATGACGACTCCTGGCTCCATCGTTCAAGTTCGCAATCGCTATCTGGTGTTGCTTTGTTAGAAACAGGATAGGGCGTTATAGCGAAATCATATCCTAAACGTTTTCCGGAATGGGCTTTAAATGACCCAAAACGCAGTGTTGGGCGCAAGGTTTTTGAGGCGCTAAAGGCGCTACCAGATTCCTACACTTTTTTCTACAGCACTGGCTGGCAAGTGCGTGATAGAAAGAGCAGCGCTTGTGATGGGGAAGCAGACTTTGGTCTTGCACATCCAGAGTCGGGAGTACTGATTTTAAAAGTCAAAGGCGGGAAAATTCGTTATGATGCGGGACAAGATGTGCGGTTTAGTACAGACCGCAACGGCTATGTACTTTCATCTACGATAATTTAAAAATTCTTGATTATCGTAGTAAAATATACACATGACAACCTCTGCATCTTCTCCACGCTCAAAGAGCATCCGCTTACTACAATCCGCGGTGGAAGAACACGGTCCATTGTTCACACTGGAAAACTTGAAGGAAGTCGCGGCGCGGCAAGGATTGAGTCATCGTCAAACCATCCAGGGAGTCAGTGCATTGGTACGGGCTGGCTGGTTGGAGATCCTCAAGCGAGGCGTGTATCTGGTGCGCAGTCCACTTTTGGCAGAGGAGGTTCACCCATTTGCAATCGCAACGGCCCTGGTGCATCCTTCGGCGATCAGTCACTGGTCGGCACTGGCGCACCACGGCTTTACCACCCAACTGCCGCGCATGGTGCAGGTTTCGACGCCCGTCAAGGTGGTCACGCCCGAAATGCGGCAAGGGCAGGCGCATCGTCCACGCGGACGCGCCGTTTGGAAGGCAGGCGAGGTTGAGGTAGAGTTCATCCACATGGCACCCGAACGCTTTTGGGGTCATCAATCCATCTGGGTCAATCGCTGGCAGCAAGTCGCTGTCACTGATGCGGAACGCACTGCCCTGGATGTGATGGCGCGGTCCGATTTGTTTGGCGGCATGCAGTCTGCGCTCGAAATTCTGGAGGGTGCGCTGGCTCACCTTCGGATTGAACGATTGATAGAGTATGCCTTGCGCTACGGAGAAGGAGCTGTGGTCAAGCGGCTGGGCTGGGCGTTGGAGCGGATGGGCGTTGCTCCGCAGCAATTGGAACCTTTGCAAACGCTGCCCGTGAAGACACATTATCGCCTCGACCCGCAAAAGCCACCCGTCAGGCGATATGACCGCCGCTGGCGCATCATCGAAAATTTGAATGGGGGCGGGAATGCCTGACATCACAACGCTGCTCAAACGACGCGCTCGCGAAAGCGGCGTGCGCCTCGACATTCTGGAAAAGGACTATGCGCTCAGTTATCTGCTCACCGCCATTGCAGAAGAGCCTACCCTGGAGAAAGAACTGGTATTAAAGGGTGGCACTGCCTTACGCAAGTGTTATTTTCCAGACCATCGTTTTTCCGAGGATTTGGACTTCTCGACACGCTCTCCTGGAGCAATCCCCAACGTGGGTGAGAAAATATTTGTGGCAGTCCAGTGCATGAACCAGTTGCTGGATCAGCGCGGTCCCTTTCAGGCTTGGGAGCCGCTTGTTCCCATCGAGTACGACCCGGCGCACATAGACCGTACCTTGTATGCGTTTGGCGAAACGGTGGACAAAATCGAAAACGGCGAGTTTGACCCTCCGCCCCTCGAGCGGCTGCAGCAGAATGTTCCTGGCGCATGGACGCATGAACGCTTTGGCACTCGGGTTTGCTGTCAGTGTGACGCCCGATTTTCATGCGCTTCGTACCGTCAATACGCCCGCGGCACGCCGCGCCTCGCCGAACGCCGCATGAGTTACTTCACCGATGACCAGCCCGACCAGGAAATCTGGCGAACCGCCGGGTTGGACACCCTCTCTTGATTGGCGGATGAAGGAGGCTCAAAGTGGGAAAACGTACATCTGTTCTTATTGACATGGTCATTGGAATGTGCTATAAAATATATGTATCCCCCCTGCTCCTTCGGGAGCAGGGTGCGAGGCGGCTAATCACCGCCTCTGCTTTTTTAATCCGTTCACCGGGTGGAAGAAAATGAAAACGATCGTGTACGTGGATGGATTCAATCTCTACTATGGGGCAGTCAAAGGTACTCCTTATAAGTGGTTGGATATCTCCATTCTATGTCAGCGTTTGTTGCCGAAAAATCAGGTTGTCCAAATCAAGTACTTTACTGCTCTGGTCTCAGCACGCCCTGATGACCCGGACAAACCTGTGCGCCAGCAGATGTTTCTACGAGCCTTGCGCACAATTCCAAACATGCAAATTTTCTATGGACACTTTTTGGAACACGTCGTTCGCATGCCGCTGGCTCACCCGGCGCCTAATGGACCGAAAACGGTGGAGGTCATCAAAACGGAAGAAAAGGGTTCAGACGTCAATCTTACTGCTCATCTCATCAACGATGGTTACCAGGGTCGTTATGAAGTTGCTGCTATCGTGTCCAACGACTCCGATTTGGTTGAACCGATAAAAATCGTACGGCAGGAACTGAATCTGCCCGTGATTGTGCTTAATCCGTTCCCTAAACACCCCAGCAAGGAATTACAAAAATATGCGACTTTCGTCAAACCAATCCGGCAAGGGGTCGTCGCCGCAAGCCAGTTCCCCCCCACGCTGGTTGACACCAACGGCACTTTTTCAAAACCGTCTGTCTGGTAGCAATTCTGGAGACTTCTCCCATGACCATCCAAAAACTCCGCCCCACCTTTACCTTCACCGAAGACCGCCTGCGCGAACTGCAGCAGGTCATCCCCGAAGCCTTTGCCGACGGCAAAATCAACTGGGAGGCCCTGCGCGAGGCGCTTGGCGAATACCTGGAAGACGAGCCCCAGGAGCATTTCGGCCTGACCCGGCCCGACAATTGAATCTCCGGGCGACGTGACAGTACCCAGGAACCACCTCATGTCCCATGCGTACGTCAACCCCTCCACCCTCACCTGCCCGCATTGCGGTCACACCGCCGAAGCAGACCGGCAACATGTCCAAGGGCTGCTCGACCGCCTGCGCCAGAGCTTGGGCGAGGCATGGTGGGACGCTCCGAGCGTCTCTTAGCCCGGTACAGACTTTCTAGCTCCTCCAGTTTTCGCTGGAGATCCTGTTTCTGCTCTCCGCTTTCCGCCAGCCGATCTCTGGCATGGTTTTTCATCTTTTTGAAGGTCTGGAAATTCTTTTGGTGAAACGAACCGGTGAAGTGATATTCTGTCAAACCCCAAATCTCCGCCCGCCTCAAGATTAGAACACAAATCCCGTCCTTGTTTTTTTGACGGGATTTCTATGCTGTGCCCCCAAGGGGATTCGAACCCCTGTTTTGGGCTTGAAAGGCCCACGTCCTAGTCCCCTAGACGATGGGGGCAAACGTTCAAGTGCGGCGGGATTGTATCACCCCCTTGTGCGATGGTCAAGAGCAGCGATGTTCCTCTTTTTTTAGAAACGATCCTTCGGCGCTGCTGTTTACCTTTCTGGCGCGTGCGGGATGATGGTCACTTTTCGGCGCGGCTCCTGACCAACCGACTCGGTCCTTACATCGGGATATTGACGTAGTTCGATATGGATGATACGCCGCTCGTTGGCCGGCATGGGTTCTAGAACCTGCGTCTTCCCGGTTTTGATCGCCTGGTCGGCCATGCGCCGAGCGAGCTGGCGCAACTGCTGATAGCGCCGCCGGCGGTACCCCTCCACATCTACGAGTAGCGGGATGCCATAACCCAATTCTTTGTTAATGATCAAGCTGGCAATCAATTGCAAGGCATTTAACGTCTCAGCCCTTCTGCCAATGAGGATGCTCAGGTCTTCTCCATGCACCTCCACGCATAACGGCGCCTGGCTACGTTCATCATCTGGCTCGCCGAAACGGGCTTTCACCTGAGCGCGCACTTTCATCTTCCGGAGCAGCTCTCTCACAGTGTCCTCAGCGACCGTCAACGCGCGTTTAGAGGCATCTACATCTTGAAGTTTTTCCTCAGGCGAGGGAACAGGTTTTACTTCTGCCTTCTCTCCTTCTTCGCTTAGCAAATCCTCCAAAAGGGTCGATGCCGTTTTCGATGCGGAGGCTTTCGGGGTGTCATCCAGGGGTTCTCCTCGATGACCCTGGATTTGAGCGCCAGCTTGTTTCACCGTCAGCCTGACACGAGCCTGTCGAAACCCCAAACCTAAAAATCCCTTCGTGCCCTCATCCAAAACCTCGATCTCCACCTGGTCTTCGGACAGGCCCAGTTCAGATAACCCCTGAGCGATTGCCTCTTGCACGCTGGGTGCAATAATTTCTAAACTTGCACGTTGGCCATTCATAGGTCCTCTTTTACTTTAGGTCGTGAAACTCAAGTTTAAAGTTTTTCGGATTTACGCCGAGGGATCAGGTTCTTCCAATTAAGCTTTCCCATGGCGGCGTATTGCAAAATGGTCACCAGGTTTGTGGTGATGAAATACAGCGAAAGGCCCGAGGCAAAGGTCAACGCCAGATAGCCCATCAATAAGGGCATGTACAAGTTCATCGCCTGGGTCATTTGTGCCCCTTGGTCCCCGGGTTGTGCCGCGGGTGTCATCAGCTTGGATTGTAAATAGGTGGTTACCATCACGACAATGGCCAACACCGGCACACTGATGCCAAAGATGTTGGCTCGCTCGGGTTGGCTGAGATCCATCCAAAGGAATCGATTGCTAATCGGCAATAGGCGGCTAACGTCTACAAACGAATAAATGTGATACGAAAAATCCACCATCTGCAGTGGCGTGATCGCCAGAGCACGAATAATCGCCTGGTACAGACCAATGATGATGGGGAATTGGATCAAAAGCGGAAGGCAGGAACCCAGAGGGTTGATCCCCATTTCTTGATACAACTTCATCTGCTCTTGTTGCATCTTCTGCTTATCATCTTTGAATTTCTTCTGAATTTCCTGCCACTGTTTAGACTTTTGCAGGTCTTGCATTTTCTGGGCGCTTCTCAATTGTTGTACCGTCAGCGGGTGAGTGATCAAACGCACAACGATGGTGAACAGGATGATTGCCACCCCAAAGCTTCCAACCAGACTATAAATCCCTAACAATGAATTGATCATTGGGTTGAGGATTACGGTATCCCACATAACATTCACGTCCTATCTTTCAATAATTAAAAGCCTTATTTTTCAGGCACGAAAGCCCATCGCTGATTACCATTCTCATCCACCGCGATCAATAAAACATCCGTGCCGAGAGAAGAAAACAGTAACAGGTCTCCCGCGCCGAGTGGTCCTTGATAGAGCTTCCCTTCAAAGGGTTTATTCCAGCGAATGTTTCCACTGAGCCGATCGATGGCAAGCAATTTACCGCTTAGCGTCACTACATAAATGGTTTCTTCGGTTACCCACGGAGTGGCGACGATGCCCTCCTTAGGGTTTTCATCTATATCGAGGCGCCACACTTCTTTGCCATCTTCGAGACGCAGCGCGTACACCGCACCGCTCAGGTCGCCAAAGTACAGCATGTCTTCATACAAGGCGGGCTGAGACCAGATCCATGCGGAGGAAGGATAGCGCCAAACTACAGCACCACTTTTCTGGGGATTCATGGCGATCAATTCGGGTGTCTGTGTGCCTACAGTGCCGACTATGAGCAGATTCTCCGCCGCGGTCAAAGGTTGTGTGACGACAATTCCGCCCAACTCTTCGCTCACCCACTGCAATTGCCCTGTGGATTGATCCAACACGTAAAGGTGATGATCCAAAGCCGGGAGATAAACTTTTCCTTCACTGGCGAGCGGAGTGCCCCAGAGACCATACAAAGAATCCGAAAACTTCCAGAGCAAGTTCCCCTCCAGGTCCAGCGCATATAGAACACCATCCGCTGAGGGCGCCAGGACGACTCCAGATGCAACATACGGTGAAGCCACAAAGCGTTGCCCCGCCTGATCAAAACGCCAAACTTCACTGCCATTGTCCGCATTCAAGCTATAGAGTACACCATCATATCCGCCCGCAAGGAGCTGACCATCCTCGGTGATCACGGGTGGCGCAAAGAAGGTTACTTTGGCATCCGCCTTTTGTGGGAAACGCCAACGCTCTGTGCCATTTTGGAGGTTCAGCGCGTAGATGTGTGTGTTATAGGCGACATACACGCTGTCTCTATCCAAATCGACACTAAAACCTGGCCAGCTATTGATCATCGTCCCCCCTCCAGCACAGGCAGACATCCACCAGGCAGAGATGAAGAGGAGTAAGAATAATGTCATGCGCTTTTTTTTCATAAACTGTGTTTTCTTCCTATCAGAGTTTTATATCAAAGCATGTATCATGCAGTTGCTCATCACTATGGTACAGGATCAAAGCCTCCACGATTGAATGGATTGCAACGCAACACCCTCCAAGCTGCCAAAGCGCTACCTTTTATGAACCCGTATTTGTAAATGGCCTGATAAGCATAATGGGAGCACGTTGGATAAAAACGGCAGGTATCGGAAGGCAATAAACGTGAGACCGTCATCTGGTACAAGCGTATCAAGGATAAGGCGATCAAACGCGGGACGAAGGCTAACCTCAAAGGCATATCTCGGAGGCGCGGTTCGTACAATCCATGGCTCTCGTGAATTTCTTCGAGGCTCGAGGATGTAGCGCTGTGTGCCTCGAGCTGCGCGGCATGGCTCACCTGCGATAAACCTTCGGGGCGCTCCACCCCGGATTCGCCAAGAGAAGGCTGCGTGCTAATCATCTTTTGTATCCAACCATAACCGGGCGCGGTCGAGCAAAGCCTCCAGGGCAGCCTCAATTTCGCTCATCGTAGCCTGACCGCTTGCCGGGCGAGCAATCACCACCGCGTCCCATCCTGATCGGATGCGGCTCAATCTGGTTCGGATCGCTTCGCGAATGATCCTTTTGATCCTGTTCCGTCGAACAGCTTTTCCCAAAGAGCGGCTGACGATAATCCCAAACCTGGATGACCCTTCGAGATTTGGGGCTATAATCAACACCATCAACGGATGAGCGAAGCTTTTTCCAAGGTGCTTCACTCTCTGAAAATCCCCACTTTTCGTCAAACGAAACTTGCGTTTCAACGCGTGCGATCAGCCCAAGACTTTTTCTGGCGCGCACCAAGCCAGCCCCGAATAAGTCTAACTTTTCCAATTAATTCTTTTCACATGCGCGTTCATTGAAACAGTCAGCCGATAGCGTCCTTTCAATCTCCTTCGCTTCAACACCCTACGACCATCTGCGGTACTCATCCGCTGGCGGAAACCATGCACGCGCAGCCGACGACGGATTTTCGGTTGATACGTTCTTTTTGGCATCTCGATAAAACCTCTACTAACTCACATTCCTGTGAGGGGATGAACATGTGTGTCTTGTTTTATAGACGATTGCTGATTATACCCTAAAAATTCTTTGAAGAGGCGCCCCTTATCTTAAGAATCGGGGGAAAATTCCCGAAACCTTTGCAGGGGTGAAAAAATCCCGGAGCCTCTCCCAAAAGATGGGAGAAACCCCGGGCAAAAAGAGGGCTTTTGAGATTATCTCAACTGGATTAGACGGGATGCGCTAACTGGGCTGCCTTGACCGTATTGCTCAAAAGCATGGCAATAGTCATCGGTCCAACGCCACCAGGAACTGGGGTGATCATGCCTGCGACTTCTTTCACTTCGTCGAACATTACATCCCCAACCAGGCGATAACCCTTCTCGTTTGAAGGATCATCCACCCGATTCACACCCACATCGATGACGACTGCACCGGGCTTCACCCAATCCCTGCGCACCATTTCCGGTCTGCCTACCGCGGCGATGAGAATATCCGCCTGCCGCACAGTACCGGGCAGGTCGCGCGTGCGCGAATGACAGATCGTCACCGTTGCATCCCGTTTCACCAAAAGCAACGCCACAGGCATACCCACGATATTCGAGCGTCCCAACACGACCGCATTTACGCCCTTTATCGGCACTTGCATCTCATCCAACAAACGAATGCAACCTGCTGGCGTGCAAGGTACAAACAAAGATTCACGACCTTTTTGCGCTAACCTTCCGATATTGATCGGATGAAACCCATCCACATCCTTCTCCAGGCTGATGGCGCCTAAAACCCTCTCCTCGTCTAAGTGGGATGGCAGAGGCAGTTGCACCAGAATGCCGTTCACACGTGGATCGGCGTTCAATTGCCTCACCAAACCTTCCACTTCCTCCTGAGAGGCATCTTCAGGCAGGTGGTGCCCAAAGGATTCAATCCCTGCCTGGGCACATGCCTTTTGTTTCATGCGCACATACACCTGTGAGGCTGGGTTTTCGCCCACCAGCACCGTCGCCAAGCCAGGTTTAGGCAAACCCTTGGCAACCATATCGGCAACTTGTTGGGCTACTTCCTCACGCACGCGATTGGCGATTGCCTGTCCATCAATAATCGTCGCAGTCATTTTTTTCACTCCTCTCGTTAGAATTGCTCAATTCCAGATAATTCTTTTTGTCACAAGATGGATACATTATCCACTAAATCGCACCACTTGACAATTGACATATGTCATAAAACCAGTAAATAACTGGCGTATCAAATGTGCTTTACTGTTCAGGTATAAGCCCAATGAATACCCCCCCACATCCCCTCTTTTATTGCACTTTTTCTGTTTTTCTCTAAGCGCCAACACCTATTCCGGCGTAGCATCAACGCATCGCCTCTAAATCTTACCCAATCATCACTTATAACTCGCGTACGGGAGCTCCCTAATTCGCCCAAATAACGTTACAATAATTTAGATCCACTATATCGATACTTGAAAGGAACGCTTGAACGTTATGAGAAAGACACCTCTACGAGGCATTTATGGACTACTGTGTCTTGTTCTTCTAGGAGTGCTGAGCGCCGCATGCACGGTGATCAATCCGCAACCCGATGCAGCCGCAGCGGTCACCCGATATCTCGAGGCGCTTGCGGATAAAAATGAAATCGGCATGGTCAATGCCTCCTGCATCGCCTGGGAATCCCAAGCCAGACAAGAGTACGCATCGTTTGCTGCGGTCACTGTATCGCTCAAAGATGTGCGATGCACGGTATTAAACCAGAGCGAAGGAACTGCTCAAGTTTCATGTGACGGGCAAATCATTGCCAACTATGGCGCTGAAGACCTGGTGATCGAACTAAACGAGCGCATGTATCTGGTAGTCGACGAAGGGGGAGAATGGCGCATGTGTGGGTATCAATAGTTTTTGAGGTTCGAATGAACTCCACGCGCAAGCTTCTCACACGTGAAAACCTTTATGCCTTACTGCTTTGCCTGATTTTAATTGCCTTGACTATTCTGACAGCCGACCAGGCGCCGCAATGGATTTATCAGGGGTTCTAGATTGAGCGTGTAGGGCTGCCCAAACGCATGAATTTTCTGCATATCCTTGTATTCATCCCACTTGCCCTAGCCATCGGGGCATTACCCAAGCACGGGTGGCGCAAAGCCGGTATGCTGATAAGCAGCCTTTTGGCGCTCTACTGGTTACAATCTGCCAGCCCGATACGCAATTTGGACTTCTGGTTGCCCACGACCTCCCTGAGCCTCACTCTTCTGGTATGGGCAGTCACCCAAAGGCAAGAGGCGCCAGACACCCGCCACACAAGGCTGGTTGCATTCGTCATCCTGTCCACCTTTCTAGGCATTGGTCTCACACGCTACCTGGGCAACCTATGTTGTCTTACCCCAACACGCCCTCCAGAATTATGGAAGCTGGCTTTATTTGCCTGCGTTCTGGCGGGCTTCCTTTATGGAGCTTGGCAGAGGAAGTTGGTTTCGCGCCTGGGAATAGCTTTCGGTTTCCTGAGCTTGTTGGGGTTTTTTATAGTGATTAAAAGCCCATCCCTCCATTTGTGGGCCAGCGCCTGGTTGAGGCATATCGGTGGACAGGATATAGAACATGCCAGCCCATTGGACATCCCCTGGTTGGGATTCTCTTACCTTGCCTTCCGATTGCTTCATGTACTCCAGGATTTTCGCCAGGGAAGGTTGCCGGCATACTCTTTGGGTGATTTCGTCATATATGCCCTCTTCTTCCCGACGATCACCGCCGGACCGATCGACCGCTCCCAACGTTTTATCCAGGAACTGAACGGGGAGTATAAGGTACCCGTTATTCGCTCGAGCGGGGAAAACAGCCTCGAAGAAAAGAAAAGGCCACCTGGAGCATGGGCGCTTTTGCCCGCTTCGCGCCTGATGAAAGGCGGTCAGAGGGTGATTGTTGGCCTGTTCAAGAAGTTTGCCTTGGCTGATGCGCTTGCCCTCATTGCCCTAAATGCCCAAAACGCCTTTCAGGTGAACTCAGCATTTTGGGCCTGGGTAATTTTATACGCCTACGCGCTGCGCATCTATTTTGACTTCTCTGGTTATACAGACCTGGCAATTGGCCTGGGCAACCTGATGGGCATCACTTTGCCCGAGAATTTTGACCATCCCTACCGGCGTGTGAACCTGACAGCGTTCTGGAATAGCTGGCACATCACGCTTGCGCAATGGTTCCGCGCGTATTTTTTCAATCCATTTTCCCGTATGCTCCGCTCGCGCTTTGCTATGATGCCCACCTGGTTGATGATCCTTACGGCGCAATTGGGTACGATGGTGCTCATCGGTTTGTGGCACGGGGTTACGTGGAACTTCGCCATTTGGGGAGCCTGGCACGGGTTGGGTCTCTTTGTGCACAACCGCTGGCTCACGTTGATCAGGAGCCGCGGGTACGAAGAAAAATTTTCGAGAGGCGCAAAGGAGATGATGAAATTTCTGGGCTGGGTGATAACGTTCAATTATGTCAGCCTGGGCTGGGTTTGGTTCGTCCTGCCAGAGCCGGCTTCGGCGATAGAGTACTTACTAAAGCTTGTGGGAAGATGAGGAAGCCCATGCACCAGAACCCTGCTTGCGCAAAACAACCGGGTGACTCACCCGAGGTGAATCTAAAAAGGGTGATTTTCAAAGCGGTGCTCTTATATCTCTTCATCAACCTGGCATTTGCTGCCTTCTATCCAATGAGGATTTTAGGAAAGATCTCTTTGTATAATCACCTCTTTCCTGGGCGCCAAAGACTGCCTTATGGCGACGACCCCTCGAAGGCATACAACCTCAGCCTGTACAACATGGAGGCGATGTTTGCCTCGCACGAGATTGCCGGTGAAGAGAAATCAGGCGAAGAGTTTCGCCTCATCCTTTTGGGGGATTCGTCCATATGGGGCTATCTTCTACCACCTCAAAAGACCTTGAGCGCGCAAATCAACGCCCTGAACATACAGCTCTCAGATGGGCGGATCTTGCGCGCCTACAACCTGGGCTATCCGGTCATGTCCATAACCAAGGATTTATTCATCCTCTCATATGCCCTACGCTATCAGCCGGATTTGATCCTTTGGTCACTCACCCTCGAATCGCTCCCTAACGATAAACAATTGTTCTCCCCGTTGTTACAAAACAACTCGGAAGAGGTACGCGCGCTGATCGAGGCTTATCGCCTCAACATCGACCCAAACTCCGCCGAATTGGTGCACCTCGGCTTTTGGGAGAGAACACTCCCTGGAGCGCGCCGTCAACTGGCCGACCTGGTTCGGTTACAACTGTATGGAGTGCTGTGGGCGGGGACAGGCATTGACCACTATCTGCCCAAGAGTTACGACCTTCGACAGGAAGATCTGGAAGCCGATCTCAGCTTCCACAACTTTCAACCCCCTCATCTGGATGCATCACAATTGGCACTGGAGGTGCTTAGGGCCGGTGTGGATTTGGCAGGCGACATTCCCATCATCTTCGTCAATGAACCCATCTTCATCAGCCAGGGAAAGAACAGCCATCTTCGTTATAATTTCTTTTACCCCCGTTGGGCTTACGATGAGTACCGCGCGATGATGCGCGTTCAAAGCCAGGTCCATGGTTGGTCCTACATAGACATGTGGGACGCTGTGGATGGAGCGCATTTCACCAACACAGCCATCCACCTCTCCGAACAAGGCACATATCTATATGCGCTCAAACTGATCGAGGCAGTTTTGGCTCAGGTCTCTCCCAAATAAGACACGAAGTAGTGTTATCATCATACCAATTTCGAGAACAATGCTTACGGGTTGATATGTGTAGGTTGATTGTATCCATGCTAATCCTCTCCTTAGTGGGCTGTAGCGTCTCACCGGCATCGCTGCCCAATGGTACAACCACATTCCCCCCAAATTCATCTCCTGTGGTCACAACCAACTCCCCTGAGGTATCCACCCCAGAACGCGATAGGCTCACTCCGACCTCGATCGAAAGCGACACCCCTCCCTCCGCAACCTCAAGCGTCGTCACTCCAACTCGAACCGTGAAGAATACTCCCACTCCAAGTGCCACTCCCACTCTCGGTGAGCAGGGTTGGAAGAGCTTGCCAATCATCCCGCCGATTAGTCAGAGGGTTGTGGAAATATTCCAAATGGGCCAAGCATTGGGAAACAACCCGCATGCATTCTCCAAAATCGGAGATTGCGGCAGCACGCCCACATGGTTTTTGGGAGATTTCGACCGCGGGGAAGCAACCTATCGTCTCGGACGGTACACATCGCTGGAAGAAGTCATCCGCATCTTTCAGGGTTCATTCGATCGCACCAGCTTGGCTGCGCGTTCGGGTTTTAATGCATCTTCCGTTTTTGCAAGCATCTGGTCGGACCGCACCTATTGCCAGGCTAATGAAGCCCCGCTGGCATGCGAGTACCGTGTGCACCACCCCTCTATAGCTTTTATCATGTTGGGGACAAACGATGTGTACCATCCGGAAATGTTCGAACCCCAGATGAGGAAAATCATCGAGTTCTCCATTGAGCAAGGGGTGATTCCGATACTTTCCACAAAAGGGGACAACGTCGAAAAAGATGGCAGCATCAATGCCACCATTGCCAAGCTGGCACGGGAGTATGATATTCCTCTATGGAACTTCTGGCTAGCGATCCAACCTCTGCCCAATCATGGCTTACAAGAGGACAACGTCCATCTCACCTGGGGACGCAACTTCTTTGATGATCCACAAGCTCTGTCGAAAGCCTGGACAGTGCGCAACCTGACCGCGCTTCTCGTCCTGGAGGCCATTTGGCTGAAAATCAACAACCCCTAGAAAGCCAACAACGCATGGAAGCAGACACGATCTATTCTACACTTAACGCATTCATCGCCCGAGAAATTCTAAAACAACCGGGGCGCCACATCATCAAAGATGAAGCCCTTATCTCCAGCGGTCTGATCGATTCTTTTAGCCTAGTCGATTTGGCTTTGTTCATCGAGCAGGCTTTTTCTGTGCACATTGACGATACAGAGCTCAATGCAAATGTCTTCGACACTCTAGAAGCACTTGTGGCGATAATCCTCGAACGCCGTGCGGCTCTGGGATGATGCCCATGTACCTGGATGCCGACAAGAACTTTGCTAAAATCCTCTTCGGATTATCGAACCAAAAGCCGGAAGCTGTCGCCATTCACCTTTTGAAAAGCGGCGAACAACCACGCCAGCTTACCTATAGAGAGCTGCTGCTTCAGGCTTGCAGCTATGCTCAGGCTCTCAGTGAGGCAAATATCCAACCTGGTGATGTGGTCATCCTGGTTTTTCAACATGGCGAGGAACTTATCGCCGCTTTTTTCGGAGCCATCCTCCATGGAAGCATCCCTTCGATCATGCCTTTCCTCACCGAAAAGCTACGCGCGGAGCAATATCGCGCCTCCCTCAAGGCATTGTTTGAAATCACTGCCCCTACCGCAGTGATCACCTACGCTGAGTTCCTCGAGGAAGCACACAGGGCGGCCCAAGGCTCTAGTGTTCGTCTGGTTTTGACCAAAGAGATGCTCTCTCTCGCCGAGTTAAACATTCCCAAAACTGAACAAGAAATCGCTCAGGAGTATCAGGGGTTTTCCCGTCAGCCAACAGAAATCGTGCTTCTGCAACACTCCTCAGGCACCACAGGGTTACAAAAAGGTGTTGCCTTATCTCATCGGGCAGTGATTCATCAAATCAACAGTTATGCTCACGCACTAAACCTCGCCTCGAACGATGTGATCGTAAGCTGGTTGCCCCTATATCATGACATGGGGTTGATCGCCGGCTTTATCCTTCCCATCCTTTGTGGAATCCCCCTGGTGCTGATGTCACCTTTCGACTGGGTGCGCGCCCCGTGGAAATTGCTACAAGCCATCTCGGACTATCAGGGAACGCTGTGTTGGCTACCTAATTTCGCGTACAACTTTTGCGCACAAAAAATCCCCGAACGGGAATTGGAAGGGATCAACCTCTCTTGTCTGCGCGCAGTGATCAATTGCTCTGAGCCGGTACATTGGCAAAGCCATGAGAAGTTCTACAAGCGATTTAAATCGGCAGGATTATCTAGCGCTGCTCTGGCAACTTCGTATGCCATGGCAGAAAACGTCTTCGCGGTCACCCAAAGTGGCACAAATGTCGAAGTGATGTGTGACCTCATCGACGGCCACCGTTTGATCCAAAACCAGGTCGCGATCCCCTACTGCGAGATGGTGCCCCAAAGAAGCTTATTGGACGCACCAATGCCTCATAATCTGGCATCCACCTCATGGGTGATGGTTTCTTGCGGGCATCCCATTCAGGGCACACGCATCCGGGTAATCGATTCCCAAGGGAATGACCTGCCAGAGAGGCATGTAGGCGAAATTGCTTTGCTGAGCAACTGTATGCTCAGTGGATATTACCGCCGCAAGGACCTGACAGTAAAAGCATTCTTGGATGGATGGTATCTGACCGGCGACTTGGGTTATATGGCCAACGGTGAGCTTTTTGTCACAGGGCGTAAAAAGGACTTGATCATTGTAGGGGGGAAAAACATCTACCCTCAAGATCTAGAGCGATTGGCAAGCGAGGTCCACGGCGTCCATCCAGGACGGGTGGCGGCTTTTGGTGTTTACAATGATGAATTGGGCACCGAAGAAGTTGTGCTCATCGCTGAAAGCGATTTATTAGAAGGAACTTCCTCTAAGGAAACCCCTGGAAAAGAAATCGAAAGAATTATTGCTGAAATCCGCAGGCACGTGACGCAAAGTTCCGACATCGCTTTGCGCCATGTTTATCTTGTCGAGCGCAATTGGTTGGTAAAAACGAGCAGCGGTAAAGTCGCTCGTCACGCGAACCGGGACAAATATCTGCGCGAGATAGCCCCCCACATCCACCTGTAGAATTTATGTCGGGGGCACCGGACACCAATCTACATCGAACTCCAGGCTGGGGTCGCTGGTCACGCGCCGTTTTCCAGCTCCGGAGACAGCGATGATGTAAATGTCGTGGCTTCCACCTGCTTCCCAGCCCTCAAATGCCAGCCAGATGCCATCCGGGGAGAATACCGCTTCTCTCATCGGTATCGGGCTCTGGCCTACCCGGAACACTTCGAGCTCTCCTTGCGGAGTGTAAGGCGACACCACCACCCAAGGGATTGAACCTTCGGTGACCAATTGAGTGAACACCACCCATTGACCGTCCAGTGACCAGGAAGGCTTGTAGTGCAAGAATCGGCTATCCTTCGATAGTTGATACTTGTTCTGCCCGTCGGCATCCATCACCCATATTTGCTGTTGACCGAGGAATTTCGAAACATAAATAATTTGCCTACCATCTGCAGACCAGGAGGGTTGAAAATCATAACCGAATTTATCCGAGAGCATTGTTGCGGTGTTGCTTTCCAAATCCAGGACGAAGATGCGAGGACGACCGGCGTTACGCAATGAAGCAAAGGCAATGTATCTTCCATCCGGAGACCAGGCTGGATCGTAATCACCTCCCAAAACTGTTGGCAGAGGCAACAACCCGCTACCATCCGCGTTGATGATATAGAGGGATGAATTCTGGTAGAAGTCTTTATTGATCGAACAAGGCGAGACGAACACAAGCCTTTTGCCATCCGGCGACCAATCGGGTTGACACGCGCCCTCTTCCAAATCTGTAATCTGACGCAGCCCGGTACCATCCAGGCTGATAACAAATATCTGATTTCTTCCAGTTTGGTTCGAGGCGTAAGCGATGCAGCCTCCACCACCACCTAGAGGGGTGGGAAGAGGCGTGGGTGTATCCGTAAAGGTGGGTGAGGGGAGTGGCGTAAATGTTGCCGATGGAATGATCGCCAGCGTAGAGGTAGGGATGATCGCCTCGCTAGATGATGTCGCTGCAAGGGGGAACAAGGTTTCTGTATCCGCCAAAGTCACTACTTCTGTAGGGGTGGCAGGAGAAGCTGTGGGGGTAAACAACAAAGCGATCATTCTCGGATAGACAGTAGATAGCATGCGTTGTGGCAACTCCGTATCCACTCGTGTAACCCAAAACCATCCACCGGCGCCAAGGAGGATCAAAAAGAACAAAGCCCATATGCATCCTCGTCTTTTTCGAGGCGGCTTTTTCTTTAGGGATTCTTCTGCACTTTCTCGCTCTTGTGCAGATTGCCCATGCGCACCTTCAGGCAGCTTTTCTTCTTTGGGTTCCCCTGCCTTTTCGATTTTCAATTCCGCGTTTGCGTCAATCTTTTTAGGTGGTGGCGGGGTGACGCTGAACTCACGGAGATCGCCGGCTTTCCTGACGGACAACAGGGCGCGCTTGAATTCTTCGGCAGATTGGTAACGATCATCCGGGCGCACCGAAAGAGCTTTTTCAATGGCTGCAGCGAGTCTGGGAGAAACTTCGGGGTTATGTGTGCGGATCGGTGTTAGCTCCGATTGATCCATGGCGCGGGATAATGCATCCTCTGGGAGCGCGCCCGTCAGAGCTGCATATAGCGTGGCGGCTAACGAGTAAATATCCGAGCGATGGTCTGTGCGCGCAGCCCCATACTGTTCGGGAGGCGAAAAGCCAGGGGTCATGGCGCGCGCCCCCGTGGTCGTCACCTGCATGTCCTTCATCGCCTTTGCCAGGCCAAAGTCCACCAGATAGATTTGCCCTTGCGGGGTGATTTTTATGTTCCCAGGTTTGATATCCCGATGGATAATTGGAGGGGTTCGCGAACTCAGATAAGCCAGTGCATCACACACCGCCGCGCCTATCGTGATCACTTCATCTTCGGGTAGGGGACCTATACGCTCCATTCTCTCGCGCAAGTCCTCCCCCTCGATGTAATCCATGACGAGGTATTGACCCTTGCCTTCGATAACGAAATGATCCGTAACGCGGGGCAAGTTGGGATGGCGCAAGCCGGCAAGGATCATCGCTTCGCGCTTGAACTGACGCGCATATTCGGCTGTGGTGAAGAGGTTATCCTTGACCGCGACCTCAACGCCCAAATTCTCGTCAATCGCCCGGTAAACCGAACCCATCCCTCCCTGACCGAGAACTTCAAGGATGCGGTAGCGATTATGAAGTAAGGTGTCGGGCGCCAGTTGCATATTAGATAAGTATATACAATATTTTGCCGCTCGAATTTTGCAACTACGTTAGGTCAGTATCTCATCAGCTTGAAAAGTGAACCATTTCCACTTGGTACAGTACAGAAGCTAAATATCCAGGTTGCGCACTTCGCGAGCATGTGTCTGAATGAAGCGTTTACGCGGCGGAACCGCGGCGCCCATGAGCATATCAAAGGTTCGATCTGCCGCGGCTGCATCTTCGATGGTGACTAACAAAAGGTTGCGACTGGCGGGGTCCATCGTCGTCTCCCACAATTGCTCAGGGTTCATCTCACCCAAACCTTTATAGCGTTGCAATGCGACCTTTTCCGTCTCAACGCCCAATTCTTTGAGCACCTGCTCGCGTTCAGCATCCGAGTAAATATACCGAGATTGGTTCTTGTAAGTGAGGCGATACAATGGGGGTTGGGCGATGAACAAATGGCCAGCTTCGATCAATTCCTGCATATAACGGAAGAAAAAGGTGAGCAGTAAGGTGCGGATATGGCTACCATCTACATCCGCATCGGTCATGATAATCACGCGCCCATAGCGCAAGCCAGATAAATCAAAACCTTCTCCAATCCCCGTGCCCAGCGCGGAAATCAGGGCTTTCACTTCATTATTTGCCAGAATTTTATCCAGGCGAGCACGTTCTGTGTTGAGAATCTTTCCGCGCAACGGCAATATCGCTTGAAAGTGCCGGTCGCGCCCCTGCTTGGCGCTGCCTCCCGCCGAATCCCCTTCTACGATGAAAAGCTCCGTCTTCTCCGGATCTCTTTCGGAACAATCGGCAAGTTTCCCGGGCAAGGTCAGGCTTTCCAGGGCCGACTTGCGTATCACCAAATCGCGGGCTTTTCTGGCAGCATCACGCGCCCGGGCAGAGGTCAGACATTTTTGCACAATGCTCTTTGCCTCAGCGGGATTCTCCTCTAGGAAGGCGCCAAAAGCCTCGGAGACTACCTGCTGGGTAAGGGTCTGAACCTCTGGATTCATGAGCTTGACTTTGGTCTGGCTCTCGAATTGCGGGTCGGGATGTTTGATGCTGACAATTGCGGTGAGGCCTTCTCGGGTATCGTCGCCGGTGAAGTTGGCTTCCGCGTCTTTCAATAAACCGGCTTTGCGCGCATAATCGTTTATCGTGCGCGTGATCGCAGTGCGTAAACCGGTCAGATGCGTTCCACCATCGATGGTGTTAATGGTATTTGCAAACGCATACACCGATTCGGCATAAGCGTCGGTATATTGAATGGCTACATCAATGGTGATGTCATCCACTTCTTTTTCAACATGCACGACCGGATGGAGCACGCCGCGGTTGCGATTGAGGTAGCGCACAAAAGAGGTAATGCCCCCTTCAAAATAAAAGCTCATCTCCCGATCCGCGCGCTCATCCAGGAAATAGATCGTGACACCTCGGGTGACAAAAGCCATCTCGCGAAAACGCTGGACGAGGGTGTCAAAACGATAATCCACCTCCCCTTTAAAAATCTCGGCATCGTATTTGAAGGTTGTGCGCGTCCCGGTCTCTCCGGGTGAGGCTTTTCCAATTACTTTTACCGGTGTGGTGGGATAGCCGCGTTCATAGCGTTGAAAGTGGATCTTGCCATCCCTTTTGACTTCTACTTCACACCATTCGGAGAGGGCGTTCACCGCCGAAACCCCAACGCCATGTAAGCCCCCAGAAACCTTATAGCTACCACTGCCAAACTTCCCCCCTGCATGAAGCGTCGTCATAACGACCTCTAATGCCGGCTTTTGCATCTGCGGATGGATATCCACAGGAATGCCGCGTCCGTTATCGGAGACGGTGACGCTGCTATCCTTGTGAATGAAAACCTCAATGCGATCGCAGGCGCCGGCAAGCGCTTCGTCAATCGAGTTGTCCACTACTTCGTAAATCAGGTGATGGAGCGCCTTGACATCTGTGCCGCCCACATACATCCCGGGGCGGCGGCGAACGGCCTCAAGGCCCTCTAAGACCTGGATATCCTTGGCTTCATATGATATGAGGTTATCCTTCAAACCCATGCCTCCAACTAGAAATCTTTCAACAGGAGTTATTTCTCGCTCCAGCGCGGCGCGCTTTTTGCCTGCTGAAGAGCGCTGTGCACCCACAAATAGGCTTCGTGATAATACACAAAACTAGCCGCGATCAAGCTGGTAGCTACATAAGCATGTCCCACCACCCCTACGAATGCCCACCAGGAAGAATTTTGCGGCACGTTCCATAAAATATCCAAACCGAAACTAAGCAACACAAGAACCAAGAATAAAAAAGAGGTGGTGGGCATAGTAAAGTAACTGATGCGCACACTTTCACGGATGGCTTGAGGCCATGCCTCACCGCGTGCAACGACGCCATGAATTGAAAACACCAGAGGGACTATGCCAAAAATCAAGATGCTCATATATAAAAAACCGGCAATGAAGATCCACTGCTCCACTGCAGGGCCACCAAAGAGAAGAACAGACAAGAGACAGGCGAACGGGAGAAAAGCGATGAATGAAAACAAGGTCCACAGAATTGAAAGAACCCCTAATTGTAAGCAAGTAAATGGCCACTGTCTGAGCAACGATCTGAAGTCCACTTTATCTGCAATGGCAGCTTGGGCTGCCCACAAGAAATAGAAAGTTCCCACGGCCAAACCGAATAAAATGCAAACCAACCAAATTAGACCCGCAGACGAGAATGAGGCTAAATCCACAGTGAGCGCTCTTCCCCAGGGTGTTTCCAAGGAGAGGCGACTCACCATCAAGCTGGGCACACCCACCGGAAACGTCCGCAGGCTAGAAAGCAGATTCCATTCACCAAGCATCGCAAACAGGTTGTCGATAAGAGCGGCATCTTGTCGCGGTGATAAATAAGCCGCCATATCCTGCAATGCAGATTCGAACAATTTAGCCAGGCGCAAACGAGGTCCAAGCCACAATGTGACATCCAAGAGAACCGGCAAGAGAATAATACCGATGTGTGCGCTAATCGCATCAAAACCAGCCATCAGAGATTTCATCAGGCTGGGGCGTGAAGGAATAGCTGGTTGTGCAGGTGAAAACATAGGCGATACCTATTTTACCATAGGCGCTTTTTATACCCATAATCCAACACACATCCCATCCATCTCGGGTTCACCCAATCAATGCAAAAAATTGATAAAAAATTAGACAAAAAGTCCGTTTCTGGTGACAAAACCTTTTATTTCGAATATAATCATGGCTTGTGCAATGGATAATCTTTAATAAAAAACGCTTGACTGATAGCCAGGTTATCGGTAAAATTTCGTTTTAATTAGGAAAAACCTAATCTGTGTGCATCAGGAAATCGTGAACTGCACAAAAGGAGGTGCCTGGAAGGAAGTCTCTATCTAGATCCAAATCTTGCACGCAATCGCTAAACAACCGTTTCCAAATCACTTTGAAATAAGGAGAGAGAAGATGTCTAAAAAGTTAATTGCGATCGTAGCTTTGTTGATGGTGGCAGGTATTGTGCTCACAGCATGCGCCGGCGCAAAGTTCGAATGCACCGACGCGATCGGTTGTGTGGACATTGCCCCAGATGAACCCATCCACATTGCCTATATGCTCACCGTCTCAGGGGCCACCGCCTTCTTGGGTCAGGACTCCAAAGGCGCAATCGAAATTGCTATTGATGACCGCGGTGGAAAACTGCTGGGGCATGATATCTTGCTCACCGGTGAGGACAGCATGTGCTCAGCCGAAGGCGGTCAGACCGCAGCTACCAAAGTCGCTGCTGATCCCACAATTTTAGGTGTGATCGGCACCAACTGCTCCAGCGCAGCGACAGCCGCCCTGCCGACGATTAGTGCCGCTGGTCTGGTCATGTTATCACCATCGAACACTGCTCCAGCCCTGACCATCGAAGGCCAAACCTGGCAACCGGGCTACTTCCGCATTTGCCACACCGACCTGTTCCAGGGCGCGGTTGCAGCCGAGTTTGCATACAACGAACTCGGAGCACGCACAGCTGCCACCATCCACGATGGCAGCCCCTATGCAGATCAACTGCAACAGGTGTTCGCTAACCGCTTCAAGGAGCTAGGCGGAACGGTAACCTTCCAGGGTGCGGTGAATGTGGGCGACACAGACATGCGCGCCATCTTGACCACCATTGCGGCTGATTCCCCCGATGTGCTCTATTACCCCATCTTCGAGCCCGAAGGTGACTTCATTACTGCGCAGTCCTCGGAGATCGCCGGTCTGGAAGAGACAGTGCTGATGGGTGCGGATGGCTTGTTGGCAGATAGCTTCCCCGAGAACGCTGGTCCCAACTCGGTAGGCATGTATCTCTCTGGCCCATATGTCTCTGGCGCAGCCTACGATGAATTCCTGGCGAAGTGGGAAGCCAAATTTGGTGGTGTGCCTCCGAGCGGCTTCCATGCCTTCGCCTACGACGCCACCAACATCCTGTTGAACGCGATCGAAGCCGTGGCTGTGGTTGAAGACGATGGCACGATCCATGTTGGCCGCCAGGCAATTCGCGATTGGATCGCCAAATTGGACGGCTATCAGGGACTGACAGGTGTGTTGAGCTGTCTGGAGAAGGTATTCGAAGGCGTAGGTACCAGCAAGGGTGACTGCGCTACAGGTGAAGCCCTGGGCATCTTCCAGATCACCGAAGCCGAATATGCTGAGGGCAACTGGCCGCCTCCAGTGGTCTATACTCCATAAGGAGCATAAACCATTGTCTTTTAGTTCGGGATATGTAAAGTAACCCAAAAGGTGAGTTGGGATGGGGGCCATCCCAACTCACCTGTCTGTTCTCAAACCATATTAGCACCAGAGGTCTTCACATGTTTAGACGATACATTGAACGTCTCTCTTGGGTAGATTTATTTCTAAGATTATTTCAAGTAGGCATCATTGTGGCGATGGTTATCGGTATTTATAATACTGCCCAAGCGGGGAGGTACACTGCTGGTCAATGGGTGACGCTGGTCTTTGCGGGCCTCGCCCAGGGAAGCATCTATGCCCTCATTGCTCTGGGCTATACGCTGGTGTATGGCATCTTACTGATGATCAATTTCGCACATGGGGATATTTACATGGCAGGAGCTTTCACCGCCGTATTCATGGCAAATAGCTTTGCCAAATCTGGTTTTCTGGAGGCACATCCCTTCTGGGCGTTACTCGCTCTCATCTTGCTGGCTGCGACGGTATCGATGAGCCTGAATGTAATCGTCGAGCGTATCGCCTATCGGCCGTTGCGAGGTGCGCCTCGCCTGGTGCCCCTCATCACAGCCATTGGCGCCTCCTTCACAATCGAATATACCTTTCGTGGACTGTACGGCCCTGCATTTCGCGCTTATCCCGCAGTGCCAGCACTAAGTGGCAACATTACCATAGGCGGATTTGAGGTGCCCATGGTACAGATCGTCGTCTTGATTGCAGCCATTGTGCTTATGGCAGGTTTATATCTTTTCGTCGAACGCACCAAAATCGGCAAAGCCATGCGCGCCGTTTCAGAGGATAAAGATGTTGCCCGCCTGATGGGCATCGATGTCGATCGGGTGATCATGATCACCTTTGCGGTGGGCGGCGCCTTGGCTGGAGCAGCGGGCATCTTCAATGGCCTATTCCGCCCACAAGGAGTGTATTTCTTTATGGGCTTTATGCCCGGCATCAAAGCCTTCACCGCAGCAGTACTGGGGGGCATTGGCAACATCCCTGGCGCGATGTTTGGCGGCATCTTGTTGGGCCTGATCGAATCTGTATTTCCCAATTTAATGCTCGAAGGTTTGGGTATCCCTGCGGTCAACCAGTTGCGCGACGCTTTTGCCTTTACCATCCTGGTCTTGATTTTGATCTTCCGACCACAAGGCATCCTCGGTGAGCGTCTGGCAGAGAAAAAGGCGTGAGGTACAACCATGGAAGAAAAAAAGAAAACCGTTGGACAACTTATCCTCCGCAATGGTGCTTTGGGAGGCATTCTTGCCCTATACCTGGCAGCCGTCGGATTGGTGGAAGCGTTCTCTGGACGCTTCCTGATCGGCAACCTGATCTCGTTGGGACAGATTTTCCTCGTTGCAGGAGCAATCACCGCCGGTGTGCTGAGCGCCTTTGCGCTTAAAGACCAATCCCAATCCACGAAATGGTTCGCAAGCCTGCTCGCCGGCGCCATCTCAAGCCTGCCTCTGGCATTCATCGTGTTCATCATCGAAATCCTGGTTATTCGACCCACAGGGTTCGAGGATATATTTGTATTTCGTGACATGTTCGTTAGCTTTTCGCCCAACTTGTTCGACATTCTGACTTTCAAACAAGGGCTGTGGGTGGGCACACTCCTGAGAATTCTGGCAAGCGCGTTGTTGGGCTTGTTGGGCACCGGCTTTCTCATGATCCCCCCTCGCTTACGCAACGCGCTCATCAGCGGCATTGTGTGGACATTAGGCATAGGTTTGTTTTCTGAAAATGTCAGCCAGATTATCGAACAAACCTTCGGTCGTGGGCTCATCAAGTTCCTCTTCCAAAACAAAGCCCTCAATCCTCTCGCCGCGGTGATCATTTTCGCGGCGACTTTTGCATTTTCTTATTTCAATGTACGCCATAAGAGCGCAACACGATGGAACAACCTGCCTCCTAATGCCAAACGAACTGGGCGGTTGGTATTCATCGCTTTAGGCATCCTGCTTCTCATCCTCCTGCCCTGGATCGTTGGTTTGTTCCTGAGCCAGGCACTCTTCATCATTGGCTTGTATGTCATGATGGGATTGGGGCTGAACATCGTGGTGGGGTATGCAGGTCTTTTGGACTTGGGGTATGTGGCTTTCTTCGCATTCGGGGCATACACCATGGGTATTCTGACTTCGACCGGGCCTTTGGGGCGCGGCGACCTGAATTTTTGGACCGCATTACCCTTCGCGACTTTTGCGGGTGTCCTTTGGGGACTTTTGCTGGGCTTTCCGGTGCTGCGTTTACGCGGCGACTATCTGGCGATCGTCACTTTGGGCTTCGGTGAAATCATCCGCATCCTGGCGACCTCCAACTGGCTGGCACCACTTGAAGGTGGCCCTCAGGGCGTTTTGTTTATCCCCAGCCCCAGTTTCTTCGGCATACCCCTTAACTCGCCGCAAACGATGTACTACCTGGTGATCGGAGGTTCGCTGTTGGCTGTGTTTATCTCTATACGGCTGAGAGACTCGCGTTTGGGGCGGCAATGGATGGCTATGCGCGAAGACGAAGATGTGGCCGAAGCCATGGGCATCAACCTGGTGCAAACTAAGCTGCTGGCATTTGCCATTGGCGCAGCCTTTTCCGCTATGGCCGGAGCGATCTTCGCTTCGCGCCTGGGCAACATCTTCCCACATAGCTTCAACTTGCTGATTTCGATTAACGCGCTGGCACTGATCATCGTTGGCGGGATTGGCAGCATCCCGGGCGTCATCGTTGGGGCAGCCATCCTGGCAGGCTTACCCGAGTTGTTGCGCGAGTTTAGTGAATACCGTTTGTTATTCTATGGAATTCTGCTCATGATTATGATGCTCTTCAAACCGGAGGGGTTCTTGCCCGAGCCAACGCGAAAACGCGAGTTGCATGCTGGAGATCAAGAGAACCTCAATACCAATCCGGGGCCTCCCGAACTTGCGGATTCATAGGAGACGAACATGGCTGCATTGCTTACTTCAAAACAAGTGACGAAGCGTTTTGGCGGTCTGGTAGCGGTAAACGCCTTTGATTTTGAAATCCACGAAGGCGCAATCGATAGCATTATCGGTCCAAACGGTGCGGGGAAAACGACCTTCTTCAACTGCATTACCGGGTTTTACAAGCTTGATGAAGGTGAAATCAATTTCAACGAGCATTATATCCACGGACTTTCCCCGGATCGCATCACCCATTATGGCATCGCCAGAACGTATCAGAACATCCGCCTATTTGCAAATATGACTGCTATCGAGAACATCCTGGTTGGGCGTCATCCGCACTTTAAAACACTCTTTTGGGAAGCAATCCTCAAAACACCGAGATTTTTAAGAGAGGAGGCAGAAGCGCTCGCCGAAGCCAATCACTTGCTACAATTTGTTGGCTTGACCGGCAAAGGTGACTTACTGGCGCGCAACCTACCCTATGGTGAGCAACGTCGACTGGAAATCGCCAGAGCCCTAGCCAATAAACCGAAGCTCCTGCTCTTAGATGAACCCACAGCAGGAATGAACCCACACGAATCGGTCGAGATGATCCGCTTTATCCGCAACCTGCGCGACGAACTTGGGATCACCATCTTGCTCATCGAGCATGATATGCGCGTGGTGATGAACATCAGCGAAAAGATCACAGTTATGGACTTCGGTCAAAAGATCGCTGAGGGCACGCCCAAAGAGATTCAACGCAACCGACAGGTAATCGAGGCATATCTCGGTAGAGGTGCCGCAGCAGGCCTTGAGCTCGAAACAACACCGGCCTGACCAGGAGAGCAACTATGGCAACCTTAGAAGTACACGATATTCATACCTATTATGGAAGCATCCATGCTCTCAAAGGGATCTCGCTTACCGTCGAGAAAGGCGAGATCGTCACTCTGATTGGGGCAAATGGGGCTGGGAAAACGACCACATTGCGCACGATCAGCGGATTGATCAAACCCCGACAGGGGAGCGTGTTCCTTGAGGGAGAAGACATCACCCACCACCCAGCTCACCTGATCCCCTATAAAGGGGTATCCATGGTGCCTGAGGGACGAGGTATTTTTTCAAAACTATCGGTCGCCGATAACCTGATGATGGGCGCCTTTGCCCGCAAGGATAAGGATGGCATCAAGCGAGATATGGAGTTCGTCTTCACCCTCTTTCCCCGGTTGAAGGAACGACGCAACCAAATCGCGGGCACGCTTTCCGGAGGCGAGCAGCAGATGCTGGCTACCGCACGTGCTTTGATGGCGCACCCCCGCTTGTTGCTAATGGATGAGCCCTCGATGGGCCTCGCACCTGTCCTGGTAGAAAGCATCTTTGAAACAATCGTTCAAATTAATAAAGAAGGTACGACGATTTTGCTCGTTGAACAAAACGCCCAAATGGCGCTCTCTGTGGCGCATCGAGGGTATGTGCTGCAGACGGGCACGATCGTACTAAGCGAAACGGCAGAGAACCTGAAAAAGAATGAGATGGTCCAGAAGGCTTATTTAGGAATTGAATAAGCGCCTTCTAAACTCTGAGCCAATTTCATTCTTCACCATTGAGCTTACCAGGTGAAATAAAAAGGTGCAGGAGCAACGAAAATGCTTCTGCGCTTTTTTAGATGTAGCTTTTTAATATCTGTTCGCTATAACCATTGTATTTACTTGGAGCGTGCTTATGAAACCAATTTCGGATGTGATCATTATCGGAGGGGGAATCAATGGTGTGAGCATCGCCTATTACCTAACCAAGTTGGGTGTTCGAGTACATTTAATTGAAAAAACCTTTATTGCCGGCGGGCCAAGCGGACGTTCCAGCGCGATTGTGCGCCAACATTACTCTAACCGAGTCACCGCCAAGATGGCGTTGGAGTCTCTGCAGGTATGGCAAAACTTCCCCGAAGTCACGGGCGGTCATCGTGTGTTTACGCGCACAGGTTTTCTGGTAGGGGTAAGGCCACAAGACATTGAAGCCCTCAAAGCCAATATAGCCTTGCAACAATCTGTGGGCATCGACACACGCTATCTATCGCCCGATGAATTGAAAGAAATCGAACCTTTTATCGATATCACCGGCTTGGGTGGCGCAGCGTACGAGCCTGAAGCCGGCTATTGCGACCCGGCGGAAGCTGCAAATGGCTTCGCGCAAGCTGCACGCCGTGCAGGAGCGAAAGTCGAGATTGGACGAACAGTTCGCGAAATACGCCTCAGAGGCGATAAAGCCATCGGTGTTGTTGTGGGCGATGAATTCATCTCGGCGGGTGCCGTGGTTATCGCTGCAGGACCATGGAGTCGCTCTCTGCTGGAGCGTTTAGGCAGATCCATTCCACTGATCACCGCGCGTGTCAAAGTCGGTCTGTACTTACGCCCACCAGAATTTAGCCATCACCGCATCTGGGGAGATTTCATCACGCAAATCTACCTGCGCCCTGAAACTGGAGGCACAATGCTGGTTGGTTCCATCTCCCCCGAAGAGGAAACGGTGGACCAAGTGATGGATGCCGACAACTTCAACGAAAAAGTAGAGCTGGACATCCTCTCTAGCTTTGCCGAGCGCGCGGCGAAGCGCTATCCGCTCATGCAGCACAGCCATCTCCACAGCAGCTATGCCTCTCTCTACGATATTTCACCAGACTGGCATCATATCATGGATGCAGTACCAGGCTTCGATAACCTGTATATATGCGCCGGAAGCAGTGGGCATGGCTTTAAATTAGCTCCTTCTGTTGGCCAGATGATCGCCCGGCTCATTGTGCATGGTAAGAAACCAGAAGATGACATCAATCTGTTCGCCTGGGATCGATTCGAGCGCAATCAACCTGTCAGAGGACAGTACGAATATAGTATATTAGGATAGCCACGCAAAAATCATAAGGTCGATTCGGGATCAAGGAGCGGATGATGCTTGTACTGAGCGCGCAAGAAGTGATACAAGCCCTTCCAATGCAAACAGCGATCGAAGTGGTCAAGCAAGCTTTTGCAGCACTTAGCGAGGGGCGCGCGCATGTGCCCTTACGCCAAAGCCTACCCATCTCTCGCTATGAGGCAGTAAGTCTGTTTATGCCGGCGTATTTGGAAACGTCTTCGGAGGAGGCGTTGGCAGTAAAAATCGTCAGCGTGTTCCCTCATAACCCGGCGCAGAAACTCCCCCTAATCCACGCAGCCGTCATCGTCATGGATGCCACAACGGGACGGATTCAGGCTTTATTGGAAGGCAGCAGCCTGACCGCTATTCGTACCGGCGCAGCCTCTGGAGCAGCAACGGACATGCTTGCGCGCCAGGATAGCCATGTAGTTGCCATTATCGGTGCTGGTGTGCAGGCGCGCACACAGCTCGAAGCTATCTGCACGGTGCGTCCCATCCATACTGCATGGATATTCGATAGTTCGAGTGAAAAAGCCACTCAATTCGTCCGAGAAATGTCTGGCAAAGGGAGCGTTCCTCAGGATTTGCGCCTGGCAAAAAGCGCAGCCCAGGCAATAGAACACGCCGACATCATCTGCACTGCTACTACATCAACCTCCCCCGTATTTGAAGACCGATACCTCAAGGCTGGTGTACACATCAATGGCATCGGTTCTTATACACCCGAAATGCGGGAGGTACCCACCGAGACTGTACAGCGCGCCTACGTTGTCGTCGATGCCTACGCTTCTGCCCTCGCTGAAGCAGGCGATATCCTCCAGCCCCTTCGGGAGGGAAAGATCGATAAACAACATATCGCTGCGGAATTAGGGGAGATCGTCTTAGGGAAAAAGCCTGGGCGCACCCATCGCGAGCAGATCACATTTTTCAAGTCGGTTGGCAACGCGGTGCAAGATGCCGCCTGCGCCAGCCTGGCGCTTAGAAATGCATGGACCCTGGGGCTGGGTAACGAAATCGCATGGTGAGAGATAGATGACGGAAACACCCAGAACTGCAGAGATCATCATCATCGGAGGCGGCGTTATGGGGGCGAGTATTGCCTACCACCTCGCCGCCAGAAAACAAACCGGTATTCTGCTCTTAGAGAAAGAAGCTTTTTTCGGGCAAGGCGCAACGGGCCGGTGTGCAGGGGGCGTGCGTTATCAGTTCGCTACAGAAGTAAACATCCGCCTCTCGTTGGAAAGTTTACCAATGCTCGAGCGCTTCGAGGAAGAAATTGGCCAGGCTATCGATTACCGCCAGTGTGGCTACCTCTTCTTGCTCACACAACCCGATGAAATTGCCCAATTTAAAGCGAACGTGCGTTTGCAGCACAGGCTAGGTGTGGAGACAATCTGGCTGGAGGGTGATGAAATTCGCAAAATGCTGCCGATGATGCACCTGGAAGATGTCATTGCTGGCACGTTCCATCAGAAAGATGGCCTGGTTGATCCCAACGGCGTCGTTATGGGATACATTACCGCGGCACAAAGACTCGGTGTACAAGCCCTGAACGAAGTAGAAGTAATTGCGATCGAAACCAGCCGAGGAGCAGTCCACAGAGTGGTGACGAATAAAGGTGAGGTTTCTGCTCCAATCGTAGTCAACGCTGCCGGACCGTGGGCCTCCCAGATTGGTGCTATGGCCGGAATAGATTTGCCCATTGTCCCGATACGCCGCCAAATGCTGGTAACCACTCCAATCCCAGAGATTCCGAAGGATTTTCCATTTGTGATTGACTTTGCACAATCCTTGTATTTTCATCGGGAGGGCGAAGGGATCCTTACCGGCATGTCCAATCCACGTGAAAAGCCAGGCTACGATCAGAACGTTGACCCAGAATGGGAGTTGGTCAATCTAGAGGCAGCCATAGCCAGGCTGCCCATACTCGAAAAAGCTGGCCTGGCTTCCCATTGGGCAGGCTTGTACGAGGTTACTCCTGATGCACATCCTATCTTTGGCGCAACGCCCCTGGAAGGCTTTTACGTTTGTGGCGGTTTTTCGGGGCATGGCTTTATGCATGGCCCAATCGCTGGAAAACTTATGGCGGAGATCATATTGGACGGAAAAGCCCGTACTGTAGATGTCTCTTCTCTTGACCTAGCCCGATTCTCCGAAGGGCGGTTAATTGTCGAGTACAATGTCGTCTAAAGCATGAGACAAACACCGACCAATGCAGAGATCATCACCATCGGAACAGAGATATTATTGGGCGAGATTCTAGATGGCAACGCCCAATATCTGGCCAAGCAGCTGCGCGCCATGGGGGTGGATCTCTACCGCAAGACGACTGTAGGAGATAATGCCGAGCGTATCGCTCAAGCCATTAATGAGGCGCTAGGGCGTGCAGATGTTGTCCTGACCACAGGAGGACTGGGACCAACTGTAGATGACGCCACGCGATTAGGCGTGGCATTGGCTTTTAATGTAACGTTAGAATATCATCCTGAACTTTGGGAACAGGTTTGCGCCCGATTTCAGCGCTTCGGTCGTCAACCTACCGAAAACAATCGACGCCAGGCATATCTCCCCAAAGGCGCTAAAGCCATGGAAAACCCCGTTGGCACAGCCCCCGCGTTTCTCATCGAAAAAGGCGAAAAGAGCCTGATCTGCTTACCTGGCGTGCCTCACGAAATGAGGTACATCTTCGAACAGCAGGTTGGGCGTTATCTGCGCGAGCGCTTTCATCTCAATAGCACGATCCTAACCCGCGTTTTGCACACGGCAGGTATGGGAGAATCCCAAATTGATGCGCTGATCAATGACTTAGAACAATGGCAGAATCCAACCGTTGGGCTTTCGGCACACCCGGGTCAGGTGGATGTACGCCTGACCGTCAAGTCAACTTCCCACAAAGAAGCGGTGGATTTGCTCACCGAACTCGAAAACGAAATCCGTCTGCGCCTAGGCGACGCCATTTATGGAAGCGAGGACGACACTTTAGAGAGCGTCGCCCTCGCCAAGCTGAGCGCCGCCCGGTTGTCATTGTGCGTGGTTGAAGCCAACCTTAAAGGAGCACTTTTAGGGCGTTTTGCCCATGAGCCAGCCAAGCCCTTAGAAACTCAAGCAGTGCAAGCCCAAAAGGCATTCCCTAATCCATTGTCTGAAGAGGAGTTGCTGCACCAATGTAGAGATTTTCGGGATAAGAGCGGAACAGACATGGCTTTAGGGGTGAGTTTGCATCCAGGAACTGAAATCCAGGAAGCATACATAGCGATTGTGCGAGAAAAGGATGAAAAGCTTTCTCGCTTTACGTATGGTGGACCGCCGGAGAATGCCTCTCTTTGGGCAGCCAATCTTGCCTTGAGTCTATTGCGCTTGAACCTCGAGCCTCTACCTGTTTGGAACAGCTCAGGCAGTTCGATTCAAACACCTCTTTCCCACGATGACAAACAAACAGGATAAAAACCTCGATGCAGCCTGGTTACATCCATTGCCCACACACATGATTTCGCCATCGATGCCCTTATTAGAATCGGGATGCTCGAACAAACGCGTACAGACTAAGTAAGGAAAAACGATTATGGAAGAAATGGTTGACCTGTTGTTATACAATGCCGTGGTGCTGACCATGGACGAAGCATTCCACCAATACGAAACAGGGGCAGTAGCCATTCGTGGCAATCAAATCGTGGATGTGGGCAGCGAATCCCAGCTCAAAAAGCACTATACAGCCGAGCAAGCGATGGATTGTCAGGGGAAGCTGCTGATGCCAGGTCTGGTGAACGCCCACACCCATGTGCCCATGACCCTTTTACGCGGCCTGGCAGACGACCTTCGCCTGGATGTATGGTTGATGGGCTATATGATGCCGGTGGAACGCACGTTTGTCTCCCCGGAGTTTGTGCGCCTGGGAACCCAAATCGCCTGTTTGGAACTGTTACGCACGGGGGTGACTTGCTTTGCGGATATGTATTACTTCGAAGAGATGGTGGCATCGGCGACCGCAGAAGCGGGCCTTCGGGCGGTATGCTCCCAAACCGTAATGAAATTCCCAGCTCCAGACGCAGCATATTACGAGGAATCGCTAGCACTGGCGCGAGACTTTATCCAACGGTGGAAAGACCACCCGCTCATTGTTCCCTCCGTTGCGCCTCATGCGCCATACACATGCACGGCAGAAATTTTGCAAGCCACAGCAGCCCTTGCAGTTGAGTTCGACGTTCCCTTGCACACCCATCTTGCTGAAACTGCCGGCGAAGTAGAAAACTCCCGCCAAGAACACGGTATGCCGGTGATCCCATATGTCAAAAAACAAAACCTTTTTGAGGCAAAAGTGTTGGCCGCGCATTGTGTGCACGTCGATGAAGGCGAGATTTTCACTCTGCAACATCATCACGCAGGCGTATCCCACAACCCGTCTTCAAATCTGAAGCTGGCTTCCGGTTTTGCCCCGGTGAGCAGAATGATCGAGGTGGGTCTAAATGTAGGTATTGGCACAGATGGGCCAGCGTCGAACAACGATCTGGATATGTTCGAAGAAATGCGCTTGGCAGCGTTCATCGCTAAAAGCGTCACCTCTGACCCCACTGCACTGCCAGCACGCACTGTATTGAGCATGGCAACTCGCCTTGGTGCGCAAGCTTTGCACCTTGGCCATCTCATCGGCTCAATCGAGAAAGGTAAGCGAGCCGATCTTATCCTAGTGGACCTTTCACCCATTCACTACACGCCGCGCTTCCAACGCGACCCTAATAGCATTTACGCCCAGGTGGTTTACGCAGGCAAATCTACAGATGTTACCGATGTAATGGTCGAAGGGACATGGCTATTGCGGAATCGCCAACCCACCACACTGGACGAAAAGGAACTCACCCGCCATATCGAGGATTACGCTCGAAAAATCGATCTGTTCCTCATCGAGAGAGAAAAATCTGTGCTCTCAAAATTGATCGCCATTGGCGGGGCAATGGAAGAGGAGAGTTTCGAGGTACAAGCCAAGGTGCGCATTGAAGACCCAACTCCCGTGCTCGAAGCGTTGAAAAACCCCGAAATCGAGATTCTTTACCAGCGCCATTATCACGAATATGACACGTATTTCATCTTTGATGACCCACAACAAGGCACTTTGCGCTATCGAGAAGATGAATTCGTCCCGGCTGGCGAAGCCAAAGATAAATACCGCTACCGCCTGACATTGATTGGCCCTTCTCGCGAACGTCAGTTTCCCAGCGAAGTTTTGCTTTCGCGCAGCCGCTTCATCGCTCCAGCAACGCATAGCTTGAGGTTCTATCGCGAATATTTCAAACCGAAGCGTGAGGTCTTTATTGAAAAAGATCGCCTGCGTTGGAGAGTGCTCTTTCGTGGGACCGCTTTCTACATTAACCTCGACCGCCTGGATCACCCTGAATTAGGCTACTTCCTGGAAGTAAAAAGCCGCACCTGGAGCCTATCGGACGCGGAACATAAAGCCCGAGTGGCCACCGAACTGCTCGCCTTCCTCGGCGCACCGCATGAGAATCATCTCACGCAAGATTACATTGAAATGGTCGATCTTTCCTGAAATCCGACAAGGCAACTTTCTCTCATAGGTTGATGTACTGTGACGAATCCTCCCCCGACGACCTCCCCTTTGGATTTTGCCGTTGAATTGGTACAAGCCGCAGGCGATTTGCTTGTCGAACGATACTTTAGAAAAGAAAAGGGTATATCCATAAAGTTCGATGGCACTCTGGTGACCGAGGCAGATCTCGAGATCCATGAGCTGTTTCAGGAAAGGATAAAGCAACAGTACCCCCATGAGCTTTTCTATAGTGAGGAGATGCACTATGAGGCGGGTGAAATGGCTGCCGATCCACACATTTGGGTAATCGATCCAATCGATGGAACTACGAACTTCGCTTTAGGGCTCTCCATTTGGGGAGTGCTCGTGGCGCGCCTCGAAGCCGGCTTTCCACAATTGGCGGCAATGTATTTCCCACTGCTCAATGAGCTCTATACGGTTCAGCGTGAAAAAGGCGCATTTCTCAACGGGCAACGCATTCATACACACCCACCCTCTGCCGACCAACCTTTTTCGTTTTTTGCCTGTTGCGCGCGCACTTTTCGTCATTATGATGTCTCCATCCGCTATAAAGCACGCATTTTGGGATCCGCGGCGTATAGTTTTTGCTGTTTGGCGCGCGGCGTTGCTGTAGTCGCGTTTGAATCCACACCCAAAATATGGGATATTGCCGGCCCCTGGCTACTGGTCGAAGAGGCTGGAGGAGCAATCACCACTCTGGGTTCCGCCTCGCCTTTCCCTTTTCATCCCGAAGCCACGGAATTCAACCATGAATTTCCCACGCTTGCCGCAGCCTCTGCTCAACTTCTGGAAAAAGCCCGCCTACAAATCAAACCCAAAGGCTAAGCGCCTTTCTATAATCAAAATGCCTGGGTGGTATAATCCTCAACAAGGTTGAACCATAATCATGCCTTGCATTTAGGAGGAGCTTTTCAATGGAATATCGCTTCTTGGGGAAGTCCGGTTTACAAGTGTCTGCCTTATCGTTTGGCGCCTGGGTGACCTTCGGATCTCAGATCGGAGAGGAAGTGGCTTTCGAATGCATGCAAGCTGCATACGAGGCCGGAGTCAATTTTTTCGACAATGCAGAAGCCTACGCTGGCGGGACAGCGGAAATCGTGATGGGAAACATCCTCAAGCGAGCCGGCTGGAAACGCTCAGACCTGGTGATTTCCACCAAGATATTTTGGGGAGGAGATGGTCCCAACGATAATGGGCTTTCACGCAAGCACATCATCGAAGGAACGCGCGCTTCGTTAAAGCGCTTGCAATTAGAATATGTTGACCTGATCTTTTGCCATCGTCCGGATAAATTTACTCCGATCGAAGAAACGGTGCGAGCAATGAACTTCCTTATTGACCAGGGATATGCGTTTTATTGGGGCACCAGCGAATGGAGCGCGCGACAAATCGCCGAAGCCTATTGGATTGCCAGAAAGGAACACCTCATCCCACCCTTGATGGAACAGCCGCAGTACAACATGTTTCACCGCGAACGCGTGGAACAGGAATACGCTCCTTTGTATGCTGAATTCGGACTGGGCACGACCATATGGAGCCCTCTGGCGAGCGGCTTGCTGACCGGCAAATACAATGAAGGCATTCCCCAAGGCACCCGCGCCACACTTGAAGGATATGAATGGTTGCGCAAACGCTTCGAGAACGAGGAAGCCAAAAAGCGCATCGCACAGGTCAAACAAATGATGCCTATCGCGAATGAATTGGGATGCAGCATGGCTCAACTGGCAATCGCCTGGTGTCTGAAAAACCCTCACGTAAGCACCGTGATCACCGGAGCCTCAAAACCCGAACAGGTTCGCGAGAACATGAAGGCTCTAGAGGTCGTTCCCAAGCTCACTGCGGAAGTTATGGAAAGGATCGAAGGCATCTTGCAAAACAAACCCCCTGAAGAAACGGACTGGCGCGCGTAATCAGATGAATGGGTACCCCTCTTGCTCCTAAACCGCTCATGCCCATTGCGAGGGAAAGCCTAAAACTCCCATTGCGGGTGGCTTACTGTTTGGTAAGCCCAATAGAAAATGAAAAGTCCTGGACTATAATCATGCCATCGGTTGCTCTTCAAACCGGAGGTCGAACCCACTCACAATTGCATTTTACCTTTTGATGAACTGAGGATTTCGTTGGAAACCCAACAAATGACCGACCAGCTTGAGCCAGAGGATCAACAAGAAGGCACAAAGCATCTCAAAGCAGGCACCTTACTGGTCAACCGCTATCTCATCCAAGGTGTGCTTGGCATGGGTGGGATGGGGGCGGTGTATAAAGCGCGGGATATGCATTTCCCCAATGTAACCAAGATCGTGGCCGTGAAAGAAATGGTCAATCAAGCGTTGGACCCGGTCGTGCAGAAGACGATTGTGCGCAACTTCGAACGCGAGGCCAACTTATTAGCTTCCCTTGATCACGACTCCATCCCAACAATTTTCGATTATTTCACTCTCAAGGATCGTTCTTACCTTGTTCTGGAGTTCATCGAAGGCAAAGATCTGGAAAAACTCATCATGCAAACCAAAGAATTCCTTCCTGAGGAAGACCTGGTTGCGTGGGCAATCGAATTATGCGATGTGCTAAGCTATTTGCATTCGCATCAACCTCAGCCGATTGTCTTCCGAGACATGAAGCCTTCGAACATCATCATCACACCTCAAAACCACGCCATCCTGGTGGACTTTGGCATCGCCAAGCAATTTCAAGCCGGCCATAAAGGCACGATGATCGGCACAGAGGGCTACTCGCCTCCGGAGCAATATCGCGGCGAAGCCACCCCTCAAGCAGACATCTATGCCTTAGGAGCGACACTGCACCACGCCCTGACGCGCCGCGACCCGCGTTTGGAGCCCCCCTTTTCATTTGGAGAGCGCCCCATCCGCGCGATCAACCCTGGAGTTTCGCCGGAATTGGAGCGCATCATCAACAAAGCATTGCAGTATATGCCCGAAAACCGGTATGCAAGCGCGGAGGAAATGAAGCGGGATTTGATCAACCTGGCCAGAGCGACGGGATACCTGCAAAAAGTAACCGCCCTCCATTCCACGAGCCTGGTCGCCGGAGGAGAGGTGCAACCTATTTGGCGCTTCACCTGCGAAGACGAAGTGCGCGGCAGCCCAATTTGGCATAATGGCGTCATCTACATTGGCTCGTACGATCATAACTTATATGCCCTGGATGCCCAAGAAGGTAAAATGCTCTGGAAATACGCTACAGAAGGGGGGGTTGTCAGCAGACCCGCAGTTTATGAGGGGAGCATTGTTTTTGGCTCAGAAGATCACCGCCTGCATTCCGTGTTTCTACGCACCGGCAAAGTGAATTGGACATATTATACGGATGCCCCTGTGCGGTCATCTCCACACATTGCCGAAGGTCACGCCTTTTTCGGCTCGGACGATGGTCATTTACATGCCGTCAACCTCCTTACTGGCAGGCATGCCTGGCGTATTGATTTTGGTGCTTCGATTCGTTCCACCCCTACTGTCTATAATGACTTAATTTACTTCGGAACAGAGTCAGGGGACTTCTACTGCTTGGATTTCAGCGGCAGCATCAAGTGGCGCTTTTCCGCAAAAAGCGGCATCACTTCCTCGCCTGCGATTTCGAAGGGCATGGTCTTCTTTACCTCCAAAGACGCCACATTATATGCCCTGGATATTACCACCGGCTGGCTTGCCTGGCGCTACAGATTGGGCAAGCCTTCCATCTCTTCCCCCTACATAGAAGGCAACCTTCTCTTCGTCGGGTGCACGGATGGGTATATTTACTGCATCGAAATCACCACGGTCAAAGAAGTCTACAAATTCGCCACCCATCATCAAGTCAATGGTTCTCCAATCGTGTATAAAGATTCACTATATTGTGGCAGCGTAGATGGAACCATGTATTGCTTGGAGTACCATACCGGCAGACTGCGCTGGAAGTTTGCCGCGCGAGGCGCAATTACCTGCACGCCCGTAGCCTTTGAGGATCGAGTGGTTTTCGGTTCTACTGACCATTGCGTTTATGCGCTTCCTTTGTAAATCGACGAGCTGTGACCATGCGAAAACTCTTCCGCCGCCTTCCAGATAGAAACAAGAAATGGGCTGCTGCAGAAGAAGTGCCCACCCTCCCTATTCCCAAAGAGGCTTTGGAGAAGGACACGGAACTTCAGGATCAGTCCGCAGAAAGCCTCACCGCCGCGTTTCTGGTCGGTTGTGCTCAATCGCCAGGCAAGGTGCGAGAGCAGAACGAAGACGCACTTTTTTCGCTTTCCACAGTGATCGCAAACGACAACTACCATCTTCCTTTGGGGGTTTTTATTGTCGCCGATGGCATGGGCGGACACAACCAAGGAGAAGTTGCCAGCAAAGTGGCGGTGCGCGTCAGCGCCCGGCTGATCCTCCAGGTACTTTTCTTGCCATTACTCGTGGCGCAGACCCAACCCACTCAACTTCCGATCCAAGATGTGTTGAAAAATTGTGTCCTCGAAGCCCACCAGGCAATACTCAATGAAGCCCCTGGAAGCGGGACAACTTTAAGTATTGCGGTGATGCTTTACAATAACTTATACACCAGTCACGTGGGCGACAGCCGGGTGTATTTGATTCGCTCTACAGGTCGATTGAAAGCGATCACACGCGATCACTCACTGGTAAACCGTATGTTGGAACTGGGAAAGTTAACTCCCGAAGAAGCAGAACATCACCCGCAGCGGAACGTACTCTATCGCGCGCTTGGGCAGAAAACCCCACCAGAGCCCGAACTGCGCAGGATGACATTAGAGGATTACAGCCATGTCCTCCTATGTTCAGACGGCTTATGGGGAAGCATGACCGAGGATGAGATTGCCAAGGTCGTTACATCTATCGACTCCCCCCAAACCGCGGCGCAAAAACTCATCGAGGAGGCCAATGCGCATGGAGGTCAAGATAACATTACCTCCATCGTCATAAAATTGCCCAGAAATACCTCTGCATGAACGCTGAAAGGAACTACTACGAACTACTTAACCTCCCGCCCGATGCTACAGCCGAGCAGATCCGTCGCGCGTTCCATAAAATTGCCCTTCAACATCACCCTGACGTTACTAAAACACCCGAATCAAACGAGCTATTCCTCTTGATCAAAGAGGCATATGAAGTTCTTATCGATCCCCAAAAGCGCTCTATTTACGACCAGGAATTACGAGAGCGACAACTCCAACCCATTGAGCTGAATTTCGTCTTCAGCAGACCCAAAATCCCGCTCATCCAAGAGGAACAACTTATTTATGTGTTGATGGAGACGATCCCAAAAGAGGCGGTAAAACAAACTCCACCGCCAGCAGTAAACTTGTGTTTGGTTATCGACCGCTCAACATCCATGCAGGGCAAGCGGATGGACATGCTCAAAGCCGCGGTAATCAAAATGCTCGACCTTCTTCAACCCGATGACATTTTGGCATTGGTGTCTTTCAGCGATCGAGCGGAGGTGCTCTTGCCTGCCGAGCGATTTACACACCCCAAAATCATCCATGGCCAAATCCGAGGCATACAAACTTCAGGAGCAACAGAGATTTACCAGGGTTTAGAGGCGGGAATTAAAGAAGTCAAACGCAACGCACAACGTATGACCAACAACCATCTGTTCTTGTTTACCGATGGCAGGACATATGGAGATGAAGAACGATGTCTCCAATTAGCCGAAGCAGCCAGGCAAGATGGGATCATCATTCACGCCATTGGCATTGGAGAAGATTGGAACGATGAATTCTTCGATCAACTCACCAGCCACACAGGAAGCCATGCGGTATATATTCAACACCCTAAAGACATATCCCGCGAACTACTGGGGAAGTTTCATGCATTAAAAAATATCTACGCGGATCGGGTGTCATTGAATTTGATCCCCCAACCATGGGTAAAGACGCGGGCGATATTTCGCCTCACCCCCAATCCAGCCAGCATCCTGCCCGGCGAGCGTATCGAGCTAGGATTTCTCCCCAGGGAGGATCGACTCGGAGTTTTGTTTGAATTCATTGTCCAGGTTTTGCCAGAGGATACGCAATCTTTGAAAATTGCGCATGGCGAAATAGATATACGACCCGCATCAAAAACCGAAAGCAGATTCTCTTTGCCTCTACACTTGCAACTTCCATGTAGCCATCCGCCCTTGGACTACCAGCCTCCAGCGGCGATTTATCAGGCTCTGGCATGGATCACTTTGTATCGTATGCACGAAAAGGCTCGAGAGGAGATCGCCCAAAAGGAATACGAACATGCTCTAAAACACCTGCAACATTTGGCTTCACAGCTACTGTCTTCGGGAGAGCCTCGCCTAGCGGAGACTGTCTATCTCGAGATAGAGAATATCCGGCGAAAGCTCACCATGAGTGAAGGCGGGGGTAAAAAAATCAAATACGGCACACGGGCTTTATGGCTACCCAACCCTCAAAGCCAAGAGGAGGCAGAAGCATGATCACCTGCCCATATTGCACTCACAAGGAGCTGGAAGGGGCTATTTTTTGCAGCCAGTGTGGGACGGATCTGCTTCGCCGCGACGGCAAACCCACATCCGAGGTTCATCATGTCACAGAGGACCAACAGGCTCAAACAAAGCAGATACCCACCTACACCGAAGATGAACCACCGCGCAGTATTCAACAGTTGACCCTGCGTTTTCACCAGGAAGAAAAGAACCTTCCCGTTCATGTGGGGATGGAAATCACCCTCGGAAGGATCAGCCCCGGACAATCCATTTTGCCAGATGTTGATCTGGCCCCCTACGGTGCTTATGAAGCCGGTGTTTCCAGAATCCATGCTAAATTATCCGTTTCTAAAAACGGTATCAGCCTGATGGATTTGGGCTCTGCTAATGGCACAAGGGTGAACGGGAAAAAGATCGCGCCACGCACCGTATGCTGGTTGCATGACCAAGACGAAATTAGCCTGGGTAAGTTGAAGTTTCATATACAATTTACATAAAGTTGGTGGAGGTAGATATGCCATATACCATAGTACTTCACATTATTAATTCAGAACCGGTGATGGGCGAAACGGAGCAATTGCCCTCACCTTCTGATACAATGGTGATGATCAATAACCCGCGCATGATCGATGGTAAAGAACTGCATTATCTGGCAGAAAATGTCGCCTCAGTCTATTGGCCTGTGGAAAGGCTCAACTTCATCGAAGTGTTACACAGTGAAGTAGAGGAACCCATCATCGGTTTCGTAAGGGAGTAGCCAATGAGCGATGACAAATTTAGAGACCGTCTGATCCTGGTCGTAGATGATGAAGAACGCATGGTACGCTTCATTCGTCTGAACCTGGAGCATGATGGCTTTCGTGTGATCGAAGCCTTCAACGGCACGCAGGCGCTCGACAAAGTGCGAAGCAACCTGCCCGACCTGGTGATCCTGGATATCATGATGCCCGATATCGATGGCTTTGAAGTGTTGAGGATCTTGCGGGAGGTTAGTTCTGTTCCTGTGATTATGCTCACGGCGAAAGGAGAAGAGGACGATCGCGTGAGGGGGTTGGAGTTAGGCGCGGACGATTACATTACAAAACCGTTCAGCCCGCGCGAACTGGTCAGCCGTGTACGAGCCGTGCTGCGCCGCACGGAAGCTGCAGTGGGCGCCTCGCATGATATCATCGAAGTGGACGAGCGCCTGAAATTGGATTTTGACCGCCGAGAGATTTGGGTGGAAGGTAAGCTGGTGAAATTGCGCCCCACGGAATATCGCCTGCTCTATCATCTGGTGCAGAACGCCGGGTGGGTCGTGACTCACGATCAACTTCTCACCAAAGTCTGGGGATATGAGTATCGTGATGAGCCACATTATGTACGCTTGTACATCAACTACTTACGCAAAAAACTCGAAAAAGACCCCTCTGATCCAAAATACATCCTTACAGAAAGGGGTGTGGGGTATCGCTTTGTCGATTTTCGACGAAAAAAGGATTAAGCTCTCTACCCCGCACCAGCCCTATGCTTGCAAAACGCCATTCTACGTGGGTTGAAGTCGATCTCAACGCCATTCAGAGGAATCTCCACCTCATCCAGCAGCACACCCGCTCCAGCATAATGGCGGTGGTCAAGGCAAATGGGTATGGCCACGGTGCCGTTCCCATCGCCAAGGCAGCGATCCAGGCAGGCGCGGCGTGGTGTGGTGTCGCCCGCATCGATGAGGCCATGCAACTGCGCGAGGCAGGCCTGGACTGTCCGATCCTGCTATTAGGATACACACCTCCAGAGGCGTACGAGGAAGCCATCGCACATCGCATTGCTTTAACCATATGGGAGATAGATCAGGTGCATCTGGCTGAAAAAGCTGCGGCGCGCGTGCGCAAGCCAGCTTTTGTACACCTCAAAATAGATACAGGCATGAGCCGTTTAGGCGCCTCCCTTCCAGAAGTGGCGCGCCTGGTAGAAACGATCAACGCTACGCCCCACGTCCATCTTGAAGGCGTATTTACTCATTTTGCGCGCGCAGAAGAAGATTCAAAGCTCACAGAGGCTCAAGAAAATCGATTCTTTGAAGCGCTCTATATATTGAAAAAGAAAGGCGCACGACCAACGTTGATCCATGCGGCAAACTCGGCTGCAAGCCTTACCCGTTCTCAAAGAAACTACTCTATGGTTCGCATTGGGATTGCACTCTACGGCTTGCGCCCTTCTGAAGAGCTTCCATTGCCGGAGGGGTGCACACCAGCTTTAAGCTGGAAATCCGTGCTTGTGCAGGTGAAAACGCTCCCTCCTGGCTGTGGTGTGAGTTATGGACATGAGTATATCACTTCAAAAAATGAGCGCATCGGTACTGTATCTGTAGGATACGGAGATGGTTTCCGGAGAATGCCAGGCAATTGGGTGTTAGTGCATGGCAAGCGCGTTGCGGTGCGCGGACGTGTGTGTATGGATCAGATTATGGTAAGTCTGGATGAGGTGCCAGAGGCTAAAGTTGGCGATGAAGTGGTCATCATCGGTAGGCAAGGGGGTGAACATATCAGCGCCGAGGAAGTGGCTGCCCGGTGGCAAACGATCAGCTATGAAGTAATCTGCGGTATCGCGGAACGTGTCCCACGTATATACATGGGAGAATGAAAAAAAGCCTCTCGATCCGCCCCCATGGAGATTACTCCACCAAGTTTTTGGGGGTTCCACACGCCCCTTCATCACCCTTTTTCACTATTTCCATGGCTGAGAAAGCCGGTTTTTGGTTCATACCCTGGAATGTGCTCGAATGTGCCCGCTTTTCAAGTAAAATACACTGGGTTTATTCTATACCGGGAGCCAGTCATGTCCAATAAACAGCGCATCCTCCTAGTCGACGATCACGAGGTTGTCCGCCTGGGTTTGAAAGCCCTGCTAGACCGACACCCGAACTTCGATGTCGTGGCAGAAGCCAGCACGGCGCGTGAGGCGATCGAAAAAGTAGAAACGTATCATCCAGATGTAGTCGTCATGGACATTCGCCTCCCAGGCGGATCAGGAATAGAAGCCTGCCAGGAAATCACCGAACGCTTCCCCGAATCGAAAGTCATCATGCTGACCTCCTATGCAGAGGATGAAATGCTCTTCTCCGCGATTCGTGCGGGCGCAGCGGGATATGTGTTGAAACAAATCGGTGGAGAAGACCTGGTGCGGGCGATTGAAGCCGTTGGCCGAGGCGAAGCCTTGCTGGACCCAGCGGTAACGCAACGCATCTTTCAAGAGGTGCGCAAAGCAGCAAAAGAAGAAGAAGCTTCGGCATTCTCCTCGCTCACCCAGCAAGAGAGGCATGTGCTTTTGTTAGTCTCCGAAGGGAAAACCAATCGTGAAATTGCCAAGGCATTGTTTCTGGGTGAGGGTACCGTGCGCAATTATGTCAGCAGTATTTTGTCGAAATTGGGGGTGAGCAATCGCGCCGAGGCAGCGGCTTACGCGGTCGAACACAACCTGCGCGACTACTTATAGATTGTGCCTTCATTCAACTGCAACCGCCTTGGGCCGGCACTCGCTACACGGACACAAGGCGCGCAGGTATCGCCAGTTATAAATCCCATAATGATGACCATCCTCCCATTCTATGGTCAGCGCATAACTGCCCACGGGTTCGAGGTTTTTGATGCGTGTTGCAGATGAATCCTCAAGTGGATAATTGAAGACCTGTTCATCTGGCAGGGCATGCATGTTTGCATGTCCACCGCGGCATTCCGCACAAGGGCAGGCGTAACGCACTAAGGCGAACGGATAAACGCTTCTATGCCCATCGCTCCACAGGATGGTCAGCTCCTTCAGTGTACGGTTAGCCGTGATCTCGACCGGTTTCAGGGTCTCCATGGATACCTCCGTCAAGGGTTCTGGACCACAACCAGAAAATTAGCCACCGCCCAACCCGCGCGGCTCTCGTCATACGGGCCAACCAGGTACCACCAGGTGTAGCCATCGGCATCGATGGGACCATCCGCCACTAAAAAAACCTCTGCTTCACTGCCGATCAACAATATCGCGCTCTCCAAGTCGGGGCCTGCACGCAATCGCAAACCATCGCCGCCGGTGCCGCTAATCTGCACATATGCGCCGAGGGCGATGGCACCCTTATCTGACGGCGAAGGTACCTGGGGAGAGGCGGTAAGGTCTGCTTCCATGGTCGGAGTTGAGGAAGGCAGTGTCGCGGTGGGAGCGTATGTGATCAAAAACTCAGCCGCGGCAAGGGGAGGTTCCGGGCTTATTTGCGGTATCATCCAAGAGAAAACCAGACAGGCTACGCATGCGAACACGGCTACCAGAAGGTAGCTGACCAACATGCGCGGTCGGAAAAACCATAGAGGATCGGGCAACGAAGAAGAAGGCGGCATATGATCACATCTTCAAGCCACCGGAAGCAAAAAGAATGCCAAAGCCAGAATGACATAAACCGCCAGCAATTCGGCGCCTTCCAGCCAGTTGGACTCCCCGTCCGCTGAGACCAGCGCAGCAATCATCACGCCGACAATTAGCGCCAGTAATTCAAACTCATTAAAAATAAGCTGCAAAGGGTTGCCGAACAACAAACTCAAAAAAACCAATACGGGAGCAACGAACAGAGCTATTTGCAAGCTGGAGGAGATGGCAATTTCTACGCTTAAATCCATCTGATTTTGCATGGCTACTTTCACCGCCACAAGATGTTCGGCCACGTTTCCAACAATTGGGATGAGAACTACCCCTAAGAAAAATTCCGAAATTCCCAACTGAAGGACGACAGGCTCCACAGAATGGACCAGCACTTCACTCATCCAGGCAACACCCACCGTGGAGACTCCTAGAACGAGCAACGACTTGCGCACACTCCAAACATTGTGCTGAGCGGGGAACTGCTCCAGAGAGGGGCGCGCAGTCAAAGGCCCTCCTTGAGCCTTTAAGCTATAAATCACACCCAGGATATACAAAATCATCATTGCTGTCGCCACCCCCAGACTTAACAGCTCCACTTTGATGCTGCTGCTTGGACCGATGGAGCCGCTGAGCACAGAAGGGATAACCAACGCAATCACAGCCAGGACGAGTAGAATGGCATTATTGCCCGCCTGGCGTCGGTCGAAAAGTTGTACGCCATTTCGCACTCCGCCCATCAACATGGACATCCCCAGCACCAGCAGAATATTGCCAAGGATGGAGCCAGTAATCGAGGCTTTAACCAATTCCAGCAACCCTTCCCGAATGGCAAAGATGGTGATGATCAATTCGGCTGCATTCCCCAATGTGGCATTCAATAACCCACCCAAACGCGGCCCGGCGCGCGCTGCCAACATCTCGGTCGCTTCGCCGATGTACCCCGCCATCGGGATAATGGCGATAGATGAAAAAACGAATATCCATACCTCTCCCCAATTAAATGCATCTGCCACCAATATTAAGACCACCCCCAATAGCAGCAGGTTGGTTGGTTTTTGAATCAGGAATGCCAGGTTTTTCATCACACCTTATCGTCTAAAGGCCCGCTTTCCTTTATCAGGGGCGGATATGCTTGCAAAGCCGATTGTACTCGATTTTGCCCTGGTAACAATGCAAAAACCCGTAAACGAAACAGCATGCAGGGAATTGGTATAATTCACCTCAGCTTATCTAACGAGTGCAGTTCAGGCCATCTAAGCTTAAAGCGATAAACCATGGGCGACGCGATCTTACTGGGTAATCGTTACCGTCTGGAAGAGCGCAAAGGTAGCGGGGGTATGGCGGTGGTTTACCGCGCTTACGACACCATGCTCGATCGGCCTGTCGCCATCAAAATCTTACGCAAAGACTATTCTGACAATGCAGAGTTCAGAGCACGCTTCCATCATGAGGCGAAAGCCGCTGCAAAACTCTCCCATGCAAACATCGTCACGGTCCACGATTTCGGTCTGGATGCGGGGAGGTTGTTCATCGTCATGGAGTACGTTTCCGGCTCAGACTTGAAAACTCTGTTACGTCAACGAGGTCGTATTCCCCTTGAACTGGCCATGCAATTGATCATTCAAGCCTGCGCGGGCATTGGTCATGCCCACCGGGCAGGCCTGGTGCACTGCGATGTCAAACCTCAAAACATGCTTGTGACTCCAGACTTTCATCTAAAAGTTGTGGACTTTGGCATTGCGCGCGCGCTCACTACCATGCCTCCGGGAGAGACAAGCGATGTCGTTTGGGGATCGCCGCTATATTTTTCACCGGAGCAAGCGGCGGGCCAGGCACCCTCTCCTGCCTCGGACGTTTATTCCCTGGGCGTGGTACTTTACGAAGCCATCACAGGTCGGCCACCTTTCACCGCAGCAACTCCTCAAGAACTTGTCCGCATGCACCGAGACGAGCTTCCTCCTTCTCCGAGGAAATATGTCCCCAACCTACCCCAGGCGGTTGAAGAAATCCTGCTCAAAGTGCTCTCCAAAGAACCCTCGGCACGTTATCGCACTGCAGACCAGTTTGGACTCGTGCTGAGCAGAGTTTTATCTGATATTTCCGCAACACACAAAGAAGGAACAGAGCAGTACCCGCGCGTAGAAACGCGGGCGCCCACGCAAGCCCGCATTCCTGATGAAAGGCGCGTGACACCCGGACAGCTCAGCAAACCCTCTCTTTCCACATCAGAACGCGCGTTAGAAAGGGTGGCTCCCAAGCCACTCAACTCTTCCACCGAAATGGATTGGCTGACCTGGGCACTCGCATTCTTTGCCACCATTTTCGTCGGAGGGTTGATTCCGTTCTGGCTTTGGGTGTACTTCGCCTTACGCTATCCTTGAGCAGAATATTTCAAGAAACCAACGGGAACGTAAAAAGGATAAAAAAGTCACGGCTTTCACCGTGACACTAGAGGTGGAGGTAAAAAACCTTCGCCTAAGCCTTCACCAGGGTACGAATGCATTTCGTACACAGGATTATGCGCACCTTTTTATCCCCTTCCCAAACGGTCACACGCTGCAGGTTTGGGCGAAAGGTGCGAGGAGTGGCTTTATTCGACCAGGGACGGTTTCGTCCGAAGGTAGTTTTCTTTCCGCAATGAGCACACTTAGCCATTTTTCATCCCTTCTACAAATTTAAAATAAAATCTTTCGAATATTTATGTATAATTCTACTCGCTATCGTATTTTATAAAATGCCAATGGAACAGCATTCTATTATCATAACACCAAAATGCGCATGATGCTATTGAGCATCTTAGAAAAACCGCACCATCTTACCACAAATATGGTGTGTTTACAAGGAAAATCAACATATCGATAATGAAGTATAATCAGCCAGCTTTTTAAACGAGGAGTTCCATGACTGGTGAGAATACCCCCTTAGGAAGCATTCACGTTTCTCCACGAGCCATTGCAAGCATTGCTTATCACGCTGCTCTACAATCGTATGGCGTTGTCGGATTGGCTTCGAAAAACCTGGTAAACAACCTCGCGCATACATTGGTCAAGGATCCAACGAAAGGCGTTGATGTCCATTACGATGGAGAGAAGATCAACATCGATCTGTATGTGATCATTGAATATGGCACGCGCATCAAATCCGTTGCCACGAGCGTGGGAAACACAGTGCGGTACCAGGTCGAAAAAGCGTTAGGGCTTCCTGTCCATGAGGTCAATGTTCATGTGCGAGGGTTGCGCATCAGCAACCTTGATTGAGCTTATGTGTTAGATTTATTAAATCATTACGCGGAGCGTTTTTAATGGCTTTGGAGTCGCAGTTAGCCGAAAGACACGCCAGGATATTGAGAAGCCCAGTCGATGGGCAGTCTTTTAAGAAATTGATTGAAGCCAGCCTAACTTGGCTTCGTGCAAACCAACAAACGGTCAATGCCTTGAACGTGTTCCCGGTGCCTGATGGGGATACAGGCACGAACATGGTACTCACCATGCAGGCTGCGTACGACGAGATCAGCGCTTCTGCAGAGCGTAATTTCGGAAAAATAGCGCACGCCGTGGCACATGGCGCTTTAATGGGAGCAAGAGGAAATTCGGGTGTGATCCTCTCGCAGTTATGGCGAGGGTTTGCGCGAGGCTTTGACGAAAAAGAGGCGCTCGATGTACCTACAATGGTGCGCGCTTTTTCAGAGGCTCGGGATACGGCTTACAAAGGCGTTGTTCGTCCCGTAGAAGGGACAATCCTCACAGTGGCGAAAGACATCGCCAGAGCAGCAGAAGAAGCTCAATCGTATGTGAAGAATCCGATACAACTTTTAGAGATCCTCGTGGCTGCGGCGCATGAATCCGTGGAAAGCACCCCCAACCTGCTCCCCGTGCTGAAAGAAGCCGGGGTGGTGGATGCAGGTGGCAAGGGTCTATTTTTCATCTTGGAAGGCATGTTGCGCTATATCAACGGCGAATCACTGGAAGCGCCAACTACGCTCGTGCGCCCACTTTCCGAACTGGTGTTGGAAAATACACTTGAATCCATTGAACCCGGGCAGGATTTCGAGGTCATCGTGGACTTCCGCCCAGATAAAACCCTAGACCTGGAAAGCTTTTACGAACATCTGGAACAAATGGGGACTTCAATCCAGGTAGGGGAGGGGGATGGCTTGTATCGGTTGCACATTCACGTGCCAACAGAAAACCTTTACACACCCATCGATTACACTCGCAATTTGGGCACCATTACCAAAGTGGCCATCGAAAACCTTATCGATCAGATGGACCATACTGCATCACGAGGCGGAGAAATGATTCCGCACGTACAGATTGAACCGGGTCAAATTGCTGTCGTCGCCGTAGCTCCCGGTGACGGTATCGCTAAGGTCTTCTACAGCCTGGGGGCGGCGGCAATCGTCGAAGGCGGTCAAACCATGAACCCCAGCACCAAGGAGATTCTCAATGCTTTCGAAAACCTACCGACAGACCGCATCATCATCCTGCCTAATAATAAAAACATCATCCTGGCAGCAAAATCAGTAGCTGAATTGACGGTCAAAAAGATTGCTGTCATCCCCAGCAAATCTGTGCCACAAGGGCTGGCCGCCTTGATGCGCCTGGCTCCAGATGGAGATTTCGATCAGGTAGTCGAAGATATGACCGCTGCCCTTGAGGAAGTAGAGTCAGGCGAGATCACCATCGCCACGCGGAACGTCGAGATCGACGGCGTACAGGTGAAAGAAGGAGAGATTATCGCCTTGCTCAACGGGAAACTGGTCGCTTCCAGCCCCACCATCGAACAGGCCACACTGGCGTTTCTAGAAAAGGCGCACGCGGATCATTTTGAGCTCATTACCCTGTTTTATGGCGCGGACATCTCTAAGAAAGACGTAAGCACAATCGCGGACCGCATTCGCGCCACCTATCCCGACCAAGAGGTAGAAATCCAAGAAGGAGGACAACCTCATTACCCTCTAATCATTTCGATCGAATAAAAGAGCTGGTTCTATGAGCGGACATATATCCATCGTTACCGATAGCACTGCCGATCTTCCTACAAGCCTTGCCGAGCAGAATCACATCCACGTTGTGCCCAACATTCTGGTGATCGAGGGGAAAAGCTACGAAGATGGCCAAGATATCAGCCGCGAAGAATTTTATGAGCTCTTGCCCAAAATGAAAACCCTTCCCACTACCGCCACTGCATCCGTTGGCGCCTACCAAACGCTGTATGAGAAACTATTGAAAAAAGGTGCACAGGCGATTCTTTCCTTTCACGCCTCCAGCTTACTCAGTGGCATTTACAACACAGCGGTTACCGCTGCGCAAGCCTTTGCCGGGCGAGTGCGCGTCATCGACAGCGAACAGGTTTCTATGGGATTGGGATTTCAGGTTTTGGCAGCCGCGGAGAGCCTGGCGAAGGGTTGTTCTTTACAAGAAATCCTTCAACATGTCAAAGAAGTGCAAGAGAAAATTCGTGTGGTGGCCATGCTGGATACCCTTGAATATGTACGCAGAAGTGGGCGGGTATCCTGGGCACGTGCGCATCTGGGCAACTTGTTGCATATCAAGCCATTTATCGAGCTGCGCCGGGGAAGAGTTCTCAGCCTGGGCGAAGTGCGCACGCGGCAAAAAGGCATCGAGCGTGTAAAAAAGATGCTTACGGAAATCGGCGCAATGGATCAATTAGCCATATTACACACCAATGCCGAACAAGAAGCGCGTATGTTGTTAGAAGAGGTGAAGAATAAGATCAAGAACGACCCCCTGGTCGTGCATGTCACCACAGTCATTGGCACCCACGTAGGTCCAAAAGGGTTGGGGTTTGCAGCCGTGACTGATTGAGGTGATAAAATAAAGATCCAATGAAGCCTTCTTTAGAAAAATTGAAGAAATTCTTCCAACTCGAAAGCGAGCGTGGTTTCGATAACCATGCCGTTCTTGGGGGTATGGAGCGCATGCTCATCCATTGGGAACCCGAAGCCAGGAATGATGGCTTGCCAGAAGATTTCATTCAAGCAGTGGCTTCGAGAATGCACGACTATGCTCAATTATCCAAACCCTCTCGTAGCGAAATCATCCATGGGTTGCTCAGGCGAATTCAGAAATTAGAAGAGGTATATGCACAAGAAAACGTCATGCCTGCTCCATCGGCCAGCACCTCTGAGCAAATAGAAGAAAAAAAGCCCTCACCCATTATCTCCAAACCTCCACCCTCCAAGAGAGAAACCCCTCCCGGCAAGAAGGTCGATGAGGCAGCCATAACCATCGAGCCACCCGGCTTGGAAGCAGAGGCAACGATTTTGCAAGGCGTCGGAAAAAGGAATGCGCAAAATCTGGAACGGTTAGGCATTCGCCAAATCCGGGATTTTCTCTTTCACTTCCCCAGGCGCTATGTGGATTACGCCCAACTCAAGCCCATCAATCGTCTGAAATATGGCGAAGAAGTGACGATCATCGGCATGGTCGAAGATAGCCGCATACGAGAAATGCGTGCCGGACAACTGAAAGCCACTGAAGCCATTGTCCGCGATGCCAGCGGAGCAATACGGGTCACCTGGTTTAATAATCCCTGGCTGGCAAAAAGGTTGCCCAAAGGCATTCATATCGCATTATCCGGAAAAGTGGACCAATACCTGGGTCGCCTGGTAATGAATAATCCAGAGTGGGAACCCCTTGACACCAAACAACTCAACACCAACCGCATCGTGCCGGTCTATCCCCTGACTATGAACATGACCCAACGCTGGCTGCGCCGGTTGATCCATCAGGTAGTCAGTTATTGGACTCCACGCCTGCCCGATCCACTCCCCCCAAGTTTACGTCAGCGCGCCGGGCTGATCGAATATGCAAGTGCCCTGCAACAGGTGCACTTTCCAGATTCATGGGATGACCTCACCAAAGCGCGCGAAAGGTTGGCTTTTGACGAGATTTTTTTCTTGCAACTTGGCATCCAGAGGCAAAAACAGTCTTGGATGGAACAGACAGCACGGCGTTTCCATATGTCAGACGAGATACTCCTCAGGCAAATCGAAAGCCTGCCTTTCAGCCTTACTCAAGCGCAACGCAGGGCAATCGAGGATATTCGAAAAGATTTAGACTCTGGCCATCCCATGAATCGCCTCCTTCAGGGAGATGTGGGAAGCGGTAAAACCGTGGTTGCTGCATTGGCGATATCTATCGTGACATCGGGAGGCGCACAGGCAACCGTGATGGCGCCAACCAGTATTCTCGCCGAGCAACACTATCAAAACCTGGTCACATTGCTTACCCAGCCAGCGGAAAAGGCAATCTTTCAAGACGCCCCGATAGACACATCCAACACTTTTACCTTGCAACCCTCCGAGATACGTTTGTTGCTCGGGGCGACTCCCGAAGCGGAAAAGAGGCAAATCCGCGCGGAGATCGAAAGCGGTGCAGTCAAGCTCTTGGTTGGGACGCATGCGCTCCTGGAAGACCCGGTTCAATTCCGGGATTTGCAACTTGCTATTATCGATGAACAGCACCGCTTTGGTGTAGAACAGCGCGCTGCCCTGCGAGCGAAAGGGGAAAACCCGCATCTATTAGTCATGACGGCGACACCCATTCCACGTTCGCTTGCCTTGACGATCTATGGAGACTTAGATCTGACGATCATCGACGAGATGCCTCCAGGACGGATACCCGTGGAAACGCATGTGTTGCGACCTCAAGAACGCGAGCGGGCATATGCCCTCATACGCAACCAGCTTGAAGCCGGCCATCAGGCATTCATCATCTATCCACTGATCGAGGAAAGTGAGGATGTTCAGGTCAGATCCGCTGTCGAGGAACACGCCCGGCTACAGAAGCAAATTTTCCCCCAATATAACGTGGGTTTGCTGCATGGTCGTTTGAGGGCGGATGAAAAAGAGGCGGTAATGCGCTTGTTTCACCAGGGCAAATATCATATCCTGGTCTCCACCACTGTTGTCGAAGTAGGGGTGGATGTGCCCAACGCTACGGTAATGCTGATCGAAGGCGCCAATCGCTTTGGATTGGCTCAATTGCATCAACTGCGCGGGCGGGTGGGGCGAGGCGCAGCGCATTCCTATTGCTTGTTAATTCCCGAGACTTCCGATGAGCTTGAAAATGAGCGTTTACAGGCCATGGCGCTCACCAACGATGGCTTTGTCCTCGCAGAGAAAGACTTGCAACAACGCGGGCCGGGTGAATTCCTGGGCACGCGCCAGTCGGGCTACACAGAATTGGCCATGATCAACTTGATGAACATCCACTTGATTGAAAAAGCGCGCCGCTTTGCTCAGGAGATTTTACAGGCAGACCCCCGTCTCATCCATGAGGAACACAGGTTAATGCGCCAGAAATTGGATCAAACCTGGAGGGGGAAGCTCAGTGACATTAGCTAAGAAGGGACAGGCATAAACCAATGATACGAGCTGTTTTCCCAGGCACTTTTGACCCCATTCACTTTGGGCACATCGATATTGCCTTACGCGCCACAAAGTTATTCGATGAACTGGTCGTTGCCGTTTACGACAAACCCCTGAAATCGCTACTATTTTCACCGGACGAGCGCATCACCCTGGTGCGTCAGGCTTTCAATGCCGATAGAAAAGTGCTTGTCATGGGCTATAGCGGGCTAACCGTGGAATTTTGTAAATCGATTAACGCCCAGGTAATTGTACGGGGGTTGAGAGTCTTCTCCGATTTTGAGTATGAATTCCGCATGGCTCTGGCAAACCATCGACTTGCACCCGATATCGAATACATGGCGCTTATCACAGCAGAGGAGCACACCTTTTTGTCCTCCAGCACGGTGAAAGAAATCGCCGCACTCGGAGGAGATGTGAGCAGTATGGTGCCAAAACATGTAGAAGAAGCCCTAAAGAAACGCTTCAAAGAATTGGGCGATGGTCAGCAAGTTGTACCGACAACTTCCTTGCGAGATTGAGCTTCAAACGATACACCATTGACATTAAAAACATTTGCGTGTAATCTAATATTGGCGTAAAAATTGCACCGCTAAAATCGATAAAACCTCAGATTCCGCGCCGGGAGGCTGCGTATGGACATTTTGCATCTTGTAGACAGATTAGAAGAGTTGCTGAATCAGGGGCGCCGCATCCCGCTTACCAGCAACACGATCATCAACGATGAGCGCATGTTGGATATCATCGATCAGATGCGGTTGGCGATTCCGGATGAGGTTAAGAAAGCCCAACAATTGCTGGCTCAGCGCGACCGCATCCTGGCGCAAGCTCAAGAAGAAGCCAACCGTACGATCGCCATTGCAAGGGAAAAAAGCGAACAACTCCTGGAAAGAGATGCCATCGTTCAAGCTGCCCAGGCGCGGGCGGATCAAATTGTCGAAAAAGCACACCTCGAGGCAGAACAAACGCGCAAAGAGGCCGATCAATACGTGCTCGATACCCTTGCCCACCTGGAAATTGAGCTGGAACGCTATTTGAACCAGGTACGCAACGGCATACGCACACTTCAGAAAGAACTCTCAGATGTTCAAGAGTTTTGAGGCATGGAGATTGTTCGGCGTTTTACGCGGATTTCTACTCATCAAAGGTGATGGTTTTAGATAAAGACATGCAATAAAGCTTTCCGAAAACGCTGTCACCACTTCTTGTCATACCCAGCGGGGAATTTATGACAAAATTCTAATACCAGAATTTTGACAAGTATCTTTCACAGAGGTATAATTTTACTTCGCGTATAAAAAATGGCGCAAAATGACGAAAAATAATAACCACCCACGCGGTGGATGAAAATCCCTTTCATTGTGGAGATACATATGAGCGAGACCATCAGCTTCCCAACAGACACCGTTCTCGAATTAGGCCAAATAAAGAGGAAGATGCAATTCTCCGGCAAAGTGATCAAGATCACACTGGCTGGGGCAGTGGTAGATATTGGGGCAGAGATCCCCGGTGTGGTGCATATCTCTCAACTCCAAAAAGAACCCGTCAATCGCGTTGAAGATGTCCTCACCCCAGGAGATACTGTTGAAGTATGGGTGCGTAGAGTGGTGCCAGAAAAGAAACGTTTGGAATTGACGATGATCAAACCCCTCGATTTAGAGTGGCGCGAGATCAGGAAAGATATGGTGGTGAGAGGAAAAGTGACTCGTCTAGAAAAATTCGGAGCCTTTGTGGATATTGGCGCAGAGAGACCAGCTATGGTGCATGTCTCCGAAATGACCCATGAGTTCATCCGTCAACCCCAAGAAATCGTGCGAGAAGGTGATGAAATCGAAGCCAAAGTTATAAACGTCGATCGGAAGAAAAAGCAAATCAAACTGAGTATGAAGGCATTAGAACCTGCACCTCAAGAAATAATCCGCAAGGCAGTAAGCAAAGAGGACAAGAAGGAAGAGCTTGAAGAAGTTGTGCCTACCGCTATGGAGATTGCATTGCGAGAAGCCATGGAACGTTCACGAGAAAAAAGGCAGGCAGACGCCTCGAAAAAAACCAAGTCAAAATCCAAAGAAAAAGCCGGCGATTTAGAAGACATTCTGAATCGCACACTAGATCATCGCGTACGAACCCACAATTAGCCCTTCTCTCGTGTAACCTTACACCTTGAACATTAACAACGCTCCTTGCTTTGAGGAGCGTTTTTTATCCCAGCTTGTCGATGTAGAAAAGGTTCAGCCCTGGCAATAAAGGATTGCGCTTCCGAGATATCCCATGCGCGATAACCTATAATGAGAATAATCAGGTGCGCAGAGCGAGGATTCTATACCCGGAAGCGCAATCGAACAGACTTATTGTCAGATCAGTCTGCAGCATGGGCTATTATAACATTAAGATAAAATAAAAGTCGCCTTGATTGGCGAAAAAACCCTCTACAATTTTGATAGGAGCGCAAGATGCCATCCAATCAGAACCCTGCTCATTCAGACCCGCAGAACTTCACCCGTCGCATTGCTGCACTGCGCGAAAGTCTGGCGCGCAAAGATGCTTATATCCTGGTGCAGAATACCGGCACAACTTATGAAAGCGTTGACCAAAATCAGGGCAGATTTCACCTGAGTTACTGGCACAAACCTGTATATCTCGAATACCCGGATGGCGTTGCCTTTGATGCGGAAAAACGAGAAGCATTAACACCCATCCATCAAGCGCTATTGCTCTATTACTTCAATACCGCCAACGGCGTGAAATTGAGTTCGAAATGGGTGTCTTTTTCAGAACTCCCAGAAGGCCGCTTCTATGTCCAGGCTTTTCAAGGGTACACCGGTGAGGTACTGGCACACTACTTCAAAGATGACAAAGGGAGATTCGAAGCGGCTGCACAGCGCCTCCATGGAGAGCGCATGCAGCTTGGCTCTCTGGCTTTCATGTTTCAAATCTTGCCGCTTGTGCCGCTTTTGGTGATTTTCTGGCAGGGGGATGAGGACTTCCCTTCCAAATACCAGATTCTTTTCGATGCCTCCGCCAGGCATTATCTACCCTTGGATGGTTACGCTATATTGGGCAGCATGCTCACCCAAAAATTGATCCATGCTCATACATAGAAAGGGCAGGTCTAACGCTATACGAAGCCCTCTTTACAATGAAAGAGGTCCAAGAAAAGCCTCTTGCGACGCTTAAATACCGCTTCCCAACTAATCCTTTTTTTCCTTTGGGGAGGATAGATACTTGCGCTGCCACTCATACAAGCGGTTGAGTGCCTCGATGGGCGCGAGGGTGTTCAAATCCAAAGAGCGCAAGTCTTCCAATAAAGGATTTGTCTCAGGGAAAAAAGCCAACTGCTGAGGCAGGTTGGTTTTGATTTTCACTGCTTTCCCCGATGAACTTTCCAATTGCTTCAATATCTCACTGGCACGTTGAACCACAGGGCGCGGCAATCCTGCCAATTGTCCAACGTGAATGCCATAAGATTTATCCGCACCTCCTGGCACAATACGATACAAAAACACCACCTGACCATCCGCTTCGCTCACTGCAACATTGTAATTACGAACGCCAGGCAATACTTCAGCCAACTGAGTAAGCTCATGATAATGGGTAGCAAATAGGGTCTTGGCGCGCAATTGGGGATGATTATGCAAGTATTCGACTACAGCCCAGGCGATAGAAACGCCATCATAGGTGCTGGTGCCGCGCCCAATCTCGTCCAAGACAATCAAACTGCGTGGGGTGGCATGATGGAGTATATTTGCCGTTTCCACCATTTCGACCATAAACGTTGACTGACCCGCATAGATTTCATCCTGAGCGCCGATGCGCGTAAAAATCCGGTCGACAACCCCCAGGCGCGCCGATTCGGCAGGAACAAAACTCCCAATTTGCGCCAAAAGCACAATGAGCGCAACCTGACGGATGAGCGTGGACTTTCCGGACATGTTCGGGCCAGTAATAATGCGGATGCGCTCCCCTTCTTCAAAAACAACATCATTGGGGACAAATCGCTTTCCCTTCAGGGTTTGTTCGACCACCGGGTGGCGGCCCTGATGAATTTCTAAAACATCCTCTTCTACAACCACGGGTTTTACATAACCACCTCGAGAAGCAGCCTCGGCTAAAGAAATATACGCATCCAATACAGCCAGGGCGCGTGCCGTCTTTAGAAGCTTTCCGGCTGAGGCCCCAAGTTGTTGACACACCTGCCGAAAGAGGCGCGCCTCAATCTCGCGGATGCGCTCTTCGGCATTCAGCACCAGAGTTTCGTATTCTTTCAATTCTGGGGTGATGTAGCGTTCGGCGTTTACCAGCGTCTGCTTGCGGATATATTCGGGAGGTACCTGGTCTGCGTTGGCTTTGGTGACTTCCAAGTAGTAGCCGAAAACCTTGTTATAACCCACTTTGAGCGATTTGATACCTGTGCGCTTTCTTTCAACACTTTCCAGGCTGGCAATCCACTCGCGTGCGTGGCGTGAACGCTCCAGAATATCATCCAGTTCGCCGGAATAGCCGGGTCGGATGACGCCGGAAGATTGCAAAGTGGGTGGAGGGTCATCAGCAAGTGCAGCATTGAGCAAGTCCAACTCGTCCGAACAAAGATTTAGATCTTGGAGGATATCCTGCAGCGTCTCTCCCTCCTCCTGTATCAAAGCGAAGAGTCCGGGCAAGCTTTGCAAACTTTGACGCATAGAAACCAGGTCTCGAGGCTGAGCGAAACCGCTCAACACGCGATTCACCAAACGCTCCAGATCACTCAGCGACCTTAAAACCCCGCGCAATTCCTGGCGCAAAATACCCTTTGTGAAAAAAAGCTCCACGCCTTGTTGGCGTTTATAGATGGCGCTTACATCCAATAGCGGTTTGTTTACCCACTGGCGCAAAAGGCGCTTACCCATGGGTGTGCTGGTGTAATCCAACACAGCAAGAAGCGAACCCTGCAGCCTGGCTTCTCGCAGGGTTTCGGTCAACTCAAGGTTGCGCCGTGTGGCGGCATCCAGCACCATGAACTCATCCAATGAATACGTACTGAGCTTCGTCAAGAGGGATAACGCGGCGCTCTGGGTATCAGAGAGGTATTGTAAAATGCCCCCAGCGGTGCGCACACTGAGAGAAAAATCTCGCAGGCCAAACCCTTCCAAAGAAGCCACACCAAAATGGGTTTGTAATACCTCCTGGCAGCGCGCGACTTCAAACCGCCAGTCTGGCAAGGGTGTGCGATGCCAGGGAATGCCCTCGTTCAATTCCAGGGATTCGGGATGCAACACCTCTGCAGGTCTCAGCCGTTCTAGTTCCGCGCGTACAGCATTGAGGACATCCGTGCCTTTCAATTCGGTGACTGCAAATTCGCCAGTGGAGATATCGACATAAGCGATGCTGGCGGAGGCGGTTGTCTTTCCTTCAGAAGAAGGGTGATCTTCAAGGTCAATGAAGAGGCTCACGAGATAATTGTTCGCTTCGGCAGGCAACAGGGCCGGTTCGAGCAGCGTTCCTGGCGTGATGACGCGCGTCACCTGCCGGGGGAAAAGTCCGCGCACAGGTTGATCGCCCACCTGCTCGCAAATGGCGACATGATATCCGCGATCGATGAGGCGCGCCAGATAGTTTTCCACTGCATGGTGCGGGATACCCGCCATAGGGACGCGCACCCCCTTAGCCACGTTGCGCGAGGTCAGGACAATATCCAGCTCTCTGGCAGTGATTTTGGCATCCTCGTCGAAGGTCTCATAAAAATCCCCTAAGCGAAAGAAGAGAATCGCATGAGGGTACTGTTTCTTGATTTCCAAATATTGCCTACGAATAGGGGTAATCATGTCTTTGGGCATACTCCCATTCTAAAATGAGCATGCAAAATCGACAAGGTGTGCATGCAAACTGATAAGGGATCCCGCTCATTGCTTTTTTTAACCCTTCGGGCTATAATAAAAGCACGATAATCCCCAAAGTGAGAAAGGAGAAAACCTCATGGCAAGCGTAACATACGATCACGTCACCAAGCGGTTTGGCGACGTTGTGGCTGTCAATGATCTCAATATTCACATCGACGACAAAGAATTTTTGGTGCTGGTAGGTCCTTCAGGGTGTGGAAAGACCACCGCATTACGCTGTCTGGCCGGATTGGAAGATGTTACTGAAGGACGCATATTCATCGGCGACCAGGTGGTGAACGATATTGCTCCGAAGGACCGTGATATCGCCATGGTCTTTCAATCCTATGCGCTGTACCCACACATGTCAGTTTTTGATAATATGGCTTTTGGGCTCAAATTACGCAAAGTGCCCAAACAAGAAATAAAGCGTCGCGTGCAAGAAGCGGCCGAGATTTTGGGCATCCAGCACCTGCTCGACCGGAAGCCACGTCAGCTCTCAGGCGGTCAAAGACAGCGCGTCGCCGTAGGACGTGCCATCGTACGCGAGCCAAAGGTCTTTCTCTTCGATGAGCCCCTCTCCAACTTGGATGCGAAATTGCGCGTCGAAACACGCGCAAACATCAGCAAGCTCCATCAGCAACTTCAAACCACATTCATCTACGTTACTCATGATCAGGTCGAGGCAATGACCATGGCAACGCGCATTGCGGTGATCAACCACGGCGTGCTCCAGCAGATCGATACCCCTCAACACTTGTATGATTATCCCGATAATCTTTTCGTCGCCGGGTTTATCGGCTCCCCGGCCATGAATTTCTTCCCAGCGAAGCTGCGGAAAGATGGCAATCACATCTATGTCGATGGAGGCACGTTCAGTTTAAGGGTGCCTGACGACCGAGCCAAGCCCTACTTTGACTACATCGACAAGCCGGTCATTTTTGGCATCCGTCCGGAGGACATTCACAACCCCGAATTTGCCCCTCCGAACATCGCCGCGCAACCTTTTGAAGCAGTTGTAGATGTAACCGAGCTCATGGGCAACGAAATTTTCGTGTATCTGAAAAGCGGGGAGCACAACTTCATCGCCCGCGTCGACCCGCGCTCTAAGTACCACATCAACGAAAAGGTGCAAGTCGTGCTCAACATGAGCAACATGCACATCTTTGACCGCGACACCGAAATGGCTGTTCGTTAAGGAAACCGGGCAAGACATGATGCGCATCTCTCTGGAGGTAGTTCCCAGAGAGATGCGTTTTATTTACGCGTCTGTGGTTGGCGACGCAATCCAAGGCTGAGTGCCAACGAACCAAGCAAAGCCAGGCTACCCACAAAAATAAAAACATCGCGCCAGAACCGTTCAGGAAACAGGCGAATTAAAGTATCGCTGTAGTCAAACATCCAGGTACCTGGCTCGAAAAAGACATTATGAAATGCCACAAAGAAGATGTTAAAGCTAAGCAAAACAAACAAGATAATAGAACCCAGGAGGAGCGCAGTCAGCCAACCACCGCGGATCAACGCCAATCGATATGCCTCCACTTTATTGCCCAACAAAGCCAAAAGCGCGGTGACCACTAAAAAAGTAAGGCTGACATACCAGACCGATAGAGCCAGACGCACTACGTTCTTTACATCCTCCATATGGTGCAACTCGCGCGCGTTATACACCGCTCGCCCATCCTGAAATTTCAATTGCGACAAGAACGAGATGTCTTCGTCGTTCAATAAATAATCGAGGGCGATCTCCGCCCAGTAAATACGTTCTTCAATGGAAAAGCCATACATATCGGGCGGGAAACCCGGCGCACCATACTCAAAGTGTAAAAACTGAGGCACCATTACCAGGCGCATGGCGCTAAGCACCAGCGCAACGGGAACTGCCAGGCTCACCAGCCAGTTCAGAAATCCCAATAAGCCCGGTGGGAGGCGTTGGGATAAACCGGAAACGGCATTGTCAGGTTTCATTTAGGCACTCCTTGGATCGTGGAGAGTTCACCAAAAAGTACATAGTTTAACACCATGGTGTTGGTAATCCACTCGATGGGGGCGTGGTCATCTGTAAACACAATGGCGCTTACAGGGACGGAACGCCGATGGATGATGGTGGATTCAATGGACTTCAGCAGCAATGGATGAATATCACCTCGAACATGCAAATAGAGCAAATTGTCATAAAGATTCTGAAAGTCTGCGCGGAAATTGGTGGCATACAAGACTGAGTTGAATGTATTTGGAACATCCATGGCAAACACCGAAGGAAAGACCGCGCGAAGCGTGCCTGCCAAGCCATCCACCAGCCTTCTGTCTTCGGGGGAACGCCCAACATTAATGGCTAAGGTGCCATCCTCACGCAAGTGACTTTTGACGATTTCGAAAAATTCACGCGTGGTCAGGTGCCAGGGGATGTAAGGGGGACGATATGCATCGACAATGATTAGCGAGTACCGCTTTCTACTTAAGGCTAAACCCAGCCGACCATCTTGAGCAATGGCGTTCAGATTTGGCGCGCGCATGTCGAAAAACTCTCTACCCACACGGATGATCTCGGCGTCAATCTCAAATCCATCAATTGGAACAGGGCCAAAAACGGCTGTGGCTTGTTTTGCCACTGTGCCCGCCGCCAGCCCAATAATCGCGATGTCTTGCACGTTTTCAGGCTTATATGGGGCCGGATTGAAAAAAGGCGCTGCCAGGAATTGCTCCCATGGGCCAGAGAAATCCAACTGCGTTGGATGCCACATCGAATGCACTCCCTGGCCTTCATTGAGTCTGAGCAGGCGATAGCCATTCACTTCGAGTACTTCGATATAGTTGTACGCCGATTCGGTTTCATAAATCTGTCCTGAGGTGCTTTTCAATCTCTGTTGCCCAAGATGAAGAAAAATCACCATCAGCACAAGCGGCATCCAGGTCAACATCAAGGCAGTGCGTCTCTCCCCTGAAAGCAACAACCCGATTAAGGCAACTCCCACCAGGAACACGCTGAAAAGCAGGAATGTATTTGTTGTGCCCCACAAAGGTATGGTGACCAGAACGGGAAGAAAGGTGCCCAGAAAGGAGCCCAGGGTAGAAATGGCGTACACTCTACCCGAAACACGCCCGGCTTCTTGAGTGTGGCGAACACCTAAGCGGATGGCGAAAGGTGAGATCGTGCCCAAAAGGGTCACAGGTACACAAAACAAAACCAAGACTGCACTGAATGAACCAAGAAGGACGCCTACTTGCAGAGCATCAAACGCTTGTGCGGCGAGGCGAAGTACAGGATGTGCCACCAACGGCACCAGACCAGCGCTGAATGCCCCCCACGCCATAATGAGGTACATAGTCTTGAACTCTGGAGAACGATCCGCCCAACGGCCACCCAGAGAATATCCAAGGGTGAGATAAATCAGGATCAAGCCGATTATGCTTGCCCAAACCAGGTTGCTGGTACCAAAGACGCTTCCCAGCAACCGCGAAGCGGCAAACTCAATTGCCAATGTGGTCATCCCGGAGGAGAAAACAGTAAAATAAAGATAACGAGACATGTTTTTCGAAGACAAACGAAAATCCTGCAACAGCAGGATTATATCCTAGAACCGCATGCTCCCACCCAGACCTCGCTCTCCGACAAGCAGGGTGTACATCGTGCTGGTATAATTCGTGGACAGGGATTCGGGGATCGTGGTCAAGAAGAACGATCGATAAACAATCCCTACCCTTTATCTCAATATATGCGTAAAGGATTCGCATGGTGGCACAAAAGTTAACTGGCACACAAATCCGGCAAGGTTTTATCGATTTCTTTTTGAACCGTGGGCATACCTTTGTCCCTTCCTCTTCTCTTGTGCCTGGGGGCGATCAGACGTTGCTCTTCACAAACGCGGGGATGGTACAGTTCAAAGAGGTGTTTTTGGGGACAGACCGGCGAAGTTACACGCGCGCGGCAAACTCGCAAAAATGCATGCGCGTGGCCGGCAAACATAACGACCTGGAAGATGTGGGGCGCGATGATACGCATCACACTTTCTTTGAAATGTTGGGCAACTGGTCTTTTGGCGACTACTACAAAGACGAAGCCATTGCCTGGGCATGGGAGCTTCTAACCGAGGTCTGGGGTTTGCCCAGAGAGCGACTATGGGCGACCTGTTTTAAAGATGAGAAAGGCGAAATACCCACAGATGAAGAAGCGGCAGAAGCCTGGAAACGTCAACCCGGCATGCATGCCTCCCGCATCCTGTTCTTTGGACGCAAAGAGAACTTCTGGGAGATGGCGGAAACCGGTCCTTGTGGTCCATGCAGCGAGATTCACCTTGATCGAGGAGAACAATACTGTGATAAAAGGGGTGAAGCAGGACATGTATGCAAGGTCAATGGTGATTGCAAACGTTTCTTAGAGCTTTGGAATCTGGTATTTATCCAATACAACCGTAAAGACGAAACGCGCCTTGAGCCTTTACCAGCCAAACACGTAGATACCGGTATGGGTCTGGAACGCATCGTTTCTGTGCTTCAAGACACAGATTCAAACTATAAAACTGATCTATTCCTACCCATTCTGCACAAAATTCGGGAATTGACCGGCCACAGCGAAGATGAAATGCACAGCAATATCACCCCATATCGCGTGATTGCCGACCACGGTCGTGCGGCGACTTTCCTAATCGCTGACGGAGTAGTACCGGGGAATATTGGCAGAAACTATGTCTGCCGCATGATCATCCGCAGGGCATCGCGCTTTGGCGCAAAAATCGGGTTAACCGAGCCGTTCCTTTCCCACATTGCCGAAGTGGTCATCGAGCAATATGGGGAATTCTATCCGGAATTGCAACGAAACAAATCCTCTATATTGAGCAATCTGACCAATGAAGAAAAACGTTTTCAACGCACGGTTGAAAGTGGGGTTGCCAAGTTAGAGAGCATGCTCAATCAACTCCAAAAGGCGGGTGAGCACATTTTGCCCGGCGATCAGGCATTCGACCTGTATGCCACTTATGGTCTGCCTTTCGAGATCGCCCGCGACATCGCCCAAGAGGAAGGTCTGGATGTAGATGAACCCGGCTTTCGCATGGCAATGGAAGAACATCGCCTGGCTTCCGGCGCGGGAGAAGCCTTTGGAGCGCTAGGCGGAGAAGACGCGGCAGCCTATCAGAAGACACTGGAAGCTCTGCGCATAAGTGGAAAGCTGGGAGAGGAAGGAGTGGCATACAATCCCTACGAGTGGTTAGAGGTGCGCGCTCCGGTGCTCGCCCTCTTCAAAGACGGCCAGGAAGTACTACAAGCCGATTGTGGCGATACCATCGAAGTACTGCTCCCCAAAACAGGCTTCTATATCGAATCCGGGGGACAAGTTTCAGATACAGGGACGATCATCAGCGCGGCAGCGCCTCAATGGGAAATACGCGTTCAGGAGATGCGGAAACCCTCTGCCGGTATGATTGTGCATGTTGGTCAGGTTACGCGGGGTGCTCCTCGTGTTGGTGATGAAGCCATTGCGCGGGTAGATGCAGACAGACGCGCAGATATCATGCGCAACCACACGGCGACGCATCTATTGCACGCGGCTTTACGCCACGTCTTAGGAGAACATGCCCGCCAGGCAGGTTCCTTGGTCGCCCCTGATCGCTTGAGGTTCGACTTCAATCACCCCCAAGCGCTCACCTCAGAAGAGTTGGAACGCATCGAAAGTTACGTCAACGAAGCCATCCTGAGGAATTACCATTTGAATGTCACCTTTAAGCCTCTGCAACAAGCGATACAGGAAGGCGCGATCGCTCTTTTTGGAGAAAAGTACGACGAGCGCGTGCGCAACATCACTATCGGAGATGAAGGTCTTTTTTCGAACGAGCTATGTGGCGGCACCCACGTAAATGAAACCGGCGATATCGGCATCTTTTTAATCACCAGCGAGGGAAGTGCCGCGGCTGGCATCCGACGCATTGAAGCCGTCACCGGCCGAGGAGCGTATCAACTGGTGCGCAGACGCTTTCGTGAAATGAAAGAAGCAGCCTCCCTTTTAGGCACAAACACCGACGATTTACCCTCAAGATTGGAAGAATTTATCGAGGAACACCAGCAAGTGCAAAAGCGAATGGCTCAGTTGCGCAAAGAATTAGCGCGCAGCGCGTTTCATCGCGCCCTTGAGAACATGGAGCTTGTTTCTGAAGCGTCCGTTCTCACGGTGGTTCTTCCCCATGTCGATGCAGAGACAATGAGAGAGATCGCCGACGAGTTCCGTCAGCGGGTGACAAGCGGTGTGGCTGTACTGGCTTCAATCGACGAACAAGGTAAACCTTTATTGATCGCGACGATCACCGATAATTTAGTGCAACGTGGTCTTCATGCTGGCGATTTGGTGAAGACCCTTGCCCAACCCCTCGGTGGCAGCGGAGGCGGCCGTCCATCCCTAGCCCAGGCAGGCGGCCGGGATGCCACAAAACTAGAAGAAGCACTCGAGCGTGTCTTAAATTGGGTTTCAGAACAATTAAACAAATCATAGACAGACTCCTTCACCCCCGGCTGGTCCCACTGGCGCTTTTGGGAGCAGTCATGGTTGCTTTTGGGTTGTTCATCCCTCGTCTGGGTTTCTACTGGGATGACTGGCCCTCTATATGGTTTTTGCATTCCTATGGGCCAATGAGCTTTATCGAGGGGTTTGCAGATGACCGCCCATTGCTCGCCTGGGTTTTTATCGCCAGCTCCTCAGTTTTGGGTGAATCCACCATTGCTTGGCAAGCCTTTGGAGTCTTTTCCCGGTGGTTATGCGCCTCGCTCTTCTGGTGGAATTTGAGGCTGTGGTGGCCGGATAGAAATTGGCTGACAGCCAGTATGGCATTATTATTCGCCATTTATCCTGGCTTCAGACAGCAATTCATCTCTGTCACCTATAGCAACGCGTTTATCGTCTATTCGCTATTTCTCTCTTCCTTCCTGTTTATGTTCCTGGCATATGCGCACCGGCGCTGGTTTCGGCTTCTTATGGGTCTCTCGCTGGCGACATCAGGCATTACCATGTTCATTGCCGAATATTTCTTTGGTCTGGAACTTCTGCGCCCAATACTCCTGTGGAAATTAGAAAACCCCGAAGCTAGAAGCAGGCAAACGAAAATAAAGCGCCTGCTCGTCAGATGGGCGCCATATCTGGTGATCATGTTGGCTTTCCTCTTTTGGCGCCTAGCACTGCACCCGACCCCACGCGGTGAAATCACGTTTTTCAGTCAATTCCTTAGCCACCCGCTACAGGCGTTGATCCAACTGGCGACGACAATTTCGTTGGACTTCTTCGAAGTGACACTATTAGCCCTGGTGAATAGTTTCAAAATTTCCGGTATCACCCGCTTCGACCCACCAATCGTCCTAACCTATGTATTGATCACCACCATCAGCATCATTGCCTACCTATTGTACCTATCAAACCTCAAAAATCATACGCCGTCAGAATCCCCCCAACACGAAGACTCTTGGATAAAGCGCTGGGGGATGCAAGCCATGCTCAGCGGTGAGGTGATCTTGCTGCTGAGCGGCTGGCCCATTTGGCTGACCAACATCCATGCCGACTTGCTCTTTCCCTGGGATCGGTTTACCCTCCCCATGATGATTGGAGCCTGCATTTTGATTGTGGGCGTGCTCAATCTATTGCTGAAAAGCCAACGGCGCACCGCTATCATACTGGCAGTTTTTCTGGGGCTAACCACGGGCATGCACTTTCACGACGGGATGTTTTTCCGCAAAGAGTGGCTCGAATTGCGCAAGATGCTCTGGCAAATGACCTGGCGAGCTCCAGCGATCGAACAAGGCACTTTGCTGTTCACCTCCGACCTATATTTCACCCACTACAGCGATAACTCGCTTACCGCTCCTTTGAACTGGACTTACACGCCCGAGCAAAGCGGTAAGCGAATGTCCTATTTAGTCTATAACGTCGAAAGTCGGCTGGGGATCGATCTGCTTACTCTAGAGCCTGGCACATTTATCTATCATCCTTATCGGGCGAACTTTTTTGAGGGGAATACATCTCAGGTTATCGTCTTCTTCTATGACCCGCCAAGATGTCTCAAAATACTCAACCCAATAACCGACCGAAACCTGCCATACAAACCATATTTAATCGCCGAGACCATGGCGTTATCCAATATCAAATGGATCATACCTGATCCACCACAACCCGCCTCCCCGCCTATTAGCCTTTTCGCTACCGAACCAACGAAAGATTGGTGTTATTATTTTGAAAAAGCAGAGCTCGCGGTTCAACGCGAAGATTGGGAGGAAGTAGTGTCCTTGGGCAAGGTGGCGCTTGGAATCGAAAAAAAGTTCACGCGCGAGACAGCATCGGAATTGATGCCCTTTATCCAGGGATATGCTCATCTTGGCGATTGGCAGCAGGCGTTGAAATTATCCCTCAAAGCCTATCATGCCAGCGAGAAAATGAAGAACATGCTATGCCAGAATTGGTACTTCATTCTGGAAAGCACTCCGCCTCATCCCGAAAAAGATCCCGCTTATGCACAGCTTGACCAGGAGCTCGATTGCCGTTCACCATGATAGAAAACCATCCACATGAGCAAGCCTCAGGTCTTTCTATTGTGATCCCGGTGTACAACAGCCAAGATACACTGCAGGAACTAATCCGGCGCCTAAAGCCAAACCTAGACCATGCGGCTGGAGCGTATGAAGCCATTTTAGTAAACGATGGAAGCAGCGACCAGAGTTGGGAAACGATCCAGGAAATCTGCGCGCAGCATACCTGGGTGCGAGGCATCGATTTGATGCGCAACTATGGTCAACACCATGCCCTGCTGTGCGGCATTCGAGCGGCGCGCTATCCCGTCATCATCACCATGGATGACGATTTGCAACATCCCCCGGAAGAGATTCCAACCCTGCTCCATGAATTGAGCCGGGGGTATGACGTCGTTTACGGCAACCCGGATAAGTTACAACACGGGTTTTGGCGTAACCTGGCTTCGTATATCACCCGGCTGGCGCTCCAGAGCACTATGGGCATCGATATCGCGCGCAAGGTCAGCGCCTTTCGTGCCCTGCGCACCGAAGTGCGCCAGGCGTTTGCGAATTACCAGAGCCCCTTCGTCATCTTAGATGTGCTGCTCACCTGGGGCACGAATCGTTTCGGCGTGGTCACTGTGCATCATGACCCACGTCGTTTGGGAAAATCCAACTACACTTTTGCCAGATTAATCTCCCACGCGATCAACATGGTCACCGGTTTCACGACCTTGCCTTTACAACTGGCCAGCCTGATGGGCTTTGGCTTCGCGGCATTTGGCTTGCTCGTACTTATTTATGTCATTGGAAGGTACGTGCTGCAGGGGGGAAGCGTGCCAGGTTTTCCTTTTCTGGCATCGATCATTGCCATCTTCTCAGGAGTGCAGCTTTTTGCCTTGGGCATCATCGGCGAATACCTGGCACGGATGCACTTTCGCATCATGGATCGCCCTTCGTATGTGGTACGTAAAACCATAGGATATACCGATGAGTCAAAACAATCTTGAAACAGAATGCTGCCAATTCCTGGAATGGGACACAGGATTCTTCGGCTTTCGCATTGCCAGAGTAAACGGAAATCATCTAAATGACAAACGGCTGGAGGAGATTCTCGCATGGTGCGAAGCACACGGCATCGAGTGCCTTTATTTTCTGGCAAATGCTGACGACCCGATGACCATACGCATGGCAGAGGATTACGATTTCCGTCTGGTGGAAATCCGCCTGACCATGGAACGCTGGTTGAAGGATTGGGAACCAACCACACGCGCCAAGGCCTCCGAAGAAGTTACCATTCGCCATGCCAGGGAGGATGATATTGACTTTGTCAAAGAAATCGCAAAAACCAGTTATCCCGACTCGCGGTTCTTTTTTGATCCATGTTTCACGGAAGAGCAATGGCAAGCATATTACGCGACATGGATCGAAAAAAGTTGTCGCGGCGAGGCTGAACTCGCGCTGGTGGCGGAGGTACATGGTGAGGTGGTCGGCTACATCACGGGCAAGCTGGACAAGCAAAACAACAAAATCGCCCAATACGAACTGACCGGCGTCAAGCCCGCGGTTCGAGGTACAGGCATTGGACAGGAGCTTTTTCGCAGTGGGCTGGATTGGTTTGTACAATCAGGAGTTGAATACGTTTGGCTGGCCACGCAAGGAAGGAATGTGGCTACTCAAAGAATGGTGCAGCGGAATGGGTTCGTCACGCGCTCTTGCCACCTATACTATCACAAATGGTTTTCTACGTGTAATCAACGAAGACAATGAAATCTCCTTATCGTATCCCGTTTAATAAGCCTTGCCGTGTGGGCAAGGAACTGGAATATATGGCACAGGCAATGGACAACCTGCACATCTCAGGGGATGGAGCCTTTAGCAAGAAATGCCATGCCTGGTTAGAAGAGAAGTTCAAGGTGCAAAAAGCACTACTCACTACATCGTGCACACATGCCCTGGAGATGAGCGCCCTTTTGCTCGACCTCAATCCTGGAGATGAAGTCATTGTCCCCTCCTTCACTTTTGTTTCAACAGTGAATGCCTTTGTGCTGCGGGGCGCTCGACCGGTATTCGTTGACATCCGCCCTGACACACTCAATCTGGATGAAACTAAATTAGAGAGTTTAATCACGGAACGCACAAAAGCAATTCTGGTTGTACATTATGCAGGCGTTGGTTGCGAGATGGATCCAATCCTCGAGATTGCCAAGCACCATAACGATATACCCGTTGTGGAAGATAATGCACACGGCCTTTTTGGGAAGTACAAAGGGAGCTATCTAGGCACTTTTGGGATAATGGCAACACAAAGCTTTCATGAGACGAAAAACCTGACCTGCGGGGAGGGAGGCGCTTTATTGATCAACCACCCGAAGCTCATCGAAAGGGCTGAAATTCTCCGTGAGAAAGGCACAAATCGCAGCCGCTTTTTTAGGGGAGAGGTGGATAAATATACTTGGGTGGATTTGGGATCGAGCTATCTACCTTCTGACCTATTAGCCGCGTATTTATACGCCCAATTTGAGTCATACGATAAAATCCAGGAAAAGCGCAGCCAAATCTGGCACCGGTATCAGATGGGATTAGCCTCATGGGCGGCGCAAATGGGAGTGCAACTACCCTATATCCCTCCCTATTGTGAACAACCCTATCATATGTTCTATATCCTTCTTCCTTCTCTAGATGTACGCCAAAAGCTCATCCAGCACTTGAAGGCGCATGGCATTCTGGCTGTGTTTCACTATCAACCTTTACATCTATCCGATATGGGACAGAAGTTCGGAGGCCGTCCGGGAGATTGTCCGATAACCGAAGAGATCAGCGAGCGCCTGCTCCGTTTGCCCTTTTATTATGACCTTTCTCCAGAGGAACAAGAATTTGTTATCCAGCGCATCCTCGAATTCGAACCCTAATACCCAATTCAACCCGGCAGGATTATTGCAACCCCCACAACAGGTTAAGGCTTTTTCCCTAAAAAGATAAAACCGATGAAAACGCACATTCTCCATCTGGAAGAGTATGATGATATTGTTTCAGCCTGCGATCGACTGGCTTGGGCAAAATCACAACGCATACTCATCGTCTGGCCAGAGGAAGGCGTGGTGTTGCACCGACCGTTGGACATCATTCTGCTCAAGCGCAAAGCTGAGGAGTTGGGTGCACAAATCGCGTTTGTGACGCAAAAAACGGATATTCTTTACGAGGCGCCACGACTGGGCATCCCTGTCTTCAAGAGCGTTCAACAAGCGCAAAAAGACCCCTGGCGCGTTCCGAGACGCTTTCGAAAAGCGTCTGCGACGCCTCCGCTCGACAGTCTGTCTCCACGACCAGAGTTGCCTCAAAAACCGCCTGAATCTGCCCCAATGCATCCAATCCTTCGCCTTTTGATTTTCACGGTCAGCGTGCTGGCAGTGCTGTCCATGGCTTTCGTGCTTTTGCCAAGCGCAGAATTAAACCTTACACCGCTGCGCATCACGCAAGAGGCAATGATCCAAGTGCGTGCCTCCCCTGAGCAGAAGGAGATTCACCCTGCGGGAATCATTCCACTACATGCCATTACCATCACAGTTGAAGGTCGCGCCTCCACAGAGACGAGCGGGAAGGTCATTTTGCCGTATCACCACGCGAGCGGAGAAGTGATTTTCACCAACCTCACCGATAAGTCCGTTCTGGTGCCTTCGGGGACGATTGTGCGCACTGTTGAGCAAAACCCGTTGAGGTTTATTGTGACCCAACAAGGTGAGGTGCCCGCTGGTCCAGGCCAAAGCCTCCATTTACCTGTTCGCTGCCTTACAGCAGGTAGCCAAGGGAACGTTCTGAGCGGACGCATTCAAGCCATAGAAGGAACTCTAAGCACCCATCTCATCGTTACCAACCCAGAGGCTTTATCTGGAGGAACGGATCGCGTCGAACCAGCGCCTACCGAAGAAGACCGGCGCAGGCTGGTAGAACAGCTGACCCGCGAGCTAGAGGCAAACGCCCTGCGCGAGCTGGAGCACTCGATAGGCAAAAACGATATCCTGATTCCTGGCAGCCTGCAAGTCCTGCAGACGCTGGAAGCCGCCTTTCAACCCGAGGAGGGGCAACCCGCGGCACGCCTCTTTCTCACTTTACGCCTCGAATTAGAGGCCATGATCATTTCTGCTCAAGATCTCGAGGACCTGGCGAGATGGGTTTTGGATGCCCAAACCCCTCAAGGGTATATCCCGGCAGACAACACCATCGCTATCCAGGTGAACAATACGCCCAGCTACACGGCAGGAGGAGAGGCTTTATTGCACATCACTGCCAATCGGCAATTACAAGCCGAGATTGTTGAAGCTCAAGTCTATCGACTAGTCCTCTTCCAGCCGATCACAAAGGCGATAAAAGACCTCTCCGATCACTTGCTCCTGGCAAAAGAACCCGGCGTTGAAATCTTCCCTGCCTGGTGGCCGCGTTTGCCCTTCTTGCCATTCCGCATCCAACTAACCATACGGTGATGAATTCGGGCGCTTCGCTTTTTATCATCGCCATCCACAGGCGAAGAAAAGCAAGAGAAAAAAGGTGCCTGGAAATGCCCGCGGCGTGGTATTAATAGCTTACAGATAGGCAAGCATCCGAGCGAAAAAGAGCTGGCTGATGAAGATTCTGGCAGTAGACCCGGGCGACCGTCGTTTGGGAATTGCGATTAGCGACCCTGGTGGGACAATCGCTAATCCATTAACCATCCTCCAGCATGTTTCCAGGAAGGAAAATGCAACCGCGATCATCGCGCTGGCCAGAAAGCACGGAGCAGAGCAAATCTTGATTGGTCAAGCTCTCAACGCAGAAAACCGACCGACACACCAAAGTCGTAAAGCTGAACGCCTGGCACAAGCCATTCGCGCGCAATGTGATCTCCCCATCGTGCTATGGGACGAGAGCTATAGCACCAGGGAGGTCGAACGCATCCAACGGGAAATCAAAGGGCGAAGAAAAAGACAGGCATTGGACGATCTGGCGGCGACGTATATTCTACAAACATACCTGGATTGGATGCGAGAATCCTCTGCGCATGAGGCCCCAGGAGAGCATGACAATGTCGTCCACAACCGCGATGGATAGGATGATGAAATGAAAACCTCATCCCCAAAGGCTTCTTGCCTGCTCTTGTTGGTTGGCGCCTTATGTATGATCGGATGCGGATTGCTGAGTGGATTTTATGTGCTGCCACAGCTTGCCGAAACGCAATTCGGTCCCGCTTCAAACACACTTACTGTTACTCAACGCGCCTATTTATCCGGACTGCTTATCCTCGAAGCAGAGGCTCTGCTTAGCCCCGTAAATGAACATGGTGATCAAGTAACCTTTACGGTCGAATTGGGGGAGACAACGTTGAAGATCGTCCACCGACTGTTCCAGGCGGGTCTCATCAGAGACGAAGACGCGCTACGGCATTACCTGCTCTATTCAGGTTTAGACACAACCATCCAGGCAGGCGAATATCAATTGAGCCCCAAAATGAATGCCCTAGAAATCGCCCATATGCTTCAGGATGCGACGCCAAGAGAAGTGATGTTTCATATCCTGGCTGGATGGAGAAGCGAGGAGATCGGCAACCTATTGCCCACTTCTGGTTTGGCGTTCTCTGCGGAGGACCTTTTGAAAATCGTCTTCGCCCCGCCAAACGAATTTCGGGAAACGCTGGGCATCCCAAAAGGCAAACCGTTGGAGGGGTTTCTCTTTCCGGATCAATACCGCCTGCCCCGGGATATTTCAGTGGAAGGATTTATCTCCACCCTGCTGGAGAATTTCCAAATCAAAGTGGACGAGCAGATAAAAGCCGGCATCCAGGCTCAGGGGCTAAGCTTGTATCAGGCAATTATCCTGGCATCCTTGATCGAACGCGAGGCAATCCACGATGAAGAAATGCCCAAAATCGCCTCGGTTTTTTTAAACCGATTGGCGTTAGGGATGAAACTCGACGCGGATGCCAGCGTGCAATATGCCCTGGGATTCATCCCCGGTCAGAACACCTGGTGGAAAAACCCTCTTAGCCTGGAAGACCTACAGATCGACTCCCCGTACAACACTTATCGCATTTCCGGGCTGCCCCCTACTCCGATTGCCAATCCGGGATTGAACGCCATCCGTGCAGTGGCTTTTCCAGAAAAAACCCCATACTATTATTTTCGGGCGGCATGTGATGGCTCCGGCTGGCACGTCTTCGCTGAGAGCTTTGCAGAACACCAACAAAACGCCTGCCCATAGAAGCGAAGCGGCTGGAGAAAGCTGGTTCTGCTCAGACAGCTGGCGGAGGGGTAATGTGTTTCGGGGGCTGTTGTTCTTCCTTACGAACGAGGCTTTGTGAGTTCCGCTTATTCCCAGGCAAGACATTGCTCTCGCGCCTCGCAGACGAGTCTGCAGAAAGTGCAATCCCCAAGACCTGATCCATATGTTCAACTGGTAGAATGCGCAAATCTTCTTTAACGCGCTTGGGCACATCTACCAAATCCTTCCAGTTCTTCTTGGGTATTAAAACCGTCCTCAGACCCACACGATGGGCGGCGAGCACTTTTTCACGTATGCCCCCTACAGGTAATATCCGCCCGCGCAGGGTGATTTCACCGGTCATGCCCACATCATGCCTTACCTTTCGGTTGGCAAATGCCGAAACCAGGGCAGTGCATATTGTGATGCCTGCACTGGGACCATCCTTGGGAATGGCGCCTTCGGGAATGTGAATATGGATGTCTACCTGCTCAAACAGGTCGCCTGAAATACCAAACTTTTTCGCCCTCGATTTAAGAAATGTAAACGCGGCTTGAGCCGATTCTTGCATAATGTTTCCCACCTGCCCTGTAATCTGCACGTTTCCTTTGCCTTCTACCAGCAGTACCTCCACCGGCATGATCTCGCCCCCGTTCTCCGTCCAGGCAATCGCGGTTGCCACGCCGACTTCATCTTTGCGTTCGGCTTCCAGGTTGTAGAACTGTGGAGGGCCCAAGAAGCGCCCCAAATGACGTACAGCGACGACTGTGGGGTATTTCCGGCGCTCGGCTTTTAATCGGGCGATTTTACGGCACACACGGCCGATTTCCCGTTCCAGGTTGCGCACCCCCGCCTCATAGGTGTACTCACGAATGATATGCACGATGGTTTCATGCTCAAAGACCACTTCATGCGGCAGAAGGCCATTTTCATCCAGTTGACGCAGGATGAGGAAACGCTTGGCGATCTCCAGCTTTTCCTCTTCGATGTAGCCGGGAAATTCGATGATTTCCATGCGGTCGAGCAAAGCTGGAGGGATTGTGGAAGTAGTGTTCGCGGTTGTAATGAACAGCACTTTGGAGAGGTCGTAAGGTAATTCCAAGTAGTGGTCAGAAAAGGCATGGTTCTGTTCTGGATCTAAAACCTCCAACAGAGCGGAAGCCGGGTCGCCACGGAAATCCTGCCCCAGCTTGTCAATTTCATCCAGCATAAATAGAGGATTGGCTGTCTCGGCTCGGCGCATAGTTTGGAGGATACGCCCTGGCAGAGCGCCAATATATGTGCGGCGGTGGCCACGGATCTCAGCTTCATCTCTTACGCCTCCCAAGGAAAGGCGCACAAACTTCCGACCCAAAGCCTTGGCAATCGAGCGGCCCAAAGAGGTCTTGCCTGTGCCTGGCGGACCAACGAAGCAAAGGATGGGTTGACGTAAACGCTTAGGTGCCAAGCTGCGCACAGCAATATATTCCAAAATCCTTTCTTTAGCGCGGTTCAACCCATAATGTTCTGCATCCAAGACTTTCGCCGCATGGCGTACATCCAGGTCGTCTTGTGTGGTTTCTTGCCATGGAAGTTCTAGTATCCAATCGACATAGGTACGCAAAATACCCACCTCTGGAGACATGGAAGGCATTTGTGAAAGGCGATCTACCTCTTTGAGAGCACGAGATTTCACTTCCTCGGGAAGGGCTGCGGTTTCCACACGGTGGCGCAATTCGAGAATCTCTTGAGACCAGGGGTCGCCTTCGCCCAACTCGGATTGAATGACCTTCATTTGCTCTCGGAGATAATATTCCCGCTGAGTACGATCTACCTGGCTTTGGGTGCGTGTGTGAATTTCGTCTTCCAACTCAAGCACCTCTGCCTCATTCGCAAGCAATTCCATCACCCGATGCAAACGCTTCATTGGGTCGAGGGTAAGCAGCATCTTCAAACGAACGTGCTGGTTTGGAGATAGAGCCGTGACGATCATGTCGGCAAGCCACGCAGGTTCATCGATGTTCAAGGCATAAAAGTAAGCTTCTTCGGGAAGGCTGCGATCTAATTTAACACACTTCTCAAACATCTCCAGGGCTGTTCGCATGGTCGCATCTACCTGTTGGTCGATGACGACGTACTCATCAATCGGCCTTGCCCGCACGATCCAATACGGTCGCTTTTGAAGGAAATCGACAACTTCCACCCTGCGCCTGCCTTGAGCTAATGCGGAATAGGAACCGTCGGGCATGTTCAGCAAGCGTCCCACTGCGATTTCTACTCCGATCGGCAAGAAGTCTTCCGTACTTGGGCTTTGAACATCCGGGTCCTTCAAGCTCAGGGCGATAATGGTGCTATTTTCTTCTTGAGAGTGGTGTAATGCCAATTTGACAGGCTTATCTGCCACGAAGATGGGAGAGATCATGTGAGGAAAGATGACAATGTCGCGTAAGGGGATCGCCGCGCAGGTGATCAAACCCTCCTCATCCGGGGTGGCATCAGGAACATTATACAGTTCTTCGGTGCGGCGATGTAGAGCCTCCCCAAATTCTTCCATACTCTCTTCAAAAGACCAATCAGGTTCGTTACGTGCCATTTTCCTCCATAAATATAAAAACCATATACATGGTTACATCTTTTGTGGCATTTTTTTCTTCGTCTGATTGTACCAGGCATGGCGCGCGCCAGCAGCAACAAATATACTCCCGGTGATCAAAACGACCGTCTCTGGAGAAGCCAGGCGCAATGCCATTTCCAAAGCCTCTTCTACCGAGTGTACGCACTCCGCCTGAAGGTTTTGCGCGGCAGCGAGTTCCATCAGGAGCTCGGGTGGCATGGCGCGTGGATGCACGGATTTCGTAGCAATCAATTGCGCGGTAATAGGTGAAAGCTCCTGCAACATACCCTGCACGTCTTTATCCTCAGACACCCCAAAAACCAATATCACCGGCCGTCCTGGAAACAATTCTTCTATTGCCTGACGAAGCTTGCAAGCCGAGTCGCGGTTATGTGCCGAATCAATGACGACGAAAGGTGCCCGGTGGAGAATCTCCAGCCGGCCCGGCCATTGAACGTTGGCAAAACCTTCCTGAATATCCTGTTCAGTAAGGGCAATGCCTGCCCGATGGATGACTTGTAAAGCCGTATAAGCTGTTGCCGCGTTTTCGACCTGATGTTTCCCTAACAAAGGAATTGTGATGGATAGAGGACGATTCTCACGAGCCGGACCTAAAGGAACATCTCCCTCGCCCGCTTGCTTCGAAGGATGCCATAACCATAAGGTCTGTTTTTGAAGATCTTGTAGGTGTGGGGCAAACAGGGTGTCTCTCCCAACCAGGTAGAAAGGGGCACCTTTCGCCTTGGCGATGTTTTCAATCACCATCAGGGCTTCTCCTTTTTGAGGCGAGGAGACCACCGGTATGGCTGGCTTGATAATGCCTCCTTTTTCCGCAGCGATCTTTTCTAGGGTATCTCCCAACACTTCCATGTGATCCATGGAAAGAGAAGTGATCACCGAGACAAGGGGAGTGATGATATTCGTCGCATCCAGCCTACCTCCCAACCCGACCTCTGCCACAGCTACATCCACTCGCTTGAGCGCAAAATAGTAAAAAGCCAATGCCGTAGTGATTTCAAAAGTGGTTAATTGTGTGCCCTTATCCAATTCCGGACGGATTTCATTTACCAAAGCGATCAGTTCTTCATGGGGGATAGGAACACCATTGATTTGAATACGCTCGGCATAGTCTTCCATATGCGGCGATGTGTATAGGCCTACCCGGTAGCCAGCAGCTTGAAGCGCGCTGGCGCACAACGCACAAACCGAACCTTTTCCCTTTGTGCCGGCGACATGGATGAGCGCATAGGATCGGTGAGGGTTGCCCAAATAATCCATAAATGCAACCATGCGAGCGAGATCGAATTTTTCAGGCGCATTGCGAAAGGCGCGCGTCAGGCTGTAATCTACGAAGCCATACAAATAATCCAGTGTTTGCTGATAAGTCTCATCTATGCTCATAAGTTGGGTGATTGTAATCTCTTGCGCCCATCCACGCAAGAGGCAATCAAGCTGCTCCTCATTGCTTATAAAACAGGAAATTCATCCCCTTGCATTCCCCTATAAAGTTTGCTATGATGATGCCATTCTATCTAAATCCGAACTTTGAAGTTCACTCTTGAGAGCGTTACATGTTATCGATTAGAAACCTGACAAAAATCTATGAGGGCGGAGTTTTAGCCCTCGACAATGTGAGCTTCGATGTCCCTGACGGACAGTTTCTGGCAGTAATCGGTTTGAGCGGGTCGGGAAAATCCACCTTGCTGCGCTGCATCAACCGCCTCATCGAGCCAACAAAAGGTCAGATTCTATGGAACGACATCGATATCACCGCAGCTTCGCAAGATGAGTTGCGCCGTATTCGGCGCAGAATTGGTATGGTGTTTCAACATTTCAACCTGGTTTACCGCTCCAGCGTACTCACCAACGTGCTTGCAGGCAGACTGGGTTATGTCAACCCTTTATGGAGTGCATTACACCGCTTCCCTAAAGAAGATATCGAAAAAGCGTACCAGCAGCTCGAGCGCGTCGGGATTGCAGACAAAGCCGATTATCGCGCCGATGAACTAAGCGGAGGTCAGCAGCAACGTGTCGGCATCGCACGGGCGATGATGCAGAACCCTGAAATTATCTTGGCTGATGAACCTGTAGCCAGCTTGGATCCTGTGCTGGCGCATTCCATTATGCAATATCTGGAACAAATCAACAAAGAGGAGGAGGTGATGGTTATTTGTAGCCTGCACTTCTTAGACCTGGTGCATCGTTACGCCGATCGGGTGGTCGCCTTGAATGAGGGCAAAAAAGTATTCGATGGTCTCCCCCAAGAAATCGACGACGTGAAATTCAAAGAAATTTACGGCAAAGAGGCTGAACGCGTAGGATAAATCCAACAGGTGAGAAGATATGAAGCCAAAAGCATCTTGGAAACGCTCTTTACGTTTGGGTTTGGCAGTTCTGGCAGGGATGATTGTATATGCGTATGGGTTTCAGGTGACCCAGGTTAGCCTGGATAAGACCAGAGAGCCACGCCGCCAGGAATCTTTCGTGCGCATTCTACGCGCTCTGGCACACCCGGATATCTTCGAATACGAAAAAGAGGAATTCATTGTCCAAGCACCGATTTATGTACCATGTCAAGACAACATGGAACCCCTTGAAGTCAAGGAAAATGAACCTTATATGACGATCACTCCACCTTGCGCTAACCCCGAAGAGGTCGTTCAAGTAGAGGGCTTCAACTTCGAACCGAATACCCAGGGACCGCTGAACTTTATCCCACCAAGTGGTGTGACACTTCAACTCACCCGGATCACCACAGATGAACATGGGCGCTTTACGGCTTCGGTCAAACTACCAAAGCGGCAACCTGTGGAAGGTGCTCAACACATCCGCGTGATCACGCGTCGAAACATTGGCACGCCACATCTCTCAGAAAATGGTCTGGAAACCTGGCGGAAAATCGTGGAGACAGTCTTCCTGGCCTTATTGGCGACTACATTTGGCACCATCCTCGCCATCCCGATCAGCTTTTTTGCAGCGCGCAACATCATGAAGGACGTAAAAAGCCCCCTCTCAAGCATCGCTCTCTCGGTGATCGCCTGGCCAGCCGGCATTCTCTTGGGTGTGGTGGTTGCCCAGCGCATCAGCCAGGTAACGTATCTTTTGACCCAAAATATGCCCGTCAATATCGCGGGCTTGGTGGTCGCCCCACTGGTGAGTTGGAGGATGACCCGTTGGGCTATTCCGCAGGCAGACGAAGCCCTTCCCAGTACTGCAAAGCGCATTGCCAGAATGCTTGCTTTAGGTATTGCGGCTCTATGCGGCATTCTCTCTGTTTATTTGTTTACCAATGTAGCTGTGCGTGTGGGCAATTCCCTGGCTGAACCCTTAGGGCCTTTTGGATTCCTTGGCGTTTTCGTGGCTAATCTAGGGGACATCCTCAACACCATATTGACAGCCATCCTTGCTCTTATAGGTGGTGGCCTGGTCAGCGGCTGGATGGGAAGGTTAGGTCAATCGATGACCGCACGCCTTTCTAAAGCCTCTCTGCTGTGGGCCAATGTGGTGCTTGGAGCTCTGGCAGGGGCAATTCTTACCAGCCTGATCGGGCTGTCGATCAATTGGTTGTACGAGTTTGGCGAACCGGTCGAAGTGCTCTGGTTGCCTTCCTTATTGGGAGCTCTGGGAGGTATTGTTCTCGTGTTGCGCACAAAAAACAAAGAGGCGGTACCGATTGGCTTATCGATTTATTACGTCGTGCGCACTGTGCTCAATGCCTTACGTTCTATTGAAGCCTTTATCATGGCGATTATCTTTGTTGTTCTGGTCAGCACCGGGCCTTTCGCGGGTGTACTCGCCCTCTCCCTCCATACCGTTGCAGCCCTGGCAAAACTTTATTCTGAACAAGTAGAGAGCATCCTGCCCGGCCCTCTGGAAGCGATTAACGCTACGGGGGCAACCCGGATGCAAACGATCGTATACGCGGTGATCCCTCAGATCATCCCTCCGTACATCTCTTTCACGATGTACCGTTGGGATATCAATGTACGCATGTCCACCATTATTGGTTTTGCTGGTGGGGGTGGTATCGGGCTGCTTTTACAGCAAAACATCAACCTGTTAAACTATCGCGCTGCCAGCGCACAAATGTTGGCGATTACGATCGTGGTTGCATTGATGGACTATATCAGTTCTGCTTTGCGTGAACGTGTCGTTTAGGCTTTTCAGGTTGACAACCGTGCGTTATCATATGGTGTGGGCAGCGCATCCGAACCAGCTAAAGGCGTTCTCCTGTAATGCTACCTGCGCGTAAGTCGAGTGGCGTGATCTACACTTAACCTCGCCTCAATCCATATCCGGGCTGTCTATCGATACCATCGAAGCCTTACCTGGGTGGAATGTAGGCTGGTACAATTGGCTGCGTGTTGAGGACAATGGAAATCTGGCTCTTCAAGTTGCTTTTGGGTATTGTTATCCTGTCGCTGGCAGCGCTACTCATACCAGAAGGCGTCATGTCGAGGTATGCCAAATCCAGGACCTTCAGCGTAGAAACTGCGCCGTTCAATCGCGTGGCCATCGTCTTCGGCGCTGGATTATGGAGGGATGGCTCCCCCACTCCGGTGCTTCGGGATCGCGTGGCTACAGCCGCAGACTTATACTTCCAGGGAAAGGTCGAAAAGATTCTAATGAGCGGTGATAATCGCTTTGTTTACTACAATGAACCGGCTGCCATGCAGGAGTACGCTCTACATTTAGGCGTTCCTGCAGAAGATATTGTCCTTGACTATGCCGGCCGGCGCACATACGACACCTGCTATCGCGCTAAAGCTATCTTTGGAGTACGCCAAGCCACACTGGTCACTCAAGGTTTTCATCTGCCTCGAGCAGTTTTCACCTGTAATCAACTTGGCCTCGAAGCCATCGGCGTGCCTGCCGATAGACGCGTCTACCGACGATTTTCACGCATCTACTGGTTTATGCGGGAATTGCCAGCCAGTCTGGTGGCGCTATGGGAGGTATATATCTGGCGCCCCGTACCTGTATTAGGCAACCCTGAGCCCATTTTTCCCTTGGAGGCGGAATGAAGCGGCAAGAAGCTTGGAACATCCTCAACGAATTTGTAAAAAACGAAAGTCTGATCCGTCATATGCTCGCCGTGGAAGCCGCTATGCGCTTCTACGCCGAAAAATTCCAGCAAGATGTCGAAACCTGGGGAATCACCGGCCTGTTGCACGACTTCGATTGGGAAATCCACCCCACTCTCGAAGAGCATCCGCATCAAGGGGCACCTATCCTGCGTCAGAGAGGTGTCCCCGAAGAAATCGTGCGTGCGATCTTAAGCCATGCAGACCACACCGGCGTGCCGCGCGTATCGCTGATGGAAAAAGCTTTGTACGCCTGCGATGAGATTACCGGTTTGATCACAGCGGTCGCGCTGGTGCGACCATCGCGATCACTCTACGACCTGGAGGTTTCGTCGGTAAAAAAGAAATGGAAAGACCGCGCCTTTGCTGCAGCAGTAAATCGCAGCGAGATCGAAGCCGGCGCGGAAGAGTTCAACATCCCCCTTTGGGAACATGTGCACAACGTGATCCTGGCTATGCGCCGAATAGCCGCCTCGCTTGCGCTAGAAGGAAACCTGCCACAACCGCCCGAATGAAAAAAGCCCCCTGAAGGGGGCTTGACTCTCTAACCTGGCGGAGGCGGGTTATTCAGTGGCGATGAGAATGTCGGCGCACTTATCGCCGCAACTCTCAATCACGCGTATGACTTCATCGATCACAGGCTCATAGGTGACAAACGAGCGCCCATCCTTCAGGGTAATCGTCACTTTGAGAGAATGGGATTGCATAACTCTAGCAACTTCTCCATTCAAAATCATCGCCACCGCCTGAGACCAATAGATTTCATCCCCATCTTGCAAATTTGGGTACAGCACCCCAGGGTAAGGCGCTCCTCCTGGTGAAGAGGGTGTCCACGCAGCAGGTGGATAAACCCCTTCGGCGGGGTTTGGGATTCCTTGAGGGCCTTGTCCTGGAGCAGGGTACGTTTGATCGGATTTCAATGCGCTGCATGCAGACACGAAGAAGGCCAATCCTGCAAAAAATAAAAGCCATCGAAACACCTTCATGGTACCTCCTTGCGATCAATCCATAAGTAAGGAACACGCCGGGTAGCCTTAGAGCGCAAACACTACACAACGGCGGAAGAATTATACCTTGAATAATGGATTTGACAAAGCACGAGAAATAGGCTAAACTTAAGTAAGACTATGCGAATTAGAATGCGGATTTTTCACGATGACCATGCCTATCCTCCCTTCAGAAAATAAAACCATCATCCCGGCGCACATCACTGCCCAAGGGCTCCTGCGGCCAACGATCAAAGCCTGGCAATTCTACCTGGAAGACCAGGGGCTGTCGATCCATACGATCAAAGCCTTCACGGCTGATATGCGTTTACTTGCCAGTTATCTTCCGCCAGATAAGACCCTGGAACAGGTCAGTACCTATGACCTGCTCAACTTCCTCGATTGGATGCAAGGCGGGCGAGGTGTGCCATGTAGCCCCAAAACCCTGGCTCGGCGTATTACCTCGATCAAAGCCTTTTTCAAATGGCTGCACAAAGGCGGTGTGCTTCCCATCGATCCCGCCGAAAAAGTGCCCCAAAAATCGGTGATCAGCCCCTTGCCTGTGATCTTATCCCCAGAGGAAACGCAAAAAATCCTCGAAACTGCTGACAACCACCGAAAAAGCGCGAAGCCAGATGCGCGTTATTACACCCTTGTTGCCCTCTTATTATCCACAGGCATTAAGAAAGGAGAATGCCTGGCTCTTAGTCCCAACCATATCGATCTGGAAAACCCGGATAACCCTCTCCTGTTCGTGCGCTACGCCAACCCCAAATACCGATACAAAGAGCGAAAAATTTCCTTGCCACAGGACTGGATTCCGGTATATCTGGAGTATCGTCAACAATATGACTTGAACGACCGCGTCTTCCCCTGGTCTCAGAGAAGGCTGGAGTATCTCCTGGAAGATTTGAGCCAGGAGGCAGGGTTAGAGAAGCACCTCTCATTCGATATGTGCCGATGGACATGTGCGGTCAATGACTGGATCTCTGGGATGGAACATTACCAAATCCGCCAGAAACTGGGGGTATCCGAAGTCCAATGGCGTGAGTTGAGCATGAAGCTGGCGCGCCTGGCGGAGGAAATCGCCTGACCATAGAAATTCAACCCTTTTTATATCCTATATCCACCCAACAGAACACTTAGGTGCAGAAGACCAATTTCAGTATACAATCGAGCTGAGGTCATTTTGAATTTGCCATCATAATTATTATGGAAAGTAACTATCCCGAGAATCTCCACTCCTCAATCAAACGCTACCGGCAATTGAACTTGCCTTTTGCGGAACATATCAGCGAGGGGTTGTGCCTGACTGATGGTGACGGAACCGTTGTCGGATATAACGCCGCGTTCCTCGAGCTTGTCAAGCTCGCGCATCAAGCTGTCGATCAACAATTGCTTGTGGAGCTAATTGCCATGTTGACCGGCAGCGAGGTTTCTCGAATAGCGCAGGAGTTGTCAAATCCTCCTTTTCCAAAGGAGTTCAACTTCAAAGGGCTCCGCGAGAAGATATGGCTGCACCAACCATACCCCATTGTGCTACAAGGTGTTGAGCATTTCGTCTATCTCTTCTCTCGAGTCAACGACCCCGAAGGATTGGCCAGCAAAGACCAGGCATGGAAAAGGACTGGAGAACCATCGCTAGAGAGAAGCACTGTCCAGAAACATGAAATCATGCACTTTGCGGAAGGCTATAGCGGTGAAGCACGCTGGGGAAGCAACATGCACCACCTGCTGATAAAAATCCTGGACCATCTCAGCCAGGTGATTCCTTATGATAGTGCAACGTTTTTCCTCCTAGAAAATGGAACACTGGTCGCTGTCGGGGGTAAGAGCCTTCCACATCCAGAGAAAGTGATCGGGCATCGTTTCCCGGCGGACAACGCACTCTTTGTAGAAATCCAGAAGAATGCCAAACCCCTGATATTGGAGGATGCACAAGCGGATACGCGTTACGCCAATTGGGGAGGTTCAACGTATGTTCATGGCTGGATGGGCATACCGTTGATCCTGGATGAGCATGTCATCGGATACCTGACATGTGATAGCCGCCAGACTGGTAAATACACCACCAAAGATGCCATGTTGGCGCAAGCCTTCGCCAATCAGGCAGCCATCGCCATAGAAAACACGCGCTTGCTGGCATTGGAACATCATAGATTGAACGCATTAGAAACTATTCGTCGCATCAGTCTTAACCTGACTTCCAGCCTCGAACTCACCCAAGTGTTGAAATCCATCCTCGAAGGAGCGCTCAACCTTCTACCCCACGCGCATAATAGCCACATTTTCCTTTACAACACGGATGGGCAGGAAAAGTTGAGTTTCGGCGCGGCTCTATCTCACGCCGGCTTTTTAGACCGACCATTTAGTGAACCCAGACAGAACGGTATTACGTACAACGTCGCCCGCAAAGGGCAAACCATCGTGATCCCAGATATGCGGCATCACCCCTTGTTTGCCGATACACCCAAAAGTTGGTCAGGGGCAATTATCGGACTTCCATTGAAAATCGGGAACCGCGTGGTTGGGGTAATGAACATCTCATTCAATGAACCGCGTCAAATCCCTGAAGAAGAATTGGGACTACTGCAATTGCTTGCGGATCAGGCGGCGATTGCCATTGAGAATGCGCGCCTCTTTGAACAGTCGTCCAAGGAACGGCGGCATATCGGGTTGCTTTACGACATCAATCGCGAATTGAGTCACAGCCTCGAACCTGACAAAATCATGCAAAGCGCGGTCACCCTCACGGCTCAAGCTTTAGGCGGACTGGTTGGGGAAGCCTTTTTATACGTACCGGAGGAAGACCATTTGACCCTAAATGCACTCTATGTGGGCGAGGCAGAGCCCTCCAGTTCGCGGGATAAGAAGCTGATCCTCCAACTGGGGGTTGGTATGGCAGGCTGGGTAGCGCAACATCGCCAAGTGATTAACCTGCCCGATGTCTCTCAAGACGCGCGCTGGATTTTCATTCCTGGAATAGACGAACATGTACAGTCTGCAGTTTGTGCTCCCATCCTTGCCGGTGAAACTCTACTGGGGGTGATCAGTGTACTTCACAAAGATAAAGGCGCTTTCTCCTCAGAACATGTCACCTTGTTAGAAGCTATCTGCCGCGAGGTGGCTTTAGCTCTAAGCAATGCCCAGCGTTATCAACAAATCCAACGCCGCCTATCGGAAATGACCCTGATTCAGAACCTAACGCAGGCATTTACCCAACGGTTGGAGATACAGGCGCTACTTGAGGAGGTGGTCAATCAGTTGCAGATGTGTTTGGGGTATGAGCACGTGGCAATTTTTGCCCTGGATGGGCTCATTATCACGCATCAGGCATGGAGCGGCGTAAACGCCGAAGCTGGAAATCACCTTCTCGCAGGAGAAAAAATTGCTCAATTACAAATAGAGCGTTTGGATCACCCGGTTTGGGGAAGCATCCACCCGAACCAAGTGGAGGCGGAAGATATACCCTTGGCGACAGAACTCATCGTCCCCATACGACGCAATATGGAAACCATTGGCCTGATCTATGTAAGTAACACGGATACATCTCCCATCGCCCAACAAGACGTAGAATTATTAAAAATCCTATCAGGTCAAGTGGCAGTAGCCCTGGAAAACGCCGAACTCTACGAGCAGGTGCGCGCCTATGCTGGGCAACTGGAGCACACAGTGCAGCAGCGCACTGCCGAATTAGCTGCCTTGTATCAGCTCAGCCAACAAATGAGCTTTTCGCTGTCTCCAGAAGAGTTGCTGAAACTACTTCTATCGCACATTTACAAAGCCGTGCCTTGCGATATGGTCATCGGCTGTCTGATCATTCAAGGACGTCACCAGCTTTGCATCCTCACCCGCCGCCCTCTAGCAGAAGGCCTCCTCTCTAAGACACTTCCAGATTGGATCGCCGAGGTTGCCCGGTCGGCGGGCAAGCAAATAAGCGCGGAAGAATGTCATTGGGACATCCAATGGTTCGATGAGGAAGGTAGCTTTACAGAGATACAAACCCTCCGTTCAGTCATCCATGCACCCATATTTATTCAAAACGAGTTTGCCGGCCTTCTGGCTGCCGCCTGTGAAGAGGAAGGGACTTTTACACCTGCCCAAGACCAGCTTCTGACCACGGTCGCAAACCAGGCGTCGGCGTCAGCACAACATCTGGCGGACCTCCTGGCTGTCCAACAACAGCAGCTCCAGAGCCTCATCGAACAATTACCCGTTGGAGTTGTACTACTGGACGCGAACGAACATATATTAGTCGTCAACCCACTCGGAAGAGAATACCTTTCGGCGCTAAATGCAGCGGTGCCTGAAGGTCAAATGCAACTACCTCATCTTGGACCGATCGCCTTGCACAGTCAGCTTCAGCAAGAGGGCGATACCATGCCCAGGGAAATTTCAGTAGAAGGTCCGCCAAAACGCACGTTCACCATCGCCACACGTGCCATCCATAACCCTATGGTCGCCTCTCCGACATATTTGCTCGCCATCCATGAAGTTACTCAAGAGCGCGAATATCAGGCGCGCATGCAAATCCAAGAACGTCTGGCGACTGTCGGGCAATTAGCAGCAGGCATCGCTCACGACTTCAACAATATCATGGCCGCGATCCTGGTCTACACAGATTTACTGATGTACGAAACCTCCTTGTCGCCTAAGAGCCAAGAGAAGCTCTCCATTATCCAACAACAAGTCTTACGCGCCTCCAGCTTGATTCGACAAATCTTGGACTTTAGCCGGAAGTCTGTCTTGGAAGCCAGCCTATTCGACCTGCTCCCATTTATGAAAGAGCTGGAGAAAATATTCAATAGGGTACTGCCCGAGACCATACACCTGGAATTCACGTACGACCCGGGCAGCTATATCCTGAAAGCCGACCCCACGCGATTGCAACAGGTGTTCATGAACTTGGCGACAAACGCACGTGATGCCATGCCACAAGGCGGAACGCTCAAGCTGGGGTTGGCTAAATTCAAACTGGCGCCTTTTTCCACCCCTCCGATCCCCCAAATGCCACCGGGAGATTACATCCGTATCTCCATCAGCGATACCGGCATTGGCATCCCACCTGAAAACCGCAAACACATCTTCGAACCATTCTTCACCACCAAACCGCCGGGTGAGGGCACAGGCCTCGGTCTAGCGCAGGTATACGGCATTGTCAAACAGCATGATGGATTCATCGATTTCAGCTCGAAACCCGGGGAAGGTTCAACGTTCATTGTTTATCTTCCAGAAGTACAAGCCGAGGGGCATCAGGAAGATCATCCAAAGCTCTTCGACCAACTGGAAGGCAAAGGGCACACAGTGTTGATTGTGGAAGACGATTCGGCCACCCGACAGGCACTACAAACTTTAATGGAAGCTCAAGGGTATCAAACCATTACCGCCCCGAATGGGGCTACTGCCTTGAAAAAACTGGAAGAAGCTCAGGCGGTGATCTCGTTGGTGATCAGCGACTTGGTCATGCCCGAAATGGGGGGTATGCAGTTATATGAGGTTTTGCGTACGCGGGATGCAAATTTGAAGGTCCTATTCATTACAGGCCATCCCCTGGATGAAACAGTGCGCTCACGCTTGGGAGAAGGCCAATTCCACTGGTTGCAAAAGCCTTTTTCCGCACAGGAGCTCAATCGAGTCATCCGAGAGCTTCTTGACGAAGAGAGAGGAGAGTAAAGACTCGTCTTTAGGAGCGTAATCCCCCAGCTTATCGCGAAACCAGGGATACGATCATCGAAAGGATGACGATGACCGCCATTAGAACAAAAATGAGTTGCTGCAAGCGCAAATTGCGCAGTTCGCGTCGGGTCATCTTTTTATTACTTTTAGCCATATGTACCTCGTAAAAATCATACCATGCAACCTGCTCATGACAGGTGATCCTTGATGATTTGCGCCAGCGAGAGGGAAATGCCGGGTATAGCGGTCAACTCATCAAGCGAAGCATGGCGTATTCCCTCCAGAGACTTGAAATGTTGTAAGAGCGCTTTCCTCCTGGAAGGACCAATTCCTGGAATGGCATCCAACTGCGAAGCCAGCCCGCGTTTGGTGCGCTTCTGGCGATGGGCATGTATGGCAAAGCGATGGGCTTCATCGCGAATGCGTTGCAATAAGTAGAGACCCTGCGAATTGCGCGGCAAAACAATTGGCACAGACTGACCCGGCAGGTAGAGTTCTTCATGTTCTTTTGCCAGCCCGACCACAGCGATCTTCTCTTGAATGTCAAATCTTTTTAGCACGCTTTGAGCGCGACTAAGCTGCCCCTTGCCTCCATCTACGATCAACAAGTCTGGCAGACGACCAAATGCCATGTCCGGCTTCTTTCCTGGTTGCTGCTGTGCCTCTTGCGCCGAAAGCCAACGGTTGAAGCGCCGAGTCAGCACTTCTTCCATGCTGGCAAAATCATCCGGCCCCTGGACGGATTGGATATTGAACCGCCGATACAGGTTTTTCTTTGCCACTCCCTGCTCAAAGACCACCATGCTGCCTACCGCAGCCGTGCCTTGAGTGTTCGAGATGTCATAACACTCAATGCGGTTCAATGGCACCGCAAGGTTTAAAGCACTCTGCAGATCCGCCAACGCCTGCTCTTGACGATGTTTATCCACCTCCCACTGCGCCTTGAGCGCTTTAAGCGTTTCGGTAGCGTTCTCAGCTGCCAGTTGTATCAACTCACGCTTCTTTCCGCGCCGGGGCACCAGGATTTCCACTTTTTGATCCCCACGGCGTTGACGCAACCATTGCTGAATGATGTGTACCTCTTCCACCTCATGGGGTAGAAGAACTTGAGGAGGAACTGTGGAAGCCTGGTCGTAAAACTGTTTGAGGAACGCCGCCATAACACTGGCATCGCTGGTATCTGTAATGCCTTCTAACAAGAAATAATCCTGACCGATCAGCTTACCACCGCGAATGAAGAATATCTGGACACAGGCTTCATCTTCAACACGCGCCAACGCCAGCACATCCGAATCAATGTACTCGGTTGAAACGACACGCTGCCGCTTGATCACGTTTTCGATGGCATGCAACTGGTCGCGCAGCTGCGCGGCACGTTCAAACTGAAGGCTCTCAGCCGCGCGTTCCATCTCGATGCGTAATCGAGAAACAATGGGTTCTGTCCTGCCCTCCAGAAACTTACACAGGTCATCGATCATCAGGCGGTAATTATTTCGATCGATGGCGCCAATGCATGGCGCCAGGCACAACTTGATGTCGTAGTAGAGGCAGGCGCGTTGATCCTTACCGGTGATCTCCCGATCGCAGGTCAGGTAAGGGAAAATGCGTCTCAAGATATCCAGGGTCTGATGGACAGCCCACACACTGGTATAGGGCCCAAAATAGCGCGCGCCATCTCCAAGCATGCGGCGGGTCACGGTTACTTTGGGATAATCTTCAGCCCAATGCACCTTGATATATGGATAGCGCTTATCATCCTTCAAGCGAATGTTGAAGTGTGGGCGATGTTTCTTGATGAGATTCATCTCCAGAATAAGCGCTTCCAATTCTGAACCCACCACAATCCACTCGATGTGCGCCACCTTGCTGACCAACAACATGGTGCGGCGATTATGCTGCGCACCACTTTGAAAGTAGGAGCGTACGCGGTGACGCAAGTTCAATGCCTTGCCCACATATAAGACTTCCCCACTCGCGTCTTTAAACAAATAACACCCTGGCTTCTGTGGCAAGAAGTTCAATTGCGCCGTAATGTGTTCACGGATAGAGGTATGATCTGCCATAGGCGATTAATTTTATACCGTATTTAGATTTGAAGCGCGTGAATCAGTCCTTTAAGCTGTAAAAGTTCTTCAGCTTGCCCGAATGCTGGCCGATCCTGGATGTATTTCTGACACTCACACGACGGTTGAGACGTCTTTCCTCACCACCTTCAAAGAGGCAAACAATTGTGGGCAGCGCAACAAGACGCGAAGAGCTAAACCTTGGAAGGAAAGGTCGCCGCGCAGAACGCCTAGGATAGAATTTATAAGGAACGGATGTTTTGCCATCATAAAAGAAGCATTTGCTGGGAAGGCATACGTCACTTTCGCCACCCAGGCTGCCCATTGAAAAGGAACTCCAAATTCTCGGAACACACGCGTCGAATATGAGCGCAAAACGCCCTTGCCTTTTATCAGTGCCTCTCCCAGGCACTGAGCGGCCAGACACGCGCTGCGTATGGCATAAGCGATGCCTTCTCCAAGGAAGGGGTCTGCCAGATGTGCAGCATCTCCCACCAGCAGCACGTGACCTTGATGCAATCGGTTGCGCCCAACGCCGAAGGGGATGTGATGCCCACGGCAGATAGTAATTTCGTGTTCTCGCAAGATGGGCTGACTGGCAATAAAGCTTTTTAGAGCTTCTCGCAAGGCGGGAAACCGTGCGGCTTGCGCATGAAACACACCCACAGAGAGGTGTTCCTTTTTAGGGAAGATCCAACCATAGCCACCAGGGATAGCACCAAAATCAAACGTTGCATAACTCGCTTGAGCTTGTAAACTCGCCGGCGGAACAACGATTTCAGCTTCTAGCGCAATGCCCATCGGGCTATTTCGCCTCAATCCGCTTTGTTTGGCGACCTGGCTATGTACGCCATCTGCGCCTACCAGATATTGCCCTCGAATCGCCTCTCGCACGGTGAACACACGCACACCAGCAGATTGCTCTTCAAAACCCTGCACCTTCACGCCCTCGCGCACCTCTGCTCCAACGTCGGAGGCTTTTTCAACCAGGAAATGGTCAAATCGATGGCGCATAACCAACCAGGCAGCAGGCTGCGCTAAATCTTTTCTGATGAGTTCTACTCCCCGGTAATGGAGAATTCCTCCTTCAGCGATACTTTCATAGGTCGCGCTGGCATCAAAGGGAAGGGACTTGACCGCTTTTAGCGTCAGACCACCGCCACAGGGCTTGTAACGCGGCAACCGCTCCTGTTCCAGGAGCAGCACACGAGCTCCCTTGGAGGCCATGGCATAAGCCAATACTGCCCCTGCAGGACCTGCTCCAGCAATGATTACATCATAGGATTTCATGGTTCCTTCCGGTGCACGCGCGACCGAAGAGGTTGCAGGTAAGAAAAGGAACTGCTTACCCTGTCTCTTCCTCAATGTGTTGCACCGGCCACCAGATGGTCGGATCATCAAGCGCCCAGGTTGGGTAGGGTTCACCTTCCAGGAAGTGTGTCGCGTATAGCTCTGCTAGACGTGCATACCGCTCCCCTCCCCGGTCTGCCAGAGAATACAGCAATGCCACCTGGGCAACGTCTGCCAGCGTACGTAGGGCGCTTTTTGCCATCCATTGAGCGCCTGCCGAAGATTGAGAGCCCAGCGAAGTCAGCGTAGTATGCAATTTCAGACTGGCTTTTTGGGCAAGCTGCGTTCCATGCTTCGAGAGCAAGCTGGTGAACTCGTCTAAAAACGCCTCGTGGGCGCCTTTTTTGCTCATAGCTTCCAACATATCCAACGCCTGGATATTGCTAGCGCCTTCCCAAATCGCAGTGACCAATGCCTCGCGATGGAGGCGCGAAACTGCATAATCTTCCATAAAACCCAGCCCGCCAAAGATCTCCATTGCCAGTTGGGTCAGGTACGTGGCGTGTTCGGCGGTGCGATTTTTCGCCAGATGTGAGAGAAAGCGAGCGTAATGGTACGCGCCGGTGTAAGGAGGCGTATCCTTCCATGACTGGTCGAATGCATGAATAGCATGAAAGACCAAAGCCAGGCCTCCAGCAGTTCGCACGGCCATATCCGTAAGATCATAGCGCAGGAGGGGATGATCTTTGATGGGCCTGCCAAAAGCCGAACGTTTCACTGCGCGATAAAGGCATTCCAGGTGGGCTTTGCGTGCCAACCCCATAGCCCCCACAGCATTAGCTAAGCGGGAGACGGTCAGGTTTTCCAGGGTGTAATAGATACCCAAATCGGCCTGCCCTACCAGGTATGCCTGAGAAGCGTTCATCTCGACTTCACCTGTAGGGACTGCACGCGTGGCGCTTTTGCGCTTGAAGCGGCGCACGAAGTAGTTCAGTTCACTCGCTTCGTTCAAGCGCGGCACAAGGAACAGCGCAATGCCCTTTGGGCCAGCCACTGCACCTTCAGGTCGAGCGGTTACCAGGGCAATATCTGCCACACCGGCGTTGCTGGCGAAATATTTGTGCTCGCCATAAAGCCGCCAACCGTCTGCCTCACGCACCGCACGGGTGAGATTTGCCCCAAGATCGCTCCCACCCTGGGTTTCGCTCATCCAGGTCGCTCCCCAGGCTTTCCCTGAGAGCAAACGCTCTTCCCAAACGGACAAATCAGGGGCATATTTATGGATGGCATATGCGGTTTGATTGGTAACAATAAGCGTGCAATATAGCCCAGGATCGGCCAATAAAAAACCAAAGGTGAAGTGGTGTAGCCAGGAGCCCGCCTCATACGGTGGTCGATTGATGAAAGCCAGGTCTTCGAGCAGCTGTCGGTGCGCCGGATCGAGCCGCGCTCGGTCAATGCGCTGGCCATCTAAATCGTGAGCGACCAATTCGGGTGTTGCCGTGCGGTCCACCCAATCGGCGACTTCATAGGCGCGCCCTCCGACCAACTCCCCAAACCTGGCAAGTTCAGCCTGATGTTTTTCCCAATCCCATCCATAATACGAAAGGATCACGCGCAAGTCCGGTTCCAGTTGCCAATGGTTTTTTCCATAGGTATATGCCTGGTACTGCATCCCTTTTCCTCCTAAAGAAACGATTTCATGATCAAAAGGGTAAGAAGCGATGAGCGCATCTGTCCATCTCGGGTATGGCTAATAGTGTAGCATAAAACCCTTTATCTTCCATGGTTCTTAGAAATGGATCTTTCCGGGTTGTCTGAGAGGAGCGCATACAGGTATAATGCACTTTTGCTAGGAACGTCATGGCTGATCACATCTTGCCCGCATTGATCATCTTCTTCGCGGTCTTCACCCAGAGTGTGGCCGGGTTTGGCGTAGCGCTGATCGCCATGGCGCTCTTACCAGGGTTATTGAACATAAACGTGACCAGTCCACTGGTCGCGCTCATCGCGTTAACCCTGGAAGTTATCCTCTTTCTCTATTATCGCCACGGTCTAAACTTCCAGGCTATTTGGAAGGTCACCCTGATGTCACTCATTGGCATTCCCATAGGCATTCAGATGTTGACCAAAGTAAACGAATCCCTGGTGCTTGCCTCGCTTGGGGTGATTTTGAGCTCGTACGCGGGATATTCATATTTCAATTTCAAGCTTCCGGAACTCAAGCATCCTGGCTGGGCATACTTCACCGGATTGATCGCCGGTCTCTTGGGAGGCGCCTACAACACCTCTGGACCACCTGTGATCCTATACGGCCATTGTCGCCGCTGGCCTCCGTTGGAATTCAAGAGCAATTTGCAGGCATTCTTTCTGGTGAGCAGCGCCTTCGTCGCCATAGCTCATTTTGTCCACCAAAATTACACAACCGAGGTGCTACAACATTACCTCTGGTCGCTGCCGGCAATGGCAGCAGGCATTCTCTTGGGCACGAGATTAGACCGCTATCTGGAGGCACAAACCTTCCGCAAAATCGTGCTGGTATTAATCTTCATCATGGGGATACGCCTCATTTTGGCGAGCTAAGCTTTCCAATCCAATTCTCAGGAAAATCTGCGCAAACTTGAGTGTGCACCCTATCAGGGATAAATTAGAATTGCGATCATATACAAATATCCATATTATCGCAAGCAATAACCATTACGCAGAGCAAGCATGTCACACCATAAAAAAGCCCCTGAGCCAAGGAAATATCCTCCCGTGTATGAAAAAATACTTCCTTTTCTTTTTGGGGCGATTGCGGTAGCCATTCTGCTTTTAATGGTGGTCAGCCTTGCGGTGATCATGGGATGGTTTCCTAACAGTAGATGAATCCAGAAAGTGTACCGCCTGCTCTACTTTCCATCCTTTGCGGAGGTCTAGATGAACTTCTTCAATTCTGCTTTGCCCTTTCTTTCCTCAATTATTAGTTTTGTCTTTGCGGCATTCGTCTTTCAGCGCTATGCGCGACGCCGGCGCAGCCACCTGCTCCTTTGGGGACTAGGACTGGTCTTTTACGGCATTGGCGGTTTTTGCGAAGGCTATTATGGTGCCTTTGGGTGGAATCCCCTGATATTCCGCCTGTGGTACCTCTTTGGTGCCATCCTGGTAGCCGCCTGGCTTGGGCAGGGCACGGTTTACCTACTGGCAAAACCGCGTTTGGCGAACTTCCTGATGGCCATACTGGGACTTGCTTCCATATATGCGGTCTGGCGGGTTTTTAGCGCCCAGCTTGACCCCAGCCTGCTGACCAGCAGCCTGCACACCGGCAGTGAGCTAAGCGGTCACGCAATTGTGACTCCCGGCGTGCGCGTGCTGACACCCTTCTTCAACCTGTATGGCACGGTTACCCTGGTGGGTGGAGCGTTGTATTCGGCGTTTCTCTTCTGGCGCAAGCGCGTGTTATTACATCGCACCATTGGCAATGTGCTCATTGCCACGGGCGCGATGCTGCCTGCGTTCGGGGGCACTTTCAGCCGTATGGGCGTTCCTGGCGCGCTTTATTTGGGCGAGTTCTTTGGTGTCATCTTGATGTTCATCGGATTTGTGCGCGCGACCACACCGATGGGAGAGAAAATGGAATTCGTCGCCAGCACCTCCCCAGGCGATTAGCGGCAATCAGACTGCAGCGAAAGCCAAAAGACTACTTCTCCGGCTGGTGTGGTGCATTCCAGGCCGGGGACTTATGCACATGCACCACTTTCCATGCGCCATCCAGTTTGACCATCACCCGGCTTTCGTTGTGGGCGGCAACTTGCACGCCACTGGCAGTTGCGGTGCTGATGAGCAGAGTGTAGCTGGCAATAGCGGTATCGCCATAGCGTTGGATGTGCAGGTTGGCTAGATCAAAACGGGTGCGTGGGGCACCTTCAAGAGCATTTTGGCTGCCCCCAGCGCCAAACACTGTGCCACGGCGCGCGTTTTCTGCCATCATGAAATCGTGGAAGGGCAGACCGTCAATGCGATGCGGAGTGACCCACCATTCGTACAGGGTCAACTCCTCATGAGTGGTGGCGTGGTAGGTTTGGATGTCGTTTTCTAGAATAGCTGCTAAATGGCGCAGCAAGAACGCATGGATTTCTGAATCTTCAGTCATATCTCCTCTCGAATTTTCCGATGCAGATAAACCCTGCATGTTACGATCGCTTACCATATTGTACCGAAAGGTACCAGGTGTTCATGGTGAGACTCTTCGCCCAACATGAGACCTCGCATGTATAGAAGGCGTGCAATCACCATTCATAGACTCGCAACCAGACTTCCTGCCAGAATCTTTGTAAAAACAGACAAAAAAGCATCCAATCGATATGTTCTGATTTTGGCAGGTTAAGTGCCATCCTAAATAAAGGCGAGGTCAGGAAAATGAAAACGGAAAGGTATAATACCCTCCATCCGAAAAGAGGAAGTTTAGCGCTTGAGAACCGAACTCCACCTAACCCCTCAACCACCGCGTCAGGAGGGTGAGGAGATCGCTTTGGGATACATCCTGGAAGGCGAGGGGTTTAACCGCCAACACTCTTGGTTCAAGATTCCCCATGAGCACAAGGCTGCCTTCAGCGAGTCATGCGATGCCTACATTATCGCGGCGATTGTCCCGGCAATGGAACATGGCGCTGATCTGATTGTCCTGTGGAACAGCCTGAAGGTTACGTTGAAAAAAAGGCGCCCCCAGCCATGAAGTCTCTGCACCTGTGGCCCAAGGACCCCAAAGACGATGGGGAAATGGTGACAGCAGAATTTGTGCTGGAAGGGTTGGACAACCGACGGGTCGAGATTTGGTACCGCTTCCCCAGTAAATACAAGTACGCCCTCACAGAAAGCTGCGAGCCCTATGTGACCAGCGCCCTGTTTGCCGCGCTGGGGTCGGGGAGAAACCTGATGGTGCATGGCAGAGTATCCCCAACACTGCTGGCAAACCTTGAGGAACTGCAGGGGATATGGGTGTCTTGGAAACCAGAGAAGTACCGACGTTTCGATATCCAGGTGTAAGAAGAGGGAGAGCCCAAGGTGAACCCCGAGGCGGGCTACCTGACCTCTTTTTCCGGCGGGGTGGATAGCAGCTTTACGGTTTGGCGCCACCATCACAAGATGGCGGGGAGGGCGACAAAGAAGCTGACTGCCGGACTGCTCATCCAGGGCTTCGAAATCCCTTTGCGTCAAAAGAAAGCCTTCCAGCATGCCGCCCACAAAGCGCTCTGCCAGTTGGATAGTTTGGGCATGTCGCTAATCCCCATGGTGACCAACTACCGCCACCTGATGAAGGACTTTTTCGACAGCCACACACCAGCGATCGCAGCCTGCATGATGCTGCTGCAGGCGGGATTTGCCGGCGGGGTGATCCCCAGTACCTACAACTATGCTCACCTGGTGCTCACCTGGCCTTCTTCCCCGCTGACTGACCATTTGCTCTCCAGCGGGACTTTCCCCATACACCACGACGGAGCGGGCTACACCCGGTTCGATAAAATCCGCGCCATTTCTGCCTGGCCAGAGACCCGGCAAAACCTGCGGGTGTGCAACCAGGCGCCCAGCCGTGATCGCAACTGCTGCCACTGCGAAAAGTGTATGAGCACCATTCTGGCATTCCGGTTGATCAGCAAGGATTTGCCTCCCTGTTTCGAGGAGGACCTGAGCACCGCCCAAATTGCCACGATGCGCTTCCCCTCACAGGCTGAGCTCACCGATGCACAAATCGTATACCAGGAAGCCAGGCGATTGGGGGTACAGGCGCCCTGGGTGCAGGCGCTGAGGTTTACGCTTCTATGGAACCGCCTGAGGTTGAGGGCTAAGGAAGCGCTCAGACATCGCAAAAAAAACTTACCTGACGATAGAGCAAATAATCGCTACACCAATTGGTAACCTCAGGGGGATGGGATTGCCGTACAAGCCGGACAATCTCTAACCTGCTTTCACTGTGAAAGGGATGAAGTCCCTATGCCTTCTAAAAAGCAATTCGGAGAGAGAAAAAGCCAGGGCTGAGACGCTCAGTTATTATCGCGCAGCAACTGCGCCAAGCGGTGAGCGATATGCTGCGGGTCGCCATCTATAAATTCACGCCGCCGGTGACGGGTTTGAGCCTCCGCCAGCCCGGTGACGCGCGTCGGTGAGCCCGCCAGCCCAATTAACGCCAGCTCGGCACCTAGCGCCTCGTGCCCCCAGACAGTGATGCGCCCCTCGCCAAATGCCCAATCCTTGATGGCATAATCGATAAAGCGCGGCTCGTTGGCAGCCGTCTTCACTGAAACGACGCATGGCAGAGTCGCCCGGACAATTTCATAGCCTCCCTTCAATTCGCGGCGGCCATGCGCCAGACGCTCCTGGAGATTTAGATCGATGTGCGTCAACAGGCTGAGTTGCGGCAGGTCGAGCCACTCCGCCAGCCCGGCAGGCACTTGACCGGTTGCGCCGTCGGAGGACTCTTCTCCGCAAAAGACCAGGTCCACCGCACCGATCTTGCGCACGCCCAACGAAAGGGTGTAGGTGGTCGCCAAGGTGTCCGCGCCAGCAAATGCAGGATCACTAAGCAAGTAAATGTGATCCGCGCCCATCGCCAGAGCAGCGCGCAGATAAGGCTCAAACAATGGCGGCCCCATGGATAGGATGCTCACTGTGCCACCATAACGGTCTTTCAACCCCAGCGCCATCTCCATAGCATTCATGTCCGGCGGGTTGATCTCCGACCGCACCTGGGCGCGCACCAGGGAATGCGTCTGCTCATCGACGCGCACCTCCTCCGGCTTAGGCACAACTTTGACGCAAACCACACTGTGCAGCTCAGGCATGCACCACCTCCATTGAGCGGCGCAGTTCAGCGATCAGCGCTGGTAGAACCTGATGGACATCCCCAACGATGCAGTAATCGGCGTAATCGAAAATGGGCGCTTGCGGGTCGGTGTTGATGGCAATCACCATATCTGCCTTCTCGATGCCGACGACAAAATGAAACGCGCCGCTGATGCCGCAACAGATGGCGATTTTGGGGCTGCAGACCACCCCGGTCTGACCGACCTGGCGCTCGCGCTCGATGTGACCTTCATCAACCGGCGGACGGGTAGCACCCACTTCCCCTTTGAGCAAGCGGGCGAGCTCAAAGAGCATCGCAAAATCCCCTTCCACGCCGCGCCCACCGGCTACCAATACCTCGGCGCGGGATAGATCCATCCCCTCACCCACCTGGCGCTCCAAAATCTGGGTGTGGATGTCCCCCGGCTGCAAGTTGACGCCAACGGTAATGCACTCGCCCACAAATCCGGCAACCGGTTCAGGGAGCGGGAACACCCCTGGGCGCACTGTCGCCATCTGGGGGCGGTGTTCTGCCATCTGGATGAGCGCCAGCACTCCACCGCCAAAGCCAGAGACCTCACTGACCAACACCCCGTTTTCGGCTACCATGCGCAGGTCGGTACAGTCGGCGTTCAAGCCGGTGCGCAGGCGTACTGCGAGCCTGCCCGCCAGATCGCGGGCGTTCGGCGTAGCGCCCAGGAGAAACACGCTGGGTTTGGCTTGCAGAAGCGCCTGATACGCCGCTTGAGTGAATCCCTCAATGCTAAAATCTTTTAGCAGAACATGCTCCACCATCCAAACCTGATCAACACGGTATGAGAAAGCCTGTTCCACCAATGGCTCAACCTGGTGCCCGATGAGCAAACCCGCCAGCTTCCAACCGAGTTCATCTGCCATCTGGCGCCCTTTGCCCAACAGCTCCTTTGAGACATCCTCAAGCTGGTCAGCGTCATGCTCCAAATATACCCATATGGCTTTGTCCTCGTCTTGCGGGGTATAAGCCGAAGCTACCATGCCTCTCTCCTTTTGCCGCCGGTATTATTCACTCGATGGAGCCTCTTCCAACGCCAGGCAGGCATATTCCGCCAGGTCGATTACTTTTAGTGTGGCTGCGCGCGCGGTTTTAGCGCTATCTTCCAGACAGATCAAACAAAATGGGCAGGCAGTGACCAACACCTCCGCCCCGGCGTGTTGCGCCTGTGGAATGCGCAGGTCGGAGAAACGCTCACCAGCGGGGGTTTCCAACCACATGCGCCCCCCACCTCCGCCACAACACAACGCGTCTACGCCATGCGCTTCCATCTCTACCAGGTTCGTGCCAGGGATGGCTTTCAACACCTGGCGCGGCGCATGGTATTCGCCTGAAAGGCGCCCCAAGTAACAAGGGTCTTGAAAGGTCACGGATCGCGTTCCGCCCGCGCGGAAGGCAAGTCTGCCAGCCTGCACCAATTCGTGAAGGTATTGAGTATAATGCATGGCTTCGAAAGCCACCTTTTCATCCAGCGCTGGATACGCCTGCGTGAAGGCATACCAGCAATGCGGCGAAATGGCGATCAGTTTATGTACGCCATGCTCCGCAAATACCTGTAGCGCTTCTCGCGCCAAGTCTCTAAAATAATACAGGTGACCCAGGCTGAGTGCTGATTCTCCACAACAAGGCTCCGCCTCACCTAATACGCCAAAGGACACACCGGCCCCACGGAGCAGGCGCACTAGAGCGCGCGCCACTTGCTGAGCGCGGCGATCGTAGGAGCTGGTGCAGCCAATATAAAGCAACACTTCATGCACCTGAGGGTCAAATTTTGGCAGGTTCAGGTCATTCGCCCAAGCCATGCGCTGCGAAGGGGGTTGTTGCCATGGGTTGTCATTCCAATATAAAGACCACAATACAGCAGGCAAACCTTTTTCCACCTGTCGCCGTTCCCAGGCAAGTAAACGCAAGGCGCGCATCACCTGGTTGATATCTACACCACGAGGGCAATAGGCAGCACACTGCGCACAACTGGTGCATAACCACAAGGTGTGATTGTCATGGCCTATCCCTAATTGGGCGCGGCGGATGAGCGTGCGCACCGAAAGGGGCTCTTGGCGCACCTCACCCCAGGGGCAAGCAGCCGTGCATACTCCGCATTGGAAACACTCTGCAACTGCACCATGCGTCAGTTGGAGCATGCGTTCCCAGGTAGCTTCATCCAGTTCGAGAATTTGGTCAGACATCGTCTTTTACCTATCTCCCCGGTTCGGTCAGTTGAGAGGCAAAGGTATGCACTACCTCATCCATCTCGGCGATCTTTTCGGCGAACTCCTTGCCCTCCGCGGCGGAGATCCAGCGCAATTGCAACCGCTCGGGGGAGATTCCCTGGCGTTCGAACTTGCGCTGCCAGTGTTGGAAGCGCTTCCAGGTGAGGCGGTTGGCATAATTGTAATGACAATCCGAACCCGTATCAGTAAGACGGCAGCCTGTGATGAGCACTGCGCCAGCACCTTTTTCAAAGGCGCGAGCAACGAAATCCTCCTCAAAGCGCGCCGAACACATCGTGCGGATGATGCGCGCTGACGGCGGGTACTGGCGCTTTTCGATGCCTGCCAAATCTGCACCGGCGTAAGAGCACCAGTTACAGGTGAAGACAAGGCACTTCTTCTCGGGTTCATGCGCCAGAGCTGCGTCAATTTGCGCCATGATCTGCGGCTTGGTGAAATAGGGCATTTCGATGGCGTCGAAGTTGCATTCCGCGGCACAGGTGCCGCAACCCATACAGGCAGCTTCATGGATGATCACTGAACCACCTTTGCCCGGCTCACCAACCTGCTCGATGGCACTGAAAGGACAAACGCGCACGCAGCGCATGCAACCTTTACACAATTCTGGAATCAATCGGGCGGTGAGGGGCTCTTTTTCAATGACTCCACGGCTGAGCAATGCGCCCGCTTTGCCCGCAGCAGCCAGCGCCTGTGCCATCGATTCGCGCACGTCCTTCGCCCCCTGGCAGGCGCCGGCCAGGTAAACCCCCTCCACCGCAGTCTGCACCGGCCCCAGTTTGGGATGTAGTTCCATGAGGAAGCCATCCTCGCTGCGCGATAATTTGAGCTGTTCGACCATGGGGTCTTCCTGTGGCTGCAAGCCCACCACCAGGACAAGCACATCGGTGGGCAGGCGCACTTCCCTCCCCAATGAGGTCTCATAGAATTGCACATACCCTCCGCCATTGCGGCTTGCGCCACTCTCATAAGGCGAGACATAGGTGATCGCTTCTTGCGGTGGCAAATGTGGATCATAGCGGAAGAATTGCACGCCGGCGCGCATCGCCTGAGCATACAATTCCTCCGCTCCGCGGCTATAAGTGCGCACGTCTTTGGAAAGCACACGCACTTTCTTACCCATGTTTCGCAGTTGCAGCGCCTGATGGATCATCGAGGTGCAACAGTAGCGCGAACAGCCCATCTTTCCCTGGCGCGAGCCCACGCACCCGACGAGAGTGACGCGTTCGCCGCTCAGGTTTTCTTCTGCCAGACAGGCTTCCAAATCCAGGTTGGTGATCACCGAAGGGTCCTCGCCATAGCGAAAGACAACAGGTTGGTGCGGCAAGGCGCCGGTTGCCATAACGATCGCTCCCACCTCTAAGTGGCTGCCATCGCTTAGCTGTACATGGTAGTTCCCTACCACGCCGCTAATTGTTTCTACACTCGTGCCCAAGTGCAGGCGCACGCGACTCTTCTTCACCTGACGCACTTTGGCTTCCAACAACTGAGAGGCGCGGATACCCGAAGGGGCGATCTGCTCTAACCGAGAGAGCAACCCGCCCAATTGCGTTGAGCGCTCAACCAGATGGGTGACAAATCCCTGGGAGGCTAACGCCACGGCAGCAGTCATACCCGCAATACCCCCTCCCACCACCAGGGTGCTCTGCTTCAATGGCAGATGCGAGGCTTGCAACGGGGTGAGCAGGCGCGCTTTCTCTACCGCCATCCAGACCATATCCTTCGCTTTCTCGGTGGCTTCTTCTTTCTCGTGTTTGTGCACCCAGGAATCCATGTTGCGAATATTAGCCATTTCCAAAAGGTAGGGATTCAAACCGGCGCGCGCCAAGACACCGCGAAAGATGGATTCATGTGTCTTAGGCGAACACGCAGCAACAACGACACGCGTGATGCCTTCGCGTTTGATCGCCTCCTCGATTTCCTTTTGCGTGTTCCCGGCGCAAGAAAACATCTGATGCGAAGCAAAAACGACATCCGGCAACGTGCGGGCGTATTCCGCTACCTGAGCCACATCCACGACACCCGCGATGTTGCTGCCACAATGACAAACGAAGACACCTACGCGCGGGTTTTCAACCCCATTCAATGAAGGCACTTCCACAGCTTGTGGCCAATGGCGCGCCTTCAAATGGCTGAGCGCTAAAGCAGCCGCACCACTGCCCTCGGAAACACTATCGGGGATGTCTTTGGGGCCGGAGGAGCAACCGGCTGCATAAATCCCCGGACGTGTGGTCATCACCAGGCCACCCTGAGCTTCTTGGGCAAGAATGAATCCATCGGCATCCAGGGCAATGCCTAAACGCTGCGCCAGGGTGTTCAAGCCACGCGCTGGGGTGACAGCATTGGCTAACACCACCAAATCGTAATCGGCGGAAAGGCGCATGGCGCGCTGTGTATCCTCATAAACGACGCGCAAAGAACCTTGAGCGTTCGGTTGAATAAAGGCGGGGTGTCCTCGGATGAAGCGCGCCCCTTCGGCTGTAGTGCGCTGCCAAAACCCATCGAAGCCTTTGCCATAGGCGCGTACATCCATATACAGCACATCCACCTGAGGCACGCCGTGGTCGAGAGCCTGGTACGCGTGTTTAATGGAGTACATACAGCAAAAGCGCGAGCAGTAATGGTAAAAGCGGCGATCGCGCGAGCCCACACACAGCACGAAGAGGATGTTCTGTGGATGGCGTCCATCCGAGGGGCAAATGATCTCTCCCCCCGTGGGGCCGGCTGAGTTTACCAATCGTTCGAATTCCAGGGCAGTAAGCACATCGGCGTGCTTGCCATAACCATACTGTGGGATGAGACGCGGGTCGAACATGTCATAGCCAACGGCAACGATCACCGCGCCGACGTGTCGCACGTGCCGTGTCTCTTCGGGCATATTGAAGTCGATGGCTTTGGGCAGACACGCCTGCAGGCAATGCGTGCAGGGCAAGTAGTTGGGTGGCTTGCTGAGGCAATGCTCAATATCGATGAGGTACGCGCCCGGAGTGGATTGGGGGATGGGGGTGTAAATTGCCTTACGTGCCGCCATACCAGAATCGTATTCGTTGGGCAAGACTACGGGACAGGCATGGGTGCATTCGCCACAGCGTGTGCAGGCGCTGGTAACATAGCGCGCCCGCTGGCGGATCGTAACACGAAAATCGCCCGGTTCTCCCTCGAGGGAGTCTACTTCGGCAAGCGAAAGGATTTCGATGTTGGGGTGCAAATCGACTTCGGACATTTTCGGGGCTTCAATGCAAATGGAACAATCCAGAGTGGGAAAGTTCTTGTCCAACACTGCCATAATGCCCCCGATGGTCGCTTCGCGCTCAACCAGCACGACGCGCGCGCCTGCCTCTGCCAGGTCGAGTGCCGCTTGAATGCCGGCGATGCCACCACCGATGACCAATACCGAATCGCTCATCTTTATTGCCCTTCTTCCACTTTCTCATCGGAGTACAGGTGCGGCTGGGCGTTCTCCAGGCCATAGGTATAACCCAGCGAAAAAGCTTTTTCATTCAATTCTAAAAAGCGAGATTTCACCGAGGACTGCAACGCTTTAACGATGTTTTGCGGTTTGACCATCGCTGTGATGGCGGTGAAGTATCCGAGCATAATCACATTGGCGACCATCCGATTGCCCATCTCTTCTGCCAGACGCGTCGCCGGGATAGCAAAATAGACTTCGCCGGGCTGAGGCAGTACTAAATCCTGCTCCAGCAGGATTTGAGCTTCTGGTTTTGCTGAAGGTCTAAAGCGCACATAGGCTTCTTGAGAGAGCGCAACGAGTACATCCGGTTGCTGGACAAAAGGATAGGCAATGGGCTGATCGGAGACGACCACATTTACGCTGGAAGCGCCTCCGCGCGCCTCCGGCCCGTAGGATTGGGTCATCACTGCTTCGAGGCCCTCATACAATGCCAAGGCTTTTCCCAAGACGAACCCAGCCAGGACTACGCCCTGCCCACCAAAGCCCGCGATGCGAATTTCCTTTCTCATGTGGCGGGTGTCTCCTTCACAATCGCACGAAAGATGGGGCGTTCGCGGTTGACAAATCGCCCCACATAAATGGGATGTTCTGCACGCAGGTCAATGGCGAGCTCATCCGAGCGCACGTCTCCATCCTGTATCAGCACGGAGCGTTGGCGATACAGTTCCATTTCTTCCAGGCCATCTTCGATGCCGTTAGACTTGCCAAACCCCACCGGACAGGGGGAAAGCACCTCGATAAAAGTAAAGCCCGGCTTGGAAAAGGAGTAGAGCATATCTTCTTCCAACTGGCGCACATGGATCGCTGTCCATCGCGAGACGAAATTCGCTCCGCACGCAGCCAGCAGATAGGGGAAGTTAAACGGCAATTCTGGATTTCCATAGGGGGCGGTGGTGCCATAGGCGCCTTGTGGGGTTGTCGGACCAACCTGCCCACCCGTCATGCCGTAATTAAAGTTGTTGATACAGATGACTTTTATATCCACATTGCGGCGTGCGGCGTGGATCAGGTGGTTGCCCCCAATGGCAGCCAGGTCGCCATCACCGCTGAACACGGTCACCATCAGTTCAGGATTGGCCAGCTTTAACCCTATGGCGAATGGAATGGCGCGACCATGTGTGGTATGGTAGGAGTCAAGGCGCATATACCCCGCTACACGTCCCGAACAACCAATGCCAGAAACGACCACATGCTTCGCAGGAGCGATTCCCGAATCCAGAATGGCTCGGGCGTAGCAACGCATCACGATGCCAATGCCACATCCTGGGCACCAGATGTGCGGCATACGCTCGGCGCGAATCAGAGCATCCAGCGGGTGCGCGCCGGTTTCCTGGATACGCTGGCTGGTTGCTATCGCCGAGTTTGTCGTGTGTGAGTTCATCATGCCCTCATCCATGTGCAGCCACATGCTGAATCGCCTGCAAAATCGGGTCTGGAGGGATCATCTCGCCGCCAGCATGGTGCACTCCCAAAACCGGCCGGCGGACCACGCGCTCCACCTCCAAGCGCACCTGACCGAGGTTCATCTCGGCAACGATAAATTCATCCACGCCGTCAGCCAGCGCAGCCAATTCGTCCTGCGGGAAGGGCCAGACAGAGATCAGGCGAAGCAGGCCAACAGGAATACCCTGTTGGCGGGCGCGGCGCACTGCGGATTTTGCCGAGCGTGCCGTGCAGCCATAAGAGAGCACGACAATGCGCGCCTGTTCAAGTTCAAAAGCCTCTGTCATGAGAATGGAGGCGGCGTTCCGATGCACTTTTTCGTTCAGGCGCGTGACCAGGGCGTGGTGCGTCTCAGCATCCATGGCGGGATAACCGCGTGTGTCGTGGGTCAAACCGGTGAAATGCACATAGTACCCATCGCCGGCGTGTGCGATGGGTGGCACAAGGTCATCCGGTTCTGCCCTGAAAGCTTCGAAATGCCCGTTTGGTGGATCGGGAGGGGACTTGCGCGCCCAATGTTCGATCTGATCCGCAGGAGGAATGACCACACGCTCCACCATGTGGCCAACCACTTCATCCGCCATGAGTAAAACGGGTGTTCTGAAACGGTCGGCCACGTTGAAGGCGCGCACGGTAAGGTTAAACATCTCCTGTGGCGACCAGGGGGCATAGGCAACGAGGCTATAATCGCCATGCGAACCCCACCGCGCCTGCATCATATCCGCTTGCCCTGGCATGGTGGGTAAACCGGTAGAGGGCGCACCGCGCTGTACATCCACAACCACGCAAGGCAGTTCCATCATCACCCCCAGCCCTATATTCTCCAGCATAAGGCTCAAGCCGGGACCGGAGGTCGCGGTCATGGCGCGCTTACCAGCGGCGGAAGCGCCCAAAACCGCGGCGATACTCGCCAACTCATCTTCCATTTGGATGAAAACGCCTCCTACTTGAGGCAAACGGCGGGCGAGGTATTCCGCGATTTCGGTGGAAGGGGTGATGGGGTAGCCGCCAAAGAAAGAACACCCTGCGGCGATGGCTCCTTCGGCGCAGGCATGGTCGCCGCTCATGAAGTGTTCGCCTGAGGAGATAGATGCAGCACTCATCGAGAAGCCGCCTCCGCAGGCAGGGAAAAGATGGCAAACTCAGGGCAGACGGTGGTGCAGAAATCACATTGAACGCATTCGCCTTCTCTACCTTCGGTGAGCGCTGGAATATGGTAGCCTTTCGAGTTCGTGTGGGGCGAAGCAACCAAGACCTGGCGAGGACAAAAACGAATGCACATGCCGCATCCCTTGCAGCGTTCGGGGATCAGAAAGACCATCCCCCGAGGCACGTGGTGCTTAGCCAGATCCAGCGGAAGGCGAGTGAACACTTGCATTGGACTTATTATATTCACATCCCATTTTTATGTCAAATTAATAAGTTAAATAGAATTAATTTTAATCATCTGATTAATTGCCCCACTGTTCCATAGTTCGCTCCCTGATGATGTGCATCGGTTACAATTGGGTAAGCTACAGACACACGGACATGGCGAGACAAGCTTCGGGTTCATCACACAACCGATCAGGAGGCGGTAATGCGAAATCAGGGTACGGATCAAGGCTTGATTGACTGGCTTTTAGCAGCAAGCACACCATCCATCCGCTATCTGACCTTGCGAAACCTGCTTGACAAAGCGGAGCTCGTTCCAGAAGTCCAAGCAGCGCGTAAGGCGATGAAAAAAACTGGCCCCATCCCGGAAATCCTCGGCAGACAAACGCGCATCGGTGCGTGGGCAAACGAACACAGCTATTACACGCCAAAATACACCAGCACCCATTGGAGCCTGCTCTTGCTCTGCGAGCTCGGCATCGAAAGAAAAAACAGCGCCATGCGCCGTGGCGCCCTGTACATGTTGGGCGAAACTTGGGATGAATTGCAAAAAAGGGTCTCAAAAGGGAAACACGGTCTTGCCTGTTTTTGGGGGAACCTCTTGAGATACGCGCTGTATTGTGGGCTGGATGACGATCCCCGACTACGCGTGGTACTCAGCGCGGTGGTCTTCGATGGCGTTGAAAAGGATTGGCGCTGCGCTTACAACGATGAACGCCCATGTGCTTGGGGGGCCGCGCGCGCCCTATGGGGTTTTGCCTCTCTACCTGCCCACCTGCTCAAACCAGAGGTGCACAAAGCCATCGAGAGCGGGGTTCACTTTCTCCTAGAAGCTCATCACTTGGAGCAAGCAGACTACCCTACACCCGAAAAAGGGCGCGTGCATCCCATGTGGTCGCGCTTGAATGCTCCGCTCTTCTACCAGGCAGACATCCTATTCGTGTTACGCGTGCTGGCAGATTTGGGTCGGCTGGAGCACCCCGACGCTCAAAAAGCACTTCTCTGGCTGCAAGAATGGCGCACCAAAGCAGGGTACTGGCGTGGAACCAGCCCCTATCGCCACAGGACATATGCGCAGCTGAGCGACAAAGAAGAGACGAACCGTTGGGTTTCTCTATATGCTGCCTGGGTACTGAAATCCGCAGGAATAGAAAACCCCACCTGAAAGTCTCGTTATCAATCACCCATTGCCCGTTGGCTGCCTCGCCGATGGCTTACCAACGAGCGTGATGCTCCTCTGCAAAGCCAATCAAGCCATCCAGGTGTAACTCATCCCCGTCGTCCAATAACACGCGGCCGGAATAGCGCCCGAAGATTTGATGTACTTCACTCGTGATGATCAAGAGGTTTGTCCTGGCAACGCGTTCGACAAAGGGAACAAACTCCAGCGCCAGCCTGCCCTGGTCGTCTTCGAACTTCCAGGGGCGCATAAAATCTTGAGGGTCATATTCAAACGAGACCTGGTTCAACTTATGTACGCGCCCATCCAGGATAACGCAATTCTCCGTGGCCTTGCTCAAATCGCCAAAGCCCTTTCCAAAATTGAGGCCAAAACGACGTCCATCGCTCAAGAAGCCTGAGGCACTCGCCCAATTCCAAAAGCTGCGATACTCCCAAACACCCCGTCCCCAATCTAAAGAGCCCAAAGAGCTTTCAGGCGAGAGGTATTCAATTTCATGGCCATAGTGGATCTTTCCGCTGGCTGGCATAGAGTTGATTTTACGGTTGTAATAGAAGCGCTTACGGCCAATGGGAATCACAATGGTCATCGATTCGTGCTCGAGCGGACAGGCCAGGCTGATCTCTGCCAGCAAACCGCGCCCCTGGTGATAGGAGGGCCATTCAATAAAAAGCTCACGGCGCTCGGGGTATTGGCTAAAGGAGAGGCGGACACGCTTTCCCTCGATGGACGTTTCGCCCTTGTCGCTATTGCGCGCCAGGTAGATACCTTTACCAAAGGGGATCACCAGACCTTCTTCGTGCACCTGAGGCGTCTCAAAATCGACCGTGTACACAAAGACATTGCCGGCATATCCCAAATGGGCAATGGTTGCCGAGAAAAAGCGCTTTGGTGTGAAAACGGCGTAGTAATCCCAACGTTTCACGCGCCAGGGTTGCAAGAAACGCCAGAGCCTGGGGTAAAAAGCCACGTCTTCCAGGTTGCAATCCAGAAGCGGCTGGCGCATCCAGCCTGCTTGGGTTAGTGCTCCAGACTTGCTGAGCAATTTCCCTTTTTGGGTGATTTCGTTTTGCATTTCAGGGCACTCCTTCCTAAGAGGCGCGTGATCCAGCCTGCTTTGCGCCTTCATGTTTTAAGTTTATCCAGGTTTGAAAGGATGGTCAATGGAAGGAGATGATCTGCAACGCCTAAAAATGATACAATGAAACTATGTCCAGCAACACCTCGCGCATGATCTTCATCCATGGATTGTGGGGCAGTAGCCAGGGAATCAAAGCCACCCTGCTGCGTAGCCTCTTTCCAGACATGCTCACCCCCGACTTTCAGGGTAGCCTGGAGGAGCGCATGCAACAATTGGAGATTATCATGGGTAATGAGCGCGGTTGGACAATGATCGGTTCCAGTTTTGGGGGGTTGATGGCAGCTCTGTTTACCTGCCACCACCCTCAGCAAGTATCCAAGCTGGTGCTCCTGGCACCAGCGCTCATCTGGCCGGATTTCGCGCAAAATCCACCCCCACCGGTGAGTGTGCCCACCGTTGTCTATCATGGCATCCACGATGAAATCATTCCCATTGAAGAAGCGCGCAGCTTGTGCGCCCAAGTTTTCCCCCATGCGACATTCCATGCCGTGGACGATGACCATGGCCTATATAAAACCGTGCATATGATCGACTGGATAGAGCTGTTGAAAAACGAAGTGGATAACGCATGAGGAATCGATCAATCCCTATAGATCAACGCGATACTCAGAACCTGAATTTAGATAGAGATTCTAAGGTGTGAATCATTGAGCTTACAGAAATGTTTGACCATCTATTGAGAAATTGGGCTATAGTCGGAATGCATATTTCAGCAAACGAGCGTTCTCTTGGCATCCATGTGTAATTATTCGGAGGTGGTGACATGGTACGCATCCTGATTGCCGTTTTGGTAGCCTTTACCCTGGCAGGGGTCACTTTGTTAAGCTATGCGAACGCCGCCGTGCCTGGGGATGCCCTGTATGGCCTGGACCTTCAGCTTGAGGCGATGCGTCTGAGCCTGACGAATGACCCCATCAGCCGGGGCAAATTGCTGGTTGCCTCCGCCCAAGAGCGCCTGGAAGAGATCCGCCTCCTGGCTCAAGAAGGAGATGCAGACAACTTTTCTTATGCGCTCAGTGTACTGGGACAAAATTTGCTCATGGCTGGCGCATCGCTCGACGCGACCGATGAGAGCCAGATGGCGCAGTTCGATACAGTCATCGCACAGGCGCTCTCGGCGACGGTTTTGCCGGTAACCGAAGCGCAGGACCCCGATCCAACGGATGAACCCGAACCCGAAACGGAAGACGAAGAACCACGACCAGGTCTCTATTGCGATGGAAGCAGCGAGGCACAACACCCCGTTGGCTTGAAATTGGCAGAACAGTTTGGCAGCGACTATGCAACCATCATGGGATGGTTCTGCCAGGGATATGGCTTTGGCGAAATCGCTCTAGCGTATCAAATCAGCCAGGTGGCCGGCGTCTCCGTGGAGGAGGTGTTTGAAAAACGCGCCAGTGGAATGGGTTGGGGGCAAATCATGCAGGAATACGGGTTGATTGGCAAAGACAAACCTAAACCCGAAAAAGGGCAGGGCAAACCGGAGAAAACCCCCAAACCCAAACCGGTAAACCCGGGTAAAGGTAAAGGAGCACCCTAACAGCGGATTGAGATGAAGGTCTAACAGGCAGGGATTCGATTCTCATTTCTGGAAACACCCCTAGGAATTATACTGGGGGTGGGTTGTCACCGCGCCTGTTATGTGGGATTGCTGCCCGGTTGATGGGTTTAAAATTCCCCTACCCAAATCTCTGAAAATGTGTATAATCAGCGCAACATAAGATAATACCCTCCCTCGGGAGGAGTAAGCGTTTGAACGCTGATCAGAGAAGGGTGTGCCACAGGCTGGAAGCCCCCGCAGCCATAAAGCGCTGAAGGTCGCCCGAGCAGATTGCCGAAGAAATGGTACCATGCCAGAGTAGAACGGCACGGGTACGCCCGTTACTGCGCAACCCGCATCGGCAAAGAATATTGCCCGTCGGGTGGGATGAGTGCACCGCATCTGGCGGTGAAGTGAGGTGGTACCGCGGAAGGAGTTACTCCTTTCGTCCTCAACAGGATGAAAGGAGTTTTTTATTTTATGCGCAATCACGCCTTGCGCATACTGAGGACGCATCAATAACACGAAGCGAGTAAAGCAATGAAAAAGGCCTTGAGAATCATCACCATCTTTGCAAGTAGCCTCCTCGGCTTGTGGCTGATCGGTGAAATCGGCATTCGCATCTATTTGGAAGCACCCCTAACCACCGATTTTTACAGCTCCATCTCACGCTCACGTGTAGAAGAGTTACAAGCCACAACCGGCGTTAAAGTCGCTCATGGTAAAGGCTGGGCGCATTTGGGCTGGATCGCTCACCCGGAGATGGAAAGCTACCGCATCGCGCGCCTGGAAGGTGGGCTTGCACGGCAAATCGGTCAGGCGCACTACGGCTCTTATCTGATCCATGAATCGGGATCGTACCAGGTCTGGGCTGTGCCTTATAGTGGCGCTGCACCGCGCCTGATCGGCGAAGCCTCGGTCATGGTCAAGAAAGAGATGCCATCTCGGTATATCCCCAATATACAGGGAGAGTGGCAATTCCTCTTTAGACCAACACAAGCTGGCAGCTATATCAACGACCATGCGATCTACCGGGATGCGACGGGGGATTGGCGCCTGGTGGGCATCACCTCGCATAGCGACGGAGATTTCAACGCTGAACGCTATTTCGCGGTGGGGCGTAGCCAAGATTTCCCGCCTGCAGAAGGGATGAGCGAAGAACCCCCGATAGCGGATTTCGGAGACCTGGCCTGGGCGCCCCATGTCATCCATGACCAAAGCGGTTACACCATGTTCTGGTCGCCACACATATTGCATCAAATGGAATCACAAGACGGCATCCATTGGGAAAATCACCGCATCACCATGCGCTCACCAACACATAAATTCTTCCGCGATGCGATGGTGCTACAAGTGGCCGAAGATCAGTGGCTGTTATATGCCACGGCGCGCGGGGCGTATTTCTCTCAGGTCGATGTATACCAGTCATTCAATAAGCATGAATGGCAGTACATACGCACTGCTCTGCGCAGCACTTGGGGAAGCGAGCGGAATTCACCGTTTGCCTCTATGGAATCCCCGTATGTCGTTCGGTACCAAGATGGGTATTACCTCTTTATGACCTATAACAACGATACCTTCTTCTGGCACGGCATCCTCATGATGTTCAAAATATGGCTTCATCCTGAAAGTTACAACGAAACGCTGGTGCTCTATTCCGAAAACCCATACGATTTTGGCGTTTATCGTGGCCTGAAACATACCCCTAATTTAGTGGCGCAACTGGAGGCACATGCACCAGAGGTCATTCATCTGACCGAAAGCGATCAGTGGTACATCACCACCGCAGGCTGGCCCTGGCTAAGCACCCTAACCCGGGGTGAGGTTGCCGTGGCACCGCTGAGCTGGGAACGCTGAATCAATGCAAGGAGTGTAACCATGAAAACCAACCAACTGCCCAAAACCTATGATTTTCACGCTACTGAAAGGCGCGTCTATCAGTGGTGGGAAGACAATGGATTTTTCAAGCCGTGGAACGATCCCAACAACCCTGATTTCAACCCATTGGTAAAGCCGTTTGTCATTTCCATCCCTCCGCCCAACGTTACTGGTGAGTTACACCTGGGTCACGCCATGTTCGTCGCCATGGAAGACTTGATGATCCGCTATCACCGCATGCGAGGGGAGCCCACCTTGTGGGTGCCTGGGACAGACCATGCCGGCATCGCCACCCAACTGCAAGTAGAAAAAGCCCTGGCTAAAGAGGGGTTGAGCCGAGAACAGGTCGGGCGCGAGGCTTTCCTGCAGCGCACATGGGAATGGAAGGAAAAATACGGCGGCATCATCACTCAACAAATCCGCCGGCTGGGCGCTTCTTGCGACTGGTCCCGTGAGCGCTTCACCCTGGATGAGGGGCTGTCGCGCGCCGTGCGCGAGGCATTTGTGCGCCTATATGAACGAGGGCTGATTTACCGCGGTCCGCGTTTGATTAACTGGTCACCCGGGCTGCGCACCGCAGTCTCGGATTTGGAAGTCGAGTATTCCGAAGAACAGGCAACGCTGTATTACTTCAAGTATATGCTTGCCGATGGGACGGGAGAATATATCCCTGTCGCTACGACGCGGCCAGAGACCATTTTGGGAGATACGGCCGTGGCAGTGCACCCGCAAGATGCGCGCTACCAAAAATACATCGGCAGAAAGGTAGTCGTACCCATCCTAGGAAGGGAGATTCCAGTGATTGCCGATGATTACGTGGATATGGCTTTTGGCGGCGGAGCGCTGAAAGTCACCCCAGGGCACGATGCCAATGACTTCGAGATCGCCCAGCGCCATGGCTTGGAGGTTATCTCGGTATTAGATGAGCGCGCGCGCGTCAACGCAAATGGCGGACCTTATGCCGGGCAGGATCGCTACGAAGCACGCCATAATATCTGGGAGGACATGCGCCGCGCCGGTCTGGTCATCAAGGAAGAACCTTACCTGCTCACTGTACCGCGCTCTCAGCGCGGTGGTGAGGTGATTGAACCGATGATCTCCACACAATGGTTCGTACGCACCAAACCGCTTGCCGAAGCAGCGCTCGAAGCAGTTCACGACGGTCGCATCCGCATCATACCCGAACACTTCACCAGGGTATATTTCAACTGGATGGAAAACATCCAGGATTGGTGCATCTCGCGCCAACTCTGGTGGGGACATCGCATTCCTGTGTGGTATTGCGCGGAATGCGGCGAACAAACCGTGAAACGCGAAGACCCCACCAACTGCGCACACTGTGGCAGCACAAACATTCAGCAGGATGCGGATGTTTTGGATACCTGGTTCTCTTCCGCGTTATGGCCGTTCTCCACCCTGGGTTGGCCCGAAAAAACGCCAGACTACCTGTATTTCTATCCCACCTCAGTAATGGAAACTGGCTACGACATCCTCTTTTTCTGGGTGGCGCGTATGATTATGGCCGGGCTGGAGTTCACCGGCAAAGCCCCCTTTCATACAGTTTACCTGCACGGTTTGATCCGCGATGAAAACGGCAGGAAGATGAGTAAATCCTTTGGCAACGTGATCGACCCCCTGGAAGTGATGGAACACCTGGGGACAGATGCCTTGCGCTTTACCTTGCTGGTTGGATCAACGCCCGGAAAAGACGTCAACCTGAGCATCAAGAAAGTGGAAGCCAACCGCAACTTTGCCAATAAAATCTGGAACGCCGGACGCTTTGTCATCTCCGCGCAGGAAGCGCTCAAAGAGACGGAGGCTCTCGATACGCAAAGCCTGCGCGAGTGGACCTTGGCAGACTCCTGGATTTGGGCAAAGTTGCAAAGCCTGGTGCGGGAGGTCAACCGCTTATTCGAGAGCTATCAATTTGGCGAGGCCGGAAGGCAGATCTACGAGTTCTTCTGGGGAGATTTCGCCGACTGGTATGTAGAAATCGCCAAGCTGCAATTAGCCCAGGGCGGTACACGCGCTCTAACCACCGCCTCCACGTTGGTGAAAACCCTGGATATCAGCCTGCGCCTGCTGCACCCGTTCACCCCGTTCGTCACGGAGGAGCTTTGGGGGCATCTGAAACGCGCCACGCTAAACTCGCCCTTGAAAGGCATTATAAGCGACTGGGCGGAGGGGCTGATCGTCGCCCCCTGGCCTGAAAGCCGGGTAGTCGAAGAGTGGGAAGCACATAAAATCGC